>CAYVVZ010000031.1:0-51735 GCA_964455365.1 uncultured Anaerolineaceae bacterium | reverse complement strand
TCTAGCCTACAAACAATGCGTTTGAGTTGGCTTCAATACCGGACAGGTCTTTAAACCTGCCGCGTCAGAAATTCAATGCACAATCTCAGGCCGTAGCGGAGGCCACCGCTGCTGCTTCTGCGGCGCGATGATGCAGCCAGAGAAAGGCAATTGCTGTCACCATGCCATAAATGCTATGTCCTACGAAACTGATCGAAATCGCCCGCAGGTAGTTTACAGTGAAAATCTTTGCCGGATCAAAGCCCAGGAAGAAGGCTTCCCCGTTCATCACCATCGGCATCGAACTGATCGCAATCAGCCACGTAACGACACCCCATCCGAATCCGAAGGCCAGCGCCAGCGTGCGCAGCGAACGACTCGGAAAGCGGTAATTCTTCAGGTAGTAGATCATCACCCCGACGGGCAGGCCATACACCAGCGAAATCAGAAAATGCAGCACGACACCTATAGCGAAGTTCTCGCCCAATCCCAGAAAAGCCGCAAGCTTCTCAAACATGCCAACGGCACTCATGATGACGACAACCGGAATACCGCCGATTAAGCTGGCGATGATGCCTTCCCGGAAAACCTGCGGAAGCGAAAGATGAAAGATCATGTTTACCCCTCATGCCAGAACGAAGTGTGTTCACGGTTTGCAGACTACAAGGTACGAAATGATCTTCCATTGGATTTCGCTTTGGGGAACAATTAGACCCGTCTTGCAGCAACCTACTTCACCGCCACCAGCGCAAAATATTCCCCTGCTTCGTCACGTCTGGTCAATGATGGATAGATCAACACACTTTGCCAGATGGCGCTAAATGTTCCCACTGAGCAAGTTTCCCGTTATGTGTTTCTGCCAACCTTCCCCTGGATTTGAGAGTTGAGACATTTTTTCACAAGCGTTTGATCCGAAATGACGCAACCTGACAAAAATCTTGACAATTCTTAGACAACTCTCTTAACTCTTTGCCCCCCAAACGGATCGAATCTATACGAAACAATCAGAAATAAAGCGCATTTAGATTCGGCAATGTAACAGTTAATTTGGAAAATGTTACCTTAGAGTTAAGATTACACGCAATGTTTGCTCACTTTTCGCAACAATTTGGGAGGCCGCTCGAACTGGAACCCTTAAGGCATAGGTAAAACGTCCCGTTTTTGTAACGATGACGTTAATTAACCCACTAGTCCTATAGGCCACATTACGGGAAAGATGTATTGTTCAGATGTCGCGGGGGAAATGTTACCTTTAATTTTCCCCAATTCTTTCTCGATAATCTCACGCCTTCGGGTGTGATAGGCAATACAAGTCTATGTGGAGATAGGGATCATGAAGCAGACTAAAACCTTTGCACTCGTGAAAGTAAGCCTTTTCCTGCTGCTTTCTATGTTCTTGTCGGTGTCTGCGAGCAGCCATGCTGCGGAACCCGGCCCATCCTTGCGCGATGCCGCTGCTGGTACGAACCGCCTTATCGGTACAGCCATTAATTATGGCGCGTTGACTTCAGACCCGGTTTACGCAGAAATTGCCGCTTCGGAGTACAACGTCATCGTGCTGGAAAATTCCATGAAGATGAAATATTTGCAGCCTACCCAGGGAAATTTCGACTTCAGTCGTGCAGATACCGTCGTTAACTGGGGGCGAGATAACGGGATGCAAATTCGTGGTCATACCCTTATTTGGCATAATAATGTCCCAAGTTGGATTTACAACCGTTCCTGGACGCGCAATGAACTTCTCGCGGTGATGGAAGAGCATATCCATACTGTTATGGGGCACTATCGCGGGCAGATTTACGCCTGGGATGTCGTCAATGAGGCGATTGACTTGGAAGGCGATTATCGTCGTTCGGTCTGGTATAACGTGATTGGCCCCGAATTCATGGACTATGCCTTCCAGTTTGCGCATGAAGCAGACCCCGACGCACTGCTCTTCTATAATGATTACTCCGCTGAAGAGATGACCCACAAAGCCGATGTGATCTACAACATCGTTGCGGATATGGTTGCGCGTGGCGTACCCATTCACGGTGTGGGGATGCAAATGCACCGCAGGGTGAGCCAGGGAACACGCATTGACTCCGTGCGCCAGAACATCCAACGCCTTGCAGACCTGGGTTTGCAGGTACAGTTCACGGAAATTGACATCCGCATGGATGGTGAAGGCGGCAGCCAGCAGCAGAGGCTGGAAAAACAGGCCGAAGAATACCGCGCAATCACGGAAGTATGCGCTCAGGCTCCGGCATGCACTGCCATCGTCACCTGGGGTTTCACGGATCGCTACACCTGGATTGAACAACGTCATGATGCGGACGAGGTTCCCTTGCCATTTGATGTGAATTTCCAACCCAAACCAGCTTACTTTTCCATGCGAGATATGGTCGCGCAAGGTGTTCCGGCGATTGGTAGCGAAACTGGTACGCCCTTCCTGCTCGCCAATGATGACAGCTACGGCGGTCAGCAAGATCAACCCCTGAGCGTTGGCGCACCAGGCGTACTCGCCAATGATGAAACAGAAGAAGGCACCATTCAGGTTGTCGATTACACCGCCCCCGCGAATGGGTCAGTGGTCGTCAACAGCGATGGCAGCTTCAACTATGCGCCGTTTGCAGGTTTCCACGGCTACGATGAATTCACCTACACCATCACAGACGGCAGCAGCCAGCGCAGCGCATCAGTACGCATTACCGTGCAGCCCACAATCCCGGCACAATGCGCCCCTGTCTACCGCGTGAATGTTGGTGGTGACGAACTTCCGGCGGATGGCCTGGCATGGAGTGCGGATACCGAAGCGACCCCCTCGGCCTATGTGAATGCTGCACAATCGTCCAACAAGACGACCAGCAGCACCGACCCGGTGACGATGACGCATCCGTCGCTGACACCAGAAATTCCGATGCTGCTCTTCCAATCCGAACGCTATAACAACAACGCAGGTGTACCGATGCGCTGGGGCTTCCCGGTCGCACAGGGAACCTACACGGTGAACCTGTACCTCGCAGAGCGCTACTTTGATCTCGCGGGGAACCGTGCTTACGATGTCAGCATCGAAGGGGAAGTTGTGCTGGATAACTTCGACCCCTACACGATTGCAGGCGCAGATGCAGGGTTCATGCAAACCTTCGTCGTGAATAGTGACACGATCCTGAATGTTGAATTTGCAAACGTCATCCAGAATGCTGCCGTGATGGGTATCGAAATCCTGGCAGGCAGCGGATGTGTGACGGAACCGCCGATCACCAATACGCCCCCGGTGGCTGCTGACGATGCTGCCTCGACTGTTCAGGGGCTGGCTGTGACGATCCCGGTTCTCTCCAATGATACCGATGCAGATGGCGATACACTGAGCTTCGCCGGAGTGACTGACCCGCAGAATGGTATAGTGGTGATGGGCGATACGCAAATCACATACCAGCCGAATGAAGGCTTCGCAGGTGCGGATAGCTTCACCTACACCATCAGCGATGGCACCGATACGGCAACCGCTACTGTCACGATTGAGGTCACGCCGGAAATTGTGGAACCGACGGAAACCCCGACCCCCGTTGAGACGGAAGAACCCAACCCGAATGAACAGACCGTCTGCGAACCGATCTACCGTGTGAACGCGGGTGGTGACGAAATCGCAGCAGCCGATGCCGACGAGGGCTACCCGAATTGGAGTGCGGATACGAGCAGCAATCCTTCGCCCTACGTCAATGCGCAGCAGTCTTCCAACAAAGTAGCCAGCACCGCTAACGCCATCGACATGAGCGATCCATCGCTGGCGAACCTGCTGGATGTCGTACCGGAAGCCCTGTTCCAGACGGAACGCTACAACGAAAACAGCGATGTCCCGATGATCTGGAGCTTCACCATGCCAGCCGGTGAATACACTGTGCGCCTCTACCTGGCAGAACTGTACTTTGAAGAAGCTGGCAACCGCAACTACGACATCTTCATTGAACAGCAGCAGGTGCAGGATAATTTTGAACCCTTCGCCTATGCAGGTTCCGATATGCGCGGCTTCGTGCAGGAATACGAAGTGATTACCGATGGCCTGCTGGAAATCGAATTCGTGAACCAGCTACAGAATGCCATGGTGATGGGGCTGGAAATCTTGGTCTGCGGTACAGGGAACAAGACCGTCAACGTCCCGCCGACACCGGAAAATGACGAAGTCAGCGTCCTGACGGGCGTACCGGCAAGCATTGACCCGCTGCAAAACGACAGCGACCCGGACGGTGATGAACTGAACCTGGTGGACATCATCAGCACGGCAGAGCAGACCGTTAGCACAGAGATCATCATCGGCTCCGGCGGCGGTACCATCGAGCAGAACGGCAATATGCTGACCTACACCTCCGCACCGGGTTTCGAAGGGACAGAAATCTTCGCCTACACCGTATCCGACGGTGCAGAAACAGCGACGGCACTCATCACCATCCATGTGAGCGCCCCGGAAGAAGTGACACCGACACCGCCGACCGAGGAACCGACGGAAGAACCAACTGCCGAACCGACGGAACCGACAGAAGAACCGACAGAAGAAGGCAACCTGGGCGCACCGAGCATCAGCCCGGTAGGTAACCAGAATACCGCCGAAGGCAGCAGCGTCAGCCTGCAAATCCAGGCGACAGACCCGGATGGTGGCGCACTGCGCTACATCGCAGAAGGTCTCCCGGCGGGCCTGGGCATTGATGCAGCCAGCGGCCTCATCAGTGGTGTGCCGACGCAGGCAGGGAACTACCCGGTATCCCTGCGCGTGGTCGCAGCGGATGGTGATGAAGGCACTGCGAGCTTCACCTGGACGATCACCAGCGCGGGTGGTCAGCCGCCGAGCAGCAATTTCCTGGTGGAAATCAAGCGCAACGGCACGGATAATGCACAGCAAGCCCAGTTCGAATACAGCATCACCAACGTGAGCAGCAGCGCCCAGAGTAACTTCAACCTGCGCCTGTACTTCACGGTAGACAACGGCCTCAGCGCAGGTGACTACGTGCTGGAAAAATACTGGGATCAATCTGGCAGTGCAACAATTAGTGGGCCTGCACAACTGAGTGGCAGCATCCACTACTTCACGGTAAGCTATGCGGCAACGTTGAACCCCGGTGCAAGCTGGCGCTATCATGGGAACCTGCGCCTGCAAAACTGGAGCAGCAACAACAACACGGCGAATGACTGGTGGAAGACGGGTGGGCTGGGTGCCACCATGAGCAGCACAAGCTACATCCCGCTGTATCAGGGCAGCAACCTGGTTTACGGGCAGGAACCCAATGGTTCGCAGCCGCCTGTACAACCGACGCAGCCTCCGGTTCAGCCAACACAGCCGCCTGTACAGCCGACGCAGCCTCCGGTTCAGCCAACACAGCCGCCTGTACAGCCGACACAAGTACCCGGTGGCGCACTCAGCACGGAAATCAAGACCAGTACCGTGAATAACCAGCAGGCTCAGTTCCAAATCCGCCTGCGCAACACGGGCGGCGCACAGTCTAACGTCAGCTTCCGCATCTACTTCACCGTAGAAAACGGACGCGCCGCGAGCAACTATGTGCTGGATACATACTGGGATCAGTCGGGTGCAGCAAACATCAGCGGCCCCACCCAGCACAGTGGCAATACCTACTTCTATACCGTAAGCTATGGCAGCACGAGCCTCGGCAGCAATGCAAGCTGGGAATTCCATGGCTCGCTGCACCTGAACGACTGGCGCAATGACTTCAACCCTGGGAATGACTGGTGGCTCGGTGTCACAGGTAACAGCTTCCAGGCAACGAACCGCCTGCCAGTCTACGTCAATGGCAGCCTGGTGGCAGGCAGCCAACCCTAAGACGCATATATCCTCTCCCAATCCCCTATAGCGTGGCGAAAGAGCTTCTCCGAACCGGGAGGCTCTTTCGTTTCTGGCTCCGGTGTGAAACGTCCGGTTGTATAGGGGAGCAGCCTGGGCAGAAACCACGCCAGGGGCTAGGTGAAGGGCTGATCCCCGGATAGACGCTACAGCAGCGACAGGATTTTTTCGGCTGCGATGGTCGCGCCGTTGGGCTGCGAATAGGCTTCACGGCGCGACCCATCATACACAGCGTTCAGGGCTTCCACCCATTCCCCACGTTGGAAAGCCTCCCGTTCGATGTACTGGCTGGCGACAGCATAGCGTTCCAGTGTTTCGCGCAGTAAGGCACTCTCGCGCCAGAGAGGATGCGTGGTATAAATCATGGGCGTGCCGTGTCCCACCACTTCCGCAACGGTGCTGCCGCCGACTTTCCCCACCAGCACATCCGCATGCGCAATCAAATTATGGTAGGCCGGATACCCGGACGGCACGCGCCGGAAACGCTGCGGAGCATCCGAGACGCTTTCCCAGGCGGCATCATTCACCAGGAAAATCCAGTCGTCCATCGCTTTCAACGCCCGCAAATCCAGGTTGCTCCAGGCATGCCCACCCATTGAAATCAGCCCCACCCGCGCATCGGGTGCTAGATCAAATTCCGCCTGTATCTCAGTTCGGCTTTTCGTGGTGGGGTTATATAGACCGGGGATGGTTTCGACTGTCGGGAACACATCAAACGGGTGTGGGATGGGCATCTGAAGTTGCAGCGCCAGGGTCGTTTTGGCATAGCTGGTGCGGATCGCCGCAATCAGTGGGGCAGCTTGCGGGTATTGATCCACATAATGCTCGTACACCCAATCCCAGGTGAAGTGGGTGATGGCAATACAGGGAAGTCCCGCAGCAGCAGCAACCTCCATAGCAAGGGGCGGCATATCGCTGACGACCAGCCCCGCGTCAATTCCGCGCACGAAATTCACTTCCTGGGCGATGAGTGCCGCTTGCCCCTGCATAAAATCCGCCAGCCAGCGAAATGACCCGGCAATATCGTAGCTGAGAGCATCCGCTTGCAGCATGCCCACATCATAGCGCTGTGGGTGATAGCTGGCAGCCTCGTGGAAGAACTGCTGCGGCGCAGCGGTGCGCACATGAACCGAAACGCCGCCTCGTGCTAATTGCTGAATTACGGCTTGTTGGCGTGCCGCATGACCAAAACCGTGACTGCTGATGTAGTAAACAATGGGCTGCATAGTCGCTGTTCTCTGTGCTGCGATGACCAGCATCTACCATAGGCAGCACATACCCTGGGCGCAAGGCTGGCTTCGGTAAGGGGCTGGCTGCAAAGCACACCAGGCGGAGTTTAACGTAGATTTAACGTCTGAACCTTGCTAACTACCAAAATTTCTTTTATACTCGGCACCTGAAACAACAATTGCCTTTTGGCAAAACATACTGTAATTCTCGTTGATTTTCTGTGTGGAACGGGGATTTAATAATCGCCACACGGAATACCCGAAGTTTGTTGTTTTACCCCGGCGCAAGCGCCTCTACTGTTTGCGTATACTTTTCGCTCAAGGATCGTTTCCGCCCAAGAAATGAAACCTTGTTTTTGCGTTGGATGTAATCGGTTTACATAAACAAGCCGAATAAAACATCATCTATTGTTCAAGTACAACAGGAGTACATAATGCGTAAAACGATTTCTTTGCTGTTTGTCGTTGCACTGGTGATGAGCCTGGTTGGCGGCATCGTCGCAGCCCAGGATCAACCGATCCGTGTTGGTTCCAAGCAGTTCACCGAGCAGATCGTCCTGGGTCAGATTATTCTGGCTACCCTGGAAGATGCTGGATACGCTGTTGAAGATCGCACGAACCTGGGTAGCACGCAGGTCAACCGCGATGCACTGATTAATGGCGAAATTGATGTCTACGCTGAATACACGGGTACGGCTCTCTACAACTACTTCAGTGACGTAGAGTGGGCAAATATCCCGCAGGAAGCTTACGGCGATCGCATTCTGGGTTACTCCATCGTGAGTTCCTACGATGCTGCGATTAACGACTTGATCTGGCTGGAACCCACCCCCGCAAACAACACCTATGCATTTGCTGTCACCGCTGAATTCGCGGAAGAAAACAACATCTACACCGCACAGGACTTCGCTGATTACGTGAACTCTGGTGGTGAAGTGTACATGGCGACTGGTGACGAATTTGCACAGCGCCCGGATGGCATCCCGGCATTCGAAGAAACCTACGGCTTCGACCTGACCGAAGATCAGTTGCTGATCATCGCTGGTGGTACCCCCGCACAGACGGAACAGGCACTGAACGAAGGCGCAAATAACGTGAATGTCGCTATGGCGTATGCAACCGATGGTGCGCTGCAGGCATACAACTTCGTCGTTCTGGAAGATCCGTTGGGTGCGCAGCCGATCTACGCTCCGACCCCCGTCTTCCGTGGTGAAGTCATCCGTGCGAACCCGGAAATCGCAGGTCTTCTAAACCCGGTCTTCCGTGCGCTGGATAACGTTACCTTGCAGACGCTGAACGCTCGCGTCGAAGTTGACGGCGAAAACCCGCGTGATGTTGCGGAATCCTGGTTGGCTGAAAACGGCTTCATCGGCAACTAAGCAGTTTCAGAATTGAAAAGGTGTCCGGCGAAGCAATTCGTCGAACACCCCGGATAGAAAAACTGAGTACGCAAAAGGTCGGATGGCTCCCGACCTTTTGCACAGTTATTCCAGCAAGATTATAAACCCAAAACCGGAATTTTAAACGTGCCATGTACTGAGTACGTTACGCACAATGTGTGGGGTTCAACCGTCGGTACCGTCAGTCAGGAGGTAGTGCCATTAGCAACCGAATATCGATTCTGGGGAGTATTGTTGCAGCCTTTGGTTTCTTCTTTTTACCCCTGCTTGAAGTCAAACCAAACCGTCTCGCATCCGGCCTTTCGGTCAACCTGTTCGAGCTGCCGGGTGATTTTCGCTATATCGCCTTGTTTATCCTGACGTTGGTGGCACTTGTCCTCGCCTTTCAGGAACAACAAGCACGCAGGGGATGGGCATTAGTCGTCGTCGGCAATTTAATCCTGGTGCTGACATTACTGCTGCCAGCAAACGCCGCAACGGGATTATTGAGTAATGCGGAAACCTTCTTTGAAGAAGGGACACGCATCAGCAATCCGCGTATTTTCACTTCCGGTGCAATCGCATTCGGGTTATTAGGCGGCTACATTGTGCTGTTTGGTGGCCTGCGAGATCTTGTCGCAGTCGGCATTCGCGGTTGGTTACGTGCTATTGCCTCGGCAAGTGGCGTGGTGCTTGTGCTGCTGATGCTGGTTGGTGGGCAATTTGATATTTTCTCAATCCTGGTGGAATTCTCGCAGCGTGGTGATACGCTCGGCCTGCGCTTCGTGGAGCATTTTGTTTTCGTACTTGTCTCCTTGATCGCTGGTCTGGTCATTGGTATTGCACTGGGGTTATGGGCTGCCCGTGATGAACGCATGGGCGACATTATTCTGTACGCCGTCGGCATCATCCAGACGATCCCCAGCCTTGCGCTGTTTGGTGTGCTGCTGGTTCCGCTGGCACGCCTTGGCGACCAGATGTTCACGGATGTGCTGCGTTTCTTCATCATCAGCCTGATTATCGCCGTGGTGATCCTGGTCATCACGATTCGCCTCCAACGTAGTTTGCCCGCACAGTTGCAACCCTGGGTGATTGTATTCGCCTTCCTGGTGGTGTTCGTGCCCGTCAGCCTCTTTGCCATTCTGTTCATCACCTTCGGTTTTGAAGCGGTGCTGAATGTATTCACCAATCCGGCACTCAGCCAGACCCTGATTCTGGTCTTACTGGGGTATGGGGTGGTGTTTGTGCTGATGGCAATTGATCGGCGGATGGATCAGGCGAAGACGATTCGCAGGCTGAAATATGCACGCTACGGCCTATTTGGTGTTTCAACAGTGGTTCTGGTGGGGCTGGTGCTGGTCGGCGCGAGAGATGTAATCGGCACGAGGACGCTAGAGACTCTCAGCATTCGTAACCTGGGTGTTTCCGGTATTGGTACGGCTCCGGCAATTATCGCACTCACGTTGTATTCCTTGCTGCCGCTGGTGCGCAATACCTACGCCGGGCTGAACAACGTTGACCCTGCCATCATCGACTCCGGGCGTGGCATGGGGATGACTCCCTGGCAGATTTTCTTCCAGATTGAGCTTCCGCTGGCCTTCCCTATCATCATGGCAGGGATTCGGAATGCAGCCATTTCACTCGTCGGGATTGCGGCAGTCGCTTCGATCATCGGGGCAGGCGCGTTGGGTGATTTCATCTTGCTTGGTGTGAATACCACCTCCGTTGATTTGATTTTGTTAGGTGCAATTCCGGCAGTCATCCTGGCAGTGTTGTTGGATGCCCTGTTGCAAATTGCAGAGAACTTGTTCACTTCGCCTGGGATTCGGTACTAGGCGTGTATGGTAACGATGTAGCGTATGTGGGAAGTAGGTTAAATGATTGAATTCAAGAACGTCGTCAAGCAATATCCCAACGGCTTCCGGGCGGTGGATAACCTGAACTTGCAGGTGCATGAAGGGGAAATCTGCGTTTTGATTGGCCCTTCCGGCTGCGGCAAAACGACATCCATGCGGATGATTAACCGCCTGACCAGCATCAGCAGCGGCGAAATCCTCATCAACGGGCAGTCGAATACGGAACTTCAGGTAGAAGAATTACGGCGGCAGATTGGCTATGCCATTCAGCAGATTGGTTTGCTGCCGCACATGACCGTCGCGGATAACATCGCCATTGTGCCGCGTTTGCTCAATTGGGATGAAGGCCGCATCCGCCAGCGTGTAGATGAACTGCTGGAACTCGTCGGCCTGGAACCGGACATCACCCGCGATAAATTCCCCCGCCAGCTATCCGGTGGGCAGCAGCAGCGCGTCGGCGTGGCGCGTGCGCTGGGGGCTGATCCGCCAATTATGCTGATGGATGAACCGTTCGGCGCGGTTGACCCGATCACGAGAGAAATCTTGCAGGCGGAGTTCCTGCAAATTCAAGAACGAGTTGGCAAGACGATCATCTTCGTGACGCACGACATTGATGAAGCCATCAAAATGGGGGATCGCATCGCCATCATGCGCGATGGATACCTGGTGCAGTACGATACGCCGGATACGATCCTGGCACACCCCATCAACCGTTTCGTCCGCGATTTCGTCGGTACGGATCGCACGTTGAAACGCCTGGGGCTGGTTCGCATCCGCAACCTGATGGAAACAGACCCGCCGACCTGCACCCTGGACTCTACGATTGAAGATGCCAAACAGTGCTTTGTGGATTACGGCGCAAACTCCATCTTCATTGTGGATAAAGACAGTCGCGCCCTCAAAGGGTGGGTGGATAAAGAAGAACTGAAAACAAATACCTCCCTGCTGGATGCCATGTACGAAGCACCCTGGGTCGATATTGCGGTGCGTTCCGATGCCACGGCGCGTGAAGCGCTGAGTGCGATGGTTGCGCGTGGCTTCCGCATCACCCCAGTTGTGGATCAACGAGGGCGGCTGGTGGGGACAATCACCCTGAAAGCCTTGCAAGACCTCGCATCCTATGACCCTGAGGCTATGCCGGAGAACGGAGGGACACCATAATGGCGGACGAAAAGCAGAAAACGGTTCCTGAGAGTTCTGGAGCTGGCTTTCAGTTTCCGTCACTGGTGGTGTTCTGGTTGGTCGTCACTGCTGTGGTGTTCCTCGTCAGCATGCAGGTTGTCACCATGCGCGACCAGGAGCGCTTCCCGTCGGATTTCCAACTGTTATCCCAACCAGTAGATGCAGAGAACACAGTTCTCCTGGAGATCATCGCTGGCACATTTGAATACAACGTTGTGCCACAAGAATCGACTGTGGTGGAAGAAGGAACCTTCTCTGACGATACCACGAACCCGGTAGCATCCGTGCTGTTCGAGAATGTGCCTGATGTTACGGAAGTGCGCATCGAAGGGCAGACGATCAGCATCGTTTATGATAATGACATCGAAGCGGATTTGATGCTGCGCCGTGCGCAACGTCCGGTCACCAATGCTGTCATCAATGATGGCGCTACGATTGAAGGCGCTCTGGCTACAGACGAAGAGAATACCCTGGTCTTCACCACAACAGACCCGGAATGGCGTTATGGGCTATATACCCCGACTCTGATTCCGGTAGGGGAAGAAGAAATCTACGAAACCCGTGAAGCAGGGGAACAGGGTTCTGAACTGGCACAGTTTTTGTTCGAGCGCGTCACTGCCCTGGAATCCCTGACGCTGACTCCCGACTCGCTGCTCATCACCTATCGTGACGGCGCTGTCGAGAATCAGGTTGCGAATCGCGTGCAAGATGCGCTGAACGACTTTCATCCTCGTGCCTCTCTCGGTGTCGATCTGTGGATTTTCAGAGTCATCGGCAGCGCGGAACGTGTGATGGAAATTATTCCTGTGAATACAGGCATACCATTGTACATCTTCACGCTGGTTGTCGCTGGCATCGAACTGCTGGTGTACATCTATTTCCGTGGTTCAGACGATAAGCTGCTGCGTCCGCTGCTGCGCGTGGTGGAAGTCTTCTTCTTCTTCTGGTCAATCTATGGGCATGAACCGCTGTGGGATTACTTCCTGGCAGCTATCTTCCCCACCAGCGCCCAGCTTGTTCATCCGAATGCTACTGTGATTGAATTTGCCGCGCAGCATCTGGAACTGGTCTTCGTGTCGTCGCTCATCACCATCCCAACGGGCTTGTTCTTCGGCATTCTCGTCACCCGCGAAGAATTCCGTGAAGTGCTGCCGCTGGTGAATAATCTGGTGAACAGTGGTCAGACTGTGCCGACCATTGCGGTTGTCGCGTTCATGGCTCCGTTGATCGGCTTTGGCTTCTGGCCTGCGATCATCGCGCTGGTGGCGTATGGTTTGCTGCCTGTGCTGCGCAATACGATTGCAGGGCTGGAATCAGTGGATCCCTTTGTGATTGATTCGGCGCGTGGGATGGGGTTAACGCCAACGCAAATCTTGTTCCAGATTGAGCTGCCGATTGCGAGCAGCGTCATCATGGCAGGGATCCGCACCAGTATGGTGATCAATGTAGGGACTGCAACCCTGGGTGCCTTCGTGGGGTCTGGCGGCCTCGGTACGCCGATTGCCAGTGGCCTCTCGATGACAATTGACTCGTTCATCCTCCTGGGTGCAATCCCGGCTGCGATCCTGGCAATCTTGATTGACTATGTGCTTGGTCGCATTGAATACGTGCTGACCCCACGCGGTTTGCAAGTCGAAAGCTGAGTACCACTTCACAATGCATCCCCGCCCCCTGCTGCCTTCCCGATGAGAAGGGGGCGGAATTTGGGAAGGGGATGCACGGTCATAGAGCCTGGTTGTTTTGCGCGAGACGTGGTTCAGGCAAACCACGCAGTGGCTTCATTAAAGGAGCATCAGACCTGCCTCGCTGCCATTGACATCCAATTCGTATTGGGTGTACATTGCTATTCGTGAGCGCGGTAATTCTCTCCGTGCATTCCCGATTTTTGAAATTTACCAACTTAAACAATCTGCCTTCGCATGTTGTGGAAATTGTGTTGATTGCCAGGGATAGTCTTCTTTCGAGTGGCTTCTTACTTCCGGCGATTTTCGCCAAGCCAGGATTGACACAGAACCCAATATCAGGAGGCATGAAACATGCAGATGTTCACTGCGAGTCAATTGCGTCAGATTCACGAAGAACGTATTGCGCCGTACATCGAACCCGCGAAGGCTGAAAAGCCGAAAAAGCAACCGCGCAAACGTGCCGCATGGTCTGCAAACCTGCTGCAACAGATGCGCAAAGCAACCCAGATCTAAACAAGAAAAAACACTCCGTCAATGGGCGGAGTGTTTTGATTCTACGTTATGGCGATGCGCAATCTTCTCGTTGGCAATCAACCAGGATACCGATACCCCAGGTTACACATGAACCTTGTTTGTATACTCGCTTCTCACCAATAGGGACAACAATACATTATGGGCGCAGCAGCGAAAGAACGACAAGCTGCCCTGCCGTAATGCACCAGAAAGAATTTCGCTCTACACTACGCACATGATGAAACGCATCCCGACCCCACTTTTCTACTTCGGTGCGCTGCTATTGGTGCTGCTGATTGCTGCTGCGACCTCCAGGCCGGGCGAAATGACATCGGCGGAACTGCCACCGAATCCCACCCTGATGACGCTTCCGGCAGATTATCGGGAGACGTTTGTGTTGTATGCGGCGGTGGATCGTGTGGACAATGTGACGCGCCGCCTCTACATCGAACCAGATGCGCTGGCGCAATGGATGCGCGGGGAACCGCTGCCCGATGGGACTCAGATCATCATTGAAGTATACGATGTGCGCCAGGGAATTACGGGTACGCCACTGTTGGATGACGAACGCCGCTTCATCCCGACGCAAATCAGCGGCAATATTCACATGGCGGAAAAGCGCAGCACCTGGGAATTACAAGACCTTGCGACGAGTTCTCGCGTGGGGGATTGGAACTTTGCCTCGTTTGATCCGGTGACATTTGACTCCACAAGCGAGAATGTGAACGACTGCTTCACCTGCCACGATACGGCACACCCGCGTGATTTCGTTTTCAGTCGTCCCCTGCTGGCGGAATTCATCGCAACGGGGGAAGCCCAGCATCGCTACTGTAGCCGCCCCCGCCGCGCTGCCTGCTAGCGATCATGGCGCGTACTGCTGGAAATTGCTGGAAAACACTTCGCCCGTCGTGCAGTCATAGACGACTACAGAATAGCTGCTGGCGGGTGCGTCATCTGCTTCGCTGAGGTAGACCGTTACTTCGGCGGTGATTTCGGAGTTTTCCGGCATAGAGTATGCCAACGGATAGAAGCCGTAGCCTGCTTCACCATCGCGGTTTTCGGGGTGTGCCGCATCCTCTGCCAGCACATTTCCTTCAGAATCCAGCAAGCGAATCACAACGAAATGTTCGGTTGTGATGTCCTGGTATCGGGCATCAAAGCCGATCACCTGCCCATAATCCTCCGGGTTCACGCAGCTATCCGCAGCGCCCCCAAGTAGTTCTATGGCAGGCGGCTGCTGAACTTGCATCGGTGTTGATGTTGGTTCCGTGATGGTTTCAGTTGCTTCCGTTGTGGCTGTCGCAGGAGTTGTCGGCGTTTGGGTCGGAGCCTGGACTTCGACTTCCTCCGTCGCGTCTTCTGTAGAAATAGCGGTTGCGTCTTCTGCGGCTGGCGAACAGGCTGCCATCAACAGCAGCAGCGAGAAAACTAGAACAACATTTTTCAACATGAGGCATCCTTCTCCTGGTTGAAGATGAAAGCGAATGAACCTGTTTTGCACTAGCGTCCGGCACGTTCAAATGTATTCTCGATAGTCTGCCCGGTGAAACAGTTGTAGATCAATGTGCTGCGTGACGTGAATGGTGCATTCTCAATCCCGGCAGGTGTCACCACCAGTTCCAGCGTAAGCGCAGAATCTTCCGGCACTTCATATGCATCCGGCGAGACTGTGTAAACATCCGCGCCACTTTGTTCGCTCGCGGTGTGCGTGTTTTCGTACAGCAACTCGCCGTTTTCATCGTAGACACGTTCACGGACATCGTACTGGCTGCTCATGTTGTAATAGAGTGCATTGAATAACAATGGCTCCCCGGCTGCGGGATCATAGCTGCATCCCAACCCCGGCGCAGCGAGTAATTCAATTCCCGGAAAGCCGGGATTGGTAGTCGCTGTTGGCAGGGGGGTAGCTGTTGCTGGATCAACTTCTGTGGGTTCTTCCCCCAGTGGCTCAATATCTGCCAAGTCATTTGCTTCTGTTGGTGCGACAGTGTTGTTTTCTTCCGATGCAGGGGTACAGGCCGCGATCAAAATAGCAAACAGGCTTACCAGTATCACAGACTTCATGCGCATCAGCAAACTCATTTCATCAATGTTCATCGCAAGGCGTATTACAGCATCTAACGTCTCGATTGTCCACCAATCTATTGTACTGCAATCCCGCATAAACCGTGTGATAGATTGCGGTTCAAGGCTCACTTTTCTAGCAAACCTCGCTACAATGAGAAGTAACTGTCCGCTGCACCCCCGGATAGCAGACAAATGAGTGATAGCATTATTTACGCTGAAGTCGCTGTGAACACAGCAGTGAACCAGACCTTTCATTACCACGTCCCGGAAGACATGCTCGTCTGGCCTGGGCATCTGGTGCGCGTGGCCTTCGGCACTGCCATGCAGCCAGGAATTGTGGTATCCATTTCGTTGGAACTCCCCCCGGAACTGGAAGGCATCCAGACCAAGCCTATCATTGAATTGCTTGATCCTGTGCCTGTGATGACGCTGGAACACATCGCACTCGGTATGTGGATGAGCGAAGTCTACCTCGCTTCGCCAGGAGCCTGCCTGTGGTTGATGCTTCCGCCGGGAATCACGGGCAAGAGTCAGCGCATGGTACATCTGCTGGATGAATCCGCCGCAGGCCAGAGTGAGGACGAGTTGGCGATTCTGGATGCGCTGCGCGAAGAAAGTCCACTTTCTACGGCTGCGCTGGCGAAACGCGCCGGAGTCAAGAAGATCAATGCGCTGATTCGTTCGCTGAAGAAACAGGAAACTGTCAGCGTAGAAGCGGTGCTAGCACAGCCATCTGTGAGCCAGAAAACGATCCGCACAGTCCAACGTGCCGTCCCGCCGGAAGCAGTGGTGGATGCGCTGAACAAGTTAAAACGCGCTCCTAAGCAGAGCCGCGTCTTCGCTTATATCGCTCGCCATGAGTCGCCGCTGGATGTGACCGATGTCTATGAAGCGGCGGATGCTTCCAGCGCGGATTTGAACCAGCTAGAACGTAAGGGGCTGGTGATACTTGGTGAGCGCATTGTGTACCGTGACTCGCTGGCAGATCGGGACTTTGTGCCGAGTCAACGGCTGGCACTCACGCCGGAACAGGCGCAGGTCTGGGAACGGATTCGGGGGGTGTTGCAGCGTAACCTTTCTGCGAAACAGCGAGAAGACAAACCCTCCCCATTGCAGGATGAGCAGGGAGAAGGAAACCCCACCTCAAGCCCCTCCCCATTGCAGGATGAGCAGGGAGAAGGAAACCCCACCTCAAGCCCCTCCCCATTGCAGGATGAGCAGGGAGAAGGAAACCCCACCCCCAAACCCCCTCCCCGAATCCAGGGAGGAAGTCAGCAGCGAACAATTCCAATGCTCCCCACCCCCAACCCCTCCCCATTGCAATGGGGAGGGGAGTCGGAGCGTAGCGACGGCGGGGAGGGGAAGAAAAAGTGGCTTAATGAAGGCTGGGTACATACATACACAAATGTGAAATTCTACAAGGAGACACTCAAACTCCGCGCACGGCATATGCGCAAGAATCCGACTCCGGCGGAGGATGCGTTGTGGCAGCAGTTACGCGGCAAAAAAGTTCAGGACATCAAATTTCGCAGGCAGCACACAATCAACTTCTTCATCGCGGATTTTTACGCCCCGGCTGCGAAGCTGGTTATCGAGGTAGAGGGCGGCATCCATGAGGAGCAGCGTGAGTACGATGAAATGCGCCAGATGTATTTTGAATTGCTCGGCCTGCGCGTGCTGCGGATCAGCAATGAGGATGTGCTGCGCAATCTGGATGGGGTGATGGAAGTGATTGGCGAGATCATCGCAGAACAACACAACCCTGTAGGGGCGCTGCGTGCTGCGCCCCCAAACACCTTATGGGGAGGGGATGCAGCGGAGGGGGAAAACCGGGTAAACAAATTCCTCCTGCATGGTGTGACCGGCTCCGGCAAAACAGAAATTTATCTGCACGCCATCGCGGAAGTGCTGGCACAGGGCAAGCAAGCGATCTTCTTAGTGCCGGAAATTGCCCTGACTCCGCAGACCATCCGGCGGGTGGCACAGCGTTTTCCGGGACAGGTGGCGGTGGTACATGGGAGCCTCAGCGCGGGGGAGCGCTTCGACACCTGGCAGCGGGCGCGAATGGGTGAGATTGGCGTGATCGTGGGAACGCGCTCGGCATTGTTCACACCGCTGCCGAATATCGGCGCGATCATCCTGGATGAAGAACACGACCACAGCTACAAACATTCGCCGCCCTTCAATCCGCCTTATTATCATGCGCGGGCGGTGGCGGAAAAGATCGCAGTCGTGCAGGGCGCGACGGTGATTCTGGGCAGTGCCACGCCGGATTTAGAAACTTTCTATCGGGCGCAGCGCGGCGAACTGGACTATTTGCATCTGCCAAGCCGCATCATGGGACACCGCCAGCGTGTGCAATCCCAGGCGAAACAGCGCGGAGTCCAGACGGCCTACCAACCCGCCGATGGGGATGCCATGACCATTGATCTGCCGCCTGTGCAGGTGGTGGATATGCGGGAAGAACTCAAGGCCGGGAATCGCAGCATGTTCAGCAGCGCATTACAACATGCCCTGACCGAAGTGTTGGAACGGGGCGAACAGGCAATTCTGTTCCTGAACCGGCGCGGGCAGGCGACCTATGTCTTCTGCCGGGATTGTGGCTATGTAGCGGGGTGTCCGCGCTGCGATACGCCGCTGACCTATCACCGTGAAGGCGAAGCCCTGCGCTGTCATCACTGCGGACATCAGCAAGCGCCGCCGCAGGTTTGCCCGGAATGTGGATCAGACCGGATTCGCTATTTTGGCGCGGGAACACAGCAGGTAGAAAGTGCGGTACGCGAAGTTTTCCCGCAGGCGAAGACGGTGCGCTGGGATGCGGATACTGCCAGCAAGCCCGATCTACACGAGAAAATTCTGGCGCAGTTCGTCAGTGGCGAAGCCGATGTGATGATTGGTACGCAGATGGTGGCGAAGGGGCTGGATTTACCCCTGGTGACGCTGGTTGGTGTCGTGAGCGCTGATCCGGGGTTGGCGCTGCCGGATTTCCGCGCACAGGAACGAGCATTCCAGTTGTTGACGCAGGTATCGGGGCGGGCGGGACGCGGCATCCTGGGTGGCAAGGTCATCGTGCAGACTTATCAACCGCAGCATATGAGTGTCGTTGCCGCTTCCACGCATGATTACGCCGCCTTCTACGAGGCAGAAATCGCGGCACGCCGTGAATTGGGCTATCCACCGTTCCGGCGTATGGCGCGGATTCTGGTGCAGCACACACATCCCATCGAAGCGCAGCGCCAGATCGAGGAAGCGGCGGCACAGTTGCAGCACCGCATCGAGCAAGAGGTGCTCACCGATACGCACCTGATTGGCCCCGCACCCTGCTTTTTCTCGCGCATTGACCGCCACTACCGCTGGCAAATCCTGATCCGCAGCAATGACCCGCTCCCCGCCCTGCGCGGCATCCAACCCCGCCCCGGCTGGTACGTGGATATTGATCCAGCGGATGTGTTGTGAGGGAGCTTGCTGCCCTGCACCTGACGTTCAAAACGTCAGGCTACACCAGGGTGAGCGTCCGCTAAAGGGACGCTGAGACAACCATTCCGTTCTAGAGAGCGCCTTGATAACCCCTTTAGTGGGTTTGGGTCTTTTGTAGCCGGGGATTTTAATCCTTGTCCGGTATTGAAGCCACCTCAAACGCATTGTTTGTAGGCTAGATTTCCACCAGTAGTGTACATTTTAGTGGCATCGACCGTGAAAAGTGTCGTAGACATCGTGCCGTTGCAATGTTGTTTCTCGTAGGGGCGTGTCCACGACGCGCCCGCTGGCCTAAAAGCGGGTTCGACATGGTCGAACCCCTACATCTGTTTTCTTGGCGGCACGATGTCCGTAAATCGTTTCCGTCCCAAAGATAGAAAAATGTACACTTGGTAATCACTCTGATCTATAGAGCAATCTTATAACCCCTTCAGTGGGTTTGGGTCTTTTGTAGCCGGGGATTTCAATCCTCGGCGACCCTTTCGCGTAATGCCCGTTTTAACAAACACGCTCTGAAAACATGGTGTTGCTGACGGCTGATCGCTGACTGCTTACGCTCATCAAAACTAAAAAGGCTGATTGCAAGGGCTACTGCGTAACATCGGTTACTAAATTCTTCGTGTCCTTCGTGTCTTCGTGGTTCAACAATTTCTGATGCGTTTACCTCGAATCCCCCACAATTTGAGGGACGCAGAACAGCACGAACCCGGTACAATGGAAGCAGTGCGAATCTGACAACAAAGGATGTCCCTCGTCATGAAACCTGACCGCACCACCCTGCTCTTTCTGGGCTTCTTGCTGGTGATCGGCGCATTATTCGGCCTCAATTATCTCGTCACACGGCAAACGCCGGAAGTGATTACTGTCGCTGTGGATCCGCTGGCAGAAGATTGGGTGCGTGCTGCCGCTGATGCCTACAACGCCAGCAATCCCATCATCAACAACACCACCCGCGTCCGCGTAGAAGTGACCGCTATCAATGATCTGGATGTTTTCCAGAATGACAGCGGATGGAGCAGCAGCAATCACCCCGCTGCATGGATTGCTTCTTCGAGCCTTTCTGTGGAATATGCCTCGCTTCCGCTGGAAGTCGTCGCCGATTCCGTCGCAAGAACGCCGCTGGTCTGGGGTGGATTTGGATCGCGTGTGGCATTGATGACTCAGGACGGCGGACGGCCTTTCGAGTGGCAGGCAGTGCAGGATACCGTCAGCGCACAAACGTGGTCAGCCCTGGGAGCCAGCGGCGGCAATATCAATATGGCGATGGAATGGCCTACTGGGTCAATGGCGGGGATTGGGGTACTCCTCAGCGCGGCTGCCAACGAAGAACGCACCGATTTGATTACCCGCGAGATGGCGCGAGATATGGAAGTTGCGCCCTGGTTTGAAGGCTTCCAGTACAGTATCAGCACCTTTGAGAATCCCGGCGGTGATCCGGCTCAGGTGATGGCGGCGCAGGGAACCGCCAAAGCAGATTTTGGCCTGCTGCCGGAAGCACAATGGCTGGTGAATTTAGATGGCCTCACGCGCACGGAAGGCTTCGTCTTCGCCTATCCGGGCTATCAATTCCTGCTCGATTTTCCGCTGGTGCGTTGGGATGATGCCCAGGTGACGGAACTTGAAATCGCCGCCGTGCAGAGCTTTGCCGATTATTTGCTGAGTGATTCAGGTCAAGCGCTGGCGATGCAGTATGGGCTGCGTCCGGCACAGAACGAACCCACCGAAAGCGCAGCACTGTTTGCAGCCGGGGAAGCCTATGGCATCGAATACCAGCCGGATTACCAACTGGCAGTGTCACCCGAATCCCGCGCTGTGATTGATGCGCTGCTGCGTTTGTTGGAGTAGGTGTCTATCCGAGGATTTTCGTAGGGGTGTGTCCAAGACGCACCCGCTGGGCTTTAGGCGGGTTCGACATGATCGAACCCCTCCGAAACTAGGCTCGCTATATTATCGAATAATCAATCCGCTTTCGGTGGCCTGTGTGTAACGATAGCAAGTAGTCCTTCTGTACTTGTAGCGCAATTTTCACAATTGCAGATCAACAGATTATGATATGGTATAGCTAAGAGTTGTAAGGGAATGAAGTGGATGTTTACCAACAAAAAACCAAACGTGGATGTACAGGAGTTCTTGCGAGATTGGCAGCTTACCGAAAAATCTGCTGAACGCATGGCGGGGGTTGTGCTGATCTTTGCCGCTGCTGCCCTGGTTGCCCTGGAAACCGCAGGCGATCAATTCACGGTACTGGCAGCCGCATTGTTCGTGGCAAGCGGCCTGACGCTGATTTTTCGCAGTCGGCGCATGATTCAGCGACAGTTCAGTTTGCGCTTTGCATCGGTAGATACACAACGCAACCGTGCGTACATGGCAGTTGCTGGAGCGCTCAGTGCGGTTTCTATGGGAGCGATGAATCAACGCCCTTTGCTGCTGATCCTGGGTGGCTTACTGGGGATTCTGGCGGGCTGGTTCTTCTGGCGTGTGGGAAAAGTGCAGCAATATGATGCCTTGCTGATGACTGTATCGGCTGAAAACCAGGAAACTGAGAACGATTTAGAAATCTAGCTGAACCAAAAAATATGGAGGGAATCAGGGGGATATGGTCAATCAAGAGCAGTTCTTGCAGGAGTGGGCAGCAGCGGAGCAGAATTTTCTGCGCTTCCTGGGTATTGCGTTGATTATCATTGGAGTGCTTTCTGTCCCGATGGGACTGCTGCACAGCCCGTATGATGAAATCTTTGTGGATGTGATCAACATTGTGTTGAGCCTGTTTATCATTGCAGCGGGTGCATTCTCGCTGATTTTCTCCATGCGTAAGCTGCGCGTGCAGCGCATGATCGAAGATGCATCCAGGCAGCAGATCGGACGCACGATCTTCGGTGCGGCAATGATTGGATTTATTGGTATCTTTTTTGGCATTGATATTTTCCGGGGTGGGTGGAGCATGGCCTTAATTGGGCTGGTATTTCTTCTGACAGCCGCCTGGGGCTTTTACCGTGCTTACCGGATGCGGCAGCTTCAGCAACTTCGCGCCAAATGATGGATGCTGCATCTTACCGTCTCTGCTTCAAATACCCTTGACTTGAGACAGTGAGGTGAGTATGATCGTATTCATATACGTACCTGTAGCTCAGCGGATTAGAGCGATGGTCTACGGAACCATAGGTCGGGGGTTCGAATCCCTCCAGGTACGCCACATTTGATGTAGTCCGAACAAGAACCAGCTTAGAAGCTGGTTTTTGTTTTCGCCTCAACCCACCTTCTATCCTCCACAAGATCTTTCACATGCCTCAAAAAGCATGGCTTCAACTGGGAAGACACCGTGATTCGGGATTATTGCTACAGAAAATGTGATTCTTGAGGTTTTCTGTAAACGGCGCAGCATGCTGCGCCCCCTACAAATCACACTTTTCACACATGAACCCTGGTTATTTTGGCACAACTACGCCAATGGCTTCACTAGTTTATGATGCTCTTAACTGCGGCTGCTATGCGTTCCACATTAGGAATTGCAGCGTCTTCTAGCGGTGGGCTGTAGGGCGTGAGTGTTTCACCGAGATTGACCCTTATAACCGGGGCTTCTAGATAGTATATCCCCTCTCTTGCAGCCAATGAGGCAATATCCCCTCCCCAACCTGCCGAATGCGGGGATTCCTCTACAATCACAAGGCGGTTTGTCTTTTTAATTGATTCCAGAATTGTTGTTGTGTCCAATGGAGCCATAGAACGTAGATCGATCACCTCGCACGAAATCCCTTCGGAAGCGAGCTTGTCGGCTGCATCTAGCGACCGATGTGTCATCATTTGAATGGCAACAATGGTGACATCTGTTCCTTCTCGTGCGATGCTTGCCTTACCCAACGGCAGGGGACCCATGTCATCAGGTACATCCCCTTTCATGTTGTACAGTGCCTTATGTTCCAACACATAGACGGGGTTGTCTTCGCGGATAGCCCCACGCAGTAGACCGTACATATCTGCCGGGGTGGAGGGTACGACGATCTTGATACCCGGAAAATTCATCAACCAGGATTCAGCACACTGCGAGTGCTGGGTGCCAAAACCAGCTCCGCCTCCCTGTGCCGAGCGAATTGTCAGCGGCACTTTGAACTGACCGCCACTCATATAGCGGTACTTCGCTACCTGGTTCACGATTTGATCCATCGCAACTGCGATAAAGTCTGCGAACATCAACTCTGCGACTGGACGTAGCCCTGTGATTGCCGCTCCGAGTGCAGTACCTACAATAGCTTGTTCACTGATGGGGGTGTCCCGTACACGATCCGATCCAAATTCCTCCCACAACCCCGGCGTGACTTTGAAAGCGCCACCAGCCTCAGCAACATCCTCTCCGAAGAATACCACATCGGGATCACTGCGCATTTCGTCTGTCAGTGCTTTTTTGACCGCCTCACGATAGGTCATTTCGGTCATAATGGCCTAAGCTCCTTCAAAGTAAATATCAGAGGTTAACTCATCCAGGCTCGGATAGGGTTCGGATTTTGCCCACTCGATTGCGCTGTGTACTTCGCGTTCAGTCGCACTCTGGAGTTCAGCATATTCCGTCTCGTCGAGCTGGTTGGCGGCGATCATTCGCTGCTTCAGAATGATGATGGGATCGCGTTCCATCCACGCTTCTAGCTCACCTTCGGGGCGGTAGGGGCCTGTGTCTGTACGAGAATGCCCCCGGAAACGATAGGTCTTAAACTCGATGAAAGTGGGGCCATGACCAGCACGGGCATGGTCAGCCGCCGCACTAACCGCCGCATAGACGGCTTCTACATCCTGCCCATCCACGATTTCGCCTGGCATACCGTAGGAATCGGCACGTACCGCAAGGTCCGCTATCGGCGTACTCTTGTGCAGGGCAGTGTATTCACCGTACTGGTTATTTTCACATAGGAAAAGTACCGGCAGCTTCCAGATAGATGCCATATTCATAGATTCATGAAACGCACCGATATTCGTCGCACCATCTCCAAAGAAGGTGACAGCGACGGCTCCGGTTTTTTTAAGTTGTGCGGTATATGCCGCACCAAGCGCAATTGGAATCTGACCGCCGACGATGGCGTTCGCGCCGAGTAGCCCAATAGAGGCATCGGTCATGTGCATCGAGCCACCCTTCCCTCTACAAGCGCCGCTGACCTTGCCCATCATTTCAGCCATCAATGCTTTGACAGACATACCCAGCGCAAGTGCGTGATGATGTCCACGATAGGTACATGTGACGGTATCTCCATCACGTAGAGCAGCCGCAGTTCCGACTGCACACGCCTCTTGCCCGACGGCAAGGTGGGTAGTTCCACGGACAAGATTCGCCAGGAAAAGCCCCTGGATCTCCTCCTCAGCCTGGCGAATTTGCATCATGCTGCGTAGAGCTGCCTGGCGTATTTCAACCTCAAGGGCGAGGGGTAATTCGGTCATAGGTTTGCCAGCTTTCTTTACTGTATGAAATGATCTAATGCCGTCTGAAATGCCGCCATGAAGCGACCAAGATGCATACCGTCTACCACGCGATGATCTCCACTCAGCGTCATGTGAACTGTGTGTCGGGCGTACAAGCCGCCATCAATCATGACAGGGCGCTGTTTAACAGTTCCCACAGCCAGAATAGCAACCTGTGGCGGGTTGATGATTGCCGTGAAGTGTTGAACCTGAGGAATCACGCCAAGGTTGCTAATGGTAAAAGTACCACCACGCATTTCTTCAGGTTGCAATTTGCCAGCCCGTGTACGCTTCACAAGATCACGCGAGCGCTCTGCGAGGCCACTAAGTGAGAAGTGGCTCGCTTTATGGAGTACGGGGGTCATCAAACCAGTATCGAGCGCAACGGCAATTGCAAGGTTGATGTGATCGTGGAGATAGAGTACATCATCCTCAAAAGTCGCATTCAGTTCGGGTACCGCCAGCAGCGCCTGAACGGTCAGGTATTGTAGCAAATCGTTGACCTTCGCCTTATGATCTTGCAAGCGATCCAGCGCATCGGTGAGGTCAAATTCACCCGTCACATAGAAATGGGGGGCAGTCTGCTTACTGACGACCATTCGTCGCGCAATCGTCTGGCGCATCCGGCTGAGTGAAGTTATCTGGACACCTTCTCGTTGTGCTGCGGGGGGCTGTTCTGGTGCAGACTGTTGCTGTTGAAATGCTTCAAGGTCTGCGAAGGTGATTGGTCTATCGGTGATACCCAGTTCTACAAGTGCGATTCCGGCCTCATGCGCGGCTTTGCGTACCTTGGGCAGTGCCATAGGAATCCCCGCGTTTGTTTGAGGAATTTCGGATGTCAAATGCGCCTCGACATCCTCTCGCGTGATTCGTCCGCGTGTACCACTGCCAACGACCCCTTGCAGGTCAACATTGTTGGCTTCAGCAAGTCGCTTCGCAACTGGTGACACACGCGACTCCAAAGGGGATCGCCCTAGTTTGGCAGCTATTTGAGGGGTGGCGCTGACCAACTGTGCCGAACTGCTGTCATATTCTGCCTGTGTGCCTATACGGGCGATGACAGTACCGATGTCAATGTCAACATCCAGCGGAACAAGTGTTTCCAGCAGGACACCGCTGGCAATGCTTTCAAGATCCACGTTGGCTTTGTCCGCCTCAACCAGTGCTAGTGGTTCCCCCTTTTGAACCGGGTCTCCCGGTTGTTTGTACCATTCAATCACCTGCCCGGATTGGGTATCAAACCCCAGGTTGGGCATTACTATATCGGTTGCCATGCTTCCTCTTTCATAGTCACTAGCGCGTGGGCGGCGTATGAACTGCCATGAGTTGGATGACTGTATCCCCATTGTTCTTGAGGCTGTGTGGCATCCCAGCCGGGATGAGGACGGCGCTGCCCGTCGGCAACGGAAAGGTATCCTCGTTTATTGTCATGGTTGCTGTACCAGCCAATACATATACCAGCTCTGTTTCCGTCTCGTGTGTGTGCTTGGCGATTTCCCCGCCGGGTGCAACCTGCCCGCGCATCAGGCTGGCAGCATCGGTGTGAATTTTTGAAATTAGCACCTGCACAGCAACATCAGGAAAACGCGGATCTTCATGCCATGCCATATCATCAATATGCGCCGTATGGTAATCCATCGCTACTACTCGTAGAGTGATTCAATCGTTACGGGCAAGCCATCCTGTGCGGCAGAGCGATAGGCAGCTTCCAACAATTCTACGGTATACAAGCCTTCGGGGTAGCCAGGGTGTTGGTTCGGCGCACCATCAAGCAGCATGTTGACAAACTGTTGGGTAGATTTTTCTGCCGGGTAACCGGGGTTATCCGTAATGCGATGCACTTCTGTACCATCGTGCAGGCGCATATATAGTTCCCCCTTAATTGCCTCGGCATATAAGCGCCCCTTGCTCCCGTGCAGGTGAACTTCCACCAACCCGCCATCGCCTTTGCCAATATTGCCAGTGCTGCCGACAGTCGCTACAGCGCCATTGTTCATGCGTACCGCAAATGCATCAGCAACATCAACCTGGGCATCAAGATTGTTCATAAATGCAGTTACTCGTTCAGCGCGTAACCCAGAGGCGAGGTAAAACATCATCGCGGCAGAGTGTGTAATTTGCAATTGAGCCTGTCCACCACCAGCAGTAGCGGGATCAGCGTAGGTTTTTGTGGTGGGGCCAGTTACCGGATAGTTGAAGACTTCGGCATACTCTTCGGGTTTCCCACGTAGAAACTCTACAGTCATTGAGGACATAGAGCAGGTAATGTATTCAATATCACCAATACGTCCCTCATCCATGTACTGTTTGGCCTCAGCCATCGTGTCAATATACGGGAAGATATATCCAATCAGCATTTCAAGGTTCTTTTCGCTGGCGATTTCGACGAGTTCTTTCGCCTCCCTGGCGTAAAGCGTCATCGGTTTTTCCAGCATGATGTGGAGTCCGCTTTCCAACACTTCTTTTGCTACGGCGTAGTGGGCATGATGTGGCACCGCGACAACTGCCCCACGGATATCGCCGTGATCGTTCAGTGCGTCGGATAAACTGGTATAGGTATATTCAAGTTCGTACTTATCAGCGGCTACCTTGAGTGCATCTGCATTTTTGTCTACTAGCACGAAATCCACGCGCTCATTGGCAATCAGAGCAGGAATGTGAAATTGAGTACCCCACCAGCCAGCACCGATCATTGCAATTTTTACGTTTGCCATAAAATCCTCTTTTTATAAGTCAATGTTCGCCAAATGTCATCGCAACCTGGTAGAGTTGGCAGACGACCACTTTTGTTGTACTCTGTTGAAAGTTACCACTTTCGACAAAAATTGTCAAAAGAATGCTTTTTCCGGTCTAAACGCAGGGGAAACCGTTTATGAAATTTCAGCAACCTGGTTCGTTAACTGTGCAAAAGGTCGAAACGGATGCGATCCGCGTCCCACTTGATCAGGTATATCGTGGCAGCAAATACTCTATGCGGAACCGCTGCACAATCATCACTCGCATTTATACTCATCAGGGCATCGTCGGAGAAATCTATACAGGGGATACAGATGACGAGCAGGACATGATTCGTAAAATCATCCATGAGGAGCTTGCCCCGGCGATCACCAATATGGATATATTCAATATTGCTGGATGTTGGGAGGCCATGAAACCCGCTACTTATGATATTTTGCGAGATCGTAACCTGGTAATGCAGGCAATCTCGGCGGTTGATGCTGCCCTATGGGACACGCTCGGTAAGGCGCTGGAGATGCCGCTGTACCGTTTATGGGGTGGGTATACGAACCAGCTTCCGATTATCGCTATCGGTGGATACTACGGTCAGACCGATGATGAGCTGGCGCGGGAAATCGAAGATTACCGTAATTACGATGTCGTTGGGATGAAGTTCAAAATTGGCGGGGCAACCCCACAGGAAGATCTTCGACGCTTACAAATCGCAGTTGAGGCCGCCGGGGAGGGGTTCCGGTTTATGGTGGATGCCAATCAGGGCTACGATCTATGGCAGGCGATTGAATTTGTGACATTAGCGCAAGACGCTGGCATACAACTCCACTGGTTCGAGGAGCCTGTGCGCTGGTACAACGACCGCCGCTGGCTGAAAGATGTGAGGTTAGCGACCCGCATTCCCGTCACTGCCGGACAAAGTGCCTACACACTGGATGCAGTCCGCGACCTGATTATTGAAGGTTCTATTGACTACTGCAATTTTGACGCATCGTGGGCAGGGGGACCCAGTATGTGGCGCAAGGCCGCAGAGCTGTGTTACGCCTTTGGTGTTAAGATGGCGCACCATGAGGAGGCGCAGGTGTCGGCACATCTGCTTGCCGCAGTGCCACATGGCTCCTACGTTGAGTGTTTCCACCGCAGCCGCGATCCGATCTTCTGGGAAATCCAGCTAGAGCCGCCCCCCATCAAGGATGGTATCTACACCATCTCAGAGCGCCCCGGTTTTGGCGTTCAGCTTAACCAGGATTATATTACCCGTTATCGGGTAGATTGAGAGCCGCGCTCATGATGATCAAAAAGGCAGAGGCTTTCCCGCTGCGCTATCCAGAAATTATTGACAACAACAACATCCGGCATATTGTTGTTGTACGCCTGGAAACCGATACAGGGATTGTGGGTTGGGGGGAGTGTGTTGCGATCTTCCGGGAAAATGCGGCGAGTGTCGCTGCACTGTTGCGGCATGGCTTATTGGATGTGGTACGAGACCGTGATCCGCTCGACAATCATGCCCTGTGGCACGAGATGCGGGAGCGTGTGTGGTGGTATGGCGATGTCGGCGGGGTGGCGGGGTTTGCCATCAGCGCAGTTGATATGGCATTGTGGGATTTAAAAGGCAAAATCCTGGGGCAACCATTACATAAACTACTTGGCGGGAAAAAACATGATCGCTTGCCCGTCTGCGCCAGTATTCACCCCAAAGGCACCTCTATTGATGAACTTGCCAGGGAGATGGCGGAATACATTGAGCAGGGCTATCAATTGGTAAAGGTTGGGTTCGGTAAAAAGGGGAATGCCAATCTTGGCTTTGGAGCAGAAAGAGATATTGCCTTTGCGCGGGCTGTTCGTGGGGCGATTGGTGCAGATGCTGGATTCATCATTGACGTGGGAGCGCGGCTGCGCTGGGACATCCCTTATGCGGTCAAGATGGCGCGTGCCTTTGCAGAAGTTCGGCTCACCTGGCTGGAAGACCCCTTCCACCCGGATAACCTGACCGCCTATCATCACCTGCGCTCGGCTGTACCAGAACTGCCGATTGCGTTCGGGGAGCGGCTGTTTACACTGGATGCCTTCCACCGCATACTCGACGCAGATGTATGTGATTATATTCTCGTGGATGCTGGCAGAGCCGAGGGCATAACGGGTGTACTGCAAATCGTCGAATTGGCGGCACAATTCAACGTTAAGTTCAATCCACATACATACAGTTCGGCGATTAACACGGCAGCCGCAATCCATATCGCCCTTTGTGCGGAAAAGCCCAGCATCTTTGAACTCATGCCGCTTCCCAGTGTAATGCAGGTCGAACTTGCCACGAACCCGATCCGCCATGTTGATGGCTGGGTGGTTGCGCCCGATGAACCAGGGCTGGGTGTCGAGGTCAATGAAGAAGCCGTTCGCAAATACGAGATGGAGATTTGACTCAACCGCTGAGGTCTACCGGATAGTAAACATCCACGTTATTCGCATTGATAAATACGTGGTCGATGTATACCGCAGGCGGCACTGAGTCGCCTGCGAGAATCTTCAGCGCCAATTCCAGCAGCTTTCGCCCGTATTCCTCTGGGCGGAAGGCTGTTGAACCAATAATACGGCTGTTCTCCTTACGTAGTTCGATGCGCAGACGACGATCCCCACCCTGCCCAACAATCAGCACGTTTTCCTTGCAGCCCAATTCTTGGGCGGCTAGCCATGCGCCAATTGCGGCATCATCGTTAAAGCTGATGACTGCGAAACGTTTGTTACTACCAAACTGCTGCATCATCACCCGCATCTCGTTGGCACTAACCTGTGAGGTGTTGCCGCTATCCAGGCGAATCAGTCGCCCACGCGGGACTTGCCCGACGACTGACTGAAACCCGTCGATCTGCCCCTGGATGCGCATTGCCGGGAGGTTGCCTGCGCGTGGGTGTTCGAGTACAACGAGAAAGTCAAAGGTATTATCCCACTCTTGAAACACATGTTCACCCAGCATTCTGCCTGCGATCACACCCGCATTGTAGTTATCGACCCCGAAGAAGGTCGCCCCGACCATCGGAATATCGACAGCAATCACCGGGATACCACGCGCATTAAATTTGTTCGAGATCAGGTTCCCAACTTGCTCATCAATCTGGTATTCAATCACCAGATCAACCTGCTGTTCGATGAGGTGGTCGGCAACATGCAGGGCAATATCAGGGTTTAGCTGATTATCCGCAATAATCAATTCAATGTTGTTCGTTCCATGGATCGCTGCTTCCAGCCCGCGCCGCACATCGCGCCCAAACGGCATATCCTCGCTAATGTTGGCAAATCCGATGCGATACTGACCGTTGGTATCATACGATGCATAGGTAGCCACTGTTTCCTCACCGCAGACGGTGACCTGAGTCCCCGTTTTGCGGATTGATTCTACGGTTTCCGGTTGCACATCTGTATCGGTGACAACGTGATCTACTGCATCCCAGAGGATAAACGGGCTTAGTCCACCCTTACCTACCTTGCTCGAATCAATCAAGGCAACTTTGTTATCCGCCCGATCAATGATCTCTCGTTTGATTTGAGCCTCCTGTATATCTCGTTCGAGCAGCCCAATTTCCTCGGACAATCCGGCACAGGAGAAAAAAGCTGTTCGGATATGCAGGGTTTCAAGCAGGTGCATTGGGACGGGACCCAGCAGGGTGTTACCGTCTGCGGCTAAGATGTTGCCTGCCATAATAACCGTATTCGTTGGGTTAGAGGCGATAGCGCGAGCGATTTCGACCCCATTGGTTACAACAGTCAGATTGGTACGATCAAGCAGGTAGGGCGCGATAGATAACACGGTAGTACTAGCATCCAGAAAAATGACATCCCCACTGTCGATTTGCCCGCTCGCCCATTGTGCAAGCCAACCTTTACGTTCTGCGTTGATCTGCGCCCTTTCACGGATTTGCTGACCATGCGCAAAATATTCCATTGCAGTGACCGCCCCGCCACGAACCCGCCGAATTTGCCCCGCTTCGTCCAGGGCTTGCAGGTCATTACGCACTGTTCCTTCCGAGACATCCAAAATCTCGGCAAGGTCAGTCACCTTGACGCTAGTTTGTTCCTTGAGCAGGTTAAGAATAGCCTGACGCCGCCCAAAAACAGTCGATGGTTTATTCACAAGTGACCTTCTGAGTTGTTTTGCTGCACTGACAGTATTTTAAGTAGAAGTTGTTGAAATTAGCAGAGGTAAATTACTTGCTTGAAGTTGGTGATTATGATAGGTTCATTTCGTGTTCCATCAAATTTCAACAATTTTCAACAATTTGATAGGGATCTACCCACAAACTTAGCATGATTGGAGAACAAATAATGCAACGTGTTGGTTTTCTACTTCAGGTCAAGAAAGACAAAATTGACGAATACAAGAAACATCATGAGGCGGTCTGGCCTGACATGTTGGCTGCCCTTCGCCGAACGGGTTGGCACAACTACTCACTTTTCTTGCGTGACGATGGTTTGCTTTTCGGGTATTTCGAGGCAGCAGAGAGCTTTGAAGCATCGCTGGAAGGGATGGCACAGGAGGAAATCAATGCAAAGTGGCAGGAATTTATGGGGCCGTACTTCGAGGCGATAGAAGGTCGCCCAGACCAAAACATGATCACGTTAGAGGAGGTGTTTCACCTGGATTAGTGACTTTTTGACTTTTTTTGTCGCTCGTGTTAACTTTCAACAAGTTCCGACAATTTGGTCTACGGAACAATATTAATGGGCTTGTGTTCGCTGCTCAGGCTGTGCAAGCAAAGTCAAACAGTTCGAGAAAGACTTTCACTTTTTGATTTAATCTTTCGAGGAGATTTTTGTGAACAACAAACTTAAAGCATCCGTATCCATGTTGACCGCTTTGTCCCTTACACTCAGCATTTTTGCATTCGGGTTTATGGGCATATCATCCGTTAGCGTCGTACAGGCACAAAGCTGTGAAACCGCAGCAGACAGCTACACAATCGGCTTTGCAAACCTGACTGAGGACATCGTATTCACGCAATTGGTTCGTGAGAGCATCGAAGAAGCTGCTGAAGAAGCCGGTAATATTGAGTTAATCCTGGCTGACAACCAACTGGACGGTGCAACTGCGCTTGCCAATGCCGAGAACTTCCTCACCCAGGGGGTTGATGGTGTGATCGAGTTCCAGACGGATGAAGCCTTTGGGAACGTGATTATGAGCCGCTTCCGCAGCGCAGGTGTACCGGTTATCGCAATCGACATCCCCATGCCAGGTGCGACCTTCTTCGGGGCAGATAACTACTTGGCAGGTGAACTCGCCGGGACTGCGCTGGCAGAATGGGCGAATGAGAACTGGGATGAGCCTGTTGACTTCCTGCTTGTTCTGGAATTACCCCAGTCTGGGCCAATCCCCGCTGCCCGTATGCAGGGGCAGGTAGATGGTGTGCAGAATACCCTGGAAACCCCGGTGGCGGAGGAGAATGTGATCTTCCTCGACAGCAAGAATACGCAGGAAGAGTCCTTTGCTGTTGTAACGGACACGCTGGCAAATATCCCCGAAGGGTCTAACGTTCTTGCCGTCACAATTAACGATGGCACCGCACTGGGTGTGATCGCCGCTTTTGAAACAGCCGGGCGTGAAAATGAGGTGATGGTCGTCGGGCAAGGTGCAGACCCGTCTGGACAGGAAGAAATGATCAAGGAAAACAGCCGGTATCTGGGTGCAACAGGGTACTTCCCCGAGACATATGGCGACATCCTGATCCCCACGATGATCTCATTGTTGGAGTGCGAGCCGGTAGCACCTGCCGTCTATCAGGAACATGTCTTTATCACCGCAGATAATGTTTGTGAGTTCTACGCTGAAGAATGGCCAGAATTCTGCGAAGAATAAATAATAATAACCGCTAGTACTACATTGGGGATGCATCCGTGACATCCCCAATACTTCACAAAATTTTTGCCGGATGGGCGAATAAAAATCGTATTCTGGGGATAGATCACCCCACATTATTCTAGGACTTTATTTCATGTCGAATTCATCTCTACCGCAGGCTGTTCAGTCTGAGCGTCGGATCCCCACATGGTTGAGCGGTGATAATCTGACGACACTTACGCTGGTCGGTAGTTTCTTACTGTTATGTGTCATCTTTGCTACTCAATCTGAGAATTTCCTCACCCTCAATAATCTAGAGAATGTATCAAAGCAACTTGCGGTGGTCGGGGTCGTGTCGATTGGTATGACAGTCGTGTTGATCTCCGGCGGTGTTGACTTGTCTGTTGGCTCTGTCGCGGCACTTTCCGGTGTAGTGACCAGCCTGCTATGGATCGAGTTCAACATACCGCTGCTGCTCGCAACAATCCTGGGGCTGCTCAGTGGCACACTTGTTGGTTTCTTGAATGGATTCATGGTCACATTCATGAAAATTAACCCGCTTATCACAACCCTCGGAACTTTCTCAATCGTGCGCGGGCTGGCGTTCGTTCTGAGCGCGGGGCAGACCAACCAGCTCAACGATGAGGTGTTTAAATTCCTTGGGCGTGGTGAGGTCTTCGGATTCTCGTTTTCACTCTTGTTGATGCTGGTGCTGTACCTCGTGTTCTTCGTCATCATGCGTTATACCCAGTTTGGGCGAAATCTGTACGCTATCGGCGGTAGCCCGGATGCTGCACGGTTAGCCGGAATAGCTGTTACACGCCATTTATTGATCGCCTATACGCTCTGTGGCACTTTAGCTGCCCTGAGTGGTTTGATTATTGCATCACAGCTTGCCAGCAGCGCCCCCCGTGCTGCCGTTGGGCTTGAATTCACGGTGATCACAGCGGTGATCCTGGGTGGGACGAGCCTCGCTGGAGGTAAGGGTACGCTGATTGGCACGTTGGTTGGTGTCATCATTTTGCGCACGTTAAGCAATGGTATGACGATCACCAATGTCGAATCGTGGTGGCAGGATGTTGCCAGCGGGACGGCTCTGATTCTGGCGGTTGGTTTCGATCAAATTCGCATTCGTATCAGCGCAGCAGCGAGTAAGAGGCCATCATTATGACCGAGGGGAACAAGAACATCCCACTTCTTCAGATGAAGAACATCTGCAAGAGTTTTCATGGTGTGCGGGTACTGGATAATGTTGCGCTGGAATTACATAGTGGTGAGGTGCTTGCCCTGCTAGGAGAAAACGGGGCTGGTAAATCGACACTCATCAAGATCCTCAATGGGGACTACCAGCGAGACAGCGGCGAGGTATTCATCCACGGGGAGGCGGTTCAGTTCAGCCAGCCACGCGATGCCGAGGCAGCCGGCATTCGGATGATCTATCAGGAATTGCACTATGCGCCAGACCTATCGGTCGCAGAGAATATGCTGATCGGTCATTTGCCGAAGCGCGCAGGGTTGTTTATAGATTGGAACCGAGCCTACGAGATTGCTGCCGAATATTTGAATCTGCTGGGTGTGAAGCTTGACCCACGCACCAACATGCGCGACCTGACTGTTGTTCAGCGCGAAATTGTCGAGATTGTCAAGGCGACATCACAGCAAGCCCGCATTATTGTGATGGATGAGCCGACCGCTGCGCTGACCCCTCCAGATGTCAGACATCTCTTCGGTATTGTGGAAAACCTGCGGGAAAAAGGTGTTGGCATTATCTACATTTCGCATCGTCTCGATGAGATTTTCGATGTGGCACAGCGCGTAACTGTGCTGCGTGATGGGCAACATGTAGGGACACGCCTTGTTGCAGAGGTAACGCAGGATAATCTTGTTGAAATGATGGTCGGGCGCACGATAGAGGATCGGGTTGAGGCGAGGCGGCAGGCGGCAAGCGCCAAGACGGGCGAGGTTGCACTTCGCGTATCTCAACTGACCAAGACAGGCATCTTCGAAGATATTAACATTGAAGTTCGTGCCGGGGAAATTGTTGGTTTATTTGGGCTGCTCGGTGCCGGTCATGCCGATCTCACCCGTTGCATTTTTGGTGCTGATACTATCGACAGCGGCACAATTGAGGTTATGGGGCAAACTGCCGAGATCAAATCGCCAAGAGACGGCAAGCATGCCGGGATTGGTTTTGTGCCGATTGACCGTAAGGTTAACGGGCTTGTTTTGGGAATGAGCGTTCGCAAAAATGTGACGCTTTCTAACTGGCGCAATTTGGAAACGCTTGGGGTATTCCGGCAGAGGCAGGAAAAAAACCATACCCAGCACTGGGTAGACAGACTCGGCATTCGTATGGCGGGGGGCATGGAAGTCGAAACCCGCTTCTTGAGCGGCGGCAACCAGCAAAAGGTGGTACTTGCTCGCTGGCTGGAGGCTAACGTCAATGTACTCGTGCTGAATGAACCAACCTGGGGGGTAGATGTGGGAGCACGCTCGGACATCTATGACCAGTTGGAACATCTGACCGAACAGGGACTCGCCATTCTGATGGTGTCTTCGGACATTCAGGAGGTGCTATCCGTCAGCCATCGCATTTTAACAATCCACGAAGGTCGTATTACCGGCGAGTTCATGCAAATGGAAGCATCAGAAGAACGTGTATTGGAAGCAGCAGCAGGAGGAACCGATGGCCGCAAACCCATCGAAATCACAAGATAGCCCGCCGATGGCAGGTGGCTTCAATATGAGGCGACTGCTGCAATCTGGCGATTTGCAGGAACTGCTTGGCCTCATCATCATGCTGGCGCTTATCGTCGGGGTGATGGCATCGCTATCCGACGTTTTTCTGACACCGCGAAACTTTAACAATTTACTGTTATCCAGTTCGACCATCGGGATTATTGCCGTTTTCACCACGATGTTGATGATCAGTGGTGGTCTTGATCTCTCGGTTGCTTCTACGGCTGCTCTATGCGGCGTTGTTATCGGTGTGTTACAGGAACCGCTGGGGCTGGTTGGGGCATCGGCTGCCGCGCTCACGACAGGGGCATTTGTTGGATTGCTCAATGGCTTCCTGGTAACGTATGTTGGCATCAACTCCCTTATTACAACACTTGGTATGCTCTCGGTGGCGCGTGGTTTTGCGTTCGTGCTGTCAGATGCGCTCACAATTCCGGTGTTTCCCGTTGATGAAGATCAGATGGCAATCTACACCCAGTTCGCCAATCTCAGTGAGGGTCGGGTATCGGTCCCCCTGTTGGGTGAAATTCCATTTCCGATCCTATTCACACTGGGGCTGTTTGTGATCGGAGTGTTTGTGCTGCGCTATACCACATACGGTCGCGCAATGTATGCAATCGGTGGGAACGAGGAAGCCAGCCGTCTTGCCGGGTTAGGGGTGCGCCGCTACCGTATGATCGCCTTTATGCTTTCTGGCTTAAGCGCTGGCATAGCAGGTGTGTTCCTCACAGCACGTCTATACGCCGCAGACCCTCGCGCAGCGCCTAACGTAGAACTCACAGTGATCACAGCGGTTGTACTGGGTGGGACGAGCCTTGCGGGTGGAAAAGGAAGCCTGATTGGTACATTACTCGGTGTGATGATCCTTAGCACCTTACTCAATGGTCTTAATCTTCAGAGTGTATCTACCGAGTACCAGAATATCGCACAAGGGCTGGTGCTGTTGATCGCTGTATTGATTGACCAGATTCGGCTTGGCAATGTGAAGATTGGTATCGGACAAATTCGTAAGCTGTTCGCACAACAGGGGTAATCCCACGAGTGAGCAACCTGGTGAAAAACAGTTTCCGACCGATTTCAAGATAAGGCTCATGTGTAAGAAGTGTGATTTGTAGGGGCGCAGCGTGCTGCGCCGTTTACAGAAAATGTCAAGAATCACAGTTTCCGACCGATTTCAAGATAAATAGCAGACCCTTATTTGAAGCGAGAAGTAACCTTCGGTGTGTAGTTAGAAACGAAATGGTTGTTTGTAAGTGCATGGCCTGCGGCTCCCCCTACGGGAACTTCTAGCAACAGAGCGAGGTTTACTGAGAGGATTGATTTTTATGGCTGGAGATTATGCAAAGGCAAAGATCGGTGTATTCGGCATCGGCCTGGCGGCGTACTGGCCCCAGTTCGATGGACTGAAGGAGCGGTTGGAAGGATACCAGCGCGATGTCGAGACGAAGATTCGTGAGATGGGCGGCGAAGTTGTCTCGGCAGGGTTGGTTGACGACGCACCTGGCGCTAAGAATGCGGGTGATCTGTTTGCCAGTGAGAATGTCGATATTATTGTGTGCTACGTGGGAACGTATGCTACATCATCACAAGTGCTTCCGGCAGTGCAGCGGCGCAAGGCTCCGGTGCTGGTGCTAAACCTACAGCCGACTCCGTCGCTGGATTACCCCAACACGGATACTGCCGAGTGGCTCGCAAACTGCTGCGCCTGCTGCGTGCCAGAAATCTCGAATGCGTTTGCACGAAGCCGTATTCAGTTCAACGTCGTATCCGGGCTGTTGCACCCGACGGAAGGTCATGCGCAGCAGTACTATGAGCGCGGCTGGTCACAGATTGAAGATTGGGTACGTGCAGCCAGCGTCATGCGAGAACTGAATTACAGCCGGATTGGTTTTCTCGGTCACACGTACCCCGGTATGCTCGACATGTACTCCGACTTTACGATGCACCATGCCCAACTTGGTACCCATATCGAAGTGCTGGAAATGGACGATTTGCATCAACGGGTTCAAGGGGCAACCAATGCGGAAATCGCCGCCAAGATCGAAGAGATACACGCAACGTTCCAGTTGGCAGAACCCGGACACGACAAAATCTCTATGGAAGTCACAGATGAAGCGCTGCGATGGTCGGCACAGGTATCCGTTGGGCTAGACCGACTGGTAGCCGATTTCGACCTCAATGGGCTTACCTATTACTATCGCGGGCTAGACGGCAACGATAACGAAGAATTGGGTGCAGGGCTTATCGTGGGGAATTCATTGCTGACGGCACGTGGCATTCCTGCTTCTGGTGAGGGAGATTTAAAAACGTGCGTTGCCATGATGATGATGGATCGGCTTGATGCGGGCGGCTCCTACACTGAATTTTATGCGATGGACTTTGAAGAGGACTTCATCCTCATGGGGCATGATGGCCCCGGTCATGTGAAGATTAGCGACGAGAAGCCCCTGCTACGGGGACTAGGTTTATATCATGGCAAGCGTGGCTATGGTCTGTCCGTTGAGTTCAAAGTCAAGACCGGCCCCATTACGATCCTCGGCATGACGCAAACGGCGGAGGGACAACTCAAGCTGCTGTGCGCTGAGGGGCAATCCGTCCCGGGGGAAACGCTTCATATCGGCAATACCAACTCACGCCTCAAATTTCATCTGGATCCAGCAACGTTTATGGATCGCTGGGCAGAAGAGGGGCCAACCCACCACTGCGCACTTGGTGTTGGGCATCAGATGGGACGTATTCGGAAGCTTGCCCGCTTGATGGAACTCGACATCATTACTATATAAATTTTCTGAAAGGAGAATTAGGATATGCGCTTGACTGTGACGAATCACTCATTTGAAATTTTGCCGCTGGAAGGAACGCTTGCCCTGGCTCATCACATGGGCTTTAAGGGTGTAGATATCGCTGGCTTCCATAATCGCGGTCGGTGCAGCTTCGAGCCGGAAGCGGTTCTGGCGGATCCGCAAGGGGAAGCAGACAAGCTCAAGATGCTGTTGGATAAGTACGAATTGGACGCAGTAGATTTCTTTCCGCAGTATGGGTCACATCCGGGCGAAAATAGTATCAATGACCCGAACCCGGCTGTACGTGCTAAGGATGAAGACTATATCCGTGGTTCAGCGCAGTTCTGCAAAGCTGCTGGGATTCCCGGTTTTACGATTCTTCCTGGCGTTGATCATCTGGAGCGCACGTTGGCAGAAAATCTTGAAGAATCTGGCAAAGCCCTGAAACGTGCGACTGAAATTGCCGCAGAGTATGATGTTCAACTTCGATTTGAGCCGCATATGGGTTCCGTTGCAGATACACCGGAACTTGCTTTGCAACTGGTAGAGATGGCACAAGACGCAAAAATCACATTGGACTATGCTCACTTCACCTTGCAATACATTCCTGAAGTCCGCATTCATTCTCTGATTCCTCACACGGGTCACTTTCACTTGCGACCCGCCCGTTTTGGTAAGCTGCAAACGTCATGGGATGAAGGCACGATAGACTTCGTGGACATCATAAACCGCCTCAGGGACTCAGGTTATGATGGAGCGCTTTCTATTGAATATGTCTATGCAGATTGGTTCGACATCAACCGCAACGATACGCTTTCAGAAACGATCCTCACAAAGGAAGCATTGGAAGATCATGTTGGTAGCCTGTGAGAGATTCATCGTAAGGAGACCATACACATGAGTGTGGACGGGAAGGTCGCAATTGTCACCGGAGCAGCGCGAGGAATCGGCGCTGCAACCGCAAAACGACTTGCTGAAGGCGGTGCCCGCGTTGCTTTACTCGATATTGACCAGGAAGAGACAGAAACTGTTGCGCGTAATTTACGGCAAAACATGTGTGACGCACGTGCGTTCATATGCAATTTAGCTGACGTGCAACAGATTGATGCTGTGGTTGCAGATGTCATCGCAGGATTTGGGCAAATCGACATCCTCGTCAACAATGCTGGCATTTGTCCACGTATTCCAATTGATGAAATGACGGTTGAATGGTTTGACCGCATTGTGAACATCAACATGCGATCAGTATTCTTCATGACCCGCGCTGTTGCAGACGACATGAAAAAGCGTGGGTGGGGACGAGTGGTGAATATCAGTTCAACCGGTGGACGTATCGGCGGGGTTCATAACTCCACAGTCTACAGCGCGACCAAAGGCGCTGTGCTTTCTATGACAAAATCAATGGCACGAGAATATGCCGCCGACGGCATTCTGATCAACAGTATTGCACCTGGTGCTGTCGAAACGCGCATGTTTGATATTGACCCGGCGGCGAAACAAGCCTATGTCGATACAGTACCGCTGCGCCGCATGGCGGATCCATCCGAATTGGCGGCCTCTATTGTGCAGTTATGTTCCACCGAAACAACATGGGTTACCGGGGCGACGCTTGATGTTAACGGTGGCGTTGTGATGATCTAAACATCAACGATCATATAGCTTTCTAGCGTAGACATTGAATAACTGATGTTACGCGCTAGCCCTTGCGGTCAACCTTTTTAGCTTTGATTAGCGTAAGCGATCAGCAATCAGAAAACGAGTCTGATAGTGGAAACCAGGGTTAGCGTTTCATCGTTCATGTGTAGCTCCTGTATTGCGTTCAGTTCCTGGAATCGAGCAAATCCAAGGGGGCATCTCGTCTTTGAATTGGGAATTGCACTTCGACAAGAAGGTCGTTTGTATCTTGCAAATGTGTTGAATTCAGAATGACACCGTGCCTTGGTCTCACAAAAAATAACGTGGGATGGCACTCACACTCGGCGCTGCCGAGTGTGAGCGTGAATAAAGTGGCAATAGTAGCTCAGTGACCCATACCAGCACTATAAATACTTATCCCAACGTGTTTACAAATGCTAAACCGTTGAGAATGAGGACGACTAGCCAGAAGGGTGCAAACACGATGCCCACGTTTCTGCCACTTTTGGAGACTTTGGGGTGATGGCCTAAAAAGGGAACGCCAGCATGGTTGGCATTAACAAGCATCATCAACAACGCGACGATGCCGTACACGAAATGCAATGGGTTACGCTCAACAACGGACAAGGTTAAGCCGTAAATCGCGCCCAGAGCGACGGCGGTGAAACCAATGCCGCCTTGACGCTGCTCAAAGAGCAGGAGGAAAATGTAGTCTGCCTTCGCTCTTTGCTTTTCAGCAGGCACAGAATCAAGCGCTGCGTCGAGCATTTTGATTTGCTCGCCATAGGTTAAGGCTGTATCGCCGTTGGGTAGCTTGAAGGTAAAGAATGGAAGCACCAGGTTCACAATCCAGCGGGCTTGCATCGGCAAAAACGCCTCAATACCGTGAAGCCCAGCGGGGATAATCGACAAAATGAGTCCGATAGTGGAAACCAGGGTTAGCGTTTCATCGTTCATGTGTAGCTCCTGTATTGCGTTCAGTTCCTGGAATCGAGCAAATCCAAGGGGGCATCTCGTCTTTGAATTGGGAATTGCACTTCGACAAGAAGGTCGTTTGTATCTTGCAAATGTGTTGAATTCAGAATGACACCGTGCATTGGGCCAGCAAAGGCGTAGTCGTTCATCTCTGCCCACTCACCAATTGTGCTGAACCCAATATGCATCTCGTATGGTGTTCCTTTTTGTATATAGGTTGCCATCACATAGGATGGAATTTCGCGCACAACAAATGGCTGACCGTCGCGTGTTTTCAGCGGTGGGTGAGTGTCCGTTTTCAGGATGCGGCCAACTTCCATCACAAAATAGTCAGTTGCCGTCCCATCGCAATGCAGAATGCCCATGAAATTCCCGTATCGGTCTTCTTCCGGACTATCGCTCAACTGGTGCGTTATGGTGTTCCACTGCCGCAAATTGGATTCCCAGTCTGGCGATGTGGTTCGTACCCCAATGTATTTTCTTGATGGCACCTGTTTGACCACCACATCACGAACATGCTGCCCTTGTTCCCGGATCTGCTTCAAGCGAGACTCAATCACGCGAACACGGCGCATTTCTGCCAGCACCTGCTGCTCGATCTCCGCCTTACGCAGTAACAGCATCCCCTGCATTTCATCCAGCGATACATCGTCGTTGACAAAGCGTTGAATCTGATCCAGCGATAACCCCAGTTCCTTCAGGGCGACGATGCGATTCAGGGCACTGAGCTGGGTAGCGCTGTAATAACGATAGCCGCTGCTGGCATCAACTTTTGTGGGTTGCAGCAGCCCAAGCTCATCCCAATGTCGCAGTTGTCGTCGGGAAACCTGTGCCATGCGTGCGAATTCGCCAATTGTGTACATGTAGTCCTCACTTCATAAATCATTGCAGATGGTAGGCTCATCATATTGCGTGAGCCTACCATCTGCCAAACTATGGATACCGATTATCCGAGGAACACGCTCCAGAACGTGAGTAGTTCATTGCCGCCGTAGGTCGGGTAAGCCTCTTGCAGCGCAGCAATGACGGATGCGCCGTCAGTCGCATTGGCGGCGAGTTCATTTGCCAACTGCAAGTAAGCAATTGCCGATTGGACTTCGCCGCGTGTGGTGGGCAGCCCATGACCGACCAGCAGTAAATCATCGTTCGTTGCAGCGCTGCCCACACTTTCCAGTGTCGCAATCCAGTTGGCGCGATCCGTGCCGGGGAAGAAGTGAGCGTTATTGTAGATCAAGTCCTGGACAATCCATACGTTTGCTTCCGGTAGATGAATCGACAGGTGCTGGACGGCTTCTGCGTTGTCATCAATACGATACTCGAAAGCGACACCGTCAATGACCTCGGACTCAGCCGTCAGGGTTCCTTCGGGCAGGTTGGGTGTCTCTGGCATGTTTTCGGCACCGATGACCGATTCCATCAATTGGAGATAGGTCGGCAGATTCGTTTCAACGGTTTGTGCAATCGTCTCCGTACTGACGAAAGGCACATCCGTAAATTGGGTTGCACCTGCCCAGTGGTCGCCGTGTTCATGGCTCAGAATGACTCGTTCGATGGGTTTGCCGATGCTGTCAACATAAGCGCGTAAATCCTGTGCAAACACCTGCACGAATTGAGTATCAACGACGACGAGCCGATTCGGGGTCTCAATGATGTGCGAGGTCACCTGAGCTGACGCATCGGGAGCAACATACGTGTGCAGCGTGACGGGACCACGCCGAGTGATATACACGCTGCCCAATGTCGGATTGGACTGCGCCCGAACAACATTATTTCCAAATTTCACACCGATAGCCGCCGCCACCGATGCAACACCGATACCCTTCAAAGCGTTTCTACGTGAAATCATCGTGCTTATTCTCCTGGGACTTCAGTTTCGTTCAACGTCTGTACGCGAATTTTCTCGCTCGCCTTCGAACATCACGTTGGAATGACAACGAGTGCTTCGCTGATTAGAGGGTGCAGGTTCACATAATGTGAAGGTCAACCCACATTGTGTGTTTCTTATACTCTGTTCATTTTTGACGCTGGCATTCTCGATTCCGTTCATGCTCACAAGCAAACCGTCTTCCGGTTTTATCGTTAAACCACCCTGCCCAACAAAACCAAAAGAGAACCTCATGCCCAATGACATTTGAGATTCTCATTTGATGAACCGCAGTAGCCCTTGCAGACAACTTTTCCAGCTTCGATGAACGTAAGCTGTACAGTTTTCTATCTTTGGGAGAGAAACTGTTTACGGACATCGTGCCGCACAAGAGTATGGCGGACACCCCGTTTGTCATGCGACATAGGGTTAGGTTGCTGGAATGCGACACAGGGTTTTGCGGATATTGGCCTGATTCCAAGAACTGTCCCCACCCCCAACCCCCTCCCCAACGCATTAGGGAGGGGGCTTTCTGGCTCACTGCCGCGCAGACAAACCTCCCCCAACGCTTTGGGGGAGGTGTCGCGTTAGCGACGGAGGGGGACACAATCCCTACAACCCTACGGCGGGTGACACGTTGGGTGTCCCTACAGGTACGATATTTGTAGGGACGTGCAACGGCACGTCCACCGCCTCGCAAGGATACAACACGTTGAGCGATGAAATTTTCGAACACGAATAGAACAGCCTTACAAAAAATCGGCACGATGTCTACGACACATTTCACGGTCAATGTCAATAAAATGTACAAACGGGTTCGACATGGTCGAACCCCTACGATAGGTTGGGTTATGCAAATGAATTTTCAAAGGTCAATGTGTTGTCTGCCTATGATTGTTTCGGACGGTCCCTACAACAGTCTCAGTCAAGATACAAAAAGACCGACAATGACCCTGATAATATTCCCGGACAAGCCTTGAAGACGCTGCGACCTCCGCGAATCCTGTTATAGTGTATCGAAATGTTAACAGTTGCATTCGATGCAGGCTGCGCAATATAACAATATATAAACCTTTTAATTCTCTTTATGTCCGGTGGTGAGGATTCTGGTACAGTAGTCAAGGATGGTATCGTTCTCATAAATGGTTGCCATTTTTCGATTCATTCAGCAGCACTGCGCAGAAGTGGAGTGCAGGAAACATGGAAGAAAGCTCCTCACTGAAATTTTTCCTGGAGAATGACCGTATCCGTATGGGTTGGCTGGATGACGCGGTGGGAGTGCTGCTTGTCGAGTTGGGAGAAGGCATCACCTGGGAGGATATGATCCGAGGTAAGCATTACACTTTGCAGTTACAAGAACAGCGGCCTATCTCGTACATCATTGCGGATTTCATGTGGACGAACCAGTCGCTGCCGCTGGGTGGCAACGATTACGAAAGCCTCGCAGAAATTATCCGCCTGGATTCGCGCTTTCGCGGAACCATCATCTATATTGTACCGACCTTCCCCATGCAGCTTGCCATGCGCATTGTTTCGCGCAGTTACAAGATCCCGCTCCGCGCACAGCAGCATTATTTCGTTCGCAGCCGTGTAGATGCGTTTGCCCTGCTTGCAGCACAAGCCGATTAGAAATGCCTCAAGTACGTCTCTCATGCTGAATGTTCCCTGTGATTGGTGTCAGATGACAGGGTTCAACTAGAAAGTCGGTACTTACGTCAGAACGTCGTTTGCCTCATAGTAATTAAAGATATGTCCATTTGGATTTCTTACCCTCTGGGGAATGGGGATAAGAAGTACAGTCATGCGCTGTGCATCGCGTACTTTGCATGGACAATGGATTGTGCCGTGGAAGTTGGGCGTAGTTAGCCGATGCGGTATCCTTCCTGGGTCGATTACTCAACCACAGCGGAGTTCTTCTTATGACAATTGAGACAATTCGTACCTGGCAATTCCAGCGCATGGAGTTGGCTACCCGTACCGTCGAGGCGCTTTGTTCGCTGGCTGAACCAGATGCGTTGGTGAGCCTGCGTGATGGTGACGATGGTTGGAGCGTCACGCAGGTGCTTGGGCATCTGCGCGATTTCGAGCGCCTCTTCCTGGAGCGTGCTACCCTGACAATAACGCAAGAGAACCCACCGCTGCCCTTCCCCGACCCGGACGAACTGGCAGCACAGAATGCGTATCAGCAAACCCCCTGGACGCAACATTTGCAAGATTGGCAGTCAGCGCGGCTTGACTTACTCACATTCCTGCGTAATCGCACAGAGACAGATTGGGAACGCATCGCACAGCACCCCACTCGTGGTGTCTTCACGCTGCATGATCAGTTGTTCTTGACCACCTTGCATGACAGTATCCATTTGGAACAAATCACACGCATTCTGAGTGGAAAATGAGTATAAACTAAATTAAGGTAGGATTGAGGAACGAGAGACTTCGGTGAGTACCGTTCGACAAATATGGCAATCCGTTGAAGTGTATTGGCAGGAACTTCAGGCATTCTTCCCGCATGGTGAAGAAGTGCTTGCAACTGCCGAACGTAAACAGCGAATGGCACTGCTCACAAAAGCCCTGGAGCTGCTCCTTCCATTTGCTGTGCTGCTGGCAGTCCTGAATGCGCTGGCGATGTCTGCAAATGGCAGTTTTTGGTTTGGCCTGCTTGCCAATGTTCCGGGGCTATGTCTGATTCCGCTGATGCTCTGGCTGACAAAACGTGAACAATACCGCTCCCTCGTATTGATCCCGCCATTTCTCCTCATCCCGATTGTGTATTTCCAGGCCATCCTGACAGGGCCACCCTATGTCTACTTGGTGCTGCTTTCGATCTTCCCCATTTATGGCACACTCTTGCTGTATGTACGCTGGAACTATCTCCTGGCGCTGCTGAGTGTGCTGGCACTGGTCGGCTTTTATGTGTTGTTCCCCAGCCGTATGTCCGTGCAAACCTTCCTGCAATGGCTGAGTGTCTTTATCATGCTTGAGGTTGTGCTGCTGTTCTTCGCCGCTTATATGTCTCGCATGGAGACGAGTCAGCTTCGGGCGCAGCGCAACCAGGAACGCCTCGGCGCGATGCGAGATTTCATCCGCAATGTTTCTCATGACTTCCGCACACCGCTGACCGTCATCCAATCCAGCACGTATCTCTTGCTGCGCCTGGATGATCCTGCAAAGCGCAAGAGACAGGCTGCGCAGATTGACCGCATGGTGGATCGTATGGAGCAGATGCTCAACAATACTGTGTTGCTGGCAAGGCTACAGAGTACGACTAACATTGATTATGCGCCTGTCAATATGAATGAAGTGCTGGAAATCCTGCGGGCAGAATTCATGGGAGCAGCGCAAGAGCACGACATCGCGTTTTATATGGAGATACCGCCGAATTTGCCCAGTATTGACGGCGATGCAGAACTGCTGCTGATTAGCCTGCGGCATGTGCTAGAAAATGCCCTTCGCTACACGGATCACGGTGGAAACGTCTGGGTTTCTGCGCAAACCACAGGTAGTGGGCTGTCGATCTCGATTGCCGATAGCGGGATGGGTATTCCACAAGACCAACTTGAGAAAATCTTTGAGCCAATGTACCGCACCGATACGGCGCGAGCGATGGATACAGGCGGTACAGGGGTCGGATTGTCGATTGCAAAACTGGTCGTTGAGCTGCACGGCGGGCGCATTCATGTGACAAGCAAGGAGGGGGTCGGGTCACAGTTTACATTGGAGCTTCCTTTGCCCTCGGGGCAGGTTGATAGACCCTGGCTGAATTACTTTGGGAAACGAAATGCCGTATTTTGAATGGCGAGAGAACAACGACAGATTCCGCTATCACTATCTTGATCAGGGCGAAGGTTCGGCGCTGCTGCTGTGTCATGGTTTCACCGGGAGTTCGCAGAATTGGCTGCCACTGCTGCCAACACTCACGGAACATCGGCGGATTATCGCGCTGGATTTGCCGGGTCATGGTGCAACGCACCTACCATCTGATGAAGCCTATACAATGGCGAGGGCTGTTCAGGCTGTAGAGCGCTTGTTGGATCATCTGGCACTGCCGCAGATTGATCTACTCGGTTACTCCATGGGAGGGCGCTTTGCCCTCTCGTTTGCGTGCAGCCACCCGATACGCATCCGACGGCTGATTCTGGAAAGCGCTTCCCCTGGCCTACCATCTGCATCTGACCGCGCTGCCCGTAAGCAATCGGATGATACTCTCGCGCAGCGCATCGAAGCCGATGGGATTGGCTGGTTTGTGGATACCTGGGAACAGCTTCCCCTGTGGGCGAGTCAACAGCAACTGCCCTATGCTGTACGGGAGGCGCTGCGTCAAGCTCGGTTGCGCAATGAACCGACTGGGCTGGCGAACAGCTTGCGCCACATGGGAACGGGCGTGATGCCGCCGCTGTGGGATTGTCTGCCGAGATTGGCTGTGCCTACCCTGCTGCTGGTCGGTGAACTGGATGCAAAATTCCGCCAGATCAATACGGAGATGCACGCAACTCTTCCCCAAAGCACCCTGCGTGTCATCTCCGGCGCAGGCCATACCATCCACCTCGAACAGATTTCTGCATACCTGGAAGTGGTCAATACGTTCCTCCAACAAACGTAACCGAACTTACTCGCTTGCCTGACGGATTTTGTTACAGGTTTTCGACTGTTCTGCCGATGCGTCCTGAGTATGATTTGGGGTGTCCGAATGAACTACCCAACCACAGGAGGAATCATGCGAAACGCGATACTACTTTCATTGCTGCTGTTCATCGTTGTGTTTCCCGTCCAGGCACAGGAACCCAAGACCTGCCCGGACAGCCTGCCGCCGCGCCTGACCGTTGGCGAGGCTGCACGAGTCACGCCTGGTGATGCCAATAACGTCCGCACCTCAGCGGATTCCAGCGCCGAATTAGTCGGGCAGATCCCTGGCAGCAGCGTCTTCACCGTCCTTTCGGGGCCAGATTGTGCCGATGGTTTCACCTGGTGGCGAGTGCGCTATGGTGACCTTGAAGGCTGGACGGTAGAAGGCGGTAGTGAATATTGGCTGGAACCACTGCCAGGGATGCAAGTTTACGAAGATGAGTACATCCGCTTCGCCTACTTTGCCGACACTATGGGCGACATCACCAGCGAATTTTATGAGGCATACACCGAGAATGATCGGATGGGTGGCCCTCGCCCAGAGCAGCGTTTCTATACGATTGAGGAATGGCCTGCCGAAATGGACTGGAAAGAGGGTCAAATTGCCTTTGCTCCTATTAATCAAATCCCCGACGATGCCTGGCGCTTTGTACCGATGGTAGACGCACTGCGCGATGTGCTGCCAGAGCAACCGCAGGATCTCTGGGACTTCCCCTCATTGGCATCCAACGCAGGGCGGGCTGGCGTGGCAAAACCTGCCTATGTTGATTTTGCCAATGGACGCGGGTTGGTCTATGCGACGGCATACCAGCAAGACATCTTCCCTTTCATCCCCAACGAATACGAATTTTTTGGCCTGACCAACGGTGGCAACTATCTGGTTTGGGCGAGTTTCAATGTGGATACGCTGGAGACGAGCGTTCCTTTTGATCGGTCAGATTACATTGAGTGGAACGATGAAACCCGCGCACAGTATGAAGCCTATGGACGTGCTGTTGCCGCAGAACTAGCCGAACGCCCGGACGAAGAATTCATACCCAATCTGGCGGATTTGCGCCTGATGATTGAGACAATCGAGATCCTTGGCTGGTAATTCTTACGCACCGTAACGGGGCAGATGTGGTATGATCTGCCCTATAGACTGTGTTTGTACGAGCAGACAGGATCATGCAGATGGCGGAAAAACGAAATGAAGATAATGAGAAGCCATCCGTTGTCATTTATGATGAGGAAGAACTCACGCCAGAACACGCTCGACGACAGGCGATCTATGAGCAGACGCTTCTTGTGGATAGCGTGGAGGAAGATGAACACCTCTTAGAGATGACCCCAACCATCCTCATGGGACTTACGGTTATTGTTTCGGGCGTGCTGCTGCTGGCTGGTATGATTATCTGGAATCTGTTCATGGCATAATCGCTGCGCAACGCCCCGCTGTACCGCCGTGAAGCTGCATCATTGCCACGTCAGCGGCATCACGCTGGGCGAACATACCCCCGCGCTGGTTACATCAAATACATGGGACATTGTGCCGACCAGCCCAGTCGCTGCCTGTAGTTGGTACGTGCATTGTACCGAAGAACCCGTTGTTTGCACGCAGGTTGTCGTCCCTAGCAGTTGGATTTGCCCGCCGTATTGCAGCCAGAACTGACCGTGCTGCTGAATGAATTGGCTGCGCAGCGAGGGGCAGATATAGCTGGCAACCGTATTTACATCAGGTATTGTATAGAAAGCAAACAGAAAATCCGCAGCGATTTGTGCAGTGTTGACTTGTTCCACCAGCGTATTTGTGCCGGGGTCAACATACGGGGTATAGGTGTTGACTTCCCCCAGTGCGCCAATAATCCACAGCAGTACACCACAGATGACCAATCCTGCCACACCCGCGCCACCAATCCCTGCGGCGGCAATCGTGCAACCATTACGCTGTTTGCCAAAAGAGGGGACATTCTTGGGGACGCGCCCACGCCCAAAGACTCCAAGAACTGTATCAACGACTTGCTGTATGGGATTACTGCTCTTCCTGGGTGCTGGCGCTGCCGACTGTGCCGGGCGTGGCGGAGTCTTGAGAATTTCGTAGAGCTTGCGCCACTGTGCTGGATCATTTTTCGTCAGGTTTGTGTAGTCAATGCGATAGTAGCGGTGTGGTATTTCTGCCTGGGAAATCAGTACCAGTTGTAATTTCCCTTTTGAAAGCGCCCATGCCCATTCATTGAGGACATTATCCGAGCCAACACTTGCAGGCGACACCAGCCCCAGCACCACATCCGAAGTTTGTAGTGCCTTATCAATTTCGCTATCCCAATGTACGCCGCCGGGGATATTATGCACATCCATCCAGACATCGAAACCATTTTGTAGTAACCATGTGCGGATTGTTTCTGCATATTGAATATCATAGGGTGTGCGCCGCGTGTAGCTGATGAATACTTGAACCATACGGTTCTCGCTTTCTACTGTATGTGAGAAGGAACCTTTCTAGCGGATACCCAGGTGCCTATCTGTAGAAATCTTACGTTCAGTATAGGGAAATTGCTGAACGTCTGCAAACAGATTGCGGTGCAATCATGCAGAAAACCCATAAAAAATTACGCTGAGAATCATCCGCCGCATCGCCCCTACGCTTTTTCTTCGTGTCTTCCATATCTTCGTGGTGAAAAATCGTTTTGGTGTGATTGTCCTATGGATTGACCATTGGGCAAAAGTTCTAGCGATATGTCACAGTAGATTTGTGGAATGTGTATGTGGCGGTAGACAACATTCTCTCGTACACTTCTGGTTCACACATTGAGTAGCCGGGGATAGGCACATGATTAGCCCTTACCATGTTGCGCTGGATTCGACGGGTCATGTCTACTGGTGGACAGAACTGGATAAGTGGGGATACCTTGAAGCTGAAGCGAGGTGTAAGCACATCATCAATCTGGCGAAAGACTTGAATCGCAAGTGGGCGTTTATTATCAAAAACGATGGATTTGGAGAATTTGTCGAGCCGCGTAAGGCAATCCCTACAGTCAGGCGGGTGTTCGGCATGATGTTGGAGGTTCCCAACTTCTCAGGAGTATGTGGCGTAGTCGCGTCCGACATGTTTGTTGAAGTGATTGCGGCAGAGGCAATTCCCTTCATCTTACCGCGCATCACTTGCATTGTTGGGTCGGATGAGAATGCGCTCTATCAGAAGGTTCTCACTGAGCTTCGTGTGAATGTTTGAAGGTTAGCTCTCGGATTTCAGGCCAGCTATCGACAATTTGTTCAAGTAAGATTGCGATGGGTTCGGCCTGTTCCTCTTCATAGTTCGCCAGTTCCAGTTTCACTTGCTCAATCAGATCTGGCATTTGGATGCCATCCGGGAACCTATACCCCAACTCATCAAGAAAATGAAATAGATTTCTGTATTTCAATATGGTGACGAATGCGCATACCAATTTCGGGTTTGATAGACTGATCGGTATTCGTTCTGGCGGCATTTTCGTCCAGTTGTCCAGAACCTGCCGTGAGATCATGATCTCATATTCATCTTCAAGAATCTGGGATAGGTGTGATGTCGTCAATCCGCAGGTTTCCAGCCGTTGTTTTAGCCAGTTGTTCATGATGTTGATCCGTATTGTTGTGCGAGATTTGCTGTCCTTAAAAACTGTAATTGCAGATAGGGACAGATAGCTGCGTAACATCTTCTATAAAGATAGTACAACGATATTTGACTATTAGCCTTAGGTATTGGGATTCTCTCACAATTGATTCTCAATCGTAAGGTCAGGCGGAGTTCTGGTTTCGGGTGCAGTAATGTGCTTGCTACAGGCACGAAATACCAGTACCTGGCTCTACAAATACCGGAAAGCAGAACTGTACCTGGGATGCGCTAGCTTTTTCCCATGTATTTGTGTACGTCGCGCCACTTTTCCAGAATTTGCCAG
>CAYVVZ010000030.1:0-52979 GCA_964455365.1 uncultured Anaerolineaceae bacterium | reverse complement strand
GTCCCCTATGCGTTTTATCCGATTGAGGGTGCAGGACACACACTGGAGATGATGAATGCAGAGGTGAATGGGCGTTCGATTCTGGAACTGGCGTTTGATTTCGTTGTTGAGCAACAAGAATTGGGTGTTACCGAGTAAACCCCATCCAGTTTAGCAATGGCAATGGTGCTTAATCGGGTATCTGATTTTCTCAGGTATCCGATTTTTGTATCACTATTGCCATTATGACCCATAGTTACCACAACTGGTTTTATGCTGGGCGGGTGGTGAGTGAAACGGCAGGCATCGCCCCCAAAGAGATTCAGGGACAGTGGGAGCCAATTGTCTCTACAGAAGAATTTGGACGTGGGTTAGCCATTCTCAATACCGTGGTAGCGAGTCTCTTCAGTCCAAAATTTAATTTCGAACTTTCACGATTATGAATGCTTTCACGAGCTTGATTGCTATTACGGGTTTGCTTGACTGTAAAGACAATTCGCTGATTGTTTTTCACGGCTGAAACAACTATCGGAAACACAGTTGCTTCAATTTCGAGCGACTCGCCCTCAGGAATGAAGTGATCCCTCTCATCTACCGTGACCCAGCCCATGCCCGCTTTCATCTCAATTTTTGCAGACCTCATACCCAGTTGCACAGCATGGTTGATGTCCATTGTGATTGTTTTCGTCATGATCAATTCCCCATAATTAAAAACGCATGGATAAGAATGGCACTGAATTTCGATTAATCGGCAACTTCGTGAATCTGCACATTTTCGTGTTTAGCAAGTTCTGCAAACATGCTCCCTTGCAACAAGCCTTGCAGCCAATTCCGCTTTTCATTCATAACCATGATGCAGGTTTGCTTGTTGTCATCGAGGACGGATTGCAATGCGGCTGAAGTATTTGTTCCTTCATATAAAAAAGCAATTACCCTGCCATACTGTGCCAGCATCTTGTTCTTGATGCTCTTGATATAGAGTTTGGCATGATCTTGAGCTTGGATAGTCTGACCTGATTTGTAGGTGTGAACCACAACTAATTCTGCATCTTGTTCGCGGGTGAATCTGATGGCATGGGGCAATACCTGTTCTGCTTTCTTGCTACCATCCAGCACAATAATGACCTGATCAGTGCTGATACTTTGTGCTACAGACCGGGTTGGTGCTTCGGTGATCGTGTTATCAATGCTTGTTGTTACGTGACGACTTTGAATAGTCATTTTTGCACGCCCCTGTTATTGATTTGTTGATGTCTACACCATACAAAAAAGCGAGGGGGGTGGTCGCCCCCTCTAGGGGTAGTCCTTCAAAATGCAGAATCGTTTCTGTTGGATATAATTGAGGAGATAAAGAAGAGTGAGCCGAAGTGAACGCAGACCATGAATGACAAACTTTCAGCGCCCCTGGATGACTTCAAAGAACGCGAGCTGGAAATTCTCGGTTTAATGGCTGATGGTCTGTCAAATCAGGCAATTGCCGATCAACTTTATATAACAAAAGAAACGGTGCGCTGGTACAACAAGCAAATCTACAGCAAACTGGGAACAAGTCGGCGGACAGAGGCGATTGCGTTGGCACGCAGTATGGGACTGCTTGAAGACCCGCAAGAAAATAATGCCTTGTTGGTGGCGCGTCCGACACTACCAACCCCAACTGGACCGTTTGTTGGTAGAAATCGTGAGATGCAAGAGATTATCGGCTTGCTCAATAATCCTAATATGCGTTTGCTTTCAATTGTTGCAGCCGGAGGAATGGGAAAATCTCGTTTATCACTGGAAGTCGCACATCAGATCAAAGATGCCTATACACATGGTGCCGTATTTATTGATCTCACAGCTTGTTATAATCCAAAAGATATTGCTCAATTCGCACTGGATGCGCTTCGTGTAAATACTAGCTCATCCAAAAACCCTGAAGTTCTGTTACTAGACTATTGCCTCGAAAAAAACTTGTTGCTCATCTTTGACAATGTCGAGCATTTACTTGCAGATATATCAATCTTTGCACGCATACTAGAACATGCGCCATCAGTGCAAATTATCACTACCACCCGCGAGAAACTTAACCTGCGTATAGAAACAACCTATTTACTGCAACCTGTTCTCGAACAAGGTGCCACCCTTTTCAGGGAAGTTGCCTCATTGATGCACCCGCATATCGAATTTATGGCAGACGATACACCTCATATTGTTCAAATTGTGGAGCTTGTTGGTGGCCTGCCGCTCGGTCTGACACTCGCATCAACATGGGTGGATATGCTGACTCTAAGAGAAATCATCGATGAAATCCAACACAATCTTGATTTTCTCGCCTCAGATATGGCGGATATGCCACATCGTCAGCGTAGTATCCATGCTGTTATTGATCCAACCTGGAAACGCCTCTCGGACACAGAGAAAAGGGCTTTCATGCAGGTATCTGTTTTCCGAGGAGGTTTCACACGTAAGTTGTTTCAAGAAATAACGGGAGCCTCCTTGCAAACCCTTCAAATCTTGATGCATCGCTCATTGATTGGTCACGGCTACGGACAACGGTATGACATGCATCCGTTATTGCGCCAATATGCCCGTGAAAAATTGAATCAAGATGATACCTTACGGATCAATACAAAAAAAAGACATCTTGAATCCTTTATGAAGTATGCACAAGATCATGCAGTGCGTATGTACAGGGGAAGCTACCTAGAGTCATTGGATATGCTGGAATTGGAGGCGGATAACATTCGAGCTGCCCTTGATTGGTCACTACAGGGCAACAATCTTGAACAAGGTATCGCTCTCATTCTTGCAAATTGTGAGTTCTGGTTGACTCGCTCCAAGTCACTTGAAGCCCTAGCCTACATTGGCAGGGCGATTCAACAGGCTAATTATCCCAAATTGTACTATTGGCAAGCCACTTATTTGGATCGACTTGGACGCATAGATGATGCCATTGAAGCGGCACAGTATCTAATTGAATATAGTGAGACTACGCAAGACTACGAAGAACTGGCTTATGGGCAACTACGGCTTGCTTTGCTTAAAAACAGCCGAGAGGAAGCAGAAAATTTAGTGAAAGTAGCACTATCCAATGCGCTCAAAACAGATAATCAAAAGCTCATTGCCGAGTGCTACAGTGTGTGGGCGCTTGCCGTCTCGAACAACTTTGATGAAGCGATAAGTGAGCATCCTTCCCTCCCCCTTTTTCAGAAAGCACTCGACATCTATGAAACCCTCGGTGACTTAGGTGGCATTTCAAGGGTGACAAACAATATGGCCATCCACTATCACAACAGCCCTGAACACGAAGATGAGGCAAAAAAGCTGATGGAATACAGCCTGCGACTGAAACGCCAGATGGGTGACCGAGCCGGTCAAGCACGTCGCCTAACAACCCTCAGTCTGTGGGCGATGGAAGATGAAGATTACGAAGCTGCACAAGAATGGCTCACAACAAGTCGGCTTATCTGTGAGGAGCTTGGTGAAAAAGATCGCCTAACCTATGTGCTTACAACAGAGGGTATTTTGTATCTACTCAAGATGGAGCTTGAGCAAGCCCGCTTGATTTTTGGGCGCAATTTAGAAATTTGCGCCACAATCAGAGATTATAAGCTGCTTGTCGATATTTACGCTTTCCTCGGCTACATCCATTTATTGCGAAACAATAAAAATGACGCTCATGAGACGATTGTCAAAGGTTTGGAGGTGGCCAGATCGCATTCTTCATTTCCAGCGCTCCTCATCATGTTATATGCTAGTTATCTATTGGATATTGACGATCAGACTACATGTATTGCAATTGTCGCTACACTTGCTCAAACGACTATAAAATCATATTCTGGTAGCCAAAGGATTATAGATCGCTACTTTTTACAACCACTCATTTTCCGCATCCATCAGCGGATCGGTGATGATGCTTGGCAAACAGCACTTCACGCTGCTTCCAATACGACGGTTGAACAAAGGTTACAGCAGGCTATTCACACACTCTTATAAGATGTGACGCTCCCCACAAATAAATTTGGGGCTTCTGTTGCACGCTTGCCCCAACGGGCTACGTTATGCAACACGGACACGTCCTGCCCGGTACTGCAACTGTCGTCTGAGCCTATTCTGCTTCTGTATGACATAGAGATTATAACAAAAAATGTGGTGGCGTATTTTGTCCGACAAAATCCAGCCACACGCACCACGCGCCTATTTGCCCGAAAATGCCAAAAACGAGAACCTTAAATTCTTCCTGGTGAGGATTATTTTGATGCGATTGTTCTGCGGCATATCACGCGGTAAAGGACACCGATTTGCGTTATAATTGAACGTGAGAAAGACGATCTATGAAGGTGGGTACGGTGCAGCATCATATTTTCCTCAGCTACAGCCGCAAAAATAGTGCCATCATGCATCGCGTGAAGATGATCTTACAGCGGGTCGGCTTCAGCGTCTGGACAGATGAGGGCATCGAGCCGGGGTCTACCTCGTGGAAGATGGAAATTGAGAAAGCCATCCAGGGGACGGGCTGCTTCCTCTGCATTTGCTCGCCCGATTCCAAAAATTCACGCTGGGTGAATACCGAATTACAGCGGGCTGAATGGCACAGCAAACCCATTTTTCTGATTCTGGCAGAAGGCGACCCGATTAATTCCGTGCCATTCGGCTATGAAACCCACCAACTGGTAGACATCCGCAGCAACTTCAAAGATGAAATGATTAAGCTGCTGACGACTTTACGCACTCGCTTCGGCAAAACATCAACGGCAGAAATCCCGGCTGCGGCAGTGCCGGAAGCCCCTGTGCTGCTCAGTCCACTGGAAAAAGTGAAGGAACTGCTGCCTGCACCCTTCGACTGGTGTACCATCCCAGCCGGGGAAGTGACATTAGAAGAAGGTGGCTACATCCACAGCGGCAACAAAGTAACAGAAATCCCGGCATTTCATATTGCCAAGTATCCCATCACCAACGCGCAGTTTGCGCTGTTTGTCGAGGCCGATGGCTACAACCAGGAGAAGTGGTGGACGAAGGACGGTTGGCGGCAGCGGCGTAATGATAACTGGATGAGGCCGCGTTTCTGGCATGATCCCAAATGGAATCAGGAGAATCACCCGATTGTGGGAATTTCCTGGTATGAGGCTGTGGCCTTTTGCCAGTGGTTGAGCGAACAAATCGGCGGCGAAATCACCCTACCCACTGATCACCAGTGGCAGCGTGCCGCGCAGGGCGATGACGGGCGCACGTATCCCTGGGGTGAACTTTTTGACTCCTACCGCTGCAACAGCAACAAAGATACCATCAGTTCCACGACAGCCGTCACAGCATATGAAGGCACGGGGGATAGTCCCTATGGCGTGGTCGATATGGCGGGGAACGTCTGGGAATGCTGCCTGACCGAATTTGAAAGCGGCAGGAATGACACCGATGGCAGCGCGTGGCGCATCCTGCGTGGTGGTTCCTGGAATAATACCCGGCGCGATGCCCGTACCCTATCACGCTTCAGCATTGAACCCAAAGATTGGTTCAATGACATCGGCTTCCGTATTTGCTATTCCGGCTGAGTTTCCCCGGCATAGGCCAGCACAATTTGTTCACGCGGGATGCCGCGCCGAAGTAGTTCGGCATACAATGGGCGGTCAGTTGCGTCTCGTTCAATTACCACATGATGTTGTGTGACACGCGCCATCACCACAATATCAGGTTGGTTTGCCAGGGGATGGTCAGAATCAGGAACGATGATCCAGGCATAGGCATGCTGGTCTGGGGATTCGAAGTAGTAACCGGTTGTTTTATATCCACTGGCTCGGTTATATTCCACGATCTCTTCTCGAACTATTGTCTCTAACCCATTGATTACACGATCCATCGCACAATCTCCTCTGTTTGCATATCAACAACCAAAACTTTGATTGCGTATTCGTGCAGCACCTGGCTGAGAACTTCATCAACAATCGTATCATAGATTGATAGGGGCATCGTTAGAAACAAGGGAGTTGAAATCTGTAAACGCTTCAGGATGGCTTGATATACGACATACTGACCAATTGCAAGATACAAATCACGAGTAATTTGTGTGGCTTCAGCAAAGCATTTCACTTCAACAAGTAGAATTTCCTGCAATGAGCCATTGTGACCGCGCTTTGCTTCTAAATCGATGAAGACTGCACGGCCTGTAATGTACAAGTATTTAGGATTGCTGGTGATACGCCAATTTTCTTTTTCCAATGCGCGTACCACCTGCTCATGACAGCGGTCTAAAGCTGGCACACTCTCTCCATTCAGTGATTAATGAATACACCGCCGAACAATGCAACCTCAATCCGGCACGACAAATTCGGCAGCATTCCAGATTTCATCATCCGGTTGGGATAAGGCATCCCCTTCGCCATCGTAGACTCGCAGCGTCCAATCAATGGTTTCGCATTCGTCTGTATCACTGTGCTGGTCGGTGTTTAAGATGATGGCATAGGCATGATCGTACTGCGCAGTATCCACCGTGCCGCCACGTCCCAGATCGTAGAGGCGAGCTTCGTTGCGATCAGTATCCACACCGACGACGTACATGGTCAGCGTATCGCTGCCGAGCAGTTCAAAAGTATAGAGTCCCAATTCAGCAAAATCGACATAATCCACTGAAAGCTGCTGCACGCCATTCACACGCGGCGAAACCAGACCGGGGCCGCGCACGGTAGCTTCCACGCGCACGGTATTCTCAAAGCGTTTCGCCAGCGCATAATCCCACAGCAGATTGCGCACTGCCATGCGCTCAATAATCTCCTGCGGAGTCGTGCCGAGTTCCGCTAGCCCGCGATAGAAACCATTCAGCCCTTCGTTGGCTGCCATGTATTCCCAGATGAACTGATAGCTTTCCATGCCCAGGTCACGGGCGAAGCTATCAATCATCAGCCATTCGCCATAAATGCGCAGATTGAAGCGCATACCGGGGTCAATGTAGCCAATGCAGACATCCGGGCGCTCGAAGACTTCCGCCGCTGTGTACGACACATCCGCAATGGTGGGATACACCAGCGTCTCTACCCAGGAAGCCCCCGCCTCGTAGAAGCCGAAGAAGCTGTCGTTGGTATCGTAGCCGAACTGGATATTATGATGCACTTCGTGGGCAGCCGTCTCGCGCACACGGTCAAAAGGATCACCATCTGTACGATCCATATCGTTATCGATCATCAGGAAACTGTAGGCCGCATAAAATTCGCGCACAGGCGTATTGGGATTATCCCCGACCAGGGTCTCCGGCGAAGCAATGCCCAGCGCACCTTCATCGCTGAGATCCACCACATACACATCCAGGCGATTATCCCCACCTTCGCCACAATCCGCAGGCGGCAGCGCCCACCCAAGCTGGTTGAACTGCATATTCAGGGAACGTTCCAGCGCTTCCACCAACACCGCAACATAGGCTTCTGTCGTCGCGTCGCGGCCTGCCAGCGTGTAATGCACCACGAAGGTTTCGCCCTCATAGCGACGTTCGGGGCCACTCAGCGCTGGACGTTCGCGCTCCACATCCTCTAAATCAACTGTGCTGCAATCGAATTCCTCCATGCCTTCTGGCAGCAGGGCTTCGTCTGCACGCTCGGAAGCATTCAGCACTTCCGGTGTATTGATGCCGATGAATAAGCGGAATGTCCCGGCACGGCTGATGGTGATGAGTCCCAGGCTGTAATCACCATCTTCGGGAACTTCAAAACTCAGCGCGGAATTATAGCCGCCGCCGCTGTCATCATCTTCTGCAAATACTTCATCGCGCTGCGAATCCGCCACGAAGACATACGTATCCACCGTATTACTGCCGGATGCATAAACGTAGATCACATCCCCGGCCTGCAACCCCGGCAGATCAACATAGACTTCTTCTTCCACGTCCGCAAATTCGCCGCTGAATTCTGCCACCACGCCACGATCTTCGACGGTGAATTCATTCTCAGCGGCAATCGGCGCGACATCCGCCAGCAACGCTTCCGGGCGATTGATCCCAATGGTGATGCGGTAGGCTCCGCTGCCATCTACAGAAACCATACCGACGACATAGGTTCCGGCTTCCGGCACTTCGTAGGTCAGGGCTGCGTTCAACCCATCGCCGCTGTCATCGTCTTCTGCGAAAGCGCGAGATAAGGCTTCATTGGTGATGAGCAAATACGGATCAAGCGACCCTTCGCCCTCTGCCAGCACATACAGCGTATCGCCAGCCTGCACATTCTCCAGCGTGATTAGCACCTCTTGCGAGACGGAATCGGCAATCTGGCCTTCAAAGCTGCGCAAGCCCTGAGCAGCATCCATTGTGTAGTGTGTTTGTTGCGCGTAGGTCGGTGCTACAGCCAATACCCATACGACCAGGAGGCACATCCGCAGCAGGTTTTTCATAAGGGGTTTCATGCTCCACAATTTGTTTTGATGGGGGACATTCACGGGTGTTTTTTGGTTCGATTGTCTCTTACAGCATACAGGGAATCCTGCACCGGGCGTATAACAGAGCATGAATGTTTTATGGGTTTTTTGCGCAGGAGTGTAACGAAGCAGGCGGTAGGTTGCCCCCACCGCCTATAGGCTGATCTGCTGAACGCTATTCCACTGGCTCGAAGGCTTCCAGCATCGGTGTGAGAACCGTATCGCGTAAGGTTTCATCACCGATGAACAGAACAACAATCGCGCCGCTATCCACAATGGTCACACCCAGGTAGCCGGGGAAACCCTGCACATCCATGGAATAGACCGTCCATTGGAAGACATCCGTATCCAACGTGAAATCTGGCTCCTCGCTGATCTCGAACTGCACCGACAGCGCAGCGCGTACCAATTGGGCAGAGGGGACTCCTGGCAGTGAAAGGAACGTCACCGAAGTTTGATCCAGGCCACTTTCGCCACGAGAGAAGACCACAATCCCACCGGGCGCTTCTGTCGAAGTCCAGCTATCCGGGATGATGGTTGTGGCGCTGATGTTGTACTCCGTCAAATCCAGCGGCACAAAGTTGACCTCTGCGGCGGCAGTGCCGGGCGCAATGAAATTGACCTGAAGGTCTTCCACGCAGGAGGTATCCAGTTCCGAAGAAGGATCGTTGATGAAATCGGTCATGATATTGATGGCACATTCATCACCACCCGTAGGGCCGTGACCACTCGCCGGGAACTCGACGTAGGTGCTGTTCGGCAGCACGTCCGCGACCTGCTCCGCAAAAGCTGGCGGGGTCACCGGGTCAAACGTGCCAGAGGTGACCAGGGCGGATAGTTCACTGATGACGGGTTCATCTTCAATGGGAGAGGCCGCGCCGGGTTGGAAGGCTTCGCAAGCAGCAACGTAGTTCGCCACTTCAAAGGCCGCATCTTCCGGGGTATAGCCGGGGAATGTGCTGTAAATTTCTTCCATTACTTCCAGGTCAATGAAGGGCAGTTCTTCATAGCAATTCACAGCGCGGTTCATCCCCACACTGATGACTCCCTGGTTCACGAACAGAATCGTCATGAAGGTGCGCAGACCATCATAATTACCATCCGCCGTGTTATAGATGAGTTGTGGCAGCACTGGCAGGAGTTCGGCGCTGTAGAGCATCTGGAAGATTGCCGCTGAGAAGTCATACCCCGTGAAATGAATGTCTTCGTAGGTTACACCCGTCAGCGGATGACTGGCGTTGAAGACCGCCGGGTTTTCATTCAACATGGCAATGGTATCGTAGAAGACGCTTTCCAGTTCAGGATAGGCCGCATTGCAGGCTTCATCTTCTGCGCAGGCTGCGAAAAGGGTATCCAGCGCACGGTTATAGCTGTTGGGGCCTTGTACTTCAAACTCGGTTTCCAGCGGCACAACTGAATCCAGCACCACGCTGCGGATACCTGCCGGGTAATCGCGCATCACCGTCAGGCCGAGGCGTGTACCGTAGGAGATGCCCCATAGATTGACCTGTTCATAACCCAGTGCCAGCCGCAGCGCTTCCACATCTGCTGCATTGTTGGCGCTGTTATATTGGCTCAGGTCATGTTCTGCCGCCAGCTCTGCACCACAGTTGAGGATCTCCAGATTGATCAGTTCAATCAACTCTTGCAGGGTCAAATCCTCGCCTTCATATTCATAATCCAGCAGTTCAAGGCCCAGGTCATCGACTGTCGGGCAATCCAATGCAGGCTCGGAAACACCCACACCGCGCTGGTCAAAGAGGATGATGTCGCGGTTCGCCGCAAAGACAGGCTCAAAACGAGCAGCCGTGAGATAGAGCAGTTCCAGGACGCTGCCGCCGGGGCCACCTTCCAGGTAAATGATGGGATCAGGTTCGGGGTTGCCGTCCGGGTGGCGCAAGATGGCGACTGCCAATTGGATTTGTGCGCCTTCCGGGTCTTCATAATTTTCTGGCACTGTCAAAGTCCCGCAGTCTACTTCTATACCAGCAGGCCGCTGGAATGCACAGTTGGTTTCTTCAAAAGTCCCCGAAACCTCACCAATGGCACTGGCGTATAGGTTGACAGAGAGCAGCATCGTCAGGACTAGCAGAAGATATTTCGATATACGCGGCATGTTCGCTCCTCACATGTGGACGATCATTCAGAGTAGTGTCACCTATTGCTACTATTGCAATCGGGATTCCTTCGCTCCTCACTATACGCGAAGTTGGGTGGAAAGTCGCGATTCTTGTGAAGGTATGCCGGGGTTCTATTCATGGATTAATGCGAGTCCTACGGAAAAATGCAGGTGAATCGGGTAAGATGATAAGCGGCAGGTTGATCTACGGTACAAGTAATAAAGGAATTTCATGGTGGGAATGACGGAACAGTGGGTGGTGAAAGCGCAAGAAGGCACGCAAGAAGAACGCAAAACCGCGTTCGACCAACTCGTGCTGGAACATCAGGCTGCCGCGCTGCGTGTTGCAGTCAGCATCTTGCGAGATCATCATCAGGCTGAAGATGCTGTGCAGGAAGCCTTCCTCACCGCCTACCTCAGCATTGACCAGTTACGCAATCCGGTAGCTTTTCCCGGCTGGCTGCATCGCATCGTGCGCACGCACTGCTACCGATTGGTGCGCGGCAAAATCCCGGCGCAGGAAATGCTTGAGATTGCCCCCTTCCTGGCAACTGATACCCCCACGCCTGAAAGCATGATCGAATCGCAGGAGATGCACAGGCAGATTCGGCTGGCACTGGATGCCCTGCCGGAACATGAACGCGCCGTCACACAGGGTTTTTACATTGAAGGGGAATCGCAGCGGGAAATTGCGGAACGGCTGGAAGTCCCGGTGAGTACAGTCAAGAAACGTTTACAATATGCCCGCGAACATCTGCGCCTGCTGGTCGATGAGTTGAACGCTGTCGTAGATGATGCGATTGCCCGTGTCTTGAAACCGCAGCCCAGCCCCCAGCAACAACCCGCGTACATCTACAACCGCACCCCAGAACCCGCAGAGGACGATACCGAATTCTAGGGTGAGGTATTCGCCAGGGTTCGTTCAGATCGCATCCTCTGTTTTCTCGTTGTCTGTGTGGTGAAAAATTATTGGCTGCCTTCGCCCTGGATGCCCTGTGCTTTTGCGCTGGTCATCTTGTATCCAGGCGTTATAATGGCGCATCTTTCAATCTGATGAGTGCTGGAACAACATCATGGTCATTCGCAATGACAAAGACCTGCAAGCGCTGCTGCGAATCGGAGAAATTTGTGGGCAGGCGGTGCAGCACATGTTCGCCCACGTAGAACCGGGTATCACCACCAAAGAACTTGATCGCATCGGCGCGGATTTCTTGAAGAAGCAGGGCGCGGCATCGGCTCCCATTACGGCCTATAACTATCCTGGCTGGACGTGCATCAGCGTCAATGAAGAAGCGGCGCATGGCATCCCTGGCAAGCGCGTCATCAAAGCGGGGGATGTCGTCAACATTGATGTTTCGGCAGTGCTGGAAGGCTATTGGGCGGATACAGGCGCAACCATGCTGGTTCCCCCTGCGAAACCGAAACATGAGAAGCTGTGCGCGGATACCAAGCGGGCGCTCTATGCCGGGATCAACGCTGCACGCGCCGGAAAACCCCTCAGCGACATCGGACGTGCAATCGAAACCCAGGCGAAAAAAGGCCGCTACAACATGCTGAAGGCGCTCAACGGACACGGAGTCGGGCGCAGCATCCATGAAGACCCGACGGTGCCGAACTTCTACATGCGCAAATCGCGGCGCTATATTTTGCAAGAAGGGCTGGTTATCACCATCGAACCGTTTTTCAATCTGGGACGTGGGCATATCGTCACGGATGACGATGGCTGGACGTTGCGCACGCCAGATCGCAGCATCAGCGCACAATACGAACATACGGTTGTCATCACCGATGGCGAACCAATTCTCGTGACCAAAGTCGCAGGCAGCCATTGAGAGCGCTGATCCGCAGCCAACTTCAAATTCTGCGAATACATGGTGTTGACTTCGATATGGCAACTCTGTACAATTCTCTTCGTTCGCCATTGAGCGGCAAGTTGCTTGTCTAAAACACCTGTTCTGGGTATACTCGGATTGGGAGTCCAGAGATAAGCAAGGCAACTTAACAGATGGATCGGTCACAAGCGGGCAAAAAAGTATGCCCAACATGCGGAAAAGAAATTCCTTACGAGAAACGTCGTAATAAGTTTTGCAGCACGTCCTGCGCAAACAAAGGCGTTGTACGTGTAAAGACTGTGAACAGCGAGTTTTGCGCTTATTGCGGCAAGAAGAAGGAAAAGCGACACAACAAGTATTGTGATACTTGTCATTCCCAAAATGTCTATAACCGCGTTGAAGATGTCGCATCAGCGAAATCTCCTGATGGTGTGAGGGCTTACTTGCTGCGTACTCGTGACCATCGCTGTGAGATGTGCCAATTAAAACTATGGAATGGCATCCCAATCACACTTGAAGTTCATCATATAGATGGTAATTCTGATAACAACGAAGAGGATAATCTTCAGTTGCTATGCCCTAATTGCCATTCTCAAACGGATAACTTCAAAGGTGCAGCAAAGGGCGGAAGCGCTCGCTATAGCAACCGAAGAAAAAAACGACGCACCCGTTACCAAAACGGTGAAACGTGGTAGCATAGTTTTGATGCCACCGTAGCTCAATTGGCAGAGCACGTGTCTTGTAAACACGGGGTTATGGGTTCAAGCCCCATCGGTGGCTAATATATCACATAATAGTGATATAGCAAAAATAACATGGGTCAGTGTCCCGAGCGGCAAAGGGGGCGGACTGTAAATCCGCTGGCGGAAGCCTTCGCAGGTTCGAGTCCTGCCTGGCCCACTGCAATACATTATAGTTTCATGCCTTCGTAGCTCAGTCGGCAGAGCGCGTTCTTGGTAAGAACGAGGTCACGGGTTCAAATCCCGTCGAAGGCTTTATAACACAAAATAACAAACAAAGAAGATGGGCGCTCCAGGGCGCTCGTTTTGTCTACCCCGTAACGGTAAGAATCAAGTTGAGGAGTGAGGAACAATGGCAAAGAAAGGCAAGCGCATCCTCGTGAAGCTGCGCAGCACGGAAAGTGGTCACATGTATTACACATTCAAGAACCGCGATAATACCAAAAATCGCCTGGAACTGCGTAAGTATGACCCGCTGGTGCGCAAGCACGTCCTGTACAAGGAAACCAAGTAACAAGCGAACGTTGTGTCCGAAACGCAAGTTTGCAATGTGTGCGGCGAAGATCAGCCGCTAGAAAACTTTAGCTGGCGCAACAAAAAACGCGGTATCCGGCATGGACACTGTAAAGCCTGCCATGCGGCGTATCGTCGCAAGCATTATCTGGAAAACCGCGAATTGTACATCCAGAAGGCGCGGCGCTGGAATGATCTGCACAAAGCAGATCGCAAAGCGGCAATGCGTGCCTATATCCTGGAATATTTTCAGGTGCATCCCTGCATGGATTGTGGCGAAACAGATCCTCTTGTTCTGGAATTTGACCACGTTCGCGGTAAGAAAAAGGCGACAATCTCTTATTTGGTGCAGGCCGATGCTGGTCTTCAGAAGCTCAAAGAAGAGATTGCCAAATGTGAAGTGCGCTGTGCAAACTGCCATCGTCGAAAAACAGCGAAACAACTTGGTCACTGGCTCCTAGACAAATTGGAAGACAGTGAGTAGAATAGTTTGCAAGTTAGGGGTGTAGCTCAATTGGCAGAGCACTCGCCTCCAAAGCGAGCGGTTGAGCGTTCGAGTCGTTCCACCCCTGCTGGAAGTACCAAACACCGTCCACAAATGGGCGGTGTTTTCAATTCCGAAGCAGAGATGGCTTGTGGTACAATACTCCCCCACAAGCGGAAGAGTGCCAATTTAGGAGACAACAGAAGCATGGCTGCTGAAACCAAAAAAGAACGCAAGAAACGTGCTGCCGAAAGCACAGTGAACAAAAGCGAAGCCAAGGGTAATATTTTTACAAACTTCGTGTCCTATATCCGCGAAGTGCGGAGCGAGATGAACAAAGTGACCTGGCCCAGCCGCGAAGAAGTCGCCAACCTGACGCGCATCGTCTTGATTGTGACACTCATTTCTTCGTTGGTGCTGGGGGCAATGGGCGCTGGGTTCACCCTGCTGACTGAATTTGGCCTGGAAAATGCGCTGGTCTTCGTGGTGATCTTCACCGCAATTGTGATTGGTGCAATTTATTTCACACGCCGAGGCAACACACGCAGCAGCTACTGAGTGTAGCTTCCCCGGCACAGTACGGCAGCCATTCGAGCAGTTTGTAAAGCCATCGGTGCGGGTCACAATCCGCCTCACCGCAAATGCGCTTTACGATTCGCAAGGGACAAATACCTTGTAAGTTGAGTACAGGAGAAGTACGCATGGCGGAACGGAATCCATTCCTGAGCCAGCAACCGGACGACGATCAACAGGAACAGCACGATTACGACCCGGAACCCGTCGTCATTGATTCAGCAGATGATGATTTAGACGATGATTTTCAGGTCTTCCTGGATGACGGTACGGGGTCAGGGGACAGCGGGGAAACCCAGAAACACTGGTACGTTGTGCATTGCTACAGCGGCTACGAGAAAAAAGTAGAGCATGCGATTCACCAGCGTATTGATACGATGGGTATGAAAGATCGTATCTTCGATGTACTCATCCCGACCGAAGAAGAAATTGAAGTCAAAGATGGCAAGCGCCGCCCGGTCGAACGTCGTGTCTTCCCTGGGTATATCCTCGTACAGATGAAGCTGGATGAAGAATCCTGGTTTGTGGTGCGCAATACACCGGGTGTGACGGGCTTCGTGGGCATGGGCAACGAGCCAACGCCCCTGCGCCCGGAAGAAGTCAACCGCATTATGAACCGCATGGAAAACGAAGAACCGGTCATCAAGGTCGATTTCAAAGTGGGCGAGAAGGTTCGCATTTCTGGCGGCCCCTTCAATGACTTCATTGGCTCTGTCGCAGCCATCGAACCGGATAAGCAAAAAGTGCGCGTGATGGTCGATTTCTTCGGGCGTGAGACTCCGGTAGAGTTGGACTTCCTGGAAGTCGAGCGCGTCTAGCACAATGGGGATCAACCCTACACAGAAACACAGCACAACCATTACAATTGTGAGTACGAAGGGCGTAGAAAGCTGCGCCCTTTTCGTGCGTATCATTAAGTGATCTGAGGAATAGCAATGGCGAAGAAAGTAAAAGCAATTGTAAAGCTGCAAATCCCGGCTGGGAAAGCGAATCCGGCACCGCCGATTGGCCCTGCGCTGGCGCAGCATGGTATCAACCTGATGCAGTTCTGCAAGGATTACAACGCTCGCACCAGCAACCGCATGGGCGAGATTGTCCCGGCAGAAATCACCGTCTTCCAGGATGGCTCCTTCAAGTTCATTCTGAAAAGCCCGCCCACAGCCTTCTTGATCAAGCAGGCTGCAAAGATCCAGAAAGGTGCCTCCAACCCCATTACCGATAACGCAGGTCGCTTAACCCGTGACCAGGTGCGTGCAATCGCCGAGCAGAAAATGGCGGATATGAACGCGCTGGACATCGAAGGGGCTATGCGCCAGGTAGAAGGTACCTGCCGTCAGATGGGCGTGGAAGTTGTGGAATAACTGATTGTACGCGCTGAAAACTGAAAACTAAATCCGTGGCAGGGCAATGATATGCTCGCTATGACCACAGGGAGAAACAAACATGGCAAAACACGGAAAACGCTATATCGAAGCAATGAAGCAATTCGACCGCGACGAATCATACTCGCTGGAAGAAGCGGTTGAAATCGTCAAGAAGATGGCAACTGCCAAATTCGATGAAACGATTGAAATGCATTTCCGCCTGGGGATTGACCCACGCCAGGCTGACCAGCAAATTCGCTCGACCTTGATGCTGCCGCATGGCCTGGGGAAACAGGTGACGATCCTGGTATTTGCAGAAGGTGAAGAAGCGAAGATTGCCCAGGATGCCGGGGCAGACATCATCGCCGATGACTCCGTCATTGAGCGCATCCAGAAAGAAGGCTGGACGGAATTTGATGCCGCCATTGCGATTCCATCCATGATGCCCCGCGTTGGTCGTCTGGGTCGTGTACTTGGGCCGCGTGGTTTGATGCCGACTCCGAAGGCCGGGACGGTTGTTCCCGCGAATGATCTGGCACGCGCCATTGAAGAACTGAAAGCGGGACGTATTGAGTTCCGCAACGACCGCACAGGTAACCTGCATATCCCGGTCGGTAAGGCCAGCTTTGAATATGAAAAGCTGCTGGATAACGCCCGTGCTACCCTGGAAACCGTGCAGGGTTTCAAGCCGGATTCAATCAAGGGTATTTACATGCGCCGTGCTGTGATTACTTCCACAATGGGTCCTGGCATTAACATCAACATCTAGGTTCTGGTCGAAAATTCGCGTAGGGGCGTGTCCATGACGCGCCCTCAGGTTGGACATGATCGTCCCCTACGCTTCTCATGGCTATTCCCCACTTGCTCATCTACAGAAACGTGTGAAACGAATCTTTGATTTGAACGTGATTGCAGCACGCTGCGCCGCTACCAATCACGCTCTCTGGGCAACAGCCTCCCCAATCACTGAAATTCCACCGTCAGGCGCTGGCGGGATAAGGTATCGTCGCTCTCGTCGCGCAGGCGGCATTGCACGCGCATGGTACGGTCATTTTCGGATTGTTCGCTGAGGTCGATTGCAATCTGCGCATTGAAATTCTGCCCAGGGATCAACTCCCGAACAGCGAAGACTATCTCTTCCCCCTCTTCCACAATCTCAAATTCTGCGCCGTGTCCGTTGCTCATCTGTGCGCTGAAGGTCGCACCACTGGCGCTGAAGAGACTGCATTGCAAATAAGCGTTGACCGCTTCCTGGCTGCGGTTGCCAAATTGCAGCACCAGTTGCAGCGGCTGCCCCGCAGGCCACGTCATCGAGTCATCGCTGGTATTGTTGATCTGGACGTAGAGCGGGTCTTGCTCGGCTTCTTGCGCCAGGGTGGGCACAATGAGCAGCAGAGCGAGCAGGGCGAGTACAAGCCAGTGAGTCACAGAATGCTTCATAGGTAGAATTCCTCGGCTGATCGTTAGCAGATGGGGGGCAAGTTGCAACCCCACATCCACTATATGCCGAGCCATCCATCCAGAGTCTTGAGGCTGGATAGTACGTTGGTCTCAGGCTGGCGAAGGTAATCACGGCACTACTCGCATTGGGAACGCAAGCCCCAACCGCGCCGGGAATATTATGATTCTGCTAAAAACAGTAACCAAACCACGACACGAACACCCTCATTACATCAACTTCTCTTAAAGAAGCATTCTTATAATCCGCTTTCGAGAGGCTACTTCAGGCAAGGATACAAGATGCAGACAATCGGCATCACACCAGATTGCGTACACTGCCGCTTCATGGTGCGCCAGCAAAATGGAGAATATCGCTGTCGCCAGCATGATATGATTCTGCATTCACCTGTGCGGCTCTTCTGCAAAAACCTCACCCCTCCGATGGACTCGGACGACTACAAGCAGTGGTTTGAAGCTAGCCTTGAGTTGGATCAGTTGGAAGCCAGCGTACTCTATACCTGGGTGGATACGACGGTGAAAGATACGCAAGGAACCAAAGAAACCCTGACCGACCGCGCAACCATCGCACCGATGACGACATATATCGCCTGGTCCGCCGGGACGTTCTGGCAGGTACTGCGCAAGGTTCGCCAGGAAAAGCGCGACCATTACCGCAAGCATGGCTATGATGTAGAAGAGTGACGCGACTTCGCTGTGTGCTGCAACCTAGCTGATGAAGCCATGCTTGCGCAGCCAGCGCTCTATATCATCGCTGCTGCCTTCAGTCAGCATGGGGCCACGATCAATCCCACGCGGCGAATCCCCCTGGGGCAAGAACGTCACATCCGTATACGGTAAGTCACTACCCGCTTCGGCAACTACCAGCGTCGGCACGCTGAGGAAGCCCGTCCAGGCCAGCACGCGGGACTTCGCTTGTTCATCGCGGTCGATGAAGATTTCGCGGTAGGGGACAGCATGTGCCGCCAGCACACGTCTGGCAGTGGTGACGTAGGGGCAGCCTGTCGTGCGGGTATACATAACGAGTTCTTTGTTGACCATGAAGCGTTCATCCTTGTATGGTGGTTACTGAGGATTAATGATTCCTCTCGCACTGAAACACAGAGAATTATTCCCTCGTTTGTCCTCTCGCTGCGCAAGGGCAAACCAGAATCTGCCCTACGAAGTCGTATCTATTTCTGAAAAGGCATCTATTCAGGACTTCACTGCGCCGCCTGGGTGGGGGCTTGTTCGGTCATGATCTGCGTGGGGTTATCGCCACGCAAGTAACAGAGAATACCATCCACAATGCCGCGTGCCAGCACATCTTGCTGCTGCGTCAGCAATTCGCGGTCATCTTTCATGAAACCCAATTCCAGGATTGCCGCCGGGGTCAGCGGGTGAATCTCGCGGAAGGTATGATAATCCGTCATATCCAGCGTGAGCGAGAAGCGTCGGTCAAGCTGAGTCTGATTGTAGTAATGCAGGGCGATGCATTCCGCCAGCACATCATCAAAACCACCTGCCGGACGCGCCGCTGCGCGAGCGACAAGATAACCAGAGACAAATTCGCCATAATCGCGGCAGTCATTGGCATGGATTGAAACCAGCGCCGCCGCCTGATAATTGTTCAGGCGTGGATCAAATTCATCCAGCAAATCGACGGTGTAGCCCTGTACGCGCAGTTCCTGCACGACCAGTTGCGCAACCGCGAAATTGATCTCTGCTTCCGTCAGACCATCCGGGCAAACTGCGCCGGGGTCGTTTTCGGGGCCACGATGCCCACTAACGATGCCAATGCGCTGCATCCAATTGGGTGTGACGGCGATGGCGGTGGTGGTCGGTGGCGCGGCAGCGGCAACACTGGTTGCATCCGCGACTTGCAAGCCCACTGCCACACCGGGATTCAAGAAATCCGGCTCTGTGAACCAGGTGAAAATCGTTGAAGACAAGGCGGCAGCGATCACTGCCAGCAGCATCGTGCGTATGAAGCCCCCAATTGCGCCAGTACGATGACGGCGGCGGCGTTCCTGGCGGCGCTGCAAACGACGAACGCGCTGTTCTTCCATGCGAGAGTCTTCATCGGCGGCAAGTTCGTCCGGCGCGGTGTATATCGGCACGCGAGAAGTTGGTGATGTCGGTGGGGTACTTGACGCGATTTCTGGCGGAGTTGTTGTTTCTGAAACCGAATCCATCACAGGTGGTTCTTCGGCTGGCGCTGGCTCGTCTTCCGCTTCCGGTTCGGTATCCCGCACCGCCTGCCGCATCATCTCCAGAAAGAGTGTCGCGGGGGATGGGCTGGATTCCTGTTCGTCACCTGGTTGTGGCTGCGGTTGATCGTTCATCGCGCCCCCTCATGTCGCAATCTCCGGGCATGGTTTCCCCATTGTATCGGAATCCACAGCGAACAGCTACAGGGCAATTGCCTGCTCACGTTCAGCGTTTCGGCTGAATGTGCTGGTAGATCTCCAGCGTTTCTTGTGCCATGCGCTCGGCAGAAAAATAACTCTCTACACGATCTTCCCCCAGCAAGCCCATATAACGTCGCAGCGCCCGATCTTGCAGCAAGGCAAGCATGGCTCCCGCAAGGGCAGCGCGGTCTTGTGGCGCAACGAGCAAGCCACTTTCGCCATCCTGCACAATTTCCGGGATGGCGCTGACTCGTGTGCCAATCACCGGAATGCGCTTGCTCATCGCTTCAATTAGGACCAGGCCGAAGCCTTCCCACAAGCTCGGCATCAGGAAGACATCGAGTGCCGCCAGCACCTGCTGCACATCGGCTCGCCAGCCCAGGAAATGCACCCGTTCGGCAATGCCCAGGTTCTGCGCTTCTTCCACTAGCTGCGCTTTCAGCTCCCCATCGCCCGCAATCACAAGGTGCGACTCTGCCTCTTCTTGCGCAATTATTGCAAATGCCTGCAAAGCATCGCTCACACCTTTCTGTGCCACGAGGCGACAGGCCATCCCGAACAAGAATGTGTCTTCGGGGATGTCTAGCTCGCTGCGCAACTGCCCGCGTGCTGCGTCAATATCTTCCGGGGGAATGCGTTTAAATTCCAGGCCGTAGCGCACTATATGCAGCTTCTTCTCTGGCGCACCTTCTACGTCAAGCAAGAAACGCCGGATCGCATCCGAAATGGCGATACCCGCATGCACACCCTGCCAGATTGCGCGATGCGTCACGCGGATGGGCAAGCGGCGGCGGAATGGATCGTCGTTGTGGCGGCTGGTGACGATACGCGGCACACGCGCCAGCTTGCCCGCGACGAAGCCGTACACATCTGCATGAATTAAATGTGTGTGCAATATATCAGGCCGCAAACTACGCAACGATTCGCGCAGCCGTCCCACTACACCAGGATCAGCATCCCCGTGAATGACGACACGCTGCACCGGAATGCTGCGCTGTGTGGCTTCCGCGATGAGTTCATCCATCAGGTTATCCGGCTCCACCAGCAGCAGCAGGTGAGCATCCACATTCAGGCGGCGCAGTGCCGTCAGCAGAATCAGCAAATGCCGTTCTGCCCCGCTGATCCGAGTCGCTTTGATGAGGTGTACAACACGCATGAGGAAATGAGTTTCAGTTATTAGTGATTATTGGCGATCAGTTTTCAAGCATAAAACAGCAGTATATCCCGTTCTGAGGAGCAAGTGTAGGGCAGTCGTCAACGGCATTTCCCGGCAGCAAATTACAATCACATAGAAATATCTCACTTTCTGCTAATCTAAAGCTTTTCGACACGCGAATCGAGGTATGATTCATCTGTAGGATTGGACACACCTAGCATAGAAGAAACACATCATGTTCAACAAAACAGATCTGGAAACTATACGAGGCTTCTGCAAAGACGAGGACTCGTTTCAACAAATGCTGGAATGGTTGGGGCAGCGCGAAGTCGAACGTCAGGACACAGCCTTCAATCCGCAGACGCGCTTGCAAACGATCTTTCGGAATTTCCCGGATGCGATCATTCTCAGCGAAGCACGAGCCGGGGGGCGCATTCTGGATGTGAATGCCGCTTTCGAGCGCGTGACTGGGTACACGGCAGAAGAAGTGATTGGCTTGCCAGCGGTGTCACTCTGGGGGGAACCCGGTGAACGAGTACCCTACCTGGATCAACTGCTGACTCAGGGGCATGCTGAGAACATCGAAATTCGATATAAGCACAAAGATGGTACCGATTCGCTGGCGCTGGTTTCTGCATCTCTATTCACGATTGATCACCAAGAATACCTTCTCGTCATCGGGCGAGACATCAGCGAATACATAGCCGCACGCGAAGAATTACAAAAGAGCGAAGAACGCTACCGCCGCATTGTCGAATATCAGACGGAAGTGATCTGCCGCTATACGCCGGATTTACGTTTCAGTTTTGCCAACGCCGCCTACTGTGAAGCCTTTGGCAGTACGCCACAGGAAATTGTCGGCAGCCCGGTGCTAGAACTCATCCCGCCAGAACATCGTCATCGTGTCAGTACGTTGGCGCAGACCATTATCGATACGGGTGAAAAACAATACCATTCCCATGAGACCTTACATAAAGATGGCGAATGGCGCTGGTATGAATGGGTGGATATTCCCATTTTTGATGAGCAAGGCAACCTGGTCGAAATTCAGGCCGTGGGGCGAGACATCACGGAACAGAAAAACGCCGAAGATGAATTGAAGATGTTGTTAAAAGCCCTGCCACACACAACTGTCATGATTTTCGATCATGCGCTGCAATGCCGAACAGCCGTCGGACGTGGGCTGCAACCCATTGGTATCTTCGCTGAAAAGCTGGAAAACACGCTCCTGGTCAATAGTTTCTTCCAGGATGAGCGGATGGCGGCGGAGTTCAAACAGCAATTATTCGATGTGCTGGAAGGGAAGGAACTGGCACGAGATTACCGACGCGATGGCTATGTTTTCGCTATGCGAGCCTACCCCTTGATGCGAGAGGGTCTTAGCGTAACGGGTATCCTGATCCTTGAAGATGTGACAGAAGCACGCAAAGAAGAGAAGCGCCGCATGGATTACGAGCTGGAAAAACAGCGTGTGCGGGTCATCACCGGATTCATTGAAGATGCCAAACACGAATTCCGCACACCGCTATCCATCATCGAATCCAGCCTGTATCTTGCCTCCAAGGTCAAGACAGAGGAAAAGCGCGACTCCGCTTTCCGCAAAGCGCGTAAACAAACGGAGCGCATCGTGCGCCTGGTGGATGATCTGGTGACGATGGCACGTCTGGATTCCTCGGACGTTGTTCAACGGGAATCCGTCAACCTGAATTATGTTGTGCGCCTTGTGCTGGATGAAACAGGACAGCGCTGCTTCAGGAATGGCATTGAACTGGATGTGACGCTGGCGCAGGAGATGCCATCTATTGAGGGAGATGCCAATGAACTCGTGCAAGTGTTGCAAGAACTCATCGACAATGCAATTCGTTTCACCCCATGCGACGGACGTATAGAAATCGCCACTGCGTTTGATGCTGATTATGTCAGCTTCATCATCAAAGATACGGGCGTAGGAATCTCGTTGGACGAACGGGAACGAATTTTTGACCGTTTCTACCGTGCGGACAGCGCCCACACCACGGCTGGTTTCGGCCTGGGTTTATCCATTGCCCGCAGCATTGTAGAACGCCATAACGGAACAATCACCGTTACCAGTGAACCGGGGCAGGGGACATCGTTTGAAGTCAAGCTCGCACGCATCGTACCCGAACATCGCATCCTGCATGCTTATTGATGCCGCAGCAGGCTATCACAACACGCTTCCACATAGGCTTCATCCACGCTGGAAGCAACCCACAGATTGACGATTCGCCGTCCGAAGGTGTCTGCTCCGGGGCAGGTATCTTGCGGGCGGAAGAATTGGTTCACAGGCCAGTACAAATTTGAGACGTGAAAACCATCGCGGCGCACCGCTTCGCTGAAGGCGACCTGTTGTTTTTCATCATGCAACAAGAGGCTGAAGCGCCAGCAAACCCCACTCTGCTGAAATCCGGTCAGCAAGTCCCACGCGCCACCCTGTAAGCGTTCGGCATAGATATTCGCCAGCGTCAAGCGATGAGCCAGGGTTCCCGGCAGATTCTCCCAGGCGGCATTCAAATTCACATCGGCATCCGCTTCGCGGGTGTACATCGGCAGGAAAGCCGGCTGCACCCGCATAAATCCGGCAGAAACATCTTCAACGGAAACGGCACGCATCCGCAGCAGACCCACCAGCGCATGGTGCAAGTTGCGGTAACTCAGCGCCAGTTGTGCTTTCTCATCCGGGGTGAGTTCGGGCGCAGCAAAATGCGTTTCTGCGAGAACCTGTCCCAGCAAGGCAGCCGCGTCGGGCGTGTTGGCAACGAGAACGCCGTTCCCTGCGTCAATGATTTTGGTGCGGTTGAAGCTGTAGACGGCAACATCCCCCACCGACCCCACAAAACGACCATCCGGCAGGTGACCGCCCAGAGCCTGGGTAGGGTCTTCGATCAGCAGCAGATTGTTCTCATGACACCACTGCGCCAGGGCATCCATTGCCACCGTGTTACCGAGCAGATGAATGGCAACCACTGCGACGGTATTCGGCGTGAAACGTTCCTGCACCGTCTTCAGCGTGATGAGTCCTGTATCTGCGCCGACATCGGCAAAACGCGGCGTGAGTCCGGCAAGCAGCGCAGTATTGGCAGCCGTTGCACACATCATCGCGGGGACGATCACTTCCGGTTGTGTAACATCCAGGCGGCGCAGCTTCGCCATTTCATAGGCGACTTGCAGCGCGGTTGCTGCACGCCCTGCCCACAGCACCTGCTGCCCTCCGGTTTGTTGCAGCAAACCCGCTTCTGCCTGCGTGAAGTTCTCCGGCGTGGGTTGTACCGTTTCGTCATAGAGCATCGGCACGGCTGTTCATCCTTTTTGGGAATTGTAGCTCAAACCATCGACTCCACGCGCTGCTTCAGGCTGTCCGCCATATCCTGAAACCCCCGCGACACAGCGCCGACAACTGCCAGAGACACAATCGGAGAAAGCAGACCGGTGAAGGTTTCCCAGGTCTGATAGCGCGTATACCCCTCTGGCGTTTCGGTCAGCACCTGGTAGCGCACCGGGTCGAGAAAAATTGTGGTGTGTGGAAACGCCCAGGAGAGATAATGCGGCGGTTCAATGCTGCACAAAATCTCGCGCTGGGTACGAATATAAGAATCGGTCATCCGCACCGAGAAATGAAATGTCGCACCGGGTGTAAATTCCGGCATGTGAATGTCATACGTAAACGGATTCCATTCATCGTAAGCAGCAAAATCAGTCAGCACATCCCAGACTTTCTGGCGTGGGGCGGCAATGGTGGCTTCGCCGTAGGAGGTGCGCCAGCCGGGGTTCTTCGGATCAGGAATTGGCGGTAGGGTCATGGTGTGATGGTCTCCTGTCTAAGTACACAAGGGATGATCGAAGCGGCGAGATCAAGCAAGCGTATAGCGCTGCTGTTCTCCATCCTGGGTGAGGTCTCCGCGCAGGCGCAGGCGTTCCAGGTGAGCGAGGCTTTCCGCGATGGCGAAGCGCCATTCATGCGCGGTGAAGCGCCCCGTCTGGAAGATGCGTTCCGCGACAGCGTAGGGTGTCTGCTGCTGATCTGCCACAGCATCCAGCACATGCTGCAAGCGCTCGTCATGATGATTCAGCAATTCCTGGATGCGCCCGCCCCAGTCTTCGATCAACTGTTTGTGACCGGGCAGCGCCAAGCGAACCTGCATATCTTGCAACGATTGCAGCGAAGTCATGAATCGCCCAAGAGGATCGGGCGCGGTTTGCGTCCAGAGGCCGATATTGGGCGTGATCTTCATCAGCACATGATCGCCACTGAGCAGCAGTTGATCGTCCGCGTCGTAAAAGAGCAGGTGTCCGTCGCTGTGTCCCTGGCCTTCCATGGTCTGGAAAGTGCGTTCGCCTAGCTGCACGGTATCACCGGGATGCAGCAATTCTAATCTGGGTGGATGCGGTAGGGTCATGGCGTGGGTATCATCCATGCTGGAATCGACATCCTGCGCCATTTGTTCTGGCATCCCATTTTCACGCATCCAGCCGCCGAAATCGATCTTCGCTTCTCCGCGCCAGACCAGCCGCACTTGCTCATTTTCCCCCGGCGAGGTGTAAATCGGCACGCTGCGACCCGCATCCGCCGCGAGATTTTGCAGCCATCCACTGAGGCCGAAGTGATCCGGGTGGCTGTGCGTGAGGATAATTTTCTCGATGTCCGCCGGGGTGATGTTCAATTCGTGGAATGCTGCCAGCCAGGTATCACGTCCGGCAGCCGTGTTGATACCGCAGTCAATGATCGTCCAGCCATTCGCGCCGCGCAGCAGGTACACATTCACGATGCGCAACGCGAAGGGCAGGGGCAGTTGCAATTGAAAGATACCATCCGCAACCAGAGTCAGCGCCAGGGAGTCAGTCATCACCATCTCAACATTCTTCTGAAAACGAATCCGCATTTGATTGTGACGCAGATGCCGCGCAGAAGCAAGCTGTTGCTTCGCTATGACCCGGCAAAACAGGGCAATCGCATCAAATTTTCTTTGGATCGTTAGAAACAGAAAACGCGCAAAACGACGAACGCAACAGATCACAAATGCACTGAATCAAGCGAAAACACGATTTCTCTTTTCGGTTATTTCGGGCACGACAGGTCGTGCCCCTACGGTTTTCTTCGTGTCCTTCGTGACTTCGTGGTTCAAATCGTTTTGGTGCGATCATCCTGCCCGGCAACATTGATCTTTGCAATCAGCGGCGCAGGGTGTTATATACTGAATGTGAAAAACTATTCTTGTTTGATGAGAGATTTTTATGTCCCAAACCATCCAGCCAGATCGGCAAGTACGTACCACCTGCCCCTATTGCGGGGTTGGATGCCAGATGAATCTGCACATCCAGGATGACCTGATTTACCGTGTTGAAGCCCCATTTGATGTTGCCCCCAACTACGGCAATTTATGTGTGAAAGGACGCTTCGGCCTGGACTTTGCCACGCATCCCCGCCGCCTGAAAACACCCCTCATCCGGGACGGGGAACGGGGTAACTTCCGCGAAGCCACCTGGGAAGAAGCCCTCAACTTTGTGGCGGAAAAACTTGCGACCATCGTCAAGGAAAGCGGGGGTGATAGCATTGCGACCTACGCCTGCGCGAAAGCCACCAACGAAGACAATTATCTCTTTCAGAAATTCGTCCGCGCTGTGCTGAAGACCAATAACGTAGACCACTGTGCGCGGCTGTGCCATGCGGGCAGCGTCACCGGATTGCAGCTCGCTATCGGTTCTTCGGCGATGAGCAACAGCATTGCGGAAATGGAACACCTGGATACCTTCGTCGTAACCGGGAGCAACACCACCGAAACCCATCCCGTAATCAGCCTCTTTCTCAAGAAAGCCGTCCGGCAAAATGGCGCAAAGCTCATCGTGATTGATCCGCGCCAGATTGAATTGACGGATTTTGCGACGTTATGGCTTCGGCAAAAACCGGGGACAGATGTCGCGGTCTATTCGGCGCTGGCGCATGTAATCGTCAAAGAGAAGCTCTATGATCCTGATTTCATCCGGGAACGTACCGAAGGCTTTGAAGACTACATCGAATCGCTGGAACATTGCACGCCGGAATGGGCAGAAGCAATCAGCGGTGTACCAGCAGATGACATCCGTAAGGCGGCACGCCTCTACGCGGAAGCCGACCGCGCTGCGTTCTACTGGGGCATGGGCATCAGCCAGAGCGTTCACGGTACGGATAACGCGCTTTCGCTGGCGAACCTGGCCTTGATGACGGGCAACCTCGGCAAAGCTGGCACGGGGCTGAATCCGCTGCGTGGGCAGAACAACGTCCAGGGCTGCTCCGATAGCGGCGGCTTGCCCAACGTCTACACAGCCTATCAACGGGTAGATGCGCCGGATGTGAAGGCGAAGTTTGAAAGCGCCTGGAAGACCACGCTATCGGGCGAGGTTGGCCTGACGGTGACGGAAATGGTAGACGGTGCGCTCACGGGGCAGATTCGCGCCATGCTGGTCATGGGGGAAAACCCCATGATGAGCGAGCCGAATTTGAGCCACGCCCAACACGCGATTGAACACCTGGATTTGCTGGTTTGCATTGATATTTTCATGAACGAAACAGGCGAGATGGCAGATGTGATTTTGCCTTCTGCCAGCTTTGCAGAAAAAGATGGCACCTTCACCAACAGCGACAGGCGCGTACAGCGGGTACGTCAGGCGCTGCCGCGTGTGGGCGATTCGCGTGCGGATTGGGAAATTGTCTGCGAGCTGGCGAAACGGGTAGAAGCCAGGCTCGGCATCAGCACGTCCGCCGGATTTGACTACGAGAATCCCGAAGCCATCTGGGAAGAAATGCGCGAACTCACGCCACAGTTCTACGGCATCACCTACGAACGCATCGAACGCGAAGGTGGCGTTCACTGGCCTTGCCCCTCGCTCGACCATCCCGGAACGCCCTACTTATTTGAAGAAGATTTCCCGCGTGGGCGGGGTAAATTCTGGGCGCTGGATTACACATCCGACAGCGAAGCAACTGACCAGGAATATGATTTCCACCTGACGACGGGGCGCGTCCTGTTCCACTGGCACGGCGGCACGATGACTCGTCGCTCCAAATTGGATGATGCCTTCCCGGAACCTGTGCTGGAAATGCACCCCGATGATGCCCACAGCCTGCAACTGATTTCCGGGGATTGGGTCGAAGTGACCTCCCGGCGTGGTAGTGTGACCTGCCGTGTGATGGTCACAGGGCGTTCGCCTGTGGGTACGGTCTTCTTGCCTTTCCACTTCGCAGAAGCGGCTGCCAATATCCTCACGCTGGATAAAATCGACCCGCGTGCAAAAATCCCGGATTTCAAAATGGCGGCGGTCAAGCTGCGGAAAGTGGAAGCCCCCAAGCGCGAAGGCGCAAACGATCCATTGACTGAACAGGGCGCAATCAAAGACCCGACTCAGTACGTCCATTAGGGGGCATAGTGATCACACTCAAACGATTTGAACCACGAAGCCACGAAGGACACAAAGAAAAGCGTAGGGGCGATCCGGTGGGTCGCCCGGAATACCTGCGTGATTTGCAGAATACGCTTTTGTTTCATGGTTTTCTCCCGTTCTTTGCGTCTTTGCGCTCCTGCGTTGAGGCGGTTTCGCCACGATGGAATTTGATGCGATTGCCCGGCATTAGGGGGCGACATGGTTGATTTTTCAGTCGCCATCATGGCAGGGGGCAAAAGCTCCCGCATGGGGACGGATAAGTCGTTTCTGGAAGTAGACGGCAAACCGATCATCGAGCGGATTATTTCGCGCACAGCCGATCTGGGTCAGCAGGAAACGCTGCTCATCACCAACCGCCCGCATGAATACGCGCATCTGGGCTTGCCGATGTACGCCGATGTTGTGCCGGATAAAGGCTCACTCGGCGGCATCTATACTGCCATCAGCCACAGCCGGACGCAGTACGTTCTGGTAGTGGCCTGTGATATGCCCTTCGTCTCTACACCGCTGCTGCGCTACATGCTGGCCTTCCTTGATGGCGATGGCGATGGCGAAGATGGCAAAGCCTACGATGTGATTGTTCCCCGTGTGGAAGGCTACCCGCAGGGCTTGCACGCGATCTATGGCAACGCCTGCCTTGAACCCATTCGGGCGCGGATAGAAGCTGACCGCCTGAAGGTGATTGGCTTTTACAACGATGTGCGCGTGCGCTACCTGGATGAAGCCGATTACCGCACTTATGACCCGCAAAATACAGCCTTCATGAATATCAACACGCCGGAAGAGTACCAACTTGCTCAACAACTTGCGCTGAAGAAAGCGAACCAGTGATGCAAATTCTAGACAAATTCGACACGATCCTTGCACCCTATGAAGGTCGTGGACGCGATGCACTTTTGCCCGTATTGTGGGCGATCCAGACCGCAGAAGGCTGGATTAGCCGGGAAGCCGTTCGTGCGGTTTCTTATGCACTGCGCGTCCCCGAAGCGGATATTTATGGCGTAATCGGCTTTTATACGCTCTTTCACGACGAACCGACGGGCGAGCGCATCATTCGCGTTTGTACTGACTCATCCTGTGCGATGAAGGGCGCAGATGCGATTCTGCATGAATGCGAAGCATCCAGTCATGCACAGCCGCAGCAGTACACGGTGGAGCATAGTCCTTGCCTGGGCATGTGTGACCACGCACCAGCAGCGCTGATCAGCATCCGAGGAGAAGGAGACATAACGCTGCCACAGGTCACGGTGGAGCAGGCACTCTCGCAGCAGGAACAGCCCGGCTACCGCGCCCATACGGATACACAACAGACCATGCTCTTACGCGCTGTTGCGGATCAGCCGCTGCGTTATGATGCACTCAAGGCGGCCTTGTTCGGCAGCACGCCGGAACAAATCATCGAAGAAGTTATGTCATCCGGCCTGGTAGGACGCGGCGGCGCAGCCTTCCCCACCGGGCTGAAGTGGCGCTTCACGCGGCAGGCATCCGGCACGCCGAAGTATGTGATCTGCAACGCGGATGAGAGCGAACCGGGGACTTTCAAAGATCGCGTATTGATGGAAGAACACCCGCATTTGATGCTCGAAGGTATGGCGATTGCTGCATATGCCATCGGCGCACAGCAGGGCATCATCTTCATACGCGGCGAATATCCGGTAGCGGCACAGCGTTTGCAGCAGGCCATCCAGGAAGCAGAAAAGGCCGGATTACTTGGCGACAATATCCAGGGTAGCGACTTCCATTTTCGTATCGAAATCCGGCGCGGCGCAGGGGCATACATCTGCGGCGAAGAAACCGCGCTGTTTGAAGCCATTGAAGGAAAGCGAGGCTTCCCGCGCATCAAACCACCGTACCCGACGACACACGGTTTATTCGGCAAGCCAACCGTCGTCAATAATGTAGAGACGCTGAGTGCCATTCCTGCCATCATCCAGAACGGCGGAGCGTGGTTCAAGGCCATTGGCACAGAAAAAAGCACCGGGACGAAATTGGTTTCCGTCAGTGGGCATGTGCAGCAGCCCGGCGTATATGAAATTGTACCGGGCTTACCTTTGCGCCAACTGCTCCATGAATATTGCGGCGGCATCGACGGCAATTTGCAGGCGGTGCTGATGGGGGGAGCGGCTGGCACGTTCCTCACGCCGGAAGAAGTGGATGTGCCGCTGACCTTTGAAGATTTGCGCGGCATCGGCAGCACATTTGGTTCTGGCGCGATTGTGGTTTTCAACGATACGGCAGATTTGCGCGATACGCTCTTGCGGCTGGCGAAGTTCTTCCAGCATGAAAGCTGCGGCAAGTGCTTCCCCTGCCAGCTCGGAACACAACGCCAGGTAGAGATCATCCAGCGGCTTCCTGCACCCATCGCGCAGGATACGATTCGCTTGCGGGATGTAGGCCAGACGATGACGGAAGCTTCCTTGTGTGGCCTGGGGCAAACTGCCGCCTCTGCAATTCTGAGCGCGATGGACAAATTTCCACAGCTATTTGAGGGGGAAACCCATGGCTGAAAAAGAAATCACCCTGACGATTGACGGGCAAGAGGTGGCAGTGCCGGAAGGGACAACCCTGCTGGAAGCATCCCGTGAATTGGGGCAGGATGTTCCGGTCATTTGCTATCATGATGCCACTACCGCCAACGGCCTGTGCCGCATCTGCGTTGTGGATGTCAATGAGGGGCGCACGCTGCAACCAGCTTGCGTCGCCCAGTGCCAGCACAATAGCACGGTGGAGACGCGCAACGAGCGAGTTGAACGCAGCCGCCGCACCATCCTCGAAATGCTCAATGCCAGCGTGAACCTGGAAGAAGCGCCGGAAATCCAGCAGATGATGGCAGACTATACGGCGGATTCAGAGCGCTTCCCGGAGGCGAAACGGCGCGAACATGAATTGATCGACGATAATCCCTTTTACGTGCGCGATTACGAACAATGTGTTTTGTGCTGGCGCTGCGTGCAGGTCTGTGCGGAAGATGCCCAATATACTTTCGCGCTGACTCTGGGCAATCGTGGGCATGATACCGAAGTCACCACCGCGCATCACATCTCCATGACGGAATCGCCCTGTGTCTTCTGTGGGCAGTGCATCGGCGTATGCCCAACCGGGGCGTTGAAGCCTAAAACGCAGTGGGGGTTGGAGCAGGGATTGAGCCATGAGGACATCCGCAAGCGAACCAGCCGCAAGAAGCAAAAGAAGAAAAATGACTGATACTCCGCAGGGCGCACAACCGTTTCGCTATTGGCTGGTGACAGGGGATAGCGAGGAGGTAATCGACGGCGGCATCGTGGATGAGGTGCTGCTGACGATTTACGTCAATGCGGAGGAGGTCGCTACCATCATGTGCAGCCCGGTCACGGAAGAAATGCTCGTGCTGGGCTTCCTCTATAACGAAGGTGTGATTGACCGCCTGGAGGATGTCGCCTTGTTGCAGATGAATGCACGGCGCAACGTTGCGGATGTTTTTCTGGCGCACAGCGATTTCACCCCAGCACGTCGGCTGACCATTACATCAGGCTGTGGCGGTGGGGTCACGCTGCAAAATCTCGCCGAATATCACCCCCCGTTGGAAACTTCCTATGCCACAACGCCGGATATGATTCTCTCGCAAATTCCGGCGCTGCAACGAGCTGCGAAACTCTATAAGCAAGTGCGCGGGATTCACAGCGCGATGCTCACGGATGCTGCCGAATTTCTGCTGAGTGCCGAAGATGTGGGGCGGCATAACACCATCGACAAAATTGCAGGCATGGCATTGCAAAACGGCATCTCCACGCGGGATACGCTGCTGTTCACGAGTGGGCGCATTAGCTCGGAGATGGCGACAAAAGCGCGGCGGCTGCAAATCCCCATTGTGGTCAGCCGTACTGCACCAACCGCTATGGCAATCCAACTTGCGGACTTATGGAACATCTGCCTGATTGGGTATGCGCGGCGCAATACGTTCCGCGTCTATACGCACCCGCAGCGGGTGGGGCTTTTGCAACCGGATTCGAGCGTGGAGGGGTGACATACTCAATGTGGACGTGCTTTTCGTTTGCACGTCCACATGGTTTACGACTCCAACGCAGGCGAAACACCAGACCTCAGCGCAGCGTCAATGCGACAACGGAGGCAGCAGGCAGGGTGATGCTCAACTTGTTACCCTCTACAGAGAAGCCAGCAAAATCTGTTGGCTGCACGCGCACTGGCTGATCGAAGGTGTTGTGTGCCTGAATAGCATCCGCCTGAAGAACCGTGCCGGAAACCGTGCTGAAGCTGAAATCCGCCACGTCACATTCAATCGTCAGATCCTCCCCCGGCTTGAGGTTCGCCAGCGTGAGCAAGACTTCACCCGATTCGGATTTTGAGGCGTTAGCGCTGAAGGCGGGCAGGGATTGATCGCCCACTGCATAGGTATCACTTTCGACATCCAGCGGCAGCCGGGTTGCATCCATGTGACCCTTGAACATATCGAACACATGATAGGTCGGCGTGAGGATCATCTTCTCGCCTTCGGTCAGGAAGAGCGCTTGAATCACATTCACGGTCTGGGCGAGATTCGCCATCTGCACCCGTTCGCAGTGATCCTGGAAAATGTGTAGGGTTAATGCTGCGACAACAGCATCTCGCATAGAATTTTGCTGATAAAGGAAAGCCGGATTTGTGCCGGGTTCTACCGGATACCACGCGCCCCATTCATCGACAATCAACCAGATTTTCTTGTCCGGGTCGTATTTGTCGAGGACGGCGGAATTTTGTTCGATGACATGATCTATGATATTGGCTTCATGCAGGACGTGGAACCATTCGTCTTCGCCAAATTCCGTTGCAGAGTGTGCGTCGTCATTGGGCAGGAAGATATAGTAATGGATGCTCACCCCATCCATGACGACGTTGTGACGGCGGTTGATGACTTTATCCATGAAGATCGCTATATCTTCGCCGTTGGGATCTGCGCCACCCATGCCTGCGGCAATTTTCATCATGGGCGTATCGCCATAATTGCGCACGAAGGTGTGATATTGCGTGTACAGATCAGCATACTGTTCAGGACGCATGTGTCCACCACAGCCCCAATTTTCATTGCCGATCCCCCAGAAGGGAATCGCCCAGGCTTGTTCGCGCCCGTTTGCGCGGCGTTCATCAGAAAGCGTGCTGTCGTAATTGGAGGTCAGGTATTCCACCCAATCGCGCATTTCTTGTACCGTACCACTGCCGACATTGCCGCCGAAGTAAGGATCACAGCCCAGTTGTTCGCACAGATCGAGAAATTCATGTGTGCCGACTGCATTGGTTTCTGGCGCATTACCCCAAAGATTCAGCCGCTTCGGGCGATTTTCTTTAGGGCCGATGCCATCGCGCCAGTGATATTCATCTGCGAAGCAGCCCCCAGGCCAGCGCAAATTCGGAATATTGATGGCCTTCAGCGCGTCTACAATATCGTTGCGAAAGCCGCGTGTATTGGGAATATCTGAGTCTTCGCCCACATAGAAGCCATCATAAATGCAGCGCCCCAGGTGTTCGGCAAAGTGTCCGTAGATATGCTTGTTGATTTTGTGCTGCCCCTCGTTTGCACGAATGGTAATTTTGTTCATGTTGTCCCTTACTGGTTAACAGGTGACTTAAGTCTGATCATGGTGGCGCGATTATGCAGCGCCTTTCACGCGAATTACAGCCGCTGCGCCAACAGGTAGTAGACTTCGTTCCAGCGCAGTTCATTCTTGAAATCGTAAATGGTCGTCCCGTTATCAATGCGCACGAATTCAATCCCCGCCATCTCGGAGTAATCCGCGATGTGTTCCCAGGTCAGCGCCTGGCTGAACCCGGTGTGATGTGCGCCACCTGCATAAATCCAGGCCGCTGCCCCAACTTTGAGATCAGGCTGCGGAATCCAGAGGGTACGCGCAACGGGCAGTTTCGGCATTTCATGTTCCGGTACCACGACATCGACATCATTGACGATCATGCGGAAGCGATTGCCCATATCCACCAGCGAGGCATTGATGGCTGCCCCGGCTGGCGTATTGAAAACCAGGCGTGCCGGGTCAGCTTTGCCACCGATACCCAGCGGATGCACTTCCAATGCTGGCTTATCCGCCGCAATCGAGGGGCAGATTTCCAGCATATGCGAACCCAGAACTTTCATGCCGGAGGGGTCAAGGTGATAGGTGTAATCTTCCATGAAGGAAGTGCCGCCTTCCAGACCACTCGCCATGACTTTCATGGTGTGGACGAGTGCTGCGGTTTTCCAGTCGCCTTCCCCTGCGAAGCCGTAACCATCTGCCATCAAGCGCTGTGCCGCGATACCCGGCAATTGCGCCATGCCGTGCAGATTTTCAAAAGTCGTCGTGAATGCCTTGAAATTGCCTTCGAGCAGGAAGCTGCGAATGCCGAGTTCGATGCGTGCGGCTTCGACTACCGAACTGTGACGGCTGCCACCAGAACGCAGATCATCCGCCATAACGTAGCTATCTTCGTATTCTTGCAGCAAAGCATGCAGGTCAGCATCGGAAACAGCGTTGATGTGCTGCACGAGATCGCCCACGCCATAACCATACACCTGATAGCCCAGGCGAATCTGCGCTTCCACCTTGTCGCCTTCGGTGACCGCTACTGAGCGCATATTGTCGCCAAAGCGAGCCACCCGCATATCCTGCGAATCTGCCCAGGCGCAGGCTGCACGCGCCCACACGCCGAGGCGTTCCTGTACTTCTTCGTCGCGCCAATGCCCCACAACCACTTTGCGATTCATGCGCAGACGGCTGACCATAAAGCCAAATTCACGATCCCCATGCGCGGCTTGATTGAGGTTCATGAAGTCCATGTCAATATCTGCCCAGGGGATGTCACTGTTGTACTGCGTGTGCAGATGTGCCATCGGCTTATTCAGCGCATTCAGGGCAGAAATCCAGTTCTTGGCGGGCGAAAAAGTATGCATCCAGGCGATGATCCCGACGCAGCTATCGGTGTTGTTGGCCTCACGCACTGTATTGAACATCTGCTCCGGCGTGGTCACGACAGGTTTAAAGATCACTTTCGGCGGAATGGCAGCGGCATCGTTCAGTACGGCAGCAATCTCGCGGGAATGTACAGCCACCTGTTCCAGTGTTTCCGGGCCATACAGATGCTGGCTGCCCGTCAGAAACCAGATTTCGTACTTGCTCAAGTCCATCATTTTTCTGTGTGCCTTTCTACAATCTCTCGTCCAGATCAATCATTCAGGTATCACGGGCGCGTCATGGACAGATAGCCATCAGGTGGTTTCGCCTTAATTCTCGCGGACACAGCGGTGTTGTGTCCCTACAAAGGCATATTTCACCGTAGGGACACGGCAATGCCGTGTCCGAAGAATGCCTGAACTGAGAACCATAGAACCTTATCCTGATGCATATCCGTCATGGGACACGCCCCTACGATTTCACGCTACTGTCCATAGACGTTCTGGTAACGGTCATAGAGCTTATCAATATCGGCGGGATCAAGGGTCAATGGTGTGCCGAGTTGCAGCGCCGTCCAGACGATGGCAGCATTGTCTTCGGTCATGATGGCGGCTTTGACTGCTTTTTCTGCCGAAGTCCCTGTTGCGAACACGCCATGACTCTGCAAGATGCAGGAGGGGCTGCGGCTGCCCTTGAGCGTCTCCACCACAACTTCACCGATTTCTTCCCCACCGATGAGCGCAAATCCACCACAAGGAATCGCCCCCCCGAATTCATCAGCCATTGCGGTGGTCAGGCAGGGAATTTCCTTTCCGACAACAGCAAAGGCTGTTGCATAGCGCGAATGGGTATGCACAATTCCGTAGACATCTGGCATGTGGCGGTAGATGTAACAGTGTGAAGCGGTATCCGACGAGGCTTTGTAGTCCCCTTCGACAATCTCCCCATCCATGTTGACAACCACCATCTTCTCCGGTGTCAAATCTTCAAACTTCACACCACTCGGTTTGATGACCACGAGATTGGTTTCGGGGTCGCGCCCGCTGATGTTGCCACTCGTCCAGGCAACGAGATTATTTTCCGGCAATTTTGCGTGTAAATCACATACGTGCTTGCGTAGTTCTTCTAGCATTCTTCTTGCTCCCATACGAAAAAGCATCGGGTTCGGTCATAATTGTTGCGGGCGGATCATGATCCGCCCCTACAAAAACCACATTTCTACCGTAGGGGCGTGTCCATGACGTTCCCGTGATTGTGAACGGATTCGACATGATCGAACCCCTACGGTATCCCCTTCCTACAACCATTCCCACTGCGTAGTGTCGATTCATGATTCGCGTTACTGTGTATCATTGCGCAGATACCGCCCAGGCTTACTTCATTGACTCCACCGCCGCCCGTTCGATAGCCAGACCCGCTTGGTAGCGTTGCATGAAGGTTGTAAAGCCAGCGACATCTTGCGGATCGGGATGGATGGTCACGCTGTTTTCGCTGGCAAATACTTTATCCGCGAGGAACTGTTCCAGCGATTCGCCCTCGGATTTGTTCAACATATACCAGGCCAGCAGCGCAATCCCCCACGCGCCGCCTTCCCCGGCAGTTTCCATCACAGAAACCGGAACCCCCAGGGCAGCCGCCATAATCCGTTGACCTACTTCCGGCGTTTTGAAGAAACCACCATGCCCCAGAATCTGGTCGATCTCGACCTTCTCTTCTTCAAAGAGAATATCCACCCCAATCTTCAACGTTCCCAGGGAGGCATACAGATGGGTGCGCATGAAGTTCGCCAGCGTGAACTGGCTGTTTGTCCCGCGAACAAACAGCGGACGACCTTCATCAAAGCCTGTGATGGGTTCGCCAGCGATATAGTTGTATGCCAGCAGCCCGCCACCATCTGCATCCCCGGACAGCGCCATCCGGTACAACGTCTCGAACAAAGTCGATTGGTCAATGTTGAAGCCAACGGCCTCCGCAAATTCACGGAAAAGCCCCACCCAGGCATTCAAATCCGATGTGCAGGTGTTGGTGTGTACCATCGCAACCGGACGACCACCGGGGGTTGTCACCATGTCGATTTCCGTGTGCAGACGAGAGAGCGCTTTTTCCAGCACGATCATGGCGAAGACAGATGTTCCGGCAGAGACATTGCCCGTGCGTTCTGCGACGGCGTTGGTGGCAACCATGCCTGTACCGGCATCCCCTTCCGGCGGACACAGCGGAATCCCGGCCTGAAGCGTCCCCGAAGGATCAAGCAATTTCGCCCCTTCTTCGCTGAGAACCCCAGCGGCATCGCCTGCCATCAACACACGCGGCAGAATGTCTTCCAGTTTCCAGGAGATATTGGCTTCTGTGAGGAGGTTGTTAAATTGTGCCATCCGCCCTGCATCGTAGTTGTTCTGCTGGCTATCAATCGGGAACATGCCCGATACATCACCAACCCCCAGCACTTTTTCCCCCGTGAGTTTCCAATGGACGTATCCGGCTAAGGTTGTCAAAAAGGCAATATTTTCAACGTGGGGTTCCTGGTTCAGAATCGCCTGATACAGATGCCCGATGCTCCAACGATGGGGGATGTTGAATTGAAAAATCTCTGTGAGCGCTTCCACCGCTTGCCCGGTGGTGGTGTTGCGCCAGGTGCGGAAGGGAACCAGTAAATTGCCAGAGGCATCCAGCGGCAGGTAGCCATGCATCATGCCACTGAAACCAATTGCGCCAATCTGCTGCAAGGTCACGCCGAACTGCTCCGAAACCCGCTTTTGCAGGTCGCTGTAGCAGGCGTGCAACCCCGCCCAGATTTCATCTTCATGGTACGTCCAGTACCCATTTTCGTAGCGGTTTTCCCATTCGTAACTACCGGAAGCGATGGGCGTATAATCATCTCCGATGAGAACTGCTTTGATGCGCGTAGAGCCAAATTCAATGCCCAGTGCAGTCTGTCCGTTTTCAATCGCTTGTTGGGCTTCTTGTTGGTTCATCCTGTACTCCTTTAAGAAAGATTGTTCCACCCGATAAAATAATTGACCTGCGCGGATTGTAACATCGGGCAAAACGACCAGTCCAAATATCACTATCGTTCTTCCAGGAATGTCGCCTCTTCTCGCATGGCATCCGTCAGAGTGTCATTGTTCTCAATCAGCGCCATCACACCGAAGCGCTTCCCGATGAAAAATTCCGGCATGTTGTAGGCTTCAAAGGAAATCCATTCCGGGTCAGACAGCCCCTCGCGGATATACCATGTGGCGGATTCAGCAAATGCCGCTGTGCCATCGTAGGGCGCGAAGACAAGCGCGTTATAGGCGGAGCAGAGAATGTACATTTCGCCATTCAGTTGCAGGATGCTGCCATCAATTGCCCAGGAATGAGAAGTCGGATTTGTACGGGTAACGTGCTTATCCAGTCTGTTCCCCATCCCCAGGGCTTTTGCTACCGTAGAAGTGGATGAAACCAGAAAAATAATACGTCGTCACGTTCAGGAAAATGGATACCTAATGAGGCTCATCTGTGAAAAGTGTGAAAACGGTCAAGTCACATGGGATGACGGGTAGGGCAGGCCATGCCCCATTGTGGTCGCCCAACGGGAGCGCACACAGGCGCTCCCATACAAGACTGTGTTCTGCTATTGGTGATGTACCTGTGCGAGGAAATCCTCGATGAGGTCTTCAGGATGCTTGGGCCATGCGTCGGCCTGGAACATCATGACGCTAACCAGGGGCATATCGTTGAACATCTCCATGATATCCATACCGATGGCACCCTCCGTGCCGTAACGTCCTTCTTCGCCATCATCCATGCTGAACGTCTGGCGGGCATGTTCCTGCATGTTCTGGTAGTAGGGACCGAATACTGCTTTGCCACGCGGATCTGCCAACCATTCGCGGATGGTGGATTCTTTGTCCAGGATGGAGGGCAGGTTCAACGTCGATTCCAGTGTCACCGTCACGGTATGGCGAATATCCGCTGCGGAAGCCGCAATCAGAATATCGAATGCGCCATCTTCGGTGATCCACTGGCTGTATTCGGGGTGATAGTAGGCGAAGGCGCGGAAGTCCAGATCAATAGAAACGGTCTTGGTTTCACCCGGCTCCAGCGCAACTTTGGCAAAGCCCTTCAATTCTTTTTCCGGGCGCACCAGCCCTGCTTCATGGTCATGCACGTATACCTGCACGATTTCTTTCCCGGCAACCTCTCCGGTATTGGTCACATCGACGGAGACCGTCAGGCCATCGGTATCTTTGAAGTTGGTCGCGGATACCTGCGGGTTGCTGTATGCAAAGGTGGTGTAGCTCAAGCCGTAGCCGAAGGGGAATTGCACCGGAACCTGTTTCTTGTCGTAGAAGCGGTAGCCAATGAACAACCCTTCGCCGTAGTGGACTTTCCCTGCGTCACCAGGCCAATTGATGTATGCAGGTGTATCGGACAATTTCGCCGGGAAGGTTTCCGCCAATTTTGCAGATGGGTTGACCTTGCCGAAGAGGATGTCCGCAATGGCTCCACCCCCTGCCTGGCCCATCATCCAGCCTTCCAGAACCGCAGCCACATCATCAATCCAATCGCTCATCACAATCGGTGCGCCATTGTTGATGACGACGACCGTCTGCGACTGCGCAGCGGCAACGGCTTTAATCAGAGCGATTTGCTGATCGGTCAGGTCAAGGTCGGTGCGGTCATAGCCTTCTGATTCTTTGAAGGTCGGCAGGGCGATATACAGCACGGCGACATCTGCGGATTGCGCGATGGTGACCGCTTCATCAATCATCTCCTGGCGGAAGGAATTATCCTTCGGGTAGCCTTCCGCATAGGCGAATTCGGCATCCGGGGCTAGCGCACGCAGTTCATCAAACGGCACGGCGACCTTCGTCGGGTTGATGTGCGAACTGCCGCCACCCTGGAAGTGCGCATGCTTGGCAGAACGTCCGATCACTGCAATCTGCTGCTGACCCTTCAGGGGCAAAATGCCGTTGTTCTTGAGCAGCACCATCCCCTCGGCGGCGATGCTGCGTGCCAGCGCATGATGCGCCTCTGCATCAAATTCGCCACCTTTGGGCGTGTCGCTCGCCATCGAGACAATGCGCAAAATCCGCCGTGCCGACTCATCCAACACCGCTTCGTCAAGTTCACCAGAGCGCACCGCTTCAATCACCTGCTGCACGCGGCGCTCCCGCGGCCCCGGCATTTCCCAATCCAGGCCACCTTTCAGGGCGGGCACGCGGTCACGCACTGCACCCCAATCCGAAACGACCAGACCCTCGAAGCCCCATTCGTCTTTGAGGATCTTGTTCAGCAAATAATCATGCTCGGATGCGAAGATTCCGTTGACCTTGTTATAGGCACACATTACCGTCCAGGGCTGCGCTTCTTTGACGGCTTTTTCAAACGCAGGCAGGTAGATTTCGCGCAGGGTGCGTTCGTCTACTTCTGCGCTGATGCTGAAACGCTCGAATTCCTGGTTGTTGGCGGCATAATGCTTGAGCGATGTTCCCACGCCCTTGCTCTGAACGGCATTGATGAAGCTCGCTGCCAGCACACCAGCAAGGTAGGGGTCTTCCGAGAAGTACTCGAAGTTGCGCCCGCACAGTGGAGAACGTTTCATATTCGCACCGGGGCCAAGCACCACATCCACATTCAGCGCGATGCATTCTTCTGCCAGGGCTTCGCCCAGTTTGCGGATCAACTCCACATCCCAGGTAGAAGCAAGGCTGGAAGCTGTTGGGAAACAGGTCGCCGGGAGGCTTTCCGACCCCAGTTCGTGGACATTCGGCACGCGCCGAACCCCATGCGGGCCGTCCGATACGATCATCTCCGGCACACCCAGGCGCTCGATTGGCGTAGTTGTCCACGCGCTGGCTCCGGTACAAAGCGCTGCTTTTTCTTCTAAAGACATTTGTTGGAGAACATTGTTGACATCAATTGCCACGTTTTGTTCCTTTCAGTGTGAATAATCAGCATGCATCACAACAAAGCAACTCAAAACCTTGAGCCGCCTTGTAGTATTTACATAGAACGTATCCGAAAAACGGTTCCTATGTGAAATGTTGTTTCTCGTAGGGGCGCGTCATGGACACGCCCCTACGGAATTCTCGGATAGGCACATAGGTATGCGGAGAATTTTCTCAAATCGCGCCATCTTACACCGTCGAAAGATCCCACTCCTCATGCAGCTTGGGAACATCACTGAGCAAGCGCTTGGTATAGGGTTTCTTAGGATTCAAGATCACTTCATCAGCGGAACCACTTTCAACGAATTTGCCACGCTCCATGATGTAGACCGTATCCGACACGTAATAGGCCAGGCCAATATCATGTGTGATGAAAATCGGTGTCATGCCGACTTCTGTGCGCAAGTCCATCAACATATCCAGGATGGTCGCCCGTGAACAGGCATCAATCATTGACGTGGGTTCATCTGCCAGCAGGATTTTTGGCTTCAGCAAGAAGATACGCGCAATCATCAAGCGCTGCTGCTGCCCACCGGAAAGCTCGAAGGGATACTTATTCGTCAATTCATCGAACTTCAAATTGACGAAGCTGCACGCCTCGCGCATCATCTCCACTTTTTGTTCTTGTGGCAGCCTGCCACCGCCGCGCATGCGAATGCAATCCAGCAGCACGGCATCAATCTTCCTGAAGGAGTTATAAGAGGAAAATGGATCCTGGAAAATTGCCTGGATGTTTTGCCAGTATTCTTTCTTTTTGCGGTGTGTGCGGATGTCTCGCGGCTGCCCCTCGAAGTAGATTTCGCCCTCGGTGGGGTTGGCCAAGCCGAGCAGCATCTTCGCCAGCGTGGTCTTACCACTGCCGGACTCGCCGACGATGGAGATGACTTCGCCCTTCCTGAAGCGGAAATCCACATGATCCACAGCAACCGTCTTACCCGCACCAAAGCCGAAGACTTTGGTCAGCCCCTTCCCGCTGAGAATGGTATTATCCGTTTTCACGTTCATACGCCTTTCTGAGTTCTTCTACCGGGATGATGCAGCGATAGGAGCGTCCCCCGCCGATGTCCTGTAGTTTGATGTCCGTGACCCGGCATTCTGGCATGGCGAATTGGCAGCGCTCTGCAAAACGGCAGCCGGATGGCGGATCCTTCAGGTTGGGGGGTGTACCCGGAACCGCCGTGAGTTTGACATCACGCAGCCCTTCTTCCGGCACGATGATGGAACCCATCAGCGCTTTGGAATAAGGATGGATGGGGTCGAAGATCACTTCGTGTGATGTTCCTTTTTCCACAATCTGCCCGGCGTACATCACCATGATGTCATCGGTGACGTGATACAGCAGCGGGAGTTCATGCGTGATGAAGATCAGCGCTTTGATGATGCCTTTTTCCATCAGTTCCATCATCATCTTGATGACCATCTTTTGCGAAGTCACATCCAGCGCGGACGATGGCTCATCCGCAATCAGCACCTTGGGCGAAAGAATCACCGAAGTTGCGATTACGGTACGCTGCTTCATGCCGCCAGATAGCTCCACGGAGTATTTGTTCAGCACTTCCGGCGGTAGGCCAAGCTCTTGAAAACGCGCTTTCGCTTTCTCGTAAATCTCTTTCTTGCTCATCTGGGGGAAGTGCGCATGAATGACATCTTCAATGAAGTTGATGACCTTCATTGTGGGGTTCAGCGCATTCATCGCAGCCTGCGGGATATAGGCAATTTCATTGCCCAGGATGGTGCGGCGAACTTTGTCCGGATCCATCCCGGTGATATTTTGCCCATCAATGATGATTTCCCCGCTGGAATAGTGCAGCGGCGGGAAGTAATACCCCATCAGGCTCAGTGCAAGTGTCGATTTTCCGCACCCGGATTCGCCTGCGATGCCGACCGAACGCCCTTCCTCAACTTGCATGGAAACGTGGTCAACGGCGTAGATATTCTCACGAAACCGGGTGATGTATTTCGTTGTCAGTTCATTTACATCTAATACAATGTTGGACATAGCGATCCCTTAATCTCTCAGTGCCGGGTTGAATACCTGGTCAAGACCTGTGTTCATGAGGTTCATCGAGAACGAAATCAGGGCAATGACAAGAATGACAGGGAAGTACGCCCACCATTTACCCAGGATATGCGCCTGATAGATCATCCCCCAGTTCATCATCAAGCCGAGTGTGGGAACGTCGGTTGTGCGCGGCCCCAGGCCGAGGATGGACAAGCCCGCTTCCGCCAGGATGCCGGAGGAAATTTGCAGGATCAACGCCATGACAACGTAGGATGCAATATAGGGGAAGATGTCCCAGGCCAGGATGTGCAGAATCGAATGCCCGGAAAGTTTGGAAAGATTCACATGATCGCGGTTACGCAGTGAAATCACCTGCGCACGCACCGCCCTGGTCGTCCATACCCAGGATGTCAGCCCGATGACGACGGCGATGGTGAACGCGCCGCGCTGTTCCTGCCCGATGCTGAACGAGATCAAGATCAGCAGCACAAAACTTGGGATCACCGTGAACAGGTTGGTGATGAAGATAATCACATCATCCACAAGCCCACCCATATAACCGGAGATCATCCCAAGCGCGAGGCCGATAGAGGTTGCAACAAGCCCGGCAACAAAGCCAATCGCCAGGGAAACTCCCGTCGCGGTGACGAGCTGCGTCAGCACATCACGCCCGAAGTTGTCCGTACCGAGGAGCAGTACGCGCACATTCGCCAACTGGTTGATGTTCACGTAATCGGTTTGCTCGATGACGATGTCTTCTTCCAACATCCCGGTTTCCGGGTTGATCTGTGCAACAATTGCCCCTTCAGTATCCAGAAGCCCATCCAGCGCTGTGTTGAGCCGGATATAGTAATTGCGATCCGCGTTGGTCATACCAGGAAGGCGTACCGTCGGATCGAAGTTCGCTTCCCAGAGCGCAAGCAGGGCAGCCGTATCCGTAAGATCAATGTCCTCTGCGGCAACGCCAGCGCCCACAAGCCATTCTTGTATGGCTGCGCGGTCATCATCGCTTAAACGGCTGGCGATGCGCTTCGCCGCTGCATCCTCAAGAATCAGCGTGTAGTGTTCGTTGGCGTGAATGCTGTCGTACACATTGGCATAAATCCCCGGAGGAAGGAAGGTTCCTCGGCTGACGAGCGCCAGCGGTTCGGCTTTCACGAACAAGGGGTAAATCAACACCGTCAGCAAAATCGCCATCAAAATGACAAAGCCAACGATGAATTTTCCTGAACGGAATACCTGCCGTATCATATACATAACAATATCTCCCCTATTCTGATTGCGCGACGCGGATGCGCGGATCAATCAGCCCGTAGACGATTTCCAGGATGAAGAACGCGACCAGTACCATGATGGTGACAATCAGCGTGGTTGCTGAAATCAACGGATAATCGCCACCCAATACAGCCGTCAGAATAGTGGTGCCAAGCCCTGGATAGCTGAAGATGATCTCCGCAACCAGCGCCCCCCCTACCATCGTGCCGATAGACAGCGCCAGCCCGGTGATCTGGGGAAGCATCGCGTTTCTGAAGACGTATTGAATGATCTTCGTATCTTTAATCCCCAGGAAACGCGCATATTTGACGTAATCCGCATTCAATTCATAGATCGCCATGGAGCGCATCCCAATTGCCTGCCCGCCGATGGTGATTAACACAATCGACCAGAAGGGCAGTTGATAATGCACAATGACTGACCAGACGAACTCCCAGCTTGCATTGGGTATCATGTCGTGTCCGTAGCCGCCGGACGTTGGGAAGATATCCATGTTGACCGCGAAAAGTACCAGTAAAATGACCGCCATCCCGAAGGCGGGTATCGCGCTGAGGAAAATACTGAGCGGCATCAAGTATCGGTCAAAATTCCCTCGGAGATATGCCGCTAGAGCGCCGAGGGTATTGCCTAAGAACCAGCCTACAATGATCGCGGGGAATTGCAGGGCAATCGTCCACCCGATGGATGCGCGGATGACATCGGCAACGGTTCGCGGATATTGGCTGATCGAGTAGCCAAAGTCCCCACGAAACACATTGCCCACATAGATGATAAACTGTTCCGGGATGGGTTTATCCGTTCCAAATAATTCCGTGTATTGCTCATAAACAGCTTGCACCCCGGTAGCATTGGATTGCCCCTGTGCCATTCTGGCGACGATAGCCGACACGGGGTCACCAGGCATCAAACGCGGCAGGATGAAATTCAGGACGAATGCCGCTACTAGCGTAACAACAAACCAACCCAACTTCTTCGCAAAATAATTCCGATATTCTTTCAAAGCAATTTTCCTCTCGTCAACAACTTCAGTGAGAGAACACAAAAGGGATGGCAGCCATCCCTATTCAGAAGCGACTGCCATACCCATCATGCTTTACTCAGGGTTGACCAATTCCAGGTTATAGAGACCTGCAACACTCCAACCATCCATCAAGTTCAGCGGCGGGACTGGCGGGTTGGTGCCATCGCCTTCGAACGGGAAGTTCGTCCAGACGCTTTCGTTCACAGTGTGGAAGCTCTGCGGACGATACATCAGGGTGAAGGACGGAATATCGCTCAGGTAGATTTCATTCAACCGGGTGTAGATTTCCATCAAGCGAGCTTCGTCCGTCACGGTCGGGATTTCAGCGATCAACGCATCAGCTTCAGCATTGACGTACCCACCCCAGTTGCCGTTCCAGTTGCTTGCCATGCCGATGAATTCGGAACTCATCAGCTTGCGGATGCGGCTCCAGGGCTGCGTGGGGCCTGCGCCATCGCTCCACATCATGAAGATGTCGTAGCCTTCTGGCAGCGGTTCGTCGGATTTGGTCACAACGGTCTGGTAGACGGACCATTCCGGGTAATTGGTGGTGATGTCGATGCCGATGCTTGCGCCAGCAGCCGCGACAACTTCAATTGCTGCCTGCCAGTCAGACCAGCCATTGGGGCAGGTTGCGACGTAGCTCAGTTTCTGTCCATCAAGTTCGCGCCAGCCGTCACCGTCAGTATCCACGATGCCAGCTTCATCAAGGATGGCATTTGCGGCTTCAATGTCGCCACCGACCCATTGCAGGTCAGCGAGAACGTCGCCGGCAACCATTGCTTGTTCACCCGGGGTCGGGTTCATCAGCGAGCGCGGAACCTGCTGGAAGGTCGGGGATTGGTTGGTCATCGCGTTGGCAATGATCGAGTCGTAATCTACTGCGACGGCAATCGCCTGGCGAATTGCCGGGTTATCCAGGCCAAAGGAGCTGCCCGTCAGGTTGAAGAATGCCGTCGGCAGGCTAGCGCCGATGCCATAGGGAGCTTCCGGCAGGTAGGTCGAAATCGGCAAACCTTCGTCCAGCCAGAGATCCTGTACGTTCGCGTTGAACTGCTGGCTCACGTCCACTTCACCAGCGCGGAGCGCGGTTGTACCGGCTGCGTTATCCTGGAAGATATTGTGTGCCAGGTATTTCGGAACCGGGAGGCTGCCCCACATGCTTTCATCCTGACCCCAGTAGTTGTCGTCACGGATGAGGATCACTTTGCTGTCATCCCAGAAGTAGGGGCCATACGGGCCAGAGAAGACAACATCTTCAGCAGGATCTGCCAGGAATGCCGTCGCATCGCCACCTGCGCGTTCTTCCAGGGTTTCCGTCCAGGCTTTCTGGAGGATGTAGTTCGTGCTGACGTAAGCCTGAACGATCAGCGGGTTCACTGCTGCGCCGTTTTCATCCAGCTTTGCCTTGATGGTGACGGTCAATTCATCCACTGCAACGATGTCTTCGATGAAGTCGATGTTGCCTGCACCCGTCGGGGTGTTGTACTGAACATGGGTCGCCCAGGTGTACGCCATATCTTCGGCGGTAACCGGGGTGCCATCGCTCCAGCGAGCAGCCGGCTTAATGCTGAAGGTCAGTTCGGTGCGCTCTTCGTTCCATTCATACGGGCCATCAGCCAGCAACGGATAGACCTGACCATCCATCATGTTGTAGAGATAAGGGGTTTCAAACATCAGGACGCGAGCGTTGTCCTGCTGGTTGATTGCCATGGCATTATTGTTATTGCTCGAATACGGGTTCCAGCCAACAACCGAACCCCACTGCTGACCATTGAAATAAAGGGTTTCATTACGGGGCAGGGTTACATCCTGCGCCAAGACTGGGGAAACAACCAGGGCAAGCACCAGAATGCTGAAGATGGCAATTACCCGAAAACGCTTTAGAGAGTTGGATTTCATTTTTGAAGCTCCATTAATTGTAACTTGAAACTGTGATACCATTTGATTTCCACCGAAATGCTCGATGCAAATCCCACTTTAGGTTGGCTGTGAATTTTTATCTTTCTCTATAATAACTCTCCCTCGCTACACTATTGGATTGAGTAGGACGCATCGCCGTCATGCGGCGTTAATCCACAAGTCGTTTTACTGAATCACGCTCAACAAGTTGGGTTGAGACGAGCGACTTGATCGCGGAACGTCCAGGGTTTCTCGCCTGGTCGATCAATCGCCGAACCCCCAGAATCCCCATGGATTCTCGGTCAACCCGGATCGTTGTCAGTGTGGGGTTTGACTGACAGGCTATATCGGTATTATCAAACCCAATCACGGAAATATCATCCGGTACGCGGTAGTTCATCTCTTGTATGGCAGGGATCACGGAGCGAACCGCAGTTTCATCGTTTGCAGCAAAAATAGCCGTGATTTCAGGATGCTTTTCCAGGAGGCGCAGCGTCGCGTTGTAGCTGGTAGAAAGCACCAGGCTGCTCTCTTCAATGAAAGTCTCATGGATGCCATGCCGGGCTAATGTAGAGATATAGGCCTCGCGGCGTTGTGCGATGCTGGGGTAATCATTGGCATAGCTGCCAATCAAGCCGATTTTGCGATGCCCATTTTCAATGAGATACTCTACTGCCAGCGAAGCACCTTGACAGTTGTCAATCAAGATACTGTCAAGCGCAACTTCTGCGGGGGTATAACCGTCAATCAGGACAATATTGTTCCCGGCACGGCGGTAAATATCGGTGATGGCATCTTCAAGAAATGCACCAACCACAATCACCCCATCCACCAGTTCATCCAACAACATGGGAGGCATATTGTTGGTGTGTCCGTTCTCATCAACTTCCATGTTGGCGTACATCAGGTTGAGGTTATTGCGCTGGCATTCACGCTCAATGTTCACAATGATCTGTGAGAAGAAGGTGTTCGTGAGCATTGAGCTACCGTCGGGGTAGCTGCGCGTCAACAAGCCAATTGTAGAAATGGGGTAATGCTGAACGGTGAAACCGTTACCAGCTTTTGAATAGCCCAGTCTTCTGGCAACTTCCAGGACGTGCTGGCGTGTTGCGCCGGAGACATTTGGCTTATTGTTGAAGACCTGTGAGACGGTGCTTAAAGCGACATCCGCTTCTCTTGCAACGTCACGCATTGTAACTCTTTTTGCCATAAGATTTTTTCGCCGAACAGCGGCTCGAACAGAATAAAACTTTTTTCATATTTGTTCGCAAGTATGGCGCAGATTAGATGAGTTGTCAATAAGTTTCTTAAAATTCATGGCAAAATGTCACGAGTGTTGCAGTCATTTTTCCCAAGAATCTGCCAATTTCTCCAGATTTCCTGGGAAAAGCTGCCCAAAATATGTGTAATACATTAGTCAAACATAAGCAAAATTATTCGAACAGATTCGAACAAATACTGGCTCCGGGTGTGCTTCAAGCAGTTGCGAACCGCTGACATTTTGCTTCACTGTTGCTCTTGTTGATGATGAATATAGGTGGCTTCGTATTCATTCGAGAAGTCGTGCAGGGGTGCATAACGCGCATTGCAACATCGGTTTTCCCTACGCGGGGTGAGGGTAGGAGCAGCGTAGGGCAAGCGTGGGAGCATGGATGCGGCCTCTTGCTTATACTGCGGCTGAATTATAAAGAGAAAGTAAAGATACGCATGATTCGGCTCGGAGTCATATCCGATACCCACTTCCCGACGCGGCTGCCGCGCCTACCCTACGAAGCCCTGGAAAATGCCTTTCGCCAGGTGGATGCCATCGTCCACGCCGGAGACATCGAAAGCGAAGACGTTCTACATCACCTCTCGGAGATTGCCCCTGTGCAAGCGGTGCGCGGGGATGACGATCATTTCCCACTGCCGCTGACCCGCGTGCTGGATTTTGGCGGCGTGCGCGTTGGCCTGACGCACGGACACTTCAACCCGGTGATTGAGGAGATGCTGCGAATCCGGCGCAGGTTGGGCTATTCTGGTTACCGTGAAATGCTTCAACGACGTAACTGGCTGCTGGGACGATTTGCAGGGCATGACCTGAATGTGATGATTTTTGGGCATGCACACATTCCCTATTGTGAAGAACACAATGGAATCCTGTTGTTCAATCCGGGGGCTGTCTATGCATTGACTCTGGACTCGGCACGATGGCAGCTCAAGCGTGAGAAGAACCCGTCACGCCGTCGCATGCTGCGCCGCAAAATCCAGCAGGATACGACGCAACCCATCCCACCTGTGCCGCGCTCAACAGTGGGTATCCTGGAAATTGCGGCAGATCATACGGTTACGCCGCACCTGATTGACCTGCCGCTGGTGGATTATCCCCTCGTCAGTGAGGCATATCATTAACAAACCATCACGCATCCGGGCAGATTTGCACGAACAGACCTGACCCCCAGCGGTATTTATTCAGAAAAAGATCGCGGATTTCCTGGTGCAAGGTTTCATCAGCCTCTTGATCCAGGATTCGTGCCTGTCCTGTATGGTTGTGTTTAGGTTTGTGTGCCATGCTCGTACCCGTATGGTAGGTGACGTGCGGATTCGCCTGAATATTCTTGACCCAATCCGCACCTGTGCCGCCACCGGAGCAGAGGAAATAGCAGCTTTTGTGTTCTACGAACCAGATTTCGATCTTGTGCGGTTTACCGGTCTTCCGGCCTGTGGTCGTGAGGTAGAAAAATGTCTCCGCCATGAGGGGGCATCTCCTGCTGCGATGTCAAGGCTTATGAATGATTTTTGAAGGCTAGCAACCATTAAAAATAGTACATCAGGATTCGTGTTTGTACCGGGCAAATGGCGATGAATTTGCCAAAATAATCTTCGTACACACGAGAAAACGTGCCGTTTGTACTACTGCCAGAACTTAATATATGGTTATAATGCGGGATGGTGGGGACATCCACCGGCTGTTGAAAGGGGTTATTTGATGCCAGTCTACCGCGAAGATAAATCCGATGTGATTACTATTCTGGGGCGCAAAGAACTGCGCCCTGCCCTGGATGATACAAAGCGCCCAATTCCAGACTCAATCCCGGAGACGCTGTACTTCATCTTGCCGGATGGTGTGCGATTGGCTCTGCCATCGGATAAAGAAATTATCATTGGTCGTCGTCCACGCCCGGAAGACCCGCCAGTGAGCATTGACCTGGAAAAGTACCAGGGGCATGAATTGGGTGTTTCTCGCCAGCATGCCATGCTCAAGGTCTTCAGAGGGGCGCTGATCCTGGTGGACTTAGATAGTGTGAATGGCACGTTTGTCAACGAACAACGCGCTATGCCACTCAAGCGCTATGCGATCCTCGACAAATCGAACATCCGCGTGGGTGGTGTGACGGTCAAACTGCGTTTCAATGCATGAGCGCTGTAAGCGGCCTGAGCGCCCCACGAACGCACCCGAAATAAATCTCGCACGGCGATCACTCTTGCTGAGGGTCGCTGTGCAGCCATTCATCCACTGTGTTCCCATTTTGCCCTTGTACTTCCATCGGCGGATACACTTCAATGCCTCCATTTGCACGCACCGTGTCTTCCGGGTCGCTGATGTACGGCTCCTCATTGGCAATGCCAGCGTATAATTCCCAACGCCGCAAGAAGAAACCCACAGCATAAATCATGCCGAACGAAGCTAGCGCTGCCGGAAGCAACATCAACACGACGAAGCCGCCGGAAACCGCGACCTGGGCAAGCAGGGCTGCAACCGCCGTCAGCACTCCGACGAGACGATTTGCCCGCTGGATGTAGACACGTTTTTCGGCATCTGCCAGGGGAAATTGTGCGGAGCGCAAAACGAGCTTCAACACCGCTCCATCAATCGCCCCCACGACTGCACCGAAGACACCGCCCACCAACGTTCCGGCATACAGCCCGAAAAAGGTGTTCGCGGCAGCCGTCCCTACCGAAACAGTATTCACGGTGTTAATAGAGATGACGATTAGCACCAGCATCGTCACAAATCCCACAGCACCGCCAACTGCAATGCCGAAGATGGTCATATGAATAATCGAGTTATTAGGTCCTTGCATGTGTTCTACCCTTTGTTTCTCACAATGTAGATCATTCCCTGCGCATCAAACCCCTGAACTTCAGAAGCTGATACGCGCTGCTCTTTCATTGTCTTATTGTACCCCGCTGCGAAAATTTGGCGCGATAAGAAGCTATTGGTCATACAGGGCAATCGCATCAAAATTCCATCGTGGCGAAACCTCCTCAACGCAGAAGCGCAAAGAACGGGAGAAAATCATGAAACAGCAAGTATTCTGCAAATCGCGCAGGTATTTCGGGCGATCCGGCGGATTGCCCCTACGCTTTTCTTCGTGTCCTTCGTGACTTCGCGGTTCAAATCGTTTTAGTGCGATCACCCTGATTGATCGTATGACCCAGTGGCGAGCCACCCTACCGAATGGCAGATGAAGCACGAATACCATTATTCAGCTATGAGGTTTGTCACTATTGCGCGGATACCGGTGACGGTATGCTTGAGGCACTAAAGAGTATTCTTTTTAAAGTTTTTTTCAGGCTTGTTTTGGTGTTTTACGGGAAACGGGTGAAGCACCTGGGCTGCACAAGATTTAGGCCAGCGACCACGCGCAACGTGGATTCTCATGCAGCAATTTTTTGCATGACCCCGGCTCATAAAATCAGCAGCTATCGCTTCACCCCAGCCCGCTACCCCGCCGCTGATGGCAAGATGCCCAGCGGATTTTTTGTTTTCGGTATTGTCCCCTTAATCTTCCATGAGATGTTCCTCTTCCTGACGTGACCGCTTTCGCCGAAACGGGTTTTTGTTTTTGTACGTTCAGGATTCTTTAAACGTACACTTCGGCATCGTTTAGCTGCGGTTGATGTGAGTATTACCTTGCAGTGTCAAAATTAAAATTAAGAAAATCACAGGGGCATGGAAAAATGGGCATCGAATTATATTGGGACGATCACGAACAAACCGTCATGCTGGCGGAATTCTCCGGCAAGTGGACGTGGGACGATCTTTACGACATGCTGCATACGATCAAGCAGCTTTCTATACAGCGTGGGCAAATCTTCGGCGCGATCATTGATCTGCGTCAGGGCTTGCAGCTTCCCGGCGGTTCGGTGTTCAACCGCGATGGGCTGGCGCAATTCCGCCGTTTGCTGAGTCTCAACCAGGGCGACAACAGAAAAGGCCCGGTTGCCATCGTCGGTATGAATGGTGTCGTGCGCTCAATCTTCGATGCTGTCAACACATTTGATCGCAGCCTGACGAATGATGTGTACTTCGCAAACTCGCTCGATGAAGCACGCAGCAAGCTCTATCCCCAGGTTGCACAGATCAACGGGCAGCGCCACACGACTTCGGCATAGTACGAGAGATTGCACATGGGCGTGGCTACGATTGATAGCCATCAGGATACGGATTTAAGGTTCTCGTTTTTGGCATTTGCGGACAAATGTACCTCACCCCTAAATAGCGTTGTCCGGTATTGAAACCAACGCAAACAT
>CAYVVZ010000029.1:0-53906 GCA_964455365.1 uncultured Anaerolineaceae bacterium | reverse complement strand
GTGCTGCTGGCGGCTGAAGTGTTGCCACTTGCCACCAAAGTGAAATGCACCCCAGTGCAGCGGCAGGCCAGCAGACACTGCTACTAGCCGAAGAAGCTTGTCAGATTTAGAGGGTTGGGTAACCGATGACGATCAGTAGGAGTCGTCTTGTGGTTCTTGTATTGGCGGGTGGTTCCGTACTGGGACGGGTACACGGGCAGGTTTTCGCTGCTTCTGGTCGGGGTTGATGATTTCCCCAATTTTTTCCATGATTTCGCGGCCTATTTCCGCCAAGTCATCCCAGATGGTGCGCTTATGCTTGTTCATACAGCGCTCTCTTAACCCCATACTACATCGGATGATTTGCTATGTTTGAAAGAAAAGCCCCAGGGTTGTTGGGGCATTTTTTCAGTGGACCTAATGAGACTCGAACTCATGACCCCTTCAATGCCATTGAAGTGCTCTCCCAACTGAGCTATAGGCCCGTATCTGCGCTGATTGTAGTCATCCGTCTCAGAGATGTCAAGTTTCATTCAATGAACGTTCCAGCACGGCGCGGGCAGAATGCTGCATTTCCCGCAGCACATCGTCCGGCGGAATCAACGCTCCAGGGCCATCGTTCAAGAATTGCGTCAGCGACTGTAGGGCATCACTCCCAGAGCAAGCACAACCCGGTTCATCGAACCATTGTATGGTTTGCTCATCTGTATCCAGGTAAGCACCATATACACCCCCTGCGGGGCTAGGCCAGAGCCAGGAAGTTGTGATTTTTCCCATGCGAAGCGCCATTCTCAAACCGATGCGAATATGGAATAAGCGTAGCTGACTTACCTGAGAAGGTTGTGAGATGCAAAACAAGAAATGTGTAAAAGCGAGCGCGTGAGGGCTGGTTGTCGCCCTCAGTCCCATTCTTCGCGTTGGCGGTTGATCTCTACCGCTGCGTAAGCAAGTGCGGCTTGCAAGGTTGGCACGGTGGGCACATATATGGTTTTGCCTTCTGCCACCAGCGATGCAACCAATCGGCGCATGCGTGGCTTGCAGATGGCAACATGTGCCATGTTGGTGCGCCAATGGAGGTCTTCGCGCACAGCGCCAGCGAACCACGCCGCTGCATCGGAACGGGTGAACTGGTGGGGGTGAAGATTGGTGAAGTCGTCAATGCGGCAGATGCGGCGGTTCTCATGCGCCGTCAACCGCAGCAGTTCCGCATCAATGGCGTAGATTTGCTTTTCTGTGTGCAGCGGTGGCAGTACGCGCACAATGTAGATGGGCTGGTTCTCAACCTGACGGATTGTGTAAAGCATCTTGCAGGGTTCCATGCTGTTGTATTTGGCGAACAGTACTCGCCTCTTGTAAAGAGCATATTAACGGCAAGCTAAGGGTTGCACGCATATCAATTAACAGCGATCAGACTGCTGTCACAGGATGGCACGAGAGCAGCGATTGAATCGGGTACTGGCGATAGTCAGGGATGCTGCTTGATGAACTGCGCGATTTCAGTGATCTTCGTGGGTAAAATCGGCTTCAGATGGAAGGAGGCAAAGGGGTAGGTACGAACTTTGGCCTCGAACTCACTGCCAGCCGTGACGACGGCAACATGAGTCTCTTGCCCGTATGGATGCTGCTGAATGTAATCCAGCACCATGAAACCCAACCCACCCGGCATACGAATATCCAGCATGACGAGGTCTGGGAACGGGGACGATTGTTCCAAATATGCAATTGCTTCTGGAGCGCTGTCGGCACGACCAACCACGAACCCCGAGCGTTCTAACATGGTTTCGTAGAACTCCTGAAGTGCGTCGTCGTCCTCTACAATTAAAGCATGCATAAGGTGTGTTGCAATTTCTCTCTGGCATTCATGGTTTCGCTATCTTATTTAGTGTACACCGAGTTTGCGCCAGAAGAATTGATGAATCTAAATAAACTGTAAGTTTTACGGGGGTGGGTAGGTGTGCAATTACAAAGTTTGTGGATGTTTGGTCATTGAATTGTCTAGCGACCCGGAGGTGTTCGGGCATATCGAACGGGGCATGGACGGGCGCGTCGTGGACACGCCCCTACGGAATTCTCGGATAGACGCTTATTCGTCGTCGTCATCGTGATCGTGGTCATCATCGTCGCCGAACATTTCATCCAGCAGCGATTCGGGAAAGCCCCATTCCAATTCTTCTTCGGTGGCATCGCGCACAGCAACAACGCGCCCCTGATAACGGATGGTATGACCAGCCAGCGGCGGGTTCAGATCCACAACGATCTTACTGCCGTCAATCTCTTTGATGGTACCTTCCACAATGTCGCCATCTTCATCCAGCATTTCGATTTCCATGCCGACTTCCAGATGGTCGCCTTCTTCGTCGAAGTCAAAGTCATCGCGGTCAAGCTCTTCGAGCAGGTCTTCGTCGTATTCGCCATAACCATCATCTGGTGTCACGATTACATCGAAGGCATCATCGACAGTTTTCCCTTCCAGCGCATTTTCCAACCCCGGCACGATGTTGTCGTATCCATGCAGGTATTCGAGTGCGTCTCCGGCCTGTACACTTTCCAGCAAATCCTGGCTGCCATCGTCATTCACGACGTAAATGTTGTATTCGAGTGCGCCAACTTTGCTCTCTTGCAGGCGATCTGCCATAGGTTTCTATCTCCCAGGGTATTTAATTGCACCCACGAAACGGGCGCAGCGTATACCATTAATTGTAGTCACGATCATGCACTGGTAAAAGGGCAGACTTTCATTGTGCCAAAGGCATCTTCTTGGGATATTCCTTCCCAGGATTTGATGCCTGATACTTGTCATGGTTGGCTGTGATACTTGTCACTATTGTATGTGTCCTGCGTCTGGCAAACTATGTTCAACGGTGCGAAACGGACAACCACAACACACAAAAACATCGCCCGATGATTTTGTGCCAGAAGCGAATTGAAAACACAGTTCCTTCCTGGGATGTCCTCACAATATACGGATAACGCAACTACCACCCATGCCCCTCGGTGGTAGTTGCGTTTTAATGGCATGATCCACTACGAAGAGAATACCACAAGGTGATCGCACCAAAACGATTTGAACCACGAAGACACAAAGGACACGAAGAAAACGCACGACATGTCGTGCCCGAAATAACTCGTTTTCTGCCTCTGCCAATCCAAAGAAAATTTGATGCGATTGCCCTGAGAGAAGACCAGTGGTAGGTTGCACCCCCTGCATAGAATGGGTACAGTACCGGAGGGTTTTGTTACTGTTTGCATAAAGAGTTTTGTGGGGAGCGAGAATGGCGGTACAGCAATCAGCATACAATGATGTCTTTATCTCGTATTCGCGCAAGAACCGGGCGTTCGCCAAGCTTCTCGTAGACGCGATTCAGACCCGTGAAAACCAGGAAGTCTGGGTGGATTGGGAAGACATCGAATTTGCGGTGGATTGGTGGGAGCGCATCCAGGCCGGGATTGAATCCGCCAATGCTTTCTTGTTTGTCATCTCGCCAGATAGCGTGCGCAGCAAAGTCTGCTTTGATGAGACGGAACATGCGACAAAAATGGGCAAGCGTATCATCCCCATTTTGCATGAAGATGTGACCGAGACCGCCGACCTGGAACGGATGCACCCGGCGGTGAAGCAGCACAACTGGCTGCCCTTCCGCCCCGAAGATGATTTCGATGCCGTCTTCCCGACGTTGATGGAAACTATCCGCATGGATTTTCATCATACGCGGATGCATACCCGTCTGCTGGTGCGTGCGCGTGAGTGGGAAGAAACAGGCCGCCAGAGTGGGCGCTTGCTCACCGGGATTGAAATCCAGGAAGCGGAGGAGTGGCTGAAGACGGCGGATGAAGAAGAGAAAGAACCACTCCCGATTGAACTACAGCGGGATTATATTCACGCCAGCCGCCAGAGCCAGCGCCGCCGCCAGCAGCAAATCATGGTGGGTGCATTCGTTGGGATTGCGCTGGGTTTCTTAGCGCTGCTGTCCTTCTTGCTGTTCAACAACGCGCAAAGCAACCTGACGCTGGCAGAAGCTCGCGGTACCGAAGTTGCCATCGAAGCACAGAATGCGGCGACCAGCGCCCAGGAAGCCTTCAATGCAGAAGGTACCAGCGCCTTCAATGCACAATATGCCAATACACAGGCGGCTGAAGCGCTCAACGCGCAGGGAACCAGTGCCTTCAATGCAGAATTCGCATCCACACAGGCGGCTGAAGCGGATGCCAATGCCGACATTGCGGCGACGGAAGCAGCGCTCGCGGCGGAAAATGAATCCGAAGCGCAAGACCAGGCAACCCAGGCCGCCATTGCACGCGATGATGCAGAAGACCAGGCAACCCAGGCCGCCATTGCCCGCGATGATGCAGAAGACCAGGCAACCCAGGCCGCCATCGCCCGCGATGATGCGGTGACGCAACAGGCGCTCGCGGAAGAGCAGCGAGTCACAGCCGATGCCGCAGCGAATGAAGCCCAATCACAGCGCGACATCGCCGAGACACAGAGAGCCATTGCCGAAGAGAATGCCGCCACCGCGACCATCGCGCAGGGGGAAGCCATCGCCCAGGCAGGCACGGCAGAATTCTACCGGGCTACGGCAGAGAGCGATGCCGTATCCGCATTGCAAACCAGTGATGCCAACCTGCGCACAGCCTGGACGACGCAATCCCGCCTCTATGCCGACTTCGCACGGCAGCAGTACGAGGCAGGGAATTACCAGGCTTCGCTGCTGCTCTCGATGGAATCGCTGGCGAATTACGGTGTGGGTATTTATTCCTCGGTGACGTTTGAAGTGCTGGCGAATGTGCTGGCGAATCCCGTACAGGAAAGCCTCTACCTCACGCATGACGGCTCAATCTCTACCGCCTATTTCTTCTCTGACGATTTCATTTTTTCTTACAGTGGGGAAGATCGCACAGTACGTTCCTGGGATGCGACGACGGGCGAACAAGGTATGCAGATCAACGTCGGTGCGCCTGTGAATTCAGCCTACTTCCTGAATTCCGAACGGACGGAATTGCTCACAGCCGACCAGGAAGGGCTGGTCATCATCTGGGATGTTCCCAGCGAAACGCCCAAAATGATCTTTCAGCATGAGGGCGCAGTGAATTATTCAACCCGCCACGACGAGACTCGCCGCCTGCTGACGGGGACGGAGAACGGTGTCATTCGCATCTGGGATCTGGACAGCGGCGAACTGCTGCACCTGATGCGCCACCGTGACCGCCTCTCCCGTGCGCTATGGAACGAAGACGGCACGCGCATCCTCACCGGGTCGTATGATGGCACGGCGAAAATCTGGGACAGCGCAACAGGGCAGGAACTGCTCTCTGTAGATGCGGATACCACAGCGGGGTTTTCTACCTTCTGGAACAAGGACGAGACTCTGTTCATCACGCAGCCCTTCGGCGGGGTGGATGATCGGCAAATTCGCCTGTGGGATGCGCAAACCGGGCAGTTGGTGCGGGTCTTCGAGATTGATGGTTGGACGACAGGCGCACGATTCAATTCGGATGAAACGTTGTTGTTGACGCAGGCCAATAACAACAGCGTCACCTGCGACCCGAACTGCGAGAATCACGCAATTGTCTGGGATGTTGCCACCGGGGAACAGGTACTGCGCTTGCGGCATGACTCTTCCGTATCCGGCGCGGTATGGAACAGCGACGAAACGCGCATTTTGAGCTGGGGGCAGGATGGTTTTGTGCGAGTCTGGGATGCGCAGACCGGGCTGGAACTGCGCCGCCTGGAACATGCTGGCAGCGTCCTGCATGCAGAATGGAATGAAGAAGAAACCCAGATTGCGGCCTGGACATCACAAGAAAATCAGGTGCGAATCTGGGATACAGAAACGGGCGCAGTGCTGCTGAATGTCTACCACGAAGGCTTGAATTACGTCCGGTGGGATCCAGAGAATGATCGCCTGCTGACCTGGGGCGATGATGGCAGCATTCGCATGTGGTCGTTCACCGCAACCTTCCCCTCGTTGGAAAACGAGAACCGGATTTCATCCATCACCACCAGCGAAGATGGTACACAGGCACTTGTCCGCAGCTTCGGCATGGCGCGGGTATGGCAGCCTGCTACCGGGCGTACCTTGCTTGAATTCCCCGGTGCAGTCGGCGCACAATGGAATGCTGACGAAAGCCAGTTGCTCATCTTGAACAGCAACGAACCGAACTGCGAATTGGTGCTGTCTTGCCGTCCCCCCATTGCCATCGTGGATGGGGAAAGCGGGGAGGTTCTGCGCGAGATCAACGACGAGCAGGAGATCAGCTACTTCACCTGGAATGAAGACGGCACCCGTATCTTGTTGATTTCTTCCAACGGATTGTACCGTCAGTGGCAGGTTTCGTCTGGTTTCCCGCTGGCGACGATAGACCTGCTGCCGGATGTCCCCGACGAGGTTGAGTACACGTTCCGCTTCAACGAGAGCAGCACACGCATCCTGGGGTACGTACAGGGCGGTGATGTGATTTATGTGTGGGATGCCGTCACCGGGGAACGTTTGCGCACCATTCCCTTCGAGATGACGGATAGTGTTTCCTGGGATGAAACGGATGACATTGTGCAGGTAATGGCCTTCCGTGAAGCCAGCCGCGTCCTCTCCATCAACATCGAAACCGGGGAAACGCTGCTGGAAGCTGAATACGAAAGCGCTCTCTACGGCATTGGCCTGAACCCGGATCGCTCACAGGTGATTGTTGTTCTGGAAGATGGCGCACTATTCTACGAAGCAGGTACCAACCAAGTCCTGTTTGAAGTGCAGGATTTCCCCATCAATGGCATTGAGTGGAACCCGACGAACAACCAAATGGTGGTCTGGACGGGTACGATTGGAGGACGGGCAACCATTCATGATGCAAGTACCGGGGAGTTGATCTTCACGCTGGAGCGCGACGCACCGGATATTGGAGCCGCAATCAATGGTGCCTGGGATGCTGCCGGGGAACGACTGGCAATTTTCCATGCCGACTTGACTCTGGATGCAGGTGATGGAGGTGTGGTGCAAATCTGGGATAGCGCAACCGGGCAGCTCATCACAGCCTATCGTCATCCCACCGATATTCAGGATGGCGCATGGGCAAATGGCGATCAAGTCATCGTTGCATGGGGTGGTACACCGAGTATTGCTCGCGCCTATCCCGCCACGCCAGATGAACTGATTGCACTCGCACGCGATTCGATTGTGCGCCCATTTACAAATGCCGAGCGTGAGGCGTTCTTCTTGCCGACGGTTCCGCCGATGCCTACCGCGACCCTGATTGACCGAACTCCGCTGCCGACACTGACCCCGCTGCCAACGCTGCCGCCGCTGTCGCTGGAAGAAACCATTGCGCAGTTGTCGCTGCCCTTCGTCCCGGTGATCCCGGTACTGCCGGAAGCCTACCCGGATTTAGAACTCAGCAGCTATGATGTGGTGATCCCGGCGGAAATCTATGAAAACGAACGCACCGTTGCGGTACTGGCTCCGGGTGAACTGGCGCTGCTCTTCTCAATCGAGTCAATCGAGGGAGCCAACAGCGATGCATCCATCTTCTTCCATGAAGTAGCTTCGCCGTTTGCCAATGTTGCAGAATGGGCGGAGTCCATTGATGCAACACTGAATACGGTTACGATCAACGGGCTTGAAGTGGCGGATATTACCTTCACCAGTGGGGCGCGAATCTTCGCCTTCATCTACCGGGGAACCTTCGTCACCATTTTCGGATCGTCGTCTACCGATCAGGCGATGCTGCGAGAAGTGGCGGATTCAACCATTGGGAATTTGCAGACCAGCCGCCGCAATTGAGTTTTTGTATAACACGCGCAGGGGCGACCCCCCACACAGAGGATCGCCCCGCATCTCATAGAAGTCGTTATACGGCGATGTCGCGGCGCTGGAATGTAACCACAGAACCAGCCACCAGCGCAATCGCAACCGCCAACAAAATCAACACATTCGTCACCACCACGCCATCCGCCAGCAGATGCTGTACGTTGTAGTATGTGAAGAACGAGAAAGCTTCCACGATGTCCATCCAGCCAGCCGTGACCATCGCGCCCACAGTCTGGATGATGAAGCTGGCGACGATGAAGATCGTCATGATGGCGACGACAGTCTGGCGTTTGCTGATGAGCGCACCGACGAAGACCGTCGCAGACAGCACCAGCAGCAGCACCGGGATCAGGTTCAGCACCAGAACAGACATCTTGGCGACATCCAGTTCTACATCGGTCACTGCCACACCCAGTACGAGGCCACCGATCATGAACAGCACCAGGATGACAATATCAATCGCGTAGGCAAGCCAGCTTTCGATGATGACGCGGCTGCGGGATACAGGCAGGCTCAACGTCACATCCAGGTTACCATCAGCTTCATCGCGGGAAGTCGCCCGCAAACCCATCACAACCGGGTACGCGGCGAAGATCAGCGCCATTTTGCCGAAGAAGCCAAAGGCGATGATGCCTTCTGGTGTCGCAATGGCATCCAGCGCTTCCTGGCTGCCGTCGCCCATGCCGAATGCTGCCAGCACTGTTGGCGGCATCGCCGCGAACAAATCCACCAGATTCATCCCTTGCATCGCTGGCGTAAGAATGACCATGAAGATCATCAACGCCCCCATACCGACTCCCCACAGCAGCGTCACAATTAGGCTGTGACGAAGTGTATTTTTGAAGACTGCCCAGGGCATTTTATTTTCTCCTTATAGCTACAGTTTCACTATCTACCGGACACCCCGTTGGGTATCCCATACCTGTCAACGAAAGGGAATAGAACTGCGGGTCACTTGTCCGGTATTGAAACCAACGCAAACGCATGGTTTTTAGGTTAGGTTTCCACCAGTAGGGACAACACCTGTGTTGTCCGTTGTCCGCCTATGGTTGTTTCGGACGAGGCAGGCCTCGTCCCTACAACAGGCTCAGTCTGCTCCGATCTGTCCATGACAGCTACCTTACCAGATGCCATCTATTCCCAAGATACAAGGGGTTCGATCATGCCGAACCCGCTTTCAGGCCAGTGGGCGCGTCATGGACACGCCCCTACAATCCTCCCGAACTGTTATCGCCCACCATCAGATGGCAACATCGCGCCGACGAAAGGCAACAACCGCGATAGTAACCAGCGCAACCGAAAGCGTAATGAGCAGTGCTGCATCACCCAAAATGACGCGCTCGATCAGCAAGCGTTCCACGTCGTAATAGGTGAAGAACGAAAATGCTTCCACGATATTCACCCACTCCGTCGTGACCATCCCACCCACAGCCTGAACGATATAACTGCCAACGACAAAGATCGTCATGATGGTGATGGCAGTGCGGCGGTTACCGATGACCGCCCCGACGAAGACTGTCGCTGCCAATATGAACCAGAGAGTCGGCAGCAGATTCAAAATTAATGCGGATACCCGCGCCGCATCCAATTCGACCGGGAAGATCACCAACCCGAGATACAATCCGCCGACCATCATCAGCGGCAGCAGCACAATATCCAGTGCATAAGCCAGGAAACGCTCCAGCAGAAGCCGTGTGCGCGAAACAGGCAGGCTCAATACAACATCCAGCGTGCCATTGGCTTCTTCATTGGAGGTTGCTCGCAAGCCCATCACAACAGGATAGGCTGCAAAGATCAACATCATTTCACCGAAGAAACCATACGCCAGCAAGCCTTCCGGTGTGCCGAGTATTTCGAGTGATTCCTCGCCCCCATCAAAGCCCAAAGCTGCCAGGAACTGCGGTGGTAAGTTGGCGAAGAGGGCGCTGAGTTCCAGTCCTTCCAGGAACGGCACCATGCTGACCATCAGTAACATCAGTGCAACCATTCCCACACCCCAGATCAGGGTGATACCGAGACTGTTACGCAGCGCGTTCCTGAATATTGCCCAGGGCATATGCTTGTTTCTCCTTTTTGTTTCTCGGTGTTAGGACGCGATATTTGACGCATCCCGCGTATTCTGTAGGAGCGTGTCCATGACGCGCCCGATGATGGTTGCTGCGATTTGATCCCTCCCTGCTGCGCAAGGAGGGACTTGGTTCCCCACTACAAAACGCGGGTATGGCTCTATCCCGCTACGTCGCGGCGCTCAAAGAAGAACGTCGCTGCGAGTACCGCCACTGCCGCAATCCCCAGCAGCAGCGCCACATTCGCCGGATTGATCCCATTGAAGACAGCGCCCTGTGTGTCGAAGTAATGCCAGATCGACAGGTTGCTGAGGGTATCGCCAATCGTACCTTCCTGTACCGCTTCACCTGCCACGTTCAGCACATAGCTGCCCATGATGATGGCGGCTGCGACTCCGGTGCTGATGAGCTTGTTCGAGAACAGGCTGGTCACGAAGACCGTAATGCCCATCACCGAAATGCCCGCCGGAATCAGATTGATCGCACCGACCAGCATTTTACCCATGTCCACTTCCACAGGCGAAATCAACGAGCCGATCAGCATCCCGCCGTAGAGTACGAGCGTAATCCCGATGATAATCAGGATATAGGCCAGGAATTTCTCCACGATGACGCGCCAGCGCGGAATCGGCAGGGATAGCAAGACATTCATTTCGCCGCTGTCTTCGTCGTTGGCGATGATATTCAAGCCAGCCATCACGCCGAAGACCGCTAGAATGATCGCCCCATAGAGGAAGGCCGCAAATGCCAGGAAGCCTTCCGGCTCTGCCAGTTGTGCTGCTTCTTCCAGCCCCAGCGCATTGATGAACACAGGCGGGAATTGTTCCAGCAGCGCGGCATATTGTTCCGCAATGGCTGAGTCTTGCAGGATCATGAACATGAAAAAAGCCAACCCTGCCAGACCACCACCCCAGTAGAGAATCTGCCGCCAACCGCGTTTCAGTTGTTCAATGAAGATGGTGCCAATCATGCCATTGCCTCGACTTTCTTATTGGCGGCTTCGTTTTCTCCGTTGCCGTAGAAGGCCAGGAAGATGTCTTCCAGAGTCGGGTCTTCCGTGTGCAGATCAACCACATAGGTATCCGCCAGCGCACGCAGCAGCGGATCAAAATCCCCCATCAATTTCAGGTGCAAGGTGTTTTCAGCGGCGCTTACATCCGCAACCCCTTCAACACGCTTCATCCGGGCCAGCACTTCTTGTGGGACAGCATCGCGCATCGTCAGCGAAATCTTGCGGAAGTCCACATGAGTCAATGTGGAGACATCTTCCACCGCTTTCAAATCGCCATCTCGCAAAATCCCAACGCGGTCACAGATTGCCTGTACTTCGCTGAGGACATGCGACGAGAGGAAGACAGTGCGCCCTTGCTGCTTCACTTCGCGCATCATCTGGTTGAAGGTCTGCTGCATCAGCGGATCAAGGCCGCCTGTTGGTTCGTCCAGAATCAGCAATTTGGGCTGGTGCATCAGCGCGACAATCAAACCCAGTTTGCGCTTATTGCCGGAGCTGTATTCGCCAACGCGCTTGCTCATATCGAACTTCAGACGATCCGCCAATTGTGCCGCGTAGCTGGTCTGCGCCTGCACATTGCCGCGCACGCTGGCGATATAGTGGATGACTTGTTTCCCGGTGCGGCTTTTCCACAGCGCCAATTCACCCGGCAGGAAGCCGATGTCTTTGTGCAGTTCGACACTGTGTTCGCGCACATCTTTGCCGAAGATGGTTGCGCCGCCTTTCGTCGGGCGAATCAAATCCAGCAGCAGGCGAATGGTGGTCGTCTTGCCTGCGCCGTTCGGCCCCAGAAAGCCGAAAATTTCACCGGGTTGGACTGCGAGGGTCAGGGCATCCAGCGCCAGCGTTTCGCTGCCCCGTGAGCGGTAGACCTTCGTCAGTTTGTTGGTTTGGATTACATGATTTGCAGCCATGCCATTATCCCTCCTGTGGGATGGTCGCGCTTGCGGAAAACGGATAATCCCTCCGCAGCGCTCATTGATCTAACGTTTCAATCCACTTATCTAGCTGTCGCTTAAAATCGCGCAGAATGACCTTGCCTTTTTCGCTGCTGCCGCCATCTTCCGGTGTGACCAGGGTATCAATCATCTGTACCATCATATTCATCACCACATCAATGGGAGGGGTGTATTCATCTGGAAGATTGCTTCCTACCTGAAGCAGACCGAAGTGCAGACTGCTCATCAAATAGGCCAGCGCTCGCCCGTCAATCTCCTGGCGTACCACCCCCGCTGCTTGCATCTGCTGGAAAAGCTGCGTGAAAATCGTCATGCGCTGCTGGAACAATTGCTCAACGCCCATTTGCTGCGCCATCCGTCCCATCACCCGGCGATCTTTCGTATACAGAGCCTTCAGGAATGGGTTGGCTAAATAGGCTTCCAGGGCATGGCGCATGAAGTTCGCGTAGGTTCCCCCTGCCGGGTCTGCTTCAACCCGGTTGAACCAGTCGTTCGTGTAGTGTCTTGCTTCTCGCCAGACCAACGCCATGAACAAGTCTTCTTTTTTCTTCCAGCGCAGGTAGATGGTACTCTTAGCAACCCCGGATTCACGCACAATATCGTTCATTGTTGTCTTGTCGTATCCATAATGCGTGAATAGCCTCATGGCAGCATTAAGTACACGCTGCTCGATTTCGCCCGTTGTACTGCTGCTTTCTTCCATGAAGTCCTTTCTACACCTGAACATGACCAGATAACTCGATACGGTCAAATAGTAGTACGATTTCAAGCAGATTATACCCCCAATTATTAGGGGGTCGCATATATTTTGTGTGGGGTAAGTACAAAATTTCTCGTTCTAACGTTTTTGGTGGAATTCACCTCACCCCTACTCGCCTTGCTCGTTTTCCCCTTTCCAAATTGGAGAGGGGATGGAAGACAGGGTGATCGCCCTAAAACGATTGGAACCATGAAGTCATGAAGGACACGAAGAAAAGCGTAGGGGCGATCCGCCGGATCGCCCGAAACACCTGCGGAATGTGCGGAATACTTTCCTGTTTCATGATTTTCTCCCGTTCTTTGCGCTTCTGCGTTGAGGAGGTTTCGCCACGATGGAATTTGATGCGATTGCCCTGGGAGGGAAGACCGGAGGTCTGGAAGGAGGGAGGCAAGGTCAGTTCCGTAATTTTGTGGCACATCGTAGGCACATCTTAATGAAAACTTGATCGTTTCTCGTTTGGATTTTCACTAGAACATGTGTACAATAATGGGGAACTGATGTTCTAAAACAGGCATGGGTTCACCTCTTTCGCACCACTATTAACCAAAGGGAGACAACATGTTTACAGTGACCAGGTATCCACATGGGACGTTTTGCTGGGCAGATTGCGCGTCTACTGATGCCGGGAACGCCAAAGCGTTCTACGAGACGGTGATGGGCTGGACGAGCAACGACCTGCCAATCGGAGAAGGGATGGTGTACACCATGTTCCAGCAAGATGGCAAAACCGTTGCCGCACTCAGCCAGATGCAGCCAGAGATGCAGGCACAGGGTACGCCTTCATACTGATCGAATTACGTCAATGTGGATGATGTGGATGCCCTCGTGGATAAGATCACAGAACTGGGTGGCACCATCATTGCCGAACCGATGGATGTCTTTGAAGAAGGCCGCATGCTCGTCCTGCAAGATCCTACCGGAGCTGTGCTCGCTCTGTGGCAGGCCAAGAATCATATCGGTGCGAGCCTGGTGAATACGCCGGGAGCCATCGCCTGGAATGAGCTTTCCACCCGTGATGCGGAAAAAGCGAAGGATTTCTACGGCAAGCTCTTCGGCTGGCAGTTCACTGTCGATGAACCCAGCGGTTACACCTACTTCACCAATCAGGGTCGCATGAACGGCGGCATCATTCAGATGGGGGATGAATGGGGTGATATGCCGCCCGCGTGGTCGGTCTATTTCTCCGTTGCAGATATTGAGGCCACCATCGAAAAAGCACAGGCCAACGGCGGTACAATCGTCATGCCCAAAACCGAAGCTCCCGGCACAGGCCACTTCGCCGTGATTGCAGACCCGGCAGGCGCAGTAGCAACCTATATGCAACTGAACGAGCCTGACCCCTGGACGGAATAAGGCTTTAAGGCTTGTCCGGGAATATTATCAGGGTCATTGTAAGTCTTTTCGTGTCTTGACAGAGCCTGTTGTAGGGACGAGGCCTGCCTCGTCCGAAACAACCATAGACGGACAACACAGGTGTTGTCCCTACTGTACATTTTGCTATCTTTGGGACGGAAACTGTTTACGGACATCGTGCCGCCAAAAAAACAAGGGGTTCGACCATGTCGAACCCGCTTTTAGGCCAGCGGGCGCGTCGTGGGCACGCCCCTACGAAACATGGGGTAGGCGTTTTCTTCTTTCAATGACCAACAATCCCCGTTTAATTGTGAAATCGCATCAGTTGCCCATCCAACTGCACTGATGTGCGCATCCTCCACAATACAGTTTGCCCCCAGAACCGTCAGAAATTGACCAGCAAAACCTGGCAAATCCGTGTATGATTGGGAATATTTGGCGACAAGTTCATGCTGTCTTGCGCAGAGTCCGTGAACCCAATGGCACACAACAAGAATCTATTGATCGTCTAAAACCATATGCTTTCTGTTCAAGATATTCTCGAAGACCCATTATTTGACCAGGTGAACATCGTGGCGGGCAAGCGCGGATTACACCGTCCGGTGTTGTGGATGCACAGCGCCAGCGTGCCGGATGCACCCGATTGGCTCAACGGCGGGGAACTGGTCATCACTACGATTTTCAATATGCCCCAGGCATTGGACGAACAATGCGACTACATTCGCCAGATGGCGGAACAGGATGTAGCGGGGCTGCTGCTCTCGGTCGGACGATACATCAATCAAGCGCCGCCACATCTGATCCAGATTGCAGATGAGATGGATTTTCCGCTGATCGAAATTTCTTATACCAAACGCTTTGTTGACCTGGCGAAGGCGGTGAACGAACGAATCGCCAGCCAGAATTTGCAGCTTGTACGCAACGCTCTGCGCATCCAGCAATCCCTGACGCAGCTTGTGCTGGAAGGCGGCGGTTTGCAGCACCTGGCGGATCGTTTGGCGGAACTACTGGGCCACAGCATCAGCATTGAGAACGAGCGCTTCGAGGCCATCGCAACCGCGAACATCGCAGAGGTGGATGAGGCGCGGCATTATACCCAGCTTCATGGGCGAACTGATCCGCGATTGGTGCATGCCCTGGAAACACGCGACATCCTGCCAGAGATCATGCGAACCCTGCGCCCCAAGTATCTGCGCCCCATGCCGGATGTCGGCCTGGAGATGGAGCGCATTCTCGCGCCGATTGTGGTACATGGCGAAATCTACGGCTATATGTGGATCATTGCGGACGAGCGAGCGCTGAGTGAAATTGACCAGATGGCAATTGAGAGCGGATCAACGATTGCCGCGCTGATGCTGCTGCATCAAGAGAGCGTACAGAGCGCGGAAGCCTCCCTAAAAGGCAGTTTGATGTCGCAGTTGATCCAGGGAGATGTTTCCCGCGAGACGATTCTCACCGACCAATCCATGCGCTACGGGGTGGATTTGCGTTCGCCCTATGTGATGTTGCTGGTGGAATGCCGTATGGCAGGGTCGCAGCGCGTGACGCAGTTGTATCGCACCATCAACCGCCTGATTATCAGCGATGGTTGGTCGGCGGTGGCGGGGCAGTTTGCGGGGCAGATTATTGTGCTGGCACAGGTCAATGAGCATCTCAAAGCACTGGCTGCGCGTGTGCAAGAACGGGTTGCCCTCTCCAAATTGTGCGCGGACGATCAACCGCGCCTGGGGGTGAGCGGTGTGCAAGCAGGCGCAAATGGAGTCAAAACAGCGTACCATCAATGCCAGGATGTCTTGCAAATCAGCCGCCGCCTGGAACCGAGTTCTCGTGTGGTCTACTTTGCTGACCTGGGCTATTTGCACACGCTGTTCAACGCGGGGCCGGATACGCTCAAGAGCAACCCCCATGTGCAGATTCTGCGGCGCTTGCTGGCAGAAAAACAGGCGGATTTATTCCGCACGCTGGAAGCATACCTGGATGCCGGGGGTAATGGTGTAGGCACAGCGGAAGCCCTACATATCCACCGCAGCACGCTGAATTATCGCTTGCAGCGGATCATCCAGATTTGCGAAGTGAACCTGCAAGATTCGCTGATGCGCACCAACTTGCAGATTGCGCTCAAGCTGATGCGCCTGTTTGAAGTTGACCCGGAAGATTTGGGGTGATGCAATGCATGAATAGCCATGGTCATTGAATACATACTGTCCCAACCGCGTATTTCGTAGGGGCGTGTCCATGACGCGCCCGGTGGCCTGAAACCGGGTTCGACATGGTCGAACCTACGATAGGTTGGGTTGTGCAATTGAATGTTCCAACGTCAATGTGTTGTCCGCCTGGTTTTTTTGGACGAGGCAGGCCTCGTCCCTATAATGTGACCTGTTAAGAAGCGAAAAAACTGCCAATGAACAGGACGCTAATATCGAACAAGCCTTATAGCCCACTCTGGTGGGCTTGGTGGTTTTGTAGCTGGATGCTTCAGCATCTGGCGGGGCAAACAGCCAAACCGCCGCATTCACCAACTCTGCAAGGCACGCAGGCGGGCGACCTTCTTGCGCTGATGCTTTTCCATGCGCGTCAGGATACCATCCAGAATCATAATCGCTTCCAGGATGTATTCGCCTTTGTTGAGCATCACACACTCGGCACGTTCTGACATCGCCGCATCGGTGACTTCGGCACGGGAGGGACGGCCTTTCTTCGCCAGCGTCTCCAGCACTTGCGTCGCCCAGATCACCGGGACTCGTGCCGCTTCGCAAATCCACAAAATTTCTTCTTGCATCTCCGCCATGCGCTCAAAACCAATTTCAACTGCCAGGTCACCCCGTGCAATCATCACACCTACGGGATTTTGACTGCCTGCGGCAACGATCATCTCCGGCAGATTCTTGATGGCGCGTGCAGTTTCGATCTTGAGGACGAGGCCAATCTCACGCGGGGGTTGGCGGCGGTTCACTTCTAGCTGAAGATTGCGCACATCTTCCGGTGTTTGCACGAAAGAATAATTGATGATGTTGGCGTGCTGCACCACAAAATCCAGGTCTCGCAGGTCTTTTTCCGTCAGTGGATCAAGGACAAGTTCGGTATCCGGGAAGTTGATGCCCTTATCTTCCTTGATGCGTTCGCCTTTGGCGCGGGCGCTGGTGACGCGCAAGACAACCCCTTCCGGGCGCTTCTCGATCACTTCTGTGCCGACTTTGCCATCATCAAACCAGACCGCTTCCCCAACCTTGACCTGTTTCAACGCTTCGGAGAGGGTACACTGAATCTGCACTTCATAAGGCAGCGCCGCGTCCGGTTCTTCCGCCCGCAACAACAGCGTATCATCCACTTGCAGCCGCACATCATCCGGCAAGCGTACCGCCGCTGTGCGCGATTTGGGGCCGCCTAAGTCCATCGCCACCTTGCAGGTGCGCCCGATTGCGCTTGTGGCAGTCTGCAAATGGTCGATCATCTTTGCCCAGGCTGTCGGGTCATCGTGGGCGCAGTTGATCCGCGCAATATCCATGCCGCCTTCCACCAACCCGCGCACCAATTCCGGGTCATCTGCCGCCTGTGAAGGCAGCGTGACCATCATACGCACGCGGCGCTGGGCGGGGCGTTCGCCAAAGATGGCGGCGGTTTCCTCCGTCAGCAGGCTTTCCCCACGATTGAAGTCTTCCAGTTGGGGGCGTGCTGGCAGAGACCCCGGATGCTCCCCTGCGATTCGTGCCAGTGTTGCCAGCACAGCGTCCAGATTCGGCAGCACCTGCGCTTCGATGCGCCCCAGCGAAGACAAGCCCCAGGGACGCAGATCATCCTGCAAATCGCGCAGGTCGTGTTTGCGTAGTGCCAGATAATGCGCCAGATTCTCGATGCTGCTGCCGAAGTGCGCCCGGTGTGGGGCGATACTTTCCAGCCAGCGTTCATGAATAGGCGCGGTGGTTGCGAGGATGTCATCTCGCAGATCCAAAATACGATGCAGCAGAGTGGCAGCAGGCTTCAGGCTGCCCTCTGCAATCAGCTCGTTCTCGTCTTTTCGGTCAGTCACGGTAATAAACTCCAGTTCAAACAGAAGATACTTCAGGATAGCACACGGCACTTTTCACAAAATTATGCTAACAAACATGGTTTTTCCGCGCATTTCCTCCTGGGTTTGCTTACCCAGCATAAACACTTTCTGAACATGGACGCTGTACAATAGCCTTATCTAGCCCAACATGCAGCGAGATGCTCTTTAAGAGATCTTTTGAATAGAGAATTAGCCCCCTACATCATAACGAGAAATTGGTGCCATGCGTTCACTCACCTGGAAAATAACCCTCTCCCTGATTTTGACCTCGCTCCTGGGTGTGGGCTTTGTGGCGGTCTTCGCTGGAATCTTCACCAGCAGGCAGTTTGAGCAGTTCCGTGTTGCGCAAATGCAGCAGGAATTTAAGGCTGCTGCCGAAGCCTACTACCGCGCAACGGGTTCCCTCAATGGATTCTATCAGACGCTGCCAACCTATGTTGAAAATCAAGTTCAGTCACAGGAACAAGAACGAGATCAGGAACAACGGCGCGGACGCGAACCCCATGACAGTACACCTGTTATCCTACCTGGAGTCGCTCCGCTGATGTTTTTCCTGGTGGATACAGAAGGGCGCACGGTCAGTCCCGCACCGGGAGTATCCATTGGGGATCGCATCCCATCCCGTGAACTTCAAAAAGGCGAAGTGTTCGTCGTGGATGATGAAGTGATAGGTACACTCATCACGCTACAACAACCTCGCGTACCGACAGAACTGGAACGTCGCTTCTTCGCCCAGGTCAATCGCGGGCTGGGATTATCCGCATTGGGTGTCGTGCTGGCGGCCTCGCTGGTGGGGCTTACCTTAGCCCGCCGCCTGACAACGCCGCTGCGGGAACTGACCGAAGCCCTGCGCGGGATGCATGCGGGGAAACTCGAACAGCGCGTGGAGATCAATTCGCAAGATGAGATTGGCGAACTGGTGACGACCTTCAACCAGATGAGCGCCGAAGTTGCCCGTGCGAATCATCTGCGCCGCCAGATGACGGCAGATATCGCGCATGATTTGCGCACACCGCTGGGGGTGATTTCCGGTTACCTGGAAGCTCTGCGTGATGGCACGCTTTCTGGCACGCAAGAGCGCTTCGATACACTCTACAACGAAGCTCAATTATTGCAGCGCCTGGTGGATGATCTGCGTACACTGTCGTTGGCAGATGCCGGGGAGCTTTCGCTGAACCGCGAAGCCATTGATGGTTCTGAATACTTGCAGGATGTACAGCACTTCTACGAGTCTCGCGCTGCGGCAGAAGGACTCACACTGCGAACAGAAATCGCGTCATCATTGCCGCCAATTGATGCAGATCGCGCACGACTTGGACAAATTCTCGCCAATCTCATCAGCAACGCCATACGCCATACACCAGCAGGTGGCAGCATCACCCTGGGTGCGGTAGGTAGTGGTACTCAAGTTCGGCTTTTCGTACAGGACACAGGCGAAGGAATCGAACCAGAGAAACTGCCGCATGTCTTTGATCGCTTCTACCGCGTCGATGAATCGCGCACGCACGAAGATGGGCAATCGGGTCTGGGGCTGGCGATCACGAAGGCATTGGTGGAGGCACATGGCGGAAGCATCCACGCCGAGAGCCAACCCGGTCAGGGTACAACGATGTGGATTACCCTACCGCAGCACGGGGCGTAGGAGTGAACTGAACGAGCGATTCGCACGAGCATGCCGCTGCGAGCCAGCTCTTCTGCCATGCTGTCAAACCAATTCGCCGAGGCTCTGCCAGATGTCGTGTTGCTCTGTGGTGGATAGCCCCCATAGTTTTCCGGCGGTTTCTGCAATGGCAGCATCGTCCGGCGAACCTGCGTGCGCATCCCGCGAGAGGGTTTCCAGTTCTTGATGCAATGAATTGGTGGCCTGATAGCGTGGTAGGCGCAGCAACTTCAGCAATCCCGGCTGTGCAAAGCTCTTGCCGCCTACCTGCCCCTGCGACAAAACCGCATACTCAAACGGTGCGCTGTTCAAACAGGCAGCCAGGAAATACGCCTCTGATTCATTCCATAGTCCGATGAAGGGATGCATGGCCTGGTTGGTCATGATGGGCTTCCCGGCCTGGGTTGTGATGACAGCGGCTTTCATGCGCTTGGTTCCAAAGCCTTTCCAGACCACTTTCACCGGGGCGAAGGTATATGTTCCTACATCGAACATGCTGTAAAAGGGTTGGTGTGATTTGTAATAGCGGCGGTAGGCCGCACGCTCACGCAGTGTCGCTTCAAACTGTGCGAGATATGCCCAGGTATGCGGCGCATGGTTCCGCAGCCAATCAGGGTCGTAGCCACGCCGAGTCTGTGCGTTTTGCACCATCAGAATATGAATGCCGGGGGTTGCTTGCCAGCGCCGGACTTCATTCCCACGCAGCAAGGGATAGACATAGTTCGCTTCAATCCATGCTTCGACCTGTGGCACCGGGCGTTTGGCTCCGGCGATGATATTGCGCACCCGCACAAGGTCACCCTCTGTTTGCAGCACTTCCAGCCAGTAGACGGCATTCGCGCCCCCGGTGTAGACCCCGGCATGAGCCTGGTAGGCAGATTCGCCGGACAGTTTGCGCACCGCATCCAGGGCGGCAGGGCGACCTGTGAGCCATGCGGAGTCGGCTTCTTGCATGGGGGCGGCTGCCCATTCTACGCGGCGCGTCTTCGCCATAATCTTCTCCAATGGGAGATCATCCCCCAGGCGAACATGATGTTTCCTGCGCCAACTACAATATGGCACGGGATACTGCGTGGTTGCGCCTTTTTCCAGCACCAGCACCAGCGCCCGTGCTGCCGCTCCATCAAATGCCCCAATGCGGCTGAGGTCATCTACTTGCAACACGCGAAGCGGCACATTCCCTGGCAGGCGAAACCGCCGGAAACCCGCACTTGCGCCGCCTGTTTTCAGCGCCGCTTCGGTCAGTATGAAACCCAACTTTCCGCCATGTGTCAGGTATTGGTCGGCACTGCGCAGGGTCAGCAGCAGCGAAAGGTCTTTCTTCCCTTTCCCCAGGATGACATCCATGCCGCTGTGTGCGAATAGGCCATACTGCTCCCATAAGTGCCGCGTCTGCTGGCGATAGTCTTCAGAGAGCGTCTGCCAGTTGACCCAGGGCGGATTCCCCACCAGGTAGTCAAAGTCGCCCAGCGGCGGTGGATGCAAAATCGAATCCGTGCAGTGAATCGGCAGCGTGATTTCGTCGTCTGGTTTGCCAATGGTCAGCAGCAAATTCACCTGTGCGGCGAGGCAAGCCAGCGGATTCACATCAATCCCGGCGAGATGCGCCAGCGGGTTCTTGAGTCCGGCTTCTTGCATCCGGTGTAAGGCCAGCACCAGAAATGTCCCGCTGCCACAGGCCGGGTCAATCAAGCGACCTTCGCCCCTGAAGCCTACCCGGTTCAAGGTTTGCGCTGCCAACCAGTCCGGCGTGTAATATTCGCCCAGCGCATGGCGCAGCCCGGACGGGAACAAATCCTGATACAGTGCTTTGAGTGCATCGGGAGGGGCATCTTCAAAATTGAATTGCACAGCCGTCTGCAAAATGAGGGATGCGTTTACGCCTTGTGTCCAAATCCAGGAAGCCACCTCCGGCGCAGCAACATTACGGATTCCATGCTCGCGGAAAAAAGCGCCGTTTTCGATTTCTTCCAGGTTGCGCGGCCTTCCCAGGCGCACGGCTGCCAGCACTTTGACCACGAGCGCATAGTAAGTTTGCAGTGCGTACAGCAGCGCATCCGCTTCACTTTCGCCATACAGGGTATGCAGCGGGGTAAAATGCTTTCTCGCAGGGAGTTCTACTGTTTTACGCCAGCGCTGGAATGATCCAACCTGTGGGGTCAATCTCGCAACCAGCACCGGAACAATCTGCTGTGTGATCGCGGATTGGCTGCCGAACATCCGGCGCAGCGTGGTTGATGTGAAAGGGATGGTCACCGAAGCTGGTTTCTCATTTCAGGCGTGATCCTGGCGTTTGATGGTTTCATTCCCCCGACCTGTTTTTTGCCTGTGCTAGACGTTTTACGTGTCGTAGGGGCACGTCCATGACGCGCCCGCGGGTTCGACGTGATCAAACCCCTACACCTGTTTTTGGGCGGCGCGATGTCCGTAAACAGATTCCATTCAGGCGTGATCCTGGCGTTCGATGGTTTCACTCCCCGAACCAGGATGAGCAATTAGATTATCAACCGTCAATTGCCTCAGTGCTTCAGTAGGAAGTCTTGCGCTGGAAGAGCAGCAGCGAGAGCATCGTGAACCCAGTCACGACTCCGGGCGCAGCCGCCAGCAGGAGCAGCAACCCCAGGCCGATGAGGAATGTCGCGGCTCCGGCGAACAGCCCGCCGGCAATTAAGCCGTACATCACCAGACCTGCCACAATATTCGCCAGCGCCCATAACCATGAATTGTAAACTTCCTGCGCCACAACAGGCCACTGTGCCAATCCGAGGCATGCAAACGGAACCACAAAGAGTTGGAGGCCAATCGCCTGCACAATTTCTAGGGGAGGTAATGTGAGCAGCATTTCAATCTGGTAGGCAATCAGGAAGAACGTCAGCAGCACGCCGATGATCCCGCCCAGGAGGCTCGCCAGCAGCCAGCCGCGCCAGGGATCGCCCGTCATCTGGCGTAAGAGCGATTTCTGTACTGCGCCGAAGAACAAGCCAAAACTGCTTCCTAGCAAAACGAGCAGAGTCAGCAGAATAATCAAAATCGTCGTTGTATTCGGTTCGCCGCCGCTGCGCCCGACAATCAACGCGCTCAGGAGCATCCCGCCCAATGCCAGCAGCGCCGCAACAATTGCCGCACCCAGGAGCGCAAAAATCGTCCCCAGCACCCACAACAGGGCAAAACGTGTTCCGGTCAAGAGTGTACGCATCATGCACCTTCCTGCAATCCACTGGCTTTCAGTGTAGCACAGGTTGCAATAGCGCTGCCCGACGTCTTACCTTCACCGCAGAGGGATCGCTTTAAATTCCTTGCGGGGAAAACTGCTTCAACACAGAGGCACAGAGACGCAGAGGAAACCATAAAACAGGAAATATTCTGCAAATCATACGGATATTTCAGGCAATCTGCTGAATCTCATGTATCAAGTTAGGTCTTAACTCTCACGGGCTGAACATGTTCAGCCCCTACAAAAACCAGGTTTCTACCGTAGGGGCACGACATGCCGTGCGCGAAATTGCTTTTTTCTTCGTGTTCTTCGTGCCTTGGTGGTTCAAATCGTTTTGATGCGATTGCCCTGACCTTCACCGCAGAGGGCGCGCTTCAAATCGGCTGGCATCCACGCAACCGGCATGCGTGCCGTTGAGGAGTTTTTCCACACCCAGCCGTGCTACGTCCGCGCCCATCGATAAGCCATGCCCGGTGAAGCCAACGGCATAGCCCACGCGATCCTGCCCCGGCAGCGTGCCCACCTGGGGCAGACCATCGACACTGAAGCCCATGATGCCGCTCCAACGATGCGCCACCGGAACCTGAATATCCGGGAAATGCTGCGCCAGATATGCATCCAGGCTGCGTTGAACGGGCATGCTCACGCGGTCTTCAGTGGTATCAGCTTCTAATTCGATGTGCAGGTGCCGTGCCCCACCGAGTAAAAATCGCCCGTCGAAGGTCATGCGGTAGTACATGTAGCCGTAATTGCTGTAGCCAAGTGTTTTAAAAATGGGTTCGGGCAGTGGTTCGGTAACGAGTACCTGCGCCCGCGTCGGCACGACCCGCCCCTGAAAATGTTCGTTCAGCAGCACGGAATAGCCATTGGTGCAGATCATGACCTGATTCGCCCGGATGATGCCGCGTTGTGTTTGTACCAGCACGGAATCGCCTTGTTGCTCGATGTCGTACACTTCACAGTTCGGCAGCAGGTCCGCGCCGCTGGCAGCGAACAGCGCCCGCACCAATTTGACAGGCTGAACAGAGCAATCGTCAGGCCGTTCGATGGCGGCGAAAAATCCGCGCCCGGTGGGGTCGCTCTGGTGATAAATATGTGGCACTCCGGCAGCCGTGAGTGCGTCGGATGCCAGCGCTAAATCGGCGGCTTCGGCTTCACTTTCCGCCAGCAGCATTGAGCCAACTTGTTCCAGCGGCACAGCGGCATCGGCGGCGATTTTTTTCCAGAAGGCAATCGCTTTATGCGAGATGTCCCAGGCTTCCTTGACCACACCCGCGCCATATTGTTCGACAGCATGGTGATAATGCGTATCCAGCCCCGCCATGATGAACCCGGCATTGCGTCCGCTGGCTCCCATTGCGAGATCATTTTTCTCCACAATCAAGACTTCGTGCCCGGCCTGCACCGCATGGTACGCAGCCGCGCATCCAATCAGGCCAGCACCAACCACAAGAAAATCAACGGAGCGAACGTCCGATGAAGCGTCAATCTGCCAATGAGAAATGGTCATGTGGGGTGATCCTTTTGCGAGGAGGGGATTGCACTAAACACACCAATAGTATGCCGAAAATTGCGGCAAAAAACCAGCTACAATTTACTCGCTTCCCGCGCTAGACTCCCGCGCACAGGCCGCAATAGCGCGAGGTGAACAGGTCATGGATCGTCATATTGCCGCGTACTACCGCAATCTGCACAGCATCGAAGAGATGTTTGAAGCCTATGAGCGCAACCCCCGCACACCCGACTTTGATATGGAGCAAATTGAAGAAATTCTGCTGGAATGGGAGCAGTTCATTTATGCCCTGCGCGATGTGGATTTGCCGGAATATGCCAGCCTCGCGGATGAAGTCTTTGAGCAGATCGAAACCTTCCAGGAGAGGCTGGCAGAAATTGACGAGACCTCCGTCACCGTAGAAGAAGATGCCATCATTGAAGATGCTAACCAGCGGCTGGGGCAGGATGCCATCTGTAATTACCTGGATCACCAACTGAAGGCCAAGTACACCGTACATAACAGCATTGACGAACACAACGCTCGCCAACGCCTGCGCGACAAAATCCAGCCCACGAGCTTTCCTCCGCTAACACCACCGCTGACCCGCAATCGGTTGTCACTGGATGAGGAGTGAGAGCATGTTTGTAAATAAAAGTGTTACGATCAGAATAAGGCTTTTTAGCCACTCCCCACCCCCTCCCCGATTCTCAATGAGGGGGCTAAAAGTCTCCCCTCACACAGTGGTGGGAGATTGAGAGGGGGGATACATGACGAGCAAAATGGCAAGCTTTTGCGTAATGTCCGTTTTAACAAACATGCTCTGAGTTACTCCGCTACCCGTTTCTGCCAGTTTGCGACAGCTTCCAGCGCTGTCCGCCGCTGTGAATCGGTCAGCGTAGAGGGGAAAGGCAGATGTTCGGGTGTGTAGTTGTCTTCATGTTGAATATGCCATGCAGTCATCGTCTGTTGATAAGCACGTTCGTAAGCCTGCTGCACTTCTACGGGGACGACATCTTCCCGCAGTGGTAAGGCAATCCGGCTCAATGCTTGCTCGAAAGCAATTTCGATCACGCGCACTGCATCACCGGGAAGAAAAATCGCCACATGATACGCAGATTGCTGCGTGACGCGATTTTCAGTGAGGCGCTTCACCGAACGTGTTGGATCAACTTCGACGACATTGACATGATTCTCTAGCAGAAGGCGGCTGCGGCGTTCGCGGTAGGCGCTAATTTCATGGTCGCGGGTTTTGTTCCCCGGCGAAACAATTTCCACCACCGTCACCAGATCACCCGATTGCGCGTCACGGATGTGCAGCGCGTCCAGATCATCCGCCGCAGCGACCAGGGTTCCGGCTTCTGCCAGCACTTCCGCAGCAGCGACTTCATAATTCCAACCGGGATTGTGTGGCACGGGGCGATCTTCGCGGCGGACATAAATATCGGGTTCGCGGCCTGCTGCGATCTGCAAACTGGTTTCGCGTCCGGCAACGTAGCCGCGCTGCATCAATGGCACTTGCAGCATATCCAGCAGTGCGCCAATCATCCCGGCATGGATGGGACGGAAATACCGCGCCGCCTCTGCCCAGGGATCAACACGCCCTGCGAAAGCTCCACTGCGGTAAAGAGTCTGTTGTTGGGGTGAGAATGAATCGGGCATTGTACAAATCAGTAAAATTTCTCAAGATGATGAGTCTTTATCGGAAGGTGGCAGTGGCAAGACCTTCTGACTTGGGGCATTGTGTTTTTCGTCAGTGGTCGGTTTCTTTGTAGCTTTACCCTGCTTAGTTTTGCTACGTTGATCCGCGATTTCTGCGAGGGTTTCAAGTTCAGCTAGCCGCTCAGGAATCCCTCGCATCATATGTGCGATCACCTCAGCATATGCTTCAGGGTGTACATAAGGTTTGATATATTTCTTACCAAAACTAAAAACCCAATCACGGAGCTTTTGCAGTTTCTCTAGATCATCCCCCGCAAGAATCGCTTCCGCGAGTTCACCGCCAGATGTGAGATGCCAATGGACATCATCATCCGGTTGGGGAGCTTTTAGCGTGAGCAATTCACGCTGCAAACGGATAATCTCTTGTTGTGCCTCAAGGAGTTGCTGTTCAGTAGTGTTCGTGGCTTCAGGCTGCTTGCTCATGTGAATACTAGCCGTGTACTACTTGAGCTGTTTGGAACAAAGCAAAGTTGATGATATTTGACTTTTTGGTTCCACCATTGCGCACTCGTTCCAATTCCTCATCGTGCATCTTCTGCAACGTACCCAGTGCGTTTAGAGTAGTTGCTGAACGATAGGCATGATACGTAATTTGTGAGCGATGAATCAGCTTCTTTAACAAATATAAATCCTGATACTCAGCAGGAATTTGAGCATTCATATGGTATGTCCTCGTGCATCCCCAGCGTATCTAGACTGTTTCATTCCAGGCCTTCCCATATGTCTTTTTTCTCATCCTCGTACCAACTTAAGATTGAATATGGGAAGTTTTCATCGCCCGAAACCCGTTCTAATTCTTGGTAATCAAGCGCTTCAGCAAGAAGATTTTCTTGCTTTATCTGCTGAATTCTAGCATCAATTTCACGCAGAACTTGTAAAGATACTACATCATGTAGGCTTTCAAATGTTTGTTGAGCCTGGTGATAGACGCGCCGCCATTCTTCAAGGCGTTGTACCCGTTCGGGCATCGAATGTTTTGGAGAATTCATCACACACTCTGTAGTTTATGCCGCCGACGAAAGAAGTATACGATATTTGCTGATAAATCGGCAAACATCTTTTAGGTTACGTTCAAGCGATTTGTGGTTACCTCTCACCCCCCAGCCAGATTGGGCGAAAAGGCTTCGACCATTTGCGCAGGGAAGCGGGCAGGGCGCTGCCGATCCAGATCAAAGCAGACCCATACGCCATAAGCACGCGCCAACAGCTCGCCATCAGAAACCCGGCGCAAGAGATAATGCCGGGTCGCACTGGCGCGGCGAGCATCACTGAGCCAGGTCGTGAGGTGGATTTCGTCGTCCATCTGCGCGGAATGCACATACTGGATGCGGAATCGCCGCAGCACCATCGCCAGCCCTTGCGATTGCATGATGGGCATTGACCAACCGAAGTGCCGCCCGACTTCCGCAGAAGCCGCTTCGCAGTAGGCAAAATAGGCCGCATTGTTCACATGCCCCACGCCATCAATATCGCGCCACTCCACCCGCCGCTGCATCTCGAAGGCTCCCGATGGTGGCGTACTCTCCGGGAAGGGTTCGCTGTTTTCCGGGGAAATGTCACCATCTGGCAGGAAGGCAGTCATCATCTCGCCAGGAATCCGTGCCGGACGCAGGGTATCATTTTCCAGGAAGACCCAATTGCTGCTCGCGCTGGCGATGGGCTGGCGTGTCTGTGCGTGGTGGAAGGTATAGCGCCGCAGCGATTGCACCCGCCGGAAATTCGCTACCCAGGTGCTGATGGTCACTTCTTCGTTGTAACGCACCGGATGCAAATATTCAATTTCCGTCTCTCGGATCAACCAGCTACAGCCGATTTCCGCATAGCGCGGTTGATCCCAACCCACTGCTGCCGAAGCATCCAGGGCGGTTTCTTGCATATAGCGCACATAATTGACGTTGTTCAGGTGTCCATAGCCATCACATTCATAATGGCGCACGCGGAATGTCCGCTGGAAAGTCACTGCCATGATGATTTTTTCTATACATTGTGTGGTTCTCTGCTGCGAGGATAGCCGAATCTGCTGCTGCTGACTACGGGCTATTCTGAGGTGTAGAGGCACGGATTACCGCACCTCTACGAATTGAAACCTTACCTAGCCCATTGCCGGGACTTCGGGCAGATTCGCCATCGCTGCATCAATGGCTTCCTGCGGGTATTCATAATCGCTGAGTTCGCCTGCGAAGTAGGCATCATACGCGCTCATATCGAAGTGACCATGCCCGCACAGGTTGAAGAGGATCACACGCTCTTCCCCTTTTTCTTTGGCATCCAGCGCTTCGCGGATTGCACCAGCAATGCCGTGTGCGGCTTCTGGTGCCGGGATGATGCCTTCCGTGCGGGCGAAGGTAATCGCGGCTTCGAAGGTTTCCATCTGCGGGATGGCAGCGGCTTCCATCAAGCCCTGATCGTACATTTCACAGATGACGCTCGCCATGCCGTGATAGCGCAAGCCGCCAGCGTGCAGCGGAGCCGGGACGAAATCATGCCCCAGGGTGTACATCTTCACCATGGGGGTCATGCCTGCGGTATCGCCGAAATCATAGGCGTATTTGCCGCGTGTGAGGCTGGGGCAGGCAGCGGGTTCCACACCAAGCAAGCGAGTCTGCTTGCCGTTGGTCAGGTTTTGATGCAAGAAGGGCAGCGAGATTCCTGCGAAGTTGCTGCCGCCACCTGTGGGGCCAATCACCACATCCGGGTATTCCCCGGCAAGTTCCATCTGCTTCAAACTTTCCTGACCGATCACCGTCTGGTGCATCAACACATGATTCAGCACGCTGCCGAGCGCGTACTTATATTTACCGCCGCTGGTCGCTGCGGCTTCCACCGCTTCGCTGATCGCAATGCCCAGGCTTCCGGTGCTGTCCGGGTCTTTTTCCAGGATGGCGCGGCCTGCCTGCGTCTTATCACTGGGGGATGGTGTCACACTTGCGCCGAAGGCTTGCATGATGGCGCGGCGATAGGGCTTATGCTGGTAGCTGACCTTCACCATGTAAACATGGCATTCCATACCGAAGAAGGAACATGCCTGTGAAAGTGCCGTCCCCCACTGACCCGCGCCCGTTTCAGTAGTCAGGCCGCCGATGCCTTCCTCTTTGTTGTAATAGGCTTGCGGAACCGCCGTGTTCAGCTTGTGGCTGCCAGAGGGCGAAACACCTTCGTACTTGTAATAAATATGCGCGGGAGTATCCAGCGCTTTTTCCAGCCGACGCGCCCGCAGCAGCGGAGTCGGTCGCCAGAGTTTATAAATTTCGCGCACTTCTTCCGGGATTTCGATGTAGCGTTCCTGGCTGACCTCTTGCCCAATGAGCGCCATCGGGAACAGCGGCGCGAGATCAGCAGGGCCAATGGGCTGCTTGGTTCCAGGATGCAGCACGGGCGGCAGCGGACGCGGTAAATCCGCCTGTACGTTGTACCAATGCGTCGGAATCTCGGATTGCGGAAGGTCAAAGCGGGTGTTATCTGCCATGAGTAAGAATCCTTTTTTTGCTGCGAAGAAAGCGTTTACCTACAGAGATTGCGCGAGAGTGTACCGAGTTTTGAAAAGGGAGGCAAATTGTGTGTGCTGCAATCTGCTTCATTCTCTTACGCCTGTTCGCCCTCTCCGCACAATGCGGTACAATGGGCTAGTAGCTGAACGTCCATGCAGCACACCAGGCAACTAGTATGACGCGACTGATTTATGCAGGCGCATTGATGCACTACGCCAGAAGGGGAAGACTCCATGCGTAAACACCGGATTGCAATACTCCTGGGAGTAAGTCTGCTGTTCTTGCTGATTCCGATATTCGGCAGCACTGCCCAGGGTGGAATACGCATTGTGGTGGTCAACGAATTTTTGAACGTTCGCACGATCCCGGCGATTGGTGCGCCAGTGATTGACACCGTCGAAGCGGGGTATGTCTTCGATATTGTGACGGCTCGCAGCGCCGATGGGGAATGGGTGCGGGTGGATTTCCAATGTAATGAAGGCTGGATCAACCTTGTGCCAACACTCACCATTGAGGGGGACATCAACGCGCTCCCCGTGCGTGATCCGCGCAGCATCCCCGCTGGCGGCTTTGAAGCGCCCCGTGCAGGCTATACCGAGCAGCAAGGACCCATCGAAGGCTATGCTACCGATGGCTTGCGTATGCGGGCTGGCCCCAGCACGGCTTACCCCACGATTGGCAATATCAACTTCAACCAGCGCTTTAGCATTACAGGGCGCAACCGCTGCGGGAATTGGCTCCAGGTGAATTTTGAGAATACCCTGGGATGGGTTGCGGCTGGCTTTGTGCAGCCTATTGGTGGGGATATTCGCACCCTGCCCGAAGGCGGCGTTGTTGCCCAGGAACCGCCGATCTCTGGGGACGGTATTGAAACCTATGTTGCGACACTGCGCCTGATGCGGGATCGCCTGGATATTGCGCAGACATCACTCAACGAAATTCGCACTGTCTGGACAGATGCCGCGCTCAGTGGGCGCGTATACTGCCCGGCATATCCGGCACAGCCAAGCGATTTCTTCATTCCGACCCCCGTGCTGGCGGCGAACTTCGTCGTCTTGCAGCCGCTGCAATTCGATTTCAATGTGGCGATGGCAAATGTCCGCCTGCCCATTGATCTGCTGATCCAGCTCTGTAATCTGCCCGGAACTGGCAGCCCGGTCGGTTCAGCGACAATCCAGGGGGCGCTGGATGCGATTAACCTGGCAGAAGAACAGATTGTTTCACTGCGCATCCGCCTGGATGAATTGATCCCGAACCTGGAAGCAGAAGGCGACGAGTGCTTGCTCGTCTACAACAACAAAGCGGAAATCCTGCCACGCATCAGTGTGGGTACAATTTACCTGGATAATTTCACACAGCGCTTGAATGCACGCGGTTACTGCTTCGATGGCTTACAATCGCAGGTGTTGAATATTCAGGCGTTACCGATCCCACCATCGCAATTGGGCTTGTTCGTCTCCATCAGTACGCTGGATGATCCGGCGAATTTCATCAACGTCAGCCGTGCCGCTGATGGACAACTGCTGCGCCTGGGGCCAGTGACCTTGCCGCGTACCACAACCTATGTCGTGCTGATTGCTGACCTGGGGAGCGCTGCCCGTGCGCCAATTGATGAATTTGCATTCTTACTGCGAGATGCGCAATTCGTTGGTGCGCCGGAATTTTTGACCTATGATGATGTGTTGAAAACTGTTGTGCTGACGACAGACCTCACCGCGCAGTCCACATTGCTTGCCCCGACTCAACGCGCAGAGCAGGGAACCTGCCCATCCACACAGTTCACCTGTGCGCAGTTGCAGGACTGCCAGGAAGCCATTGCCTGCTTGCAAGCGGGGAACTTCAGCCTTGACCCTGATGGTGACAACACGCCGTGTGAAGATTTGCTCTGTGGTGGTACGGAAGAGACGCAGTAGCGTTCACTTTCGCATAGAAGGTAGCCAGGGACTTTAAGGCTTGTCCGGGAATATTATCAGGGTCATTGTAGGTCTTTTCGTGGCTTGACAGAGCCTGTTGTAGGGACGAGGCCTGCCTCGTCCGAAACAAGCAGGCGGACAACACAGGTTCATGCGACACAGGGTTAGGTTGCTGGAATGCGACACAGGGTTTTGCGGATATTGGCCTGATTCCAAGAACTGTCCCCACCCCCAACCCCCTCCCCAACGCATTAGAGAGGGGGCTTTCTGGCTCACTGCCGCGCAGACAAACCTTCCCCAACGCTTTGGGGGAGGTGTCGCGTTAGCGACGGAGGGGGACACAATCCCTACAACCCTACGGCGGGTAATACAGGTGTTGTCCCTACGGGTGGAAATCTAGCCTAAAAACTATGCGTTTGAGTTGGCTTCAATACCGGACAAGCCTTTTAATCCTCGGCTACCAGCAACGAACAAATGCCGTCAATATCTTAACTGATGTTACGCAGTTGTCAGTTAACGGTTCTCAGTTGTCAGTTTTTGGGTTCTCTCGATGCGAAATCTGCGATAGGCACAGATTTTCACTGATAACTGACGACTGAAAACTGAAAACCGACGATATTTGTATGCCAAATGTGGCAAGTTACAAGAAAAGTGCGTAAGGTCAGATCTTAAGTTGACAGCTATGGGGCGCGTCGTGGACACGCCCCTACGAGAGACAGCGTTTCAATAGAATGGTTCTCTCAAGAATTATCTAAGGACCCCAGAAATTCGACAATCGCATCAGCCACCTGGGATACCTGCTCTTCGCGGGAAATGGACGCTTCGCCATCACCGCCTTGTTCACCGTAGTATCCGAACTGTGCATGGTTGCCGCCTTCGATCAAGACGAATTCTGTATTCGCGGGGAGATCAGCGGCGGACGCTTCGACTTCCTCTACCAGGGCGAGGCCGTCTTCGGATGCATAAATGGAAAGCACTGCGAGATCGTCCCGGTTGGCGAGGGCATTATCCGGGGGGAAGGATGCCAGCAAAATCAATCCTGCCGCTGCATCTGGTTGGTTGGCGGCATAGATTGCTGCTGTTGCGCCACCCAGGGAATGCCCCCCCACTGCCCAGGTATCCACCCCGGAAAATTGCTCAATCACAGGTATGGCGGCATTGGGATCGATGATTGCCAGATTCAGTGGCGCATAGGTGATGACCACCAGGTAGCCTTCTTCCGCGATGCGCCGTGCAAGTGGGGCATACGCCTCTGCCGGAACCCGCCCCCCAGGGTAGAAAATGAATCCGGTCTGCGGCGCTTCAGATGGTATGAAGCTGATCCAGTTGTCGGTTGATACGGTGATTGCATCATCGCTGACGAGGGCTTCTTGCGCCGCTGGCATGCTATCCACGCTGTATGCCCAGGCGACAAATCCGCCAACTGCAATCACCAGTATCAGAACAACCACGCCAAGGATCCAGCGCCACCAGCGGCGGCGGGTTGGTTCTTGTGCAGCCGATGTGGTCATGAACCCAATACCTCTAGAATAGCCTTGCCCGCTGCGAGGCCGGATAGATACGCGCCTTCTACGCGACCACGCCCGCCGAAGGCATCCCCGGCGAAGGCCAGTGGCAGCCCGGTTGCAACCAGGGTATCGCGGTGATAGGTGGTCAACGGCACGCTGTAGCGCCACTTCTTGAGCTGCTCTTCTTTGATAACTGCGCCATTCTGCAAATGCCGCTTGAGTTCTGTTCGCAGGAATTCCAGCGTTTCCTCATCGGGATCATCAAAGTGTGCGCGGCTGTAGCGTGATTCGACGTGCATGGTAATCACGCGCTCGTTGGGCGAAATTCCTTTTTCTTTGTTATCCGCAATCCAGTACACTGTACGCTCGAAATTCTGGATCGCTCCTGGCTCTGGCAGTTCAACATCGCCTTCAACGACGAACATCCCGACGAGGCAGGGGCCGTACTCGATGCGCTCAAGCGCCGCCCGATCTTGCTCGGCGAGCATTACGCTGGATGTGAGTGCCAGTGCCTGCGGCGCGGGCGGGGTCAGGATCAGTGCCGTGCTTGCGAAGACATTCGCGCCATTATTCGCCGTGACTTGCCACCCATGCGTGCCATAGTGAATGGCATCAACGCGCATTTCTGTGCGGACATCTAACCCTTCTTGCAGCGCTTTTGCGAGCTGGCTCATTCCGCCATGTGCTGCATACCGGGGGTGACCATCTCCGACGGTGCGCTTGAGGCTGCCATCGCTCCAGCCATTGCCCCATACATACACATGCCCAGCTTCGACCCAGGACTCCACCGCCTGCTTGAAGGTGCTGGTTCGTGCAGTGAAAAATTGTGCGCCATGATCCGCCACTCCGTCTCCGATGCGGCGTGTTGCCAACCGTCCACCACTGCTTTTCCCTTTATCGAGAAGTAAAACTTTTTTCCCGGCGGCGTGCAGCTCCTGCGCTGCCGTCAGCCCGGATAGTCCTGCTCCTACGATGATGACATCGATTTCCAAAACATGACCTTTCTCGTTACTACCAAACCATCTACGAAACTGAAATGATGATACTATACCGCAGAATGGTCACGAAAGGAGAATCGGCATACCCCAGGTAGTACATCTGGCCTTATTTGTGAAAAATTGCACAAATAAAGATTCGCTCAGTTGCTTTGTGGTGGTTGCTCCGCGTGGCCTTTGCGCCATGCCTGCCATGCCCCGGTAGACCACAATGCCCAGATCACAAGCAGGGGCTGGAAGAACAGCCGGATGAATCGCGCACGATCCGTATCCAGGCCGAAAGCATCCACTTTGTTCAAATATTGGGCGATGTTGCCCGGAAAAATCGCTACGAAAAATGCCGCAACCACCCAGCCGACATAATGGCGGAAGCGACCCAGGGCCACCAGCGCCGAACCAAGCAGAATCTCCACGATGCCGGATAACACCACCACCAGATCAACATCCAGCGGAACCCAATTGGGAACTTGCGCCTGAAACTCCTCTCGTGCGGTGGTCAGGTGGCTGATCCCGGCGAAGAGCAAGGCCAAGCCCAATACAATACGAAAAATCGTCTGAAGCGTGCTGCTCGGTTGTTTTTGTAGGTTCATCTCATTTGCCCCTCGTTAGAATGGCTCAATCTCATGATGCAGGCATGGTGGCTAGTCTTACACAGGGTGTCTACTATGGGTTTGGATTCTACTCTCAGCCTAAATAGCATTGTCCCTACTGAGGGGAGCAGGACTTGAAGCACTCCTTGCAGATGGCAGGGCAGGGGGATGAGGTGAAAGTGAAACTTCCCTTCGCCAGACGGAGAAGGGGCTGGGAGGATGAGGTGAAAATAGATATTGTCTGTCCCCGTTGCATCTCGACCCTGAAACCGCTATACTTAATCTAACGCGCATTTAATTAAACAAAAATGCTTATTCAGGAGTCTAACTATGGTTGATGTTGTTAATGTCCCCGGCATTAGTTTCGAGCTGACGGAAGAGCAGGAAATGCTGCAAAAGATGGCTCGTGACTTCACTGCGAAGGAAATCACCCCCGTTGCCGCACAGTACGATGAAGAAGAGAAGTTCCCCCGCGACATCTTCGACAAAGCCCGTGAAGTCGGCCTGGCAAATATGAACATCCCGGAAGAATACGGCGGGATGGGCGCGACTCTCATGGATGAAGTCATCGTTGCAGAAGAACTGGGCTACGGCTGCACGGGCATCAGCACCAGCGTTTCTACCAATGGCCTCGGCAGCTTGCCGATTGTGCTGGCGGGCAGCGATGAACAGAAAGCCTACTGGCTGGGTGAGCGCTTGATGGATAACGGTGAATTGGTTTCCTACTGCATGACCGAACCCGCTGCGGGTTCCAACGTAGCAGGCATCCAGACTCGTGCCGAAAAGAAGAACGGCAGCTACATCCTCAACGGTAGCAAGACCTTCATCACCAACGCCAGCTACGCCAATTTCTACACCGTCTTCGCCTACACTAACCCCGATGCTGGTTATGGTGGCATGTCTTGCTTCGTGGTAGATCGGGATACCCCCGGTGTGAGCGTCAGCAAGAAGTTCGACAAGCTGGGGCAGCGTGCATCGGATACTGCCGAAGTCACGTTTGAGAACGTCGAAGTTCCGGCAGAGAATGTCCTGGGGCAAGAAGGCGCAGGGTTCTTGATCGCCATGAGCGTCTTCGATTACAGCCGTCCGGGTGTGGCTGCGGCTGCGGTGGGTTTGCTGCGTCGTGCGCTGGATGAAAGCATCAAATACGCCAAAGAACGCGAAACCTTCGGGCGCGAAATCTGGAAGCATCAGGCGGTGGGTCACAAAATTGCGGATATGGCGATTCGCTATGAAGCCGCTCGTCTGCTCACCTGGCAGTCTGCCTGGATCGTGGAAAAAGGCAAGGCCAACCCGCGCCTGAGCGCTGCTGCGAAGATCTATGCGGCGGATGAAGCGATGAAATCCGCTGTCGATGCGGTACAGGTCTTCGGTGGTTATGGCTACATGCGCGAATACCCAGTAGAAAAACTGATGCGCGATGTGAAGGTCTTCCAGATTTACGAAGGTACCAGCGAAATCCTGCGTAACGTCCTCGTGCGTGAATTGTTCCGCTAAACCGAACGAGATACAAACAGAAAAATAAGACCATCGTAAGGTGCAGAGTCAAGGGTTCTGCACCTTGTTTTGTGTTATATTCAAGGAAGGCTTCGCTCATGATACCTCTATGCAAGGTGAGCAGCGTAGCCTCGTTAGAGAAAACAAATGGATTTTACGCTCAGCTAGAGGGGGCTGTGGTTCATGACACTACGCGACGAAGAACCGAGACGCGGCAAAGACAAAATAACGAGCATCCTCAGCGATCCCGAAAACTTCGATGCGGGCGCACCTGTCCGTGACGAAGAAGCCGAAGAGCTGAGTATCATTCCCTGGGTGGTGGAATTTCGGGTTGTAGGTACGTCAGAGGTTTTGCGTGCGCCGCTGCGCCAGACGCAAATCCTGGGGCGTACTGATGAAGACCGCAAAATTTTCCCCACGATTGACCTCGCACCGCACAAAGCGCAGGATAAGGGCGTTTCTCGCCTTCATGCGAAATTGACTGCGCGAGATAACCGCATCATCGTAGAAGACATCGGCAGTTCCAACGGCACTTATGTAAATGGGCATCGGCTGGTGCGCGGCATTCCGTCACGGGTGCGCAATGGAGATACCCTGCGACTGGGTAACCTGGTGCTGCAATTACACTTCGTCCTCAAGCCGTCGCTGAACGACGAAACGCAGTACGATGTAGAACTCAGTTTGAATGCGCCGCGTGTCGCCAATGGGGAACGCCTGATGGTTGTGACGGATCATGTGGATGTTTCGCAGGTGCTGGAATACCTGGGCGAACATTCCGGCTTTGATGTCGCCTGCCGTCATTCGATGTCCGAGGCCATCGCTTCTTTAGACGAAACCCCTGCGCAGGCATTGATTGTGGAAACACTGCTGCCGGATGGCAACAGCACGGATTTGCTGCGTTACATCCGTGAGCATCTTCCCAATGCACCCATCATGGCGATTTTGAGTACGTCCGGCGGGTATAGTGCGGGGCAGGCGCTGGAAAACGGCGCGAATTTCACCATGACCAAACCGCTTGCTGTGGATGCCTTGATTGACTCCCTGGGCAAGCTGGCGAGTCTGATGCCGTCGGCATAAAACATCACGCTCATGTGTAAAAAGTGTGATTTGCAGGGGCGCACCGTGCTGCGCCGTTTACAGAAAATGTCAAGAATCATAGTTGCTGTACGTTTTGCTATGTTTGGGACGGAGCCGATTTATTGACATCGTGCCGCCCAAAAAACAAGGGGTTCGATCATATCGAACCCACGGGCGCGTCGTGGACACGCCCCTACGAGAAACCATATTTCAACGGCACGATGTCTATGACACATTTCACGGTCGATGTCCCTACATGGGATACAATTGTGCCAATGAAATGGATAGAAGTTACCTTCGTGCGATGTGTACAGAACATCGGCGCTCGTCTCTTGCACCTTGCATGACAACTTACGCCCCATCCCTTGACAGCCCTCTGTTTGCCTGCTAGTATCCTACCCACTGAATGCAGTTGCGGTACCCCTCACCCGAGGCACTGCCCCTACTGAATCGAGTAAGATGACGAAAGAGCTTTGCAGCGCAGAGTGTCTCGTCATGTTCCGAATGAGATACGGGCGTTCTCTATATTTTGTATAGGTACGCCCGTTTGTACGCCTAGTGATGAGTAGATTACAAACATCATTTTCAACGGCTAGTTGATGCAATCTGGAGAAACTGATTTATGCCAACCATTAACCAGTTGGTGCGCAAGGGTCGCGCTGCCAAGAAAAAGAAGAGTAAAGCCCCTGCGCTGCAATATACACTCAACGTGCTGAAGGGCAATAAGCGTACTCGCCAGCCGATGGGCGCACCGCAGAAGCGCGGTGTTTGCACCCGTGTGCAGACGATGACCCCCAAGAAACCGAATTCCGCCCTGCGTAAAGTGGCGCGTGTTCGCCTCAGCAACCAGATGGAAGTAACCGCCTACATCGGTGGTGAAGGCCATCGTTTGCAGGAACACAGCGTGGTACTGGTGCGCGGTGGTCGTGTGAAAGATCTTCCGGGTGTGCGCTATCACATCGTTCGCGGCACATTGGATGCCAACGGTGTGGAAAAGCGTATGCAGGGTCGTAGTAAATACGGCACCAAGCGCCCGAAATCATAAGCTGGGGAAACTGAGAAGGGAAGCGGAACAGACCTATGCGTAGAAAGACACCCCCGAAGCGGCAAGTTACGCCGGATGCACGCTACAATAACGTGCATGTTTCGATGTTCGTCAACCGTATGATGTACGGTGGCAAGAAAAGTACCGCGCAGAAAATCGTCTACAAAGCATTCGATGTCATCCAGGAACGCACAGGCAACGAACCGTTGGAAGTCTTTGAAACGGCGCTGCGCAACGTCCAACCGGCGATTGAAGTGAAACCGCGCCGCGTCGGTGGCTCCACCTACCAGGTTCCTACCGAAGTGCGTCATGAACGTGGCGTTGCCCTGGCGATGCGCTGGTTGATCCAGAATTCGCGTTCACGCGGTGGTCGCAGCATGGCGGATAAACTCGCTGGCGAATTGATGGATGCTGCACAGGGACAGGGCAACTCGGTCAGGAAGCGCGACGAAGTGCATAAGATGGCAGAAGCCAACCGTGCCTTCGCTCACTTCCGTTAAGCAAGTGCAGCCTATTTTCGTGAGAGTTCGAGGTAACTGGTAAAAAAGGTTCTATGGCTAAGAAAATCGAACACAACCTGAACAAAGTACGAAATATCGGCATCATCGCCCACATTGATGCGGGCAAGACCACCACTACCGAACGTGTGCTGTATTACACGGGTATGGTTCACCGCATCGGCGAAGTGCATGATGGCGCAGCCACCACCGACTATATGGAGCAGGAGCGCGAACGTGGGATTACCATCACATCCGCTGCTGTGACAACCACCTGGCGCGATCACAAAATTAATGTGATTGATACGCCTGGTCACGTCGATTTCACCGCAGAAGTACAGCGCAGTTTGCGCGTGCTGGATGGCGGTGTGGCGGTCTTCGACTCGGTTGCTGGTGTGGAACCGCAGTCCGAAACCGTGTGGCGGCAGGCTTCGGAATACAACGTTCCGCGCATTTGCTTCGTCAATAAGATGGATCGCACGGGCGCAAATTTTGACCGCACGGTCTCCATGATCGTCAGCCGCTTGCGCGGAAATCCGGTTCCGATCCAGTTCCCTTACGGCAGCGGAGAAGATTTCAACGGCATCATTGATTTGCTGGCGATGGAATTGGTGACTTACGGCGATGACATCGGCACGCAGATCGAACGGCATCCCATCCCGGATAGCCACCGCGAAGAAGCGGAAACCCGCCGCCTGGAAATGATCGAAAAGATCATTGAAAGCGACGAATTGCTCACCGAGAAATACCTCATGGAAGAGGAAATTTCGGATGAGGAAATCGTTGGTGCGCTGCGTGCAGGCACCATTGCAGGTAAGCTGCACCCGGTACTCTGCGGTAGCGCTCTGAAGAACAAGGGCGTGCAGATGCTGCTGGATGCGATTGTTGACCTGCTGCCCTCACCGCTGGATATTCCCCCGGTGCAAGGTATTTCGCCGGATAACGAAGAAGAAATCATCCTGCGCCATGCAAATGACGACGAACCCATGGCTGGCCTGGTCTTCAAGATTATCGCTGACCGCTTTGGTCGCCTGGCTTTCACCCGCGTTTATTCGGGTGTGTTGAAGACGGGTACGCGCATCTACAACCCGGTGAAGGGTAAGACGGAGCGCGTAGGCCGCATCGTGCGTATGTTTGCGGATCGCCGCGAAGATGTGGATGAAATTCGCGCTGGCGACATCGCTGCTGTGATTGGCTTCAAAGATACCTTCACGGGCGATACCGTTTCCGATGAAGAGAACGCAGTGATCCTGGAGAACATCAAGTTCCCTGACCCGGTGATCGAAGTGGCGATTGAGCCGAACAGTAAGGCCGACCAGGAAAAACTGGCAAAAGGTCTTTCCTCGCTGGCAGATGAAGACCCAACATTCCAGGTCGAAGTCGACTCCAACCTGGGTCAGACCAAGATCAAGGGCATGGGTGAACTTCACCTTGAAGTGCTGGTGGATCGCCTGAAGCGTGAATTCAACGTGGAAGCCTCCGTGGGTCGCCCGCGTGTGGCCTACCGCGAAGCCATCACCCGCGCACATACCGTCGATACGACCTTCAAACGTCAGACGGGTGGTAGCGGGCAGTATGCTCGCCTCGTGGTGGAATACGCCCCGATGAGCGACGAAGAAGTTGCCGAAGCGAAAGAATCCGGCATGCTCTTCAGCGACAGCATCGTTGGTGGTGCTGTGACGAAAGAATTCATCCGTGCGGCTGAAAAAGGCATGCGCGAAGCGCTGGAAGGTGGCGTGCTGGCTGGGTACCCGGTTGTGCGCTTGAAGGCCAGCGTTGTAGACGGCGCAATGCACGATGTTGACTCCAGCGAAATTGCCTTCAAGATTGCAGGCTCTATGTCGCTGAAAGAAGGCGTTCAGAAGGGCAGCCCGGTTATCCTCGAACCTTCGATGAAGGTCGAAGTGGTTGCGCCGGATGATTACACAGGCACGATTGTGGGCGATCTCGCCTCCCGTCGTGGTACGGTTGAAGGGATGGAACCGCGTGGCGAAGGCTTCAGCACGATCCGCGCTCAGGTTCCGTTGAGCGAAATGTTCGGGTACGCAACCGACATCCGCAACATGACCCAGGGTCGTGGCAACTTCACCATGGAGTTCGACCAGTACACGGTCGCTCCCAACAGCATCGCCGAAGAGGTGATCAAGGGCGAACGCTAATCCCCCCCCAATAGCGTGTCGGTGCGTTAGGTACGGCCTGCACGCCGGGGGTTATCGGGCGGCACGAGGCGAATCGGCCTCATTCATCAAATGAACAGAGGTGTGATCGAACCAAGTTGGATACAGAGGGATAGAGTACCAATGGCAAAGGGTAAATTCGAACGTACCAAACCGCATGTGAATATCGGCACGATTGGTCACGTTGATCATGGCAAAACCACGCTGACGGCTGCCATCACCAAAGTGCTGGGCATGAAGGGGCAGGCAGAATCGCAGAATTATGAAGATATCGACAATGCGCCGGAAGAACGCGCACGCGGTATCACGATTGCGATCCGCCACGTGGAATACGAAACAGACATCCGTCACTACGCACACGTAGACTGCCCGGGTCACCGTGACTACATCAAGAACATGATCACCGGTGCTGCCCAGATGGACGGCGCAATCCTCGTGGTGAGCGCCCCGGATGGTCCCATGCCGCAGACCCGTGAACATGTGCTGCTGGCTCGCCAGGTGGAAGTGCCTGCGATGGTGGTCTTCTTGAACAAGATCGACCAGATGGACGACCCGGAACTGATCGAACTCGTGGAAATGGAATTGGCAGAACTGCTCGAATCCTACGAATTCGACCCGGAAACCCCCATCATCAAGGGTTCCGCCCTGGCTGTGACCGAATCCACCAGCGAAGACCCGGATGCACCGGAATATGCTCCGATCTGGGAACTGATGAACGCGGTTGATGAATGGATCCCGACCCCGGAACGTGAAACCGACAAACCCTTCCTGATGCCGATTGAAGATGTCTTCAGCATCAAGGGGCGTGGTACGGTTGTGACGGGTCGTGTGGAACGCGGTACGCTGACCAAGGGCGAAGAAATCGACATCGTCGGCCTGCGTGAAGCCATCCAGAAGACCACAGTGACCGGCATCGAAATGTTCCACAAGGAACTCGACCGCGCAGAAGCTGGCGACAACGCTGGTATCCTCCTGCGTGGTACCACCCGTGAAGAAGTGGAACGTGGTATGGTGCTGGCAAAGAAGGGCAGCATCAAGGCACACACCAAGTTTAAGTGCGAAGTCTACATCCTGCGCAAGGATGAAGGGGGTCGTCACAAAGCCTTCTTCACCGGCTATCGCCCGCAGTTCTACATCCGTACCCTGGATGTGACCGGCACCGTGACCCTGCCCGACGGCGTGGAAATGGTGATGCCCGGCGACAGCGTGGCAATGGAAGTTGAACTCATCATGCCGGTTGCGCTGGAAAAAGGCTCCAAGTTCGCTATCCGCGAAGGCGGTCTGACGGTTGGTGCAGGCCTCATCACGGAAGTGATTGACTAGGGCAGTCAACAAACCAGCCAATTGAATATACCGGGGTACGGTATACACGACCCCGGTATATTTTTCTACAGTCGCTGGTAGTTGACCCTTAGCAGGAATAGGAATGCTATATGGCAGCTAAGAACAAAATCCGCATCCGCTTGAAGGCATACGATCACCGCGTACTCGACCAGTCCGCGCAGCGTATTGTGGAAACCGCGGAACGCACCGGCGCACGAGTCATTGGCCCGGTTCCGTTGCCGACGCGCCTGGAACGTTTCACCGTGATTCGCTCCAGCTTCGTCCACAAAAACTCGCAGGAACACTTCGAGATTCGCACGCACAAGCGCTTGATCGATGTGCTGGATCCGGATAGCAAGACAATTGATACCCTGATGCGCCTGAACCTACCCGCTGGCGTAGACATCGAAATCAAAATCTAGCGGTCGCTGAACAACACTAGCGATCCACCCGTTCGGCAACCCACCGAACTATCCGACAAAATCTATGCAGAAGTATTGGGAGGGGAACTAGCCCCGCATGGTAGATGCGTCTAACCCCCCTCTGGAGGCTGAGTCTCATGAAGGGCATGATTGGTAAAAAAGTAGGGATGACCCAGGTCTTCGATGAACAAGGCAACGTCGTCCCGGTGACAGTCATTGAAGCTGGTCCCTGCTACGTGACCCAGGTGCGCAATAACGAGCGCGATGGGTATATCGCAGTGCAACTCGGGTATGGCGAAACCAAACCCGCCCGCCTGACCCAGGGGCAGCTAGGGCATTTGAAAAAGAACGACTTGCCCGCTTTGCGCGTCCTGCGTGAATTCCGCATCATGGGGAACGACCCCGTCGAAGTCGAAGAAGGTGCGGAAATCAAAGTGGATGTATTTGAAACAGGCGAGCTGGTCGATGTCATCGGCGTGACCAAAGGACGCGGGCACGCAGGTACGATTAAGCGGCACGGTTTCCATCGTGGGCCCAAGACGCACGGTCAGTCTGACCGCGAACGGTCTCCCGGTTCCATCGGTATGTGCGCATCCCCGGGGCGTACCCTCAAAGGGCAGCGCATGGCGGGTCGCATGGGCAATGACCGTGTGACGATGCAGAATCTCGAAGTCGTCGTCGTCGATGCAGACAAGAACCTCCTGGCTGTGAAGGGGTCAATCCCCGGCACCAAAGGTGGCATTGTCGTGATCCGCCCTGCCCGCAAGGCGAAGAAACAATAAGCCGCGCTGAGCGAGGAGGAAAACAACAATGCAAGTATCAGTTCTCAATGTAGAAGGCAAGGAAGTCCAGACGATTGACCTCCCAGCCTATATCTTCGAGCAAGAAGTGAACGAACAGAGCATCGGCCTGATGCACCAGTTGTATACCCTGCAAATGGCGAACGCTCGCCAGGGGACACACAGCACCCTGCGTCGTGGCGAAGTGCGCGGTTCCACCGCCAAGATTTATCGCCAGAAGGGAACAGGCCGTGCGCGTCATGGTGCGCGTACTGCACCGATTTTCGTCGGCGGGGGTATCTCCATGGGGCCCAAGCCACGCAAATATACAAAAGACATGCCGAAGAAGATGCGCCGCAAAGCCATTCGTATTGCGCTGAGTGCCCTGCTGAATGATGAGCAGTTGATCTTCGTCGATAAGCTGGAATTTGAGCAGCCCAAAACGCGCCGGATGAAGGACGCGCTGAAGGCGATTACAGGTGGCGAAAGCGCCCTGGTCGTTCTGGCACAGAAAGATGAGGCTGTCGCACGCAGTGTGCATAACCTCCCCAAAGCCCATGTAATCCTGGCAAGCTACCTGAACATCCGGGACTTGCTCAAGTACGACAAAGTAGTGATCCCGCTGGATGCTCTGGAAGTGATTGAAAGCATCTGGGGGCAGGAGGGACGCAGCGATGCCTGAATTGCATCCGTATGATGTCATCCGTCGCCCGATTGTGACGGAAAAATCGACCATCTTACAAGAAGATCATAATCAGTATGTCTTTGAAGTCGCGCAGAATGCCAACAAAATCCAGATCAAAGAAGCGCTGGATATTATTTTCGGCATTCCGGCAGACGATGTTCTCAAAGTCCGCACCATGGTGATGCCCGCCAAGCGGGGTCGCCGTGGACGTAAATCGTACATCCGCAGCCGTCAATGGAAGAAAGCCGTCGTCACCCTGATGCCGGGTCGCTCCATTGAGATTTTCAACGTGTAAGGGGGCGTAGCGATGCCAGTCAAAGTCTACAAACCAACGTCAGCAGGTCGTCGCGGGATGACCGGGTATACCTTTGAAGAAATTACCAAGAGCCGCCCGGAACGCTCCCTGACCGAAGCCCTTCGCAGGAAGGGTGGTCGCAACAACCAGGGTCGCGTGACCGTTCGCCATCGTGGTGGTGGGCATAAGCGCCGCTATCGCATCATTGATTTCAAGCGCAATAAGTTCGATTGCAAGGCAGAAGTGATTGCCATCGAATATGACCCGAACCGCAGCGCTCGCATTGCCCTGGTGCAATACGAAGATGGCGAAAAGCGGTACATCATTGCGCCGTTGGGTGTCACCGTCGGGCAGACGCTCGCCAATGGGGACCTGGCGGAACTGCGTCCTGGTCATGCAATGCCGCTGAAGAGCATCCCGGTTGGTACGGTGATCCATAACATCGAAATGCGCCCGGGCAAAGGCGGTCAGATTGCACGCTCCGCAGGGACTTCGGCACAGTTGGTGGCGAAGGAAGGCAAATACGCAACCCTGCGCCTGCCCAGTGGCGAATACCGCCGCATCCATGAGAGCTGCATGGCGACCATCGGGCAGGTCGGCAATACAGAACACGGCAATATCAAAATCGGTAAGGCAGGCCGCAACCGTTGGTTGGGCTGGCGACCGGGTGTGCGCGGTACTGCGCAAGACCCCGCAAGCCACCCGCACGGTGGTGGTGAAGGCCGCTCCGGTATCGGTATGGCTGCGCCGAAAACGCCCTGGGGCGCACCCGCGTTGGGCGTTCGTACCCGCAGCAACAAGCGCACAAATGTCTTCATCGTTCGCCGTCGTGGTAAGCGACGTGGGCGTTAAGGCCAGAGGAAGGTTGTAAAGTATGGGACGTTCACTGAAAAAAGGCCCGTATATCGAGCCGAGCCTGCTGAAGAAGATCGAGCAGATGAACGAACAGAATAAGAAATCTGTCATCAAAACCTGGAGCCGTTCCAGCACGATCTTCCCGCAGATGGTTGGTCATACCATTGCCATCCACAACGGTCGCCAACATGTGCCGATTTACATCACCGAGAATATGGTGGGGCATAAGCTTGGCGAATTCGCACCGACCCGCACCTATCGCGGGCATATCGTCGAAAAGAAACGCCGCTAAGGTCGAGGAGAGGCAACGATGGAAGTCAAAGCAAAGACCAAGTACCTGCCCATCTCTTCGCAGAAACTGGCACTGGTCTGTGACCAGGTGCGCGGCATGGATGCGGAAGAAGCGCTGACAGTGCTGGAATATATGCCACACAAAGGTGCAGATTTCGTCTACAAGACTGTACACAGCGCGTTGGCAAATGCCCGCAATAACTTCGATCTGGATACATCTGACATGATTATCAGCCAGATCTGGGCGGGCGAAGGTCCCCGCTTGAAGCGCTACAAAGCGGGCGCACGCGGGCGCTACAAACCGCGTGTTCGCCGCCAGTCGCACCTGTGGGTTACGCTGGCAGAGCGGGAGGGTTAAGTACGATGGGTCGTAAAATCAATCCAATTGGGATGCGTCTGAAGATCAACCGTGATTGGGACGCAAGATGGTATGCAGAAGGCGAAAATTACGTCGAACTGCTAGATGAAGATCGCAAGGTTCGTAAATTCGTCAAGAAAGAAACCGAACGCGCAGGCGTTGCTCGCATCGAAATCGAGCGGCAGCCCAACCTGGTGAGCATCAACATTCACACCGTCCGCCCCGGTCTCATCATCGGGCGCAAGGGCGAAGCGGTGAAGCAGTTGCGCACCACCCTGGAAGCAATGACCGGGAAGACGGTGCGCGTCGAAGTGACCGAGGTGGAAAAGCCCGATATTGACCCGCAGCTCATCGCGGAAAATATCGCAGGGCAGTTGGAACGCCGCATTGGTCACAGCCGCGCCATGAAGCGTGCGCTGACCCAGGCCATGCGCCAGGGGGCAGAAGGGGTGCGTATCGAAATGAGCGGTCGCCTGGGTGGTGCGGATATGCGCCGCCGTGAATGGATGACCGAGGGCCGCGTGCCGCGCAACACCCTGCGTGCCAAGATCGACTATGGCTTCACCGAAGCAGCCACCACATTCGGGCGCATCGGCATCAAAGTCTGGGTCTATCGTGGCAACCAGCTTGGCGAAGAACGCAAGGAAACGCCAGAGGCTTGAGCCTAGCGCGAAAGTGATGAGGAGTGTAGTAGTATGTTGATGCCAAAACGCACCAAGTACCGCAAGATGCATCGCGGACGGCGCACAGGGAAAGCCTATCGCGGCTCGACAGTTGCCTTCGGCGATTATGGGCTGCAAGCGCTGGAACCCGTCTGGCTGACCAGCCGGCAAATCGAAGCCTGCCGCCGTGCAATCGTGCGTTATATGAAACGTCGTGGCAAAGTCTGGATTCGGGTATTCCCGGATAAGCCGTACACCCAGAAAGCCGCAGAAACCCGCATGGGTAGCGGTAAGGGTACTGTTGAATACTATGTGGCGGTGGTCAAGCCGGGTCGCATCCTCTTTGAAATGGGGGGTGTGCAGGAAGATGTCGCCCGCGAAGCACTGCGCCTCGCCGCCGGGAAGCTGCCCTGCCGGACGAAGTTCGTCAAGCGCATCGACCCCATTAGTGGGCAGGAGGTGAGCTAATGCAGGCCAGTGAATTGCGCGGGAAGACGGACGATCAATTGATTGACTTGTTTGAGGACTTGAAAGAAGACCTCTACAAGCTGCGCCTGAACCATGCGACAGGCGAATTGGTCGATACATCGCAGTTCAAGCAAACCAGGCGCACCATGGCACGTTTGCTGACCATTTTGCGCGAACGTGAACTGGCTGCGGAAATCGCCGGGGAGGATAGCTAACCATGACGAACGAACGCAAACAGCGGCTCATTGGGCGCGTCGTGAGCGACCGGATGGATAAAACCGTCACCGTCGCCATCGAACGCCGCACCATGCACCCGCTTTACCACAAGGTTGTGTCCTCCACCAAGAAGGTGCTGGCACACGACGAAGACAACAGCGTGCCGTTGGGCGCACTGGTGCAGATCGTAGAAAGCCGCCCGCTGAGTAAGCGCAAGCGCTGGATGGTGGAAAAAATCCTTGAATCCACCACCGAAGACGAACAAGCCGTTCTCGCAGCAGAACAGGCTCATGACGAAGAGGAGGCGTTCACCCATGATTCAAACTGAATCACGCCTCAAAGTAACGGATAACAGTGGCGCACAAGAAATTCTGGTGATCCGCATCCTGGGTGGTTCCAAGCGTCGGTATGGTCATGTTGGCGATATTGTCGTCGGCACTGTGAAATCCGCAGCGGCAAGCGGGAACATCAAAAAAGGGCAAATCGTGCGGGCAGTGGTGGTGCGCGTGGCAAAAGAGTACCGCCGTTCGGATGGTTCCTATATCAAGTTCGATGAAAACGCAGCCGTCATCCTCGGCGAGGATATGACAAACCCCAGAGGGACTCGCGTTTTCGGTCCGGTAGCGCGTGAACTACGCGACAAGGGGTTCATGAAAATTGTTTCCCTCGCACCGGAAACCCTGTAGGAGAGTGTAACGATGCAGCGTATCAAGAAAGGCGATACCATTGAGATCATCGCGGGTAAAGACATTGGCGAACGCGGCGAAGTACTCGTCGTGGACAACAAAGCAAACCGCGTGATTATCAATGGTCTCAACATGGTGAAACGGCACGAACGCGCTCGCCAGGTGGGTAACCAGCAAATTCCGGCGCAAATCGTAGATATGGAAGCGCCGCTGCATCTCTCCAATGTGATGCTGGTCTGCCCAAGCTGCGACGAAAAAACCCGCGTCGGGTATCGCACCCGCGACGATGGGTATAAAGTTCGCGTCTGCAAGAAGTGCGATTACGAGATCGAGTAAGAGAACCGGAGCGTCAGCGATGAGTACCCCAGAAAAAACGTTGCCCATCATGCAACAACGCTACCGGGAAGAAGTTGTCCCTACCCTGATGGAAGAGTTCGGTTATAAGAACGTGCGGCAAGTGCCGTCCATCATGAAGATTGTGGTGAACATCGGGATGGGTGAAGCAAACGATGAGCCGAAGACGATGGATCACGCGGTGGATACGCTGCGAGTGATTACCGGGCAACACCCCGTCATCACCCGTGCGAAGAAGAGCGTCGCGGGCTTCAAACTGCGCGAAGGCCGCGCCATCGGTGTGAAGGTCACGCTGCGCCACGAAAAAATGTGGTCGCTGTACGACCGCCTGGTGAACGTCGCTCTGCCGCGTATTCGAGATTTTCGCGGTGTACCCGCCAAGCTGGACGGGCGCGGCAATTACACCATCGGCTTGCGCGAACAACTGATCTTCCCGGAGATTGATTTCGACAAGATCGACAAGGTGCGTGGCATGGAAATCACCATCGTCACCACCGCCGAAACAGATGAAGAAGGGCGACGGTTGTTGCAACTGTTGAACATGCCCTTCCAGGAACGGTAAGGAGGTAGAACTATGGCGAAAAAGAGCAGTATCGCACGCGAGGAAAAACGCAAATATTCTGTGCGCGTGGTTAATCGCTGCAACATCTGCGGGCGTTCCCGCTCCTACATCCGTCGCTTTGGCATGTGCCGTATCTGCTTCCGTGAACGGGCGCTAAAAGGGGAAATCCCCGGCGTCGTGAAATCGAGCTGGTAGGAGATTGCCCTATGTCCAATGTGACGAATGATCCGATTGCGGATATGCTCACGCGCATTCGTAATGCGCTGCTGGCACGGCATCGTAGTGTCGATGTGCCGAAGTCCAAGCTGAAGGTAGAAATTGCCCGCATCCTCAAGGAAGAGGGCTATGTCGAAGATTATTCGGTTGGGGATGAATCCCCCGTGCCGATGATCCACATCCAATTGAAATATTACGGTTCCCGCCGCGAACGGCAGCCTGTCATCACCAAGCTGCAACGTGTGAGCAAGCCCGGACGGCGTGTATACCGTAAGCGCAGCGAACTGCCGATTGTCCTCAGCGGGACGGGCATCGCCATCATCACCACCCCCAAAGGTGTGATGACGGCACAAACCGCCCGCCGCGAAGGGGTCGGTGGCGAAGTGCTGTGCTACATCTGGTAATGCAGGGAGGATGAGCAAATGTCTCGTATTGGGAAACAGCCCATCGATCTACCCGCGAAAGTGGACGTGAAAATTGACGGCAGTTTCATCACGGTGAAAGGCCCCAAAGGCCAGCTTGAACGGCGCATTCACCCGGAAATGTCGGCAAAGGTGGAAGATAACCAACTCAAAGTGGAGCGCCCCAGCGACCAGGCTCGTCACCGTGCATTGCACGGCCTGACCCGTGCGCTGCTGGCTAACATGGTGAAGGGCGTGAGCGATGGCTTCCGCAAGACCCTGCAAATCGAAGGGGTTGGTTATCAGGCTTCCCTGCGTGGGAAGAGCCTGGAATTAAAAGTCGGCCTTTCGCATGAAGTGGTGATTGACCCACCGGAAAATATCACCTTCGATGTGCCTAAAGAATCTCGTGGGCGTACTATTCATATCGACGGCATCGACAACGAAGTCGTAGGACAGCTTGCAGCGGATGTACGCGCATGGCGACCGCCAGAACCCTACAAGGGCAAGGGCATTCGCTACGACGATGAATACGTCCGTCGTAAAGCGGGCAAAGCCGGTAAGAAGTAAGGATAGAAACCGATGCCTGATATTAAAGGAAACACAAAGTACAAATCACGCCAGCGCCGCGCTCGCCGTACCCGTGCCAAGCTGCATGGTACGCAGGAGCGCCCGCGCCTGAGCATTTATCGCAGCTTGCAGCACATGCATGCACAGATCATCAATGATGATACTGGTCATACCCTGGCGGCTGCCTCAACCGTAGACCCGGAAATCGCGGCACAGCTTGAAGGCAAGTCCAAGACCGAAGCAGCCAAGATCGTCGGCAAATTCATTGGCGAACGTGCCAAGGCTGCGGGAGTCAAAACAGTTGTATTTGATCGCGGCGGGTTCCAGTATACCGGGCGTGTAGCTGCCCTGGCAGATGCCGCCCGTGAAGCTGGCCTGAAGTTCTAATTGTGGAGTAAGCAATGGCAGATAAACGCAACGAGAACAAGAAGAATCGCAAACGCCGCGATGAAGAACGCGAAGAACTCGATGAGCGCGTAATTGATATTCGCCGCGTTGCGAAAGTGATTAAGGGTGGTCGTCGTTTCGCCTTCCGTACTACCATCGTAGTTGGCGACAACAAAGGCCGCCTGGGTGTTGGCACGGGGAAGGCGCGTGCAGTGCCGGATAGCATCCGCAAAGCCAATGAAAAAGCCCGCACTACCATGACCAAGATTTCCCTATCCACCGATGATGCCGGGAATACCACCATTCCCTATGAAGTCACCGGAACCCACGGCGGCGCAGTGATCTTGCTGAAGCCCGCTGCACCCGGTACGGGTGTGATCGCAGGTGGTGGTGCGCGTGCCGTGCTGGAGGCCGTTGGCATCCGTAATGTGCTTTCCAAGAGCCAGGGCAGCGCGAACCTGCTCAATGTGACGATGGCTACCATTGATGCACTCAAGCAGCTCAAAAGCCCGGAACTGCTCGCCGATATGCGTGATGTTCCCGTCCGCGAAGTGACCCCGGTTTGGGCGCGTCGTGGGATGCCTCGTGAGGAGGGATAATCCATGGCACACGAAACCTGGAAGAAAGTACGCATCACCCTTATCAAAAGCCCGATTGGGTACGATAAGAACCAGAAGGAAACCGTGAAATCCCTGGGGCTGCGCAAATTGCAGGCCAGCCGCGTCGTAGAAGTCACCCCGCAGATGCAGGGGATGATCAATAAAGTTTCGCACATGCTGGCTGTCGAAGAAGTCTCTGACGCTGAATAGCTGTTACTGCGTAAGTATCCTGAATCGGGATTATGGAGACTGTTGCAGACGTTAGCGGTCAGCAATCAGCCGTCAGCAAATGAAGGTAATCTTGCCTTGTTTGCTGCATCGGCTGGCTTTTTGGCTGGTACGCTGAAATGCTGACTGGCTGACATCCACTGAAGTGTGAGTAATCCGATTCGGAATGCGATACGCAGCAATAGTGAATAAGCGAATGAGAGCATAAGCGAGGAAAGGAGCGAGGCGCGGTTAGTTTGCGCCATAACACCGATGAAATTACACGATCTGAAACCGATTAAAGGTTCAACCAAGAAGAAAACCCGTGTCGGGCGTGGTAAGGCCGCAGGTGGTGGCACCTATGCCGGACGCGGTATCAAGGGGCAGGGAGCGCGTGGTCGCCGTCATAAGCGTGCTTACTTCGAAGGTGGTCAGCTTCCGCTGGTGCGCCGCCTGCCGTTCAAGCGCGGGTTCAAGAATATCTTCCGCATTGAGTACCAGGAAGTGAACCTGGATGCACTCAACACCCATTTTGACGATGGGGCAACTGTAGACCCGCAAGCACTGGTTGCGGCTGGTCTGCTGCGTGATGTGGATGAACCGGTGGTGGTGCTGGGGCGTGGTGAACTGGATAAGAAGTTGACCGTGAAAGCCCATCGCATCAGCAAGAGCGCTGCGGAAAAGCTGGAAAACGCGGGTGGTTCTTACGAAAAGCTGGAACTGCTGGTAACGGGGCCGCACGCAACAGTGAAGAAACTGCGCAAAGAAGAATACGAGGCACTGCGCCTTGCCAAAGAACAGGGCAGCGAATAAGCGTGTCTGTTGCGTTTTCACAGCACCTGCGCCAGCCCTAAGACGGACACCAAGAATGGTGTCCCTACGGATACGATGCATTTGTAGGGACGACCTTCTGGTCGTCCGTTTGCGTTTGCGCCCCGGACACAAATTATTGACCAGACACCTTTTTTACACAGCACAATACAATTCTATCAAAATCCACCGTTTGGCAGCGCGGATGATTTGCATATAATGCGCTGACGACTTTGAACACATATAGAGGGAAGAGCCGATGTTACAGGCTGCTCGCAACGCCTGGCGCTTGCCAGAAATCCGAAACAAGCTACTCTTTACATTCTTCTTATTGCTGGTGTATCAGTTTGCTGCACATATCCCGGTTGTGGGTGTGGATCGTGACGTGTTGCAGGACGTGTTCACGGGCGCGGGGGCAGGCTTCGCCCAGGTACTCAACCTGCTTTCCGGCGGTGCGGTGCAGAACTTCAGCGTGCTGGCGAACGGGGTCTATCCCTACATCACAGCCTCGATTATCTTCCAGCTCCTCGTCCCGGTCATTCCGCAGTTGGAAGCCATCCAGCGCGAACCGGGTGGGCAGGAAAAGATCCAGCGTTATACTTATTACGCAACGATCCCTATGGCTGTGTTGCAATCCCTGGCGCAGATTCTGGCCTTCTCCGGCCTGGCAGGTGCAGCCATTATTCCAGGCTTCGGCAGTGATCTCCTGCTGACGGCTTCGGTGATCATCACCATGACGGGTGGGACGATGTTCGCGCTGTGGCTGGGTGAACTCATCACCGAAGATGGTATTGGTAACGGTATCTCCATCATCATCTTCGCGGGTATCGTGGCTCTGGTGCCGCAGCAGTTCCTGAACCTGATTATCAACAGCGAAGGTCCGCGCCTGGTCTATAACCTGGTGATGTTCGCTGTGATTACGCTGGTCAGCGTGATTGGTATCGTCATCGTGCAGGAAGGCGTTCGCCGTATTCCGGTGCAATATGGCAAGCGCGTGCGCGGGAACCGCCAGGTGCAGGGGCGCGGTCAGCACATCCCGCTGCGCGTGAACCCGGTGGGCATGATCCCGCTGATTTTCGCCCAGGCGATTATCACCTTCCCGGCTGTACTGATCGGTTTGTTCCAGCCGCAAGCAGGCACTTTCCTTTATGACTTACAAATCCAGTTCGGGAGCCAGCAAGGTTTCTTCTACTGGTTCACCTTCTTCCTGATGACGGTGGGCTTCACCTTCTTCTATGCGGATGTGATGGTCGGGAATTACCGCCTCGCGGAAACGCTGCAACGTCAGGGTGGTTTTATCCCTGGTATTCGCCCTGGGCAGCGCACAGAAGAATATATCGTGAAGGTAACGCGCCGTATCACGCTGGTGGGTGCGCTCTTCCTGGGTACGATTGCGGTTGTCCCCGGCATTGTGCAGTTCATCAACAGCATCATCTTCCAGAACGAAGTGACGACCAACGCGGCAACCAATCCAGCATTGGTGATTACTGGCTCCGGCCTCATCATTGTGGTGGGTGTAGTGATCGACACTATGCGCCAGTTGGAAGCCCAGTTGGTGATGCGCAATTACGAAGGCTTCATGCGCTAAAGGGTCGCCGAGGATTGAAATCCCCGGCTACAAAAGCCCCAAACCCACTAAAGGGGTTATCAAGGCGCTCTCTAGACCGGAATGGTTGTCACAGTGTACATTTTAGTGACATCGTGCCGTTGCAATGTTGTTTCTCGTAGGGGCGTGTCCACGACGCGCCCGCTGGCCTAAAAGGGTCGCCGAGGATTGAAATCCCCGGCTACAAAAGCCCCAAACCCACTAAAGGGGTTATCAAGGCGCTCTCTAGACCGGAATGGTTGTCACAGTGTACATTTTAGTGACATCGTGCCGTTGCAATGTTGTTTCTCGTAGGGGCGTGTC
>CAYVVZ010000028.1:0-56957 GCA_964455365.1 uncultured Anaerolineaceae bacterium | reverse complement strand
TGTGGTTCAAATCGTTTTGAAGCAATTGGGAGCGAACACGGGCGCTCCCCTACAAGTTTGATTGGATGGTTGGATGTAGCACGCCACATCCGAAGTTGCCAAAATATTGAAATGCACCAGGTGATACGCCCGGATTTGAGTAGATGCCCAAAGTATGGCAAGATCCTAAACATTGTTCATCAAGCAGCCAAAGGAAAAGCTCCTATGCCCGGTATCGTCAGCCTCACCGTCAATCCTACGATTGATAAAAGCTCGTCGGTTGGCACAGTCGCCAGCGAAATCAAAATGCGCTGTGATCCACCGAGCTTTCATCCGGGAGGCGGTGGCATCAATGTCTCGCGTGTGGTACACAAACTCGGCGGCGACTCAACGGTGGTCTACACATCTGGTGGTGAAATGGGCAACATGCTCACTGATCTTCTGTTTCAGGAGCATCTCACCATGCGCCCGGTTCCCATCGCAGGGCTGACGCGCCAGAACCTTTCCATTTATGAACACAGCAGTGGCTTACAATATCGCTTTGGTATGCCAGGGCCTGAAATTAACGAAGAAGAAGCCAATCGCTGCCTGGATGCAGCCCTGGAATCGCAGCCGGAATATCTGGTTGCCAGCGGCAGCCTCGCCCCTGGGATGTCGGACGATTTCTATGCGCAGCTTCTACGGCGCACACAGGGAACGAATACCCGCGTGATTATTGATACATCCGGCAAAGCCCTGGAAGCCGTGAAGAAGGGCGGCGCATTCTTGCTGAAGCCCAACCTGCGGGAATTGGAACTGCTTTCAGGGGCGAGCTTCCAGGGGGAAAAACACATCCAGATCATGGCGGAAGCCCTGATTGCGGATGGTTGGGCAGAAGTAATCGTCGTCTCGATGGGGGCGGGTGGTGCGGCCTTCGTCACAAAGGATACTTGCGTGCGACTGCGCCCGCCTGTCGTACCCATTCAAAGCAAAGTCGGCGCAGGGGATAGCATGGTTGGCGGGATTGTCTGGGCGTTGGCAGCAGGCAAGACAGTGCTTGAGGCAGTTCGTTACGGCGTGGCGGCAGGCAGCGCGGCAGTGATGACCCCCGGCACGGAGCTATGCCGTGCAGATGATGTGTGGGAGCTGTACGAACGCATCGCTGTGATGGAATAGCATTGCTCGGCGTGCTGTGGGAAGCACAAACGAATGCTTCCCATGTTGACCTCTCCTTCACGGATTCTGGTGAAAGGAGTTGTTCCAGCGAAACCACGGTATTATCTTGCAAGGGTTGCCGAGCGAAGGTTTTGGCTGTGCAGCATTGTTATAAATTTCTATCCTAAGTTGCACATCCATGCTTTCCTGTCGCATAATTGAGAAAATTACAGTGTATTTACGTGCAGATTGCCCAGTAATCGCACGTATAATGTCAGATAGGGTAGAGTCCGCCTGGGGACTGCTCACTTTGTGTTGCCCAGCGGAAAGCAGCGAAGCACAATCACAGGAGAGAACCAGGGATGCCGCATGTCTTGTACATTGATGATGAACCCACGAACCGACTCCTCGTCAAGCGCATATTGATGGCGGAAGGGTTCGATGTTGATGAAGCAGATAATGCCCGCGACGGCATTCAGATTGCTACGGATAACCCGCCCGACTTGATCCTGATGGATATTAGTATGCCGGATATGGATGGACTGGAAGCGACACAGCGCCTACGGGACATCAGCACGCTGGCACATATCAAAGTCGTCGCAGTGACGGCGAACGCCATGACGGGTGATCGTGAACGTTTTCTGGCAGCGGGTTGTGATGGCTACATTAGCAAGCCAATAGATGTGGATACGTTTGTCGATGAAATTTCGCAATTTCTTCCAGGTAGGTAAGAGAGATTATGACCCGGTTACCGATTGACCCTAGCGAAGCACATGTACTCGTCGTAGAAGACAATGTTCCGAACTTTGTCTTGATTGCCCGCATGCTGGCGTTCATGGGTGTGCAGCGCTGTGAATGGAAGACATCCGGCTGGCAGGTGGTGCAATTCGCAGAAACATTACCCAAGATTGATTTGATCCTTATGGATATTCGCCTGCCGTATGAAGATGGCTATCAGGCGTTGCAGAAGGTGCGCTCCAACCCGCGCCTGAAAGATACCATCATTTGCGCAGTGACGGCAGAAGCCAGCGAAGACCAGATGATCCGCGCACAAAAAAGTGGCTTTGATGGCTTCCTGGGCAAACCGCTTGACCCGGATCGTTTCCCGGAGCAAATCCGGCGGCTGCTGGCTGGCGACCCGGTATGGGAATGGAAGTGAGCTAGCTGCGGCTTAGTACAACCAGAATAAGTGAAGAACAGGGAGGAATAGGAACCGCATATGGTTGAAGAATCGCTCTCGCTGCTTTCCTTCCTCCAACAAGAGGAAATCACCACAGCCGATGCATTTTTGCAGGCAGCGCTCAAGCGGATTGTCGCTGCGTATGACAACGTACAGGCTGCGGCAGTTCACCGCGCCGAAGGCAGCCGCATGTCGGTGTGGGCTGCTGCGCCGGACACTACGGAAAATCTCACTACGAACCCGACTCTGCCGCGAGTTCTCGAAACTGGCGCTCCCACAATGGATGAAACGCAGCAGCAAATTCTCGTCCCCCTGCGCGACAAATCCAGCGCCTTTGCGGTATTGCTGCTCACCTATGAAGGAGAGCCGCCGCTGCTGGCACATGTGATGAACCTCGCCAACCAACTCAGCATTGGGGTGCAGCACTTGCAAATACTGGAAGCCCGTGAACGTGCAGCCACGATGATGCGCCATTTTAACGACTGGATTGTGGCGAGCAGCGCAGACCGCGACGAACAATCCGTCCTGGAACGTTCAGCACAGATTTTGAAGCAGGCAACGCGGGCGGAAAGAGTTGCAATCGCCACCTTGCAAGACGACCAACATGAGCCTGTTTTCACGGTGCAGGCCGCTGTTCCGCTGCAACTGATGGCGACAAAAATTGTAGACCCGCAACGCCAGATTGTCCGCTTGCTGACGGAAGAACAGCAAGCGCTTCAGGTCGATGATGTCACGAGGAAGCGCATTCCTGCCACGCTGCTCCAGTTCATTGATTTGCTGGAAAACGAGAGCGCCTTCATCTTCCCCATGTTTGATTCGCAAAATCAACTGCTGGGGCTGTGCATCATGGCCTGCGAAATGTACCACATGCCCGAAGATTTGCTGGCGATGGCACAGACCATCGTCTCGCAGATGACCATCAATGTACAGAAATCTCGCTTGCTGCGCGAAACACAGACCCAAGCCGCGCAGATGCAGCGCTTGACGACTTTCGCGGAAGCGATGCAAGCCTCCTTACATATGCCGGATTTGCTGGAGATTCTGCTGGAACGCCTGCCGTATTTGATACCAGTGGATTATGCCGCTGTGCTGATCTATGACCGTAAAGCCGAAGCGCTGCGCGTACCAGGGCTGTTGCATGATGGGCATCCGAGTGTGTCGCCACCGGGCGCAATTGTGGAACCGGATAGTGATACCGTTGCGGAACACGTCTGGAAGACGCAAGAAGCGATCTGGATTAATGCCTTGCAAGATACCTGGACATGGCAGCATCCGTACATCAGCAGTTTGCAGACGATGCTGGTTTCGCCGCTGACCTCAAACGGGGTGCGCATTGGCGTGCTGGAAATTGGCAGTATGCATTCCAATCGCTACAGTCAGATGGATATGGTGGCCTTCGAGCAGATCAGCAATCAGCTTGCGATTGGCCTCGCCAATGCCGAAGCGTATTTCCAGAGCCAGCAGCTCGCCCGCAATAAAATTCTGGCGAACGATATTGTGGGCAAGCTTCAACGTCAGATGGAAGTGGAAGATATTCTGCGCATCACGGCGACGGAATTGGGGCAGGCGCTTGGCGCACGGCGGGCGCGAATTCGGCTGGGGATGATGCCACAGCAGAAAAATGGAGAACAGGACTCATGATGCGTCTCGTTCCGCTGGTATTTGATTTACACCGCTATGCTGATGCATCAATGGATCGGCTGCGGGCGATTTTGCTCTACAGCCTGAGCGCCGTAGCCATCATTGTGCTTACGGTCATCACGTATTTGCTCCCGGTCAATGGCACCCTGCGTATTTCCCAGTTATTGGAAAGTAACCGATTGGTCGAGACCTGGTGGGTGGTGGCGCTCATCATCTCCATGTTGGGTGTCCACCTCTTCGTGCGTTTCGGGCAGGTTCAATTCGCTGCGCGGCTGGGGATCGGGATGGGGCTGTTCACGCTGGGGGTCACCAGCCTCACGGCAGGTTTGTATACCCCTCTGGATTTCCTGGGCTTGCCGATCATGATGATCCTGGGAACGGTTCTATTGGGCAGTCGCAGCGCCGTTGCAGTAAATACCGCGATCATCAGCCTCTATGTTGCGATCACATTTTTCATTGCACCCCATGATAGTTATGACCTGAACAGCACGTTCCTGGGGGTTGGTGGCCTGCTGGTACTTGCGGTGATGATGACGATTATCCGGCGTATGCTGATGCTGGCGCGGCGGGAAGGCACCACCCAGGCCGATATTGAGCGCCTGAAGTTGGCAGAAATCACCAGTTCCGTGACGCGCAACGCAGCGGATCATATGTCACTGGATGCTATGCTCAATGATATTCTGGGTTTGCTGCTCAAGACCTATTCGGATTACTACCATGCCCAGGTCTTCTTATTGGATGATGCCGGGTTGCAGGCGCAGTTGGTCGCCAGTACAGGCAGCACGGGGGAACACCTGCTCAGTGAAGGGCATGCGCTGGCAGTTGGCAGCCGCAGCATCATCGGGCAAGTGACGTTGCAGGGCAGTCCCATCATTGAAGTCGCGGGGTCAATCGGAGGGTATCACCGCCCGAATCCACTGCTGCCCCTGACGAAGTTGGAGGCGGCTTTCCCGCTGCGGGTGAATGATCGTGTGATTGGTGCGCTGGATTTGCAGAGCAAGCAGGTCTTGCAGCTTGGCGAAAATGATATTCAGGCGTTTCAATCGGTTGCGGATAGTCTCTCGCTGGCGATTGATAATTACCGACAGATTGAACTGGCGCAGAAACGCGCTGAAGATAACCGCAAACTTGTAGCGCAGACTCAACAAGCGATGCGCGAAGTTGAACGTTTGAATCAACGCTTGATGCGGCAGGCATGGACGGAATATTTGCAAAACACGGAGGAGATGCAAGGCTTCGATGTGGATTTGCAAACTGCGGAAACGACCCCGGCAACAAGCTGGACTCCGACGCTGGCGGATGCTGTAGAGGTCAACACCATCATTCAGGATGGTAATGTGGTGGCGATGCCCCTGCGCGTGCGCGGTCACGTCATTGGTGCGATTGAATTTGAACTGCCGCCGGAACAGCGACTCAGCCCTGAAGATGTGGAACTGGTGCGCGAAATCAGCGAGCGCTTCGGGTTGGCTGCGGAGAATACCCGCTTGCTGGAGGAGAGCTTACGCGCCGCCCAACGTGAGAGCCTCATCAATGAGATCAGCCGTCGCCTGCAAACGAGCAGTGATGTAGAAACCACGCTGACGGAAGCGGCACGCAGTTTGCGTACTGCGCTGGATGCGCACAAGGTGACCATCCAACTCGGTAAGCCGGAAACCGACACCAATGGTAAGAAGGTGCGAGGATGAACGAACTTCACTTCTCCACAGAGGATATTTTGCAGCGTTTCCGTGTGCGGTTGGTGCGCGGGCTGCTGATTTTTGCAGCAGTGGTCACGACTCTGACATACTTCGGGCAGCAGTTCGAAGCAATCACCCTGACCATGCCCGAAGACTTGCTTCTGACACTCGCGCTGGTGAGTTGGGGGCTGCTGGTACTCTCTTTCTGGCAGCTTTCTGTTTCTGTGTTGTATACCATCATTCCGCTGCTGCTGGCTGTTACATCCTTCGGTGTTGATAACACTTCCGACCGCGTGGTGACGCTGCTGGTTGCGAGTGCGCTGGCGGGTATCATGCTCAATCGCCGTATGTTCGCCGGGGTGGTGGTTCTGGTGATTGTTAGCTTTGGTGACATTGTGTTGCAGCGTCTCCCGGCGGATTACAGTACAACAGATGTGATGGCAGGGATTTTGTCGTTGGTGGGTTTTGCAGCGACACCAATCGCTGTCGGGATGGTCATGCTGACGTTCACGCGGACGCTGCGGCAGGCGTTGGATACTGCCCGCAGCGGTGTGATTTTGCTGGAAAACAGCGCCGGGATTGGAGGCTTGTTCTCGCAGGTGAATGATGAGCGCTTGCTGGCTTCTATCGCGGTAGAAGCGATCCAGCAAAATTTTGCTGCGGATCATGTGCAGATTTTTCTGATGAGCGAGGATGGTGCGGATTTACGGTTTGTTGCCGGGACGGGTGTGGGTGAGATGAATTTGCTCACCAGTTTGTATGCTGTTCCCCTCTCTTCGGATAGTGTGCTGGCGCGGGCTGCCAAAACCCGTGAAGTGATGGTGGTACGCGGTGCGGCGGTGCAGCATGAGCGCAAACGCAGCAGCCTGGATTTCTTGCCCTCTACACGCGCTGAATTCATTTTCCCTATCCGTGACCAGGATCAGACGTTGGGCGTGATTGACCTGCAAAATTCCGAGGATGCCTTGATCCCTGAATTGGATGTGAAGGCCATGCAAATCCTCATCAATCAATTTGCGGCGGCGCTGCAAAATGCACGGCTGTTCCATGAACAAGAGCAGAGCATGCTAGAGAATAAGCGTCTCTTCCTGGAAGCCCAGGCACGGCTGCGCGAGAATGAACAATTGAACCAGCGCCTCACCCGCGATTTGTGGTCGCAGTATTTGAGCGCAACCAAACGTGCATCTGGCATTACGCTGGATGATGAAGTTCTGCTGCCAGAAAGCGCCTGGACGCAGCGCATGCTGGATGCCAGCCGTCGCAAACGTACGGTGCGCGAAACCACAACCGGGCAGCAAACCATCGCAATGCCGATTGAACTGCGCGGTGAGGTGATTGGTGCGCTGGAAATTGAAACGAGCGCCCATGCCGATTACGACAGCACCGTCGAACTGATGCGTGCGGTTTCGCAGCGGTTGGCGAACAGCCTGGAAACGGCTCGCTTGTTCGAGGTCGAGCGCGATGCCAGCATCCAGGAACAACGCTTGAGCGATCTCGTCACGCAGTACCAATCGGCTGCCACAGTTGATGAACTGCTGCAAATCACCCTGAAAGAATTAGCGACAACGCTGGGTGCGGAAGAGGGGTCTATTCGCCTGGGTCTGATGGATCAGGTTGAAGTACCCGCGACTTCCGTGCAGCAGCCACAAGGAGGCGACCCGGCATGATGGCATTCATGCGCAAAACCTTCCTGACAGCCCAGGTTCGCACGCAAAATCCCCTGGTGAAAGCTTCGGCGCAGGGCGTGTTATATCTGCTATTTTTCGCTTCGGTAGTGCTGCTGGTTGTGTCGCTGGCGATTTATGGCTATTCCGTCTTCAATGAGGTGAACCTCAGCAATTTTCTGATTCCCATCGGCATCGGGTTGATCACAACATTCCTGCTGTACCTCTTGCTGCGCCAGGGGTATTACTTCCTCACAGCGCGTGGCCTGATCTTACAAGGCGTTGTGCTGACGTATATTCAGATGTCCACGCTGGGAATCGACCATTATTCAATTATTGCGACGGCAATCTTCCCGGTGATTGCTGCGGCGGGGCTGCTGAACCTGCGCAATGCAATCGTTACCGTTGGCCTGGTGCTGCTGGCGGGTTTCCAGGTGATTCTCACAACAGGCATGACACCCGCACAACTGGAAGTGCTGCTGAGTACAGCAATCATTCTGGTGGCGATCCTGGCAGTAGTATCTGTCTTCATCCGCTATACCCAGGCTCCGGCACAGAATTTCGTGCAGGAATTGCAAGACCTGCAACGGGCATCCCAACTGCAATTACTACCAACGCCCATGAACGACGAACAACAGGTCTATGCCCATGTGCTGCGCTTACTGGTGAATGAACTGGGTCATACAGTGGCGCAGGTCTATAGACTGGACGAACGCGGAAACATTCGGCAGCGCATGGGCGTTGGGTTTTACCTGGGTGGCCTGGATGTGCAGGATGATGTGGAAGTGAGCCGCAGCAGTGGTATTTTCACGGCTATTCAGTCCGGGCAAACTGTTGTGCTGGATACTGCTACGCCCCCGCGCCAGCGACGGCACTTACTGCCAGGGATTGCGACCGGGGTGGCTGTGCCGTTGATCTACGAAGATCAGGTTCTGGGTGTGTTGGATGTGCAGCAGAATGAACAGAAACGACTGCGATCATCGGATATTACCCTGCTGGAAAGTGTTGCCCGCCAGATCAGCGCTGCGGTAGGGCAGTTACGCCATCTTCAAGACCTGCGCAACAGCCTCGAATCCCAGGAAACAACGCTCAAGCAGCAGAATATGAAATTGCTGCGCTACGAGCAATCCACCCTGCGTGCGACGCTGGATAGCTGGAGCAGCTATTTGCAGCAGCGCGGGATTGAGTACATGGGTTTCGATTTGAAAAATGCCGAGCTTTCAGCCGACCTTCAGATGGAACTGCCGGACAGCCTGCACGAAGCCCTGACCGCCGGTGAAATTACCATCACGGAAGAAGATGAACAGTACCGTGTGAACATCCCCATTTTGCTCAGTGGTCACATGATGGGCGCGATGTCGTTCCGGCTGCCCCCAGGTGCGAGGACGCTGAACACACACCAGCGCGAATTGATTGAGGGCGTTGTGCAGCGGTTGGCGCTGGCGCTGGAAAATAAGCGTCTCTTCGAGCAAACGAGGGCGCAGGTGGAGCGCGAGACGCTGGCGAATGCAATTGGTGGTGTGCTGCTGAGTGCGCCGGATGTGCAGCAAATCCTGCAACTTGCCTCCGAACAATTCATGGATGCACTGGGCGCTGTGCAGACTCGCATCAACATTCAACCAGAACCATCGGAGACGATGGAGGAATTGTCATGAGTCAGCAAAGCATCCACCCTGCCCATTCGCTGCGCGGGAAATTGTTAGTGGCCTTCCTGGTGGCAATCTTCATACCCCTGACGCTGGTGGTGTATTTCAGCATCAGCGGCGCAACGGAAATTAATCAGTCGAATCTTGCCGAGAGGCTGCTGGAAAATGGCCTGCAACATACGGCTTTGTTGCAACCCAATGTTGCGGAAACTTCGGCAATCGTACAGCAGTATCTCTCTGACGAAAGCAACCGGGAACGGCTGCGGGATTCCTTGCTGCCCGCCAGTGAAGCGACGCAGAACCGCGTGATCCGCCTGAGCAACGCCCGCGAGGCAATCGCAGACTTGTTTGCGCTGCTGCCGGATGAGGTGGCAGGTGGTTGGATTATGCCGGAGCTTTCCAACGCGGCAGATGTGTTCGCCGCAGCGGATACTTCCGGCCTGAGTGCGCGTACAATCCAGTTGCTTTCGCTCGATAGCGCTTCAGCCGTCCGTGCGAATAACGTCCTCATTGAAGATACATACTGGCTGGTGGGTGGCGAATTTGAGGGAACGCCCTATCTTGCCATTGCAAGCCCTCTGCTCAGTGGCAGCGGGGGAGATGCGGAACGATTGGGCTATGTGGTCATCGCTCTCAACATCAACACCTTGCTGGTTGATCCATTGTCGCTGGAAGAAGGCTTTCACCCGCACGAAGGCATTGTGCTGTTCCCGGATGGGCAAACGGGGTTTGTATTGGGCGGTGACGTTTTCACCGAAGCACCGATTGAAATTGAGCAGGGTTTTCGTTCTAGTGTCGTGAACCAGGGAACAAGCCCCGCCAGCGATGAAATGCTGGTGTACTTCAGTTCGATTGCGCCGGAGAATATCAACGGGGAACTGCTGCTGATCCTGCGTGTGGATACGGCGATTGCGCAGAGCCAGGTGCTGGAATACGTCGGCAGCGTAGGATTCCCGATTGTGGTAGGGGCGATTGTGCTGCTCTTCATCCTCTTCCAGGTGATGGATCAACTGATTACGCCGCCGCTGCTGCAACTCGTGGATGCCATGCGGGGTGTAGTGCGTGGTTATTATGATATTCCGTTGCCAGCTCGCAGCCGAGATGATGAAATCGGCACGCTGACGAATGCATTCATGGATATGCGTGAGAAGATTAAAACGCTCACGCAGGAGATGGAAGCGCGATTGCAAGCCCGTATCCATGATGTACAGGTGACGCAGGACATCACCCGCGCCATCACCTCCGAACGCGACCTGGGCTACCTGATGAATCAGGTGGTGGATTTGATTGTGGAGAACTTCTCGCAGATTTACCACGCGCAGATTTTCTTACTGGATACCCGCGAGGAATACGCGGTGCTGCGTGCCAGCACCGGGGAAATCGGTCAGGAATTGTTGCAGCGCGGGCATAAGCTGCGCGTCGGCAGCATTAGCGTGATCGGGCAGGTGATGGAATTGGGTGAGTATACCGTCGCACGCGATACCGCCACCAGCAATATCCACCGCCGTAATGAATTTCTGCCGGAAACCCAGGCCGAACTGGCTGTTCCGCTGAAGTTCGGCAAGCAGATTATTGGGGCGCTGGATGTGCAGAGCCGAAAGCGCGACAGCTTCAGCGAAGACTTCGTCAACACCATGCAGACTCTTGCGGATCAAATCGCAGTTGCCATTGAGAATGCGCGGTTGTACGAGCAATCTGCACGGTTGCTGGCGGATTTGCAGCAGCAGCGCCGCAGTGAGGTGCGCGAAGCGTGGACGCAGCATTTACGAACACAGCGCATGCTGGAACAGTCGCAGCATTCCGGGGTTGCTACAGAGACGAGCTTCAATGATTTGATCCGTGCGGCCTATCGCAGCCGGAAAACCATCGTCGGCATCGCTACCGAACGGGGTACAGTGCCGTTTGTCGTGCCAATTGTGATGAAAGATACAACGATTGGTACAGTAGAATATGAAGTGCCACAGCAAGAATTCAGCCATAATAAAGTGCTGCTGGCAGAGGAATTGGTCAGCCGTTTGACGATCAGCCTGGAGAACAGTCGTCTCTTCCAGGAAAGCCGCCAGACCGCACAGCGCGAGCGCCTGGTGAATGATATTGCTGCTACCATCACAATGGAAACGGATGTACAGGGTATCCTGGAAACAGCACTGCGCGAAGTTGGGTTGGCCTTGCGAACTCCGCATGTCTCGATCCGGCTGAACCCTGAGATAGGCGGCAGCGGTTTTGAATTTGGCAACGGGAATGGGAATGGAAACGGAAGTGGCAATGGTCATAAGCCGCAGCAAGACGGCAATCCGCCACCTCCTCCGGCACAACCAGACAGCGATCCTCGCCAGAGTGAGTGAGATATTTGTGGAGCAATCATGACTCGCAGCCCTAATTTGAGCGAACAAAATCAGGAAACCCGGCGCTTGTCGCGGCAAATCACGCTGGCGGTTGCCCTGGTCGCTATCGTGCTGATCTTAATCAGCATCGTGACCGTGATTGTGAACGAGCGGAATTTGCTCTCCAATGAGCATCAGGCGGAGCTGACCCGCATCACCCATGAACTTGAACACAGCCTGGAACAGTATCCGCTCGCTTTGCTGGAGTTGGCTGAACAGACACCGCCGGAAATCTTCCAGCTTGAAAGCCAGAATGATACGGCAGAACGCAGCCTGACCAGCCCGGCGCGTGAACTCTTGACGGAGAACCAGCATCGTTATGAGGTCGTCGCTTACCTTGACCTTGCGGGGCAGGTTTATGCGTACATCGAGAATCTGGATGGGATGATTAACGAGCGCATGGGGCGCAACATGGCCTTCCTTCCGTTGGATTTCTCGGCGATTTCTGATCGTTTGCTGAACCTCGCACCGGGGGAAACCTATCTTGATCTTGCGCTGGGTACCCAGGGTTTGAGCCAGATCAATTTGTTCACCCTCGTACACCAGGACGGGCAACCCGTCGGCCTGGTGTATCTGGCAGTTTCGCCATCTGAAGTTCTGGGGATTTTGCGAGCAACAGATGAGATGGTAGGACGGCAGTTGCCCGGTCGCCGGATGGTGTGGATGCAAGATGGCACAACGTTGGTAGCACAAAACGTGAATGAAGCGCTGCCCCAGAACCGAGCCTGGTTACAGGCGGTTGAGCAATTAAACAGCGGCACATTGCCACCGTACCGCATTCGCGGGATGCAGGGGTATGTGCTTTCGGGCGAGAATTTCGGCGTAGAAGCAGGCAGTGTTCCGGCCTGGCAGTTGGTCGTCGTAGACCAATGGCTGACCGCATACGGCGGCAGCTTGCTCATCGTAACACTGATTGTTCTCGCGGGGGTGGGTTCAGCCACTTTTGCAAGCCAGTTGATCCGGCGTATGGTCGTGCCGTATTTGCAGCGCATCAATGAAACAGAAGCCTTGATTCGGCAGGTTGCCGGGGTTCCGCAAGAGACCATCCTCACACCGGAAGAAGTTGGGCTGCGGGAACGAAGCAATGTCCCGGTTGCGGATACCATCGAAGAACTTGCCAATCGCATCCAATCCCTTTCGGATGAATTAGCCGAGCGCACTGCAAGGCGTGAACGCGATCTGCTGATGGCGGGGCGCATTGGGCGAGAAACAGCAACCCAGCGTGATCTGGATACGCTGGTACGGCATACGATCAACATGATTTGCAAGGAGCTTGGCGTATATCATGCGCAGGTTTTCTTGCTAGACCCAAGCAATACCTACGCGGAATTGCGCTACAGCCGGGGCGATGCTGGTGAGCAAATGCTGGCAAAACGGCATCGGCTGGCGGTGGGTTCGCGGACGGTTGTGGGGCGTACTGTAGGGGAACGCCGTGCGGTGATCGTTAACGATACGCTGATTGATGACGAACCCCATCTCTATAACCCACTGCTGCCGGATACCCGTTCAGAAATGGGCTTGCCGCTGATTGTGGGGGAGGACGTGATTGGCGCGTTGGATATTCAGAGCCGCCGTCCGCATGCCTTCCAGAAAGAAGACCTTGCGATCTACCGCTTATTGGCGGATCAACTGGCGATTGCGATTCACAATGCGCGGCTCTATGAACAGGCACAGGATCAAATTAACCAGATCAACCGCCTGAACCGCGCTGCCACTTTGGAAGATTGGCAGGAATACCAGAAGCAAGCCGAAGCGCTGGAATTGGGTTCGCAGGATATAGAAGAAGGTGGCAAAGCTGCCATCCAACTGCGCGGCACGGTGATTGGTGAACTACGCGCTTCGCTGGAAGATGGGCAGCCATTGAGCAAAAGTGACCAGATTATCCTGGATGCCGTCGCAGAACGTGTGGCGATGGCGCTGGAAAATGCTCGCTTGCTTCAGCAAACGCAGTACAGCCTGAACGAAGTCAGCACCCTGTATACGCTTGCCAACCTGTTGAACGAAGCCAATTCCCCGCAAGAGGTGCTGCTGCCGATCCTGGAAACGGTTGCCATCGGCGCGACACGGGCGCAAATCTGGTTGTTCCGCCAGGAATATCTCCCCGGCGAACCCATGCCCCCGGCACATCTCGCCGCTGATGTGCGCACGGATGATATGGCAACGACACCGCTGGATATGGGGCGAAAAATTCTCGCGGCAGAACACCCGGTACTGCGCCAGCTTACGCAAAAACACGCCCTGTGCATCGAAGATTTGCATGCTGTGGGTATGCCGATGGGGCAGCACATGATGCCCCGCGCCCAGACTCACGCCCTAGTGGTCATTCCGCTGGTGATGCGCCAGAGTTGGAAGGGCTTCATTGCCATCGCATTCGCAGAACCGCGTACCTTCAACGATACAGAGCGGCGCTTATACAATGCGCTCATCAGCCAGGCTGGGACGGCGATTGACAACCGCTTGCTGCTGGAACAGACCGAAACCGCCCTGACGCAGCAAGAACGCCTCTACCGAGTCAGCCGCGAGATCAACACCATGCGTTCGCTGGTTGATCTGGTGAAGGCGCTGGTGATTACCAACGATACCCCCTATACCGATTTCTGGTTCGTCATGCTGGAAGGGGAACGCCTGGAAAACGGCTGGACGAGCCATGCCCGCGTGATTGCCCGTTCCGAAGATGACCAGATCATCGAAGAAGATTTGCCCTATGCGCTGCAAGTCAACGCGGATTCGTCCATGCTTCGGCGCGATGTGCAGATCTTCACCAGTGACCGCGCAGCAGAAGACGCGGCTGGCCTCATCCATCCTGCGATGTCGCAGCGCCGGGCGTACAACACGTTGGCCTTCTTCCCCATGTTCAGCGAGAATCATCCGACTGCGCTGCTGGTGATCGCCAGTGTTGAAATCCGGGATTTCACGCTGGAAGACATCGAATTCTACCGCGCCATCACGGGGCAGATGAGTACGCAGATTGAACGCCTGAAGGCGCAGGAACAGATGCAAGATGCATTTGATGAAATCCGCCGCCTGTATGCTGCCAGCCGCCAGATTTCCGGCGCACGCGATACCCATGACCTGTATGAGTTGTTCGCGCAGCATGTGCGTTCGCCCTTGCTGCAAGAATTCAGCCAGCACGGGGAAGCGTCGCGTGTTGGGGTTAGCTTGCTGACGGCTTACCCCAAACCCACGCCGAATGCGCCGTATTTGCGCGAAGCCTACCAATGGCCTGAGAAGACCAGCAGCGATGGGACCACCGCGCACCCTCTCTTGCATTCGCAGGAGAAACTGCCGCTGGAAACATTGCTGCGTGAAAATGATTATGGCGTGATGACCATCCAGGACATCCGCCAGGAGGTCCCGGCAAACTACCCCGACCTCACTCATGTGCTGGGTGGGGGATGGGCTGCGGCAGCGGCAATTGCCCCGCTGTGGACGGCGCAGCGCTGGCTGGGTGTGCTGGTGGTGCGCGTGGAAGATGTGGAACTCCTCAGCCAAAAATACATAAATTATCTGGAATCCATTACGACGCAAGCCGCCGTTGCGCTGGAAAACCAGATACTCATCCTCGAAAGTGACTACGAACGCACACGGCTGCAAAGCATCCTGGACTCAGTGCCGACGGGTGTGCTGGTGCTGGATGGCGAAACGCTTAAACCCGTGCAACATAATCAACAGGCCGAACGTTTGCTGGGTCGTGAAATTGATTATGATCGCCCTTTCCGGGCAGCCGATTACGACATTCAGCGCACAGGTACGGAATTGCCCTACCATGAAGAAGAGCTGCCTACTGCTGCTGCACGCAATCGTCGCCAAACAGTCATGGTGGATGACATCGCTATCAACCGAAGCGGCATCTTCCAGATTAGTCTGCTGCTGACGGCTGCACCCATCATTGACGACAGTGGACGAGTCACCACCATCGTTGCAGGGATCCAGGACATCAGTACCTTGCGCAACATGGAACAAACCATGCAAGAAAATCTGCGCGAGACGGTGCTGCTCTACGAAACACAGCGTGCCGTTTCCGAGTCTGAATCGCTGGAAGAATTGCTGGATAACTTACTGGGTCAGTTGCAGCTTCAGCCCTGTGCCGATGCCTATATCATTCTCAGTGAGGAAGAAGAAGAATATTACCACCTGGCACGCTATTCTGTGCAGCCACTGCGCGATGTCGATGCGCTGCGCCCCCTGCTCACACCTTCCATCGTCAACATCAACGATGTCGTTTCGCTCAAGAAACAGCCGACGCTCTATCACTCGTTGACGCAGATTGGTGCGCGTTCGGCGCTGGTGGTACCGCTGCGTGCCCTCAGTCGCCAGCAACCGCTTGGGTGGCTCATGCTGGTGGATACTCACCCGGAAGCCTATACGCACGATCAAGAGCGCGTGCTGACCAGCATGAGTGAAATGGCGAGTACATCCATTGAGAATAAATATCTCATCGAGAGTACGAGTGCAGCACTGGAAACAACCGCTGCCCTCTATGCCGCTACGACAGGCATCAGCCGCGCCCGTGACCGTCAGGGATTGATTGAAACCGTGCGGAATGCCCTGGTGATGCTGGAAGCGGATATGTATGCTGTGTACCTGTATGAAAATCAATCCTCCGGGGAACTGCTGAAGGTGGGGTTCCGCGAGGCTGAAAGGCAGGGCTTGGATCTGTCCAGGCTGGCGAAAATGCCCCTGCCGCAAGCCGATACGGTCTATTTTCAGGATCGCGTTCATCGAGGTGTAGGCACCTTTGGCGACATCATCGCCAGCCATGAGGCAATCGGTGCGCTGGCAGCCGTCGATTTGCAGGTGCAGAATGTTCCCACCGGGCGTATCTTCATCGGATATACGGGGACACATGTCTTCGATGAAAATGACCGCCGTTACCTGGGGGCTGTTGCAGATAGTGCCAGCATCGTGCTAGACAATCAGGCGCTGCTGGCGCAGGTGCAGGCGACGCTGCAAGAACAGAGTGTGCTGTATCAGGCCAGTAAAGCGCTCTCAGAAATCACCCAGCCAGAAGAAGTGATTGATGTTGTGGTCGATTTCGTGATCGAACCCCACATGAATCAGGTCTTCGTCGTGACGCTCACAACGCCTCGTTGGGATCACCCGGAGGCGTTGGCGCGGATTGTCTCCAGTTGGCAAGAATCAGATGGCATTGATATGCAGGGATTGGTGTTCACGCGGGATGAGTTCCCCGCCTGGGAACTGCTGGCAACGGATCGCATCATCGCCTTTGATGATATTAACGATGAGCGGGATCATCTCGCGCCGGACATCCTGGAGAATATCATCAGCCTGGATGTGCGTTCGCTGGCGATTATCCCGCTGCGGATTGCATCGCAGGATATTGGTGCAGTGTGGGTGAGTTCCCGCGAACCACATCATTTCCAGGATCGAGATTTCCGTATCTTCCAGGCATTTGCGGAACAATCCTCTCGTGCGTTGCAGGCTTCCTACCTGCTGGAACAGACGGAACGCCGCGCTCGCCAGTTGGAAACTTCTGCCATCATCGGGCAGAGCGTGGGTCAATTGCTGGATCTGGATAGTCTGCTGCCGCAGGTGGTGGATTTGCTGCGCGACCAGTTCAATTACGACCATGTGCAAATCTTCTTGATGGATGATGCCAATGAATACGCGATGCTGGCAGCCAGCACGGGGGAGGCAGGGCAGCAGCTTCTGCAAATGAAGCACAAGCTGCCTCGTGGTTCTCGTTCGGTCATCGGGCAGGTGACCGAATACGGGGCGATGGCAATTGCACAGGATACAACTGCCGATGATGTAATCCACATTGCGAACCCACAGCTTCCGCTGACACGCTCAGAAATTGCCATGCCGCTGTTCATTCAGGGGCAGGTGGTCGGTGCGCTGGATGTACAATCCAATGTGCCGAATGCCTTCACAGAAGAAGATAAACAAACCCTGGAAACCCTGGCGGCGCAAATCTCCGTCGCGGTGGAAAATGCCCGCCTCTACGATAAGGCTGCACAGCAGGCCAGCGAAATGGGTTTCCTCTTCAATATTACGACCAGTGCTGCCGCCGCGCAGTCGCTGGATGAAGCCTTGCAGCGTGTGGCGGACGAACTCCGCGACACCATCCACGCCCATGCGGTGGTCATTTATGTGCCTGTCGTCTACGAAGACCTGGAGGGAAGCCAGATCACCTTCATCGAAAAACGCGCTGTATCCAGCGGACTCCCGTTGGATGACATCATTTCGGTGGAATGGGGCAGTACAGATCACCTGATTGGGATCGTAGCGAGCGATGTTCGCCCGCGTTTGATCCGTCTGGTGGAAGAAGAACTGGCCTACGCACCCCTCAGCGAACGCACGCGCTCTGCTTGTTTGATGCCGATTAGCTCCGGCGAAACCTTCGTTGGGTTGATCCAACTAGAGAGCATTCGCCCCTATGCCTTCAATGACGATACGCTGACGGTGCTGCGTGCGCTGACGAGTTCGCTCTCGGTCATCATTCAGAATACGCGCCTTGTGGAGCAGTTGGGGGAAACGGTGGATCAGCTCCGCGAAGTGGATCGCCTCAAGAGCCAATTCCTGGCGAATATGAGCCACGAATTGCGCACGCCGTTGAACTCCATCATTGGCTTCAGCCGGGTGATGCTGCGCGGCATGAGCGGCCCGCTGACGGATATGCAAGAACAAGACTTGCAGACGATCTTCAACAGTGGTAATCACCTGCTGAGTCTCATCAACGAAATTCTCGACCAGGCCAAGATTGAGCGCAATGAGCTATCGCTGAAATTCGACGAGTTCGATGTCAATCCGTTGATCGACAGCGTGAAATCTATCGCCCTGGGTTTGGTGCGGGAGAAGCCAGTTCAACTGCGGGTAGAAGTTGCACCGAATGTGGCTATTGCCTACGGTGATGAAACCCGCAGCCGCCAGATTTTGCTGAATCTGGTGAATAATGCCATCAAGTTCACGACAGAAGGCTATGTCGCCATTATCGCCTATATGGTGGAAGAAGAAAGCGGGCGGCGTATGGTGCGTTTCGATGTCGAAGATACGGGCATCGGCATTGCGAAAGAAGACATCCCCACGATCTTCGAGCAGTTCCGTCAGGTGGATAGTTCCCTGACGCGCACAGCGGGCGGTACGGGTCTGGGGCTGCCGATCTCGAAGGCGCTGGCAGAGATGCAGGGTGGTGAACTGCTGGTCGAATCCGAAGTGAATGTTGGCTCCACGTTCAGCTTCACTGTGCCGATTGAACCTGCCCTGGAAACATTGGAAGAAGGCTCGCAGCCAGGTGGCGAAGGCGAAGAAAAACCGCGCCATCGCACCGGACAAATCATTGTCGATAAAGAAAAATTGGGCATTGCCGACGCAAAGGAGAACGGCACGCCAGAAGACGAACCAGAGTATGACCCCAATGCAACCGTGGTCATCCAGCGCGGGAACCTTCAGCCGCCACAGACGCGCAAGAAAACTAAGACCGTTATCGCGCAAAAACGGCAGGTTCTGCTGATAGAAGACGACAAAGATATGGTGGATCAATATCGGCGGATTTTGCAGCCTGCCGGGTTTGAGGTGATGACGGCGGATATGCCGCTGTATGCTGAGGCGATGGTGGGAACCCTGCGACCCAATGTGGTTGTGTTGGATGTGAACTTCGCCAAGGGGAAGGGCTGGCAACTGCTGGAAAGCCTGAAAGAGCGCGACGACAGCTTTGATATTCCCGTGATTGTTTGCACGGAGAACGGCGACCCGGAGCAAGCCTTCCGCCTGGGAGCGCACAGTTACTTGCCGCGTCCGGTGGATCGCAAGGAATTGATGGACGCAGTTCTCGCGGCAGAAAAAGAGAGCCGCCGGGAACGCATCCTCATCATTGATGACCAGCCGGATGCCCTGCGGCTGCTGGCATATTTGCTGGATGAACATGGGGATTTCCGCGTCTTCACCGCGCAAAGCGGCGACGAAGGCATTCGGATGGTCGCACAGCGCCGCCCCGACCTCGTGATCCTGGATTTGCGTATGCCGGGGAAAGATGGCTTCGCCGTGCTGGATGAACTACGGGATAACCCGGAGACAGCGAATATCCCCGTGCTGGTAGTTACGGGGGATGTTGACCTCAGCGCATCGGAGCAAGAGAGCCTGGCGAATATCCGCATTGTTCCCAAAACGGACATCAGCCGGGAAGAATACGCCCGATTCATTGATAACGTCCGCGCCTACCTGGCAGCCGACGAAGACAGCGAATGAGCCGGATCGTATGAAAATGTCACTGTGTAAGGGTGGGTGCTAGCGCCTCCTGCAATACACAAATATAGGGGTTCGCTTCTTACGAAATTCTTTGTGTCCTTCGTATCTTTGTGGTTCAAATCGTGCTGAAGCGATCATCCGTCAGCAAAATCATTTTTGAAAGTGTGATGTACTCCGCGCAACATCAGACTCTAAATAAAACGCACGTTAACCGACCCAGAATTGAAACTGCGCATGCCCTGGGGTAGCCTTTCGTATAGAATCAAACCGCAAATTGGTGAAGGGTAACGGGATGATGATGCGATTCTTGAGCGTGATACTGGGGCTGATGCTGCTGGCAGGGTGCAGCGCTGGCACTTCCCTGGTGAATGAAGACTTCCAGGATGTGCAAACGCTGCCAGAAACGTTGCGCGGTGATGATCTGGTGACAGAGATGGTGTTGGAAGGCCGGGATACCGGGCTGCTGCGGTTGATCGTCACACAGCCGGGAAGACACCAGGATGGGGTGTTGTGGCTGAACCTGGCGGAAACCCCTGCGGATTCGTCATTTGCGGTTCGCGCACGCATCCGCGCAGGGCAGCTGCGCCTGTGGCTGCGCACCAATGAAACTCTGTGCGCGGGCTATGCCCTGGTCATTGATCCTACGCTGAACCGCTACCGCCTCTCGGTTGCGGAGCCGGACTGTTCCTTGCGCACACTGGACGATCAAAGTCCGCTAGAAGTGGAGCTGGATACGTGGTATGAAGTCCGCATTGAAGCACGCGGCAGCATGATTCGTGGCTATGTGGATACGGTGAAATTCTTCGAGGTTGAAGATGCAACATTCAACGGTGGCATCCCTGCGCTGGAAGTCTATACAGATGGCATCGCGCCGGGGATGGTAGATGTGGATTGGCTGCGCCTGGATCGGTAATTTCTTATGGGTAGGGGAGGAGGGTCTGAGACCCTCCTGCTAAAGGACGCAATAGGTTGCGCCCCTACGATGGTTGTTTTATTCGTCCTCTTTGCGGTTGACGGAACGCAAGCCACGCGAGATCGCAATCACGCCGAGTAAGCCCACTGCCAACAAGAAAATCGTAAGCGGATTCCCCTGGAAGACATCATCAAACAAGCCCGTATCCGGGAGTTCACCAGTGCCGCCAGGGATCGTTGTTGATACCGGAGTTGCCCCTGGAATGGTGGTAGCATCCGGTGTTGTTTGTGGCGTAATACCCGTTTCCTGGGTCGGTGTGGCATTGAAGAGTTCCGCCAGTGCGGTTGCCGTCTGCTGAACAGCAGGCAGTGAAATTCCGCCGTCAGTGGGTGTGGGTGGCATGGTTTCTTCGGTAGCGGTGGCTTCTTCAGTTTCCACCTGACCACCAACACCACCAGAGTCATCGGTTGCTTCTTCCGAAGCCAGCACTTCCGACGTGGGCGTTTCTTCGGTTTCTACGTCATCGCCGCCCTGTTGGGTCAGCGCAACTGCCGTCGCAGAAGCGAAAATGTTGGATTGCCCGCCGCCTTCGGTAGCGCCCTCAGTTGGCTCAACCGGAACTTCATCGGTTTCTTCTTCGCCGGGGCCTTCGGTGAGTGCGACCACTGTCGCAGAAGCGAAGACATCTGCCTGGGCAACGGTAGCTTCTGCCGCCGCCGTCGCGGAAGCGATGCTCGCTTGCTGCTCTGCGGTAGCCGTAGCGCTATCGCCTTCCAGGGCAGCGGTTTCCGTCGCAGCAATGGCAACGTCTGTCCCGGCATCCTGGGTTGCGAGGAAGGATTCCGTAGCCGTTTCTTCCATATCCAGGGCGTTTTGCGTCTGGGTTTGCACTTCAAAAGTCGCAATATCAGCATTCTCGGTTTCGATGAAGCTGGTGGTTTCCTGGAGGGCAATCTGCTCCGGGTCTGGACGCAGTGCCAGGAATGCAATCAGGCCGAAGCCCAGCAGCAGAATGAAGACCAGCAGCCCCGCCAGAATGTAGAAGATGCGGTTGCCGCCACCACCTGCGGCTTCTTCCTGCTCGAACTGCTCTTCAAACTCAAAGTCTTCTCCCGCGCCAGGGGGATCGAAGCCCTCTAGATCAAGGCCGCTGTCGAAATCGAAGTCTTCTCCCATGCCGGGATCATCTTCAAGGCTGCCCAGTGGGTCATCAAAGAGATCATCCTCACCACCCGGCTCGTTGTCGAAGTCTTCAAAGCCGAAATTATCATCAAACAGATCGTCCTCGCCGAAGTTATCGAATTCGTCGTCGTCGGGAAACAGATCGTTGTAATTATCGGACATATGTCCAGCCCTCCTGCGTGGGACGAATAAGTGCCGACCGTTGGTTACGCGATAAATTCATGTTACAAATCAATCCAATGCTAATCATATAGCGAAACCGCATTATGCGCCAGCAAGTTCTATGTTCCCTAACGGGATCGCAACGGGTTGTGCTTCCAGCACATCTACCATCGCACAGGGAACGACTAGCCCATTCGCCAAGCGCTGCGGCTGCTGGGGCAAATCAACCACTGTGCCAATGGTGCCGAAATACGGCTCACGGATGATGCGCACACGCATGCCTTTTCTCAGCGCCACCTGCCCGGTTTCGGCAGGGGCTTCTTCGGTGAGTGGGCGGTTGATGACGACCTGGGGGCGACGACTACCGTAACGCCCCGGTGTGACAGCATCCAGCGCCGCCTGCCGCCCATCCAGTTCACTGAAAATCGCCAGCGTGCTGCTGCTCATCAGAATGCTGCCGAACCCCGCCGTGAGCATCACCGGAACTTCCAGCGCTTCCACCCGTTCCAGCAAATCAGCGGACATGCTTGGCGCGATGATGCCGTCGAATGCGCGAATATCGGCAATGTGCAAGGCTTTCTCTGTCAGTGGATGGCGTGTGACCACGATTTCACCTTTGTAGGTGGTATCCAGTGTATCTTCGGTAATGGTCTCAATCCCGGCTTCCGGTGCCATTCGCAGCACGGCGACCACATCCCGACCATTTCCCCACACCCCCTGCACCAGCGCACCACTGGCTTGAATGATGACCCCGCGCCGCTGGATCACTTGCGTCACACGGCCTGCAACCCCGGCTTCCAGCGAGATGATTTGCGGGGCTTCTTGTACCACGATGCGCCCATCCCCTACGAAGGCAATCACGCCCATGACCGGGGACATCACGCGGCGGCCTCGTTCGGGGTCTTTGCCAGCAATGACATCCCCGGCCTGCACGCGGTCGCGCACATTTTTAAACATGAGTTCTGCAAGCTGTTCCGGGTGGCGCAGGCGCAAGATTTGCTGTGCCTCAATGACGCGATAATTCGCCGGGATGATGCCTCGTGCCACGCGATCCCGAATATCCACCATTTGATTGGGCTTCACTTCGATCTGCCCCAGGGCTTCTTCCGGGAGCATGACTTTGCGCCGCAGCCGCATCGTGCGGGAGATCAAGCGTTGTTCCGGGTAATACATGGCGTTTCGTTCTCCTCATGCCTAAAAAGCAATTTCAGTGCTGCGCCTCAGATAATCCCCCCTGCCGTCCCCCGCTGCGCAGAGGGAGACTCAGTCCCGCCCTACGAAGTGGGGAGGGATTTAGGGCGGGGAAACAATCATCCGCTCACAACAAATCACGCAGGGAACCCAATTCTTCTTGCAGTTCGTCGTCTTTCTTCTTCTGCGCGGAATTCTCGTCCATGAAATCTTCGTCCGTGAACCCTGCCAGTTCCATTAAATCGGTGGGTTGTGCGCTTGGGCGCTCTGATGCCGCCGCATCCCCCATCCATTCTGGCGGAATCTCTTGCAGCGGTTCGTCCGTCGCTTCATGTATCCACTGCGGAATCCAATGTGCGCGGTCTGCCACTGTCGCCGCAGGTTCAAAATTGCGCCCGCGTGCATCAATCAAAATTCCGCCAGCACCGCCGGAAATTGTGATCTTCATGCGGCGTTTGCCGCCAATGCGATGTGCGCCAACGGTGCGGATTTGCAGCGTCAGGCTGTACTCGGCAGGTAAGGGTAGGGAGAGCAAATGCCCGCCCTTGAGTTCATAATCAATCTTCTCACCGTCACTGGTGGTGATCTTCAACCGTGCTACCGTGCGATCTGGCGCTGCGTACCCATCAACGCTGATGAGCGTCCCCAGATCAACCAATGCGCCGCCATCTGCCAACTGTACCGCTGCATCCGGGTTGATGCGCCCAATCTGCGCGAACATGGGCGCAAAGCCATAGGGGTCCGCGTAAACTTTTGTGACTCCCGTCGGCTGTAGGCCATCGGCTGCCAGCATCATGCTCAGGAAGGGGCTGCCCGTATTGGCGAGAGCGCCACCAGAAATGACCATCGCAGCCACCGATGGCAGCGGTTTCCCGGCTTCGGTGCCAGGCCACTGATACAACGACTCGCGGGTTTCCATGCGCAGTGCTTCGCGCAGGAAGGCCATTTCTAGGTAAAAATCTCGCAGGCTGATGGGAATGCTGGCGGGGCGAATGGATTTATTCAGCGCATAATTCTGGATTTCGGCTGCTGCCGGGACGAAGGGCAGCCATTTTGCAATCGCTTCTTCGCCCACCAATTCCAGCAGCAGCGGCGCACTCTGGCCTAATCCGCTGCGGGTGCTGATGCGCGTGGAAACATCGCTGCCAAACCCGCCCACCAGCGTACTCGATGTGCTGCCCACATCCGCAAGGATGACATTGCCGCCATCGGTGATCTTCTTCAGGTATTCCGCCAGCACTTCATAGCTCTGTGCCGTCGGCAAAATTCCGGTGCTGCTCATCTCGCTGACGGTGTGGAAGCCTTCATCCGCCGAGTCGCGGTATTGATCGAAGACCCGTCCCAGGGCAACTTCAGCGGATTCAAAATCTTCTTCCGCCATAGCGGGGCGAATGTTATCTGCAACGAAAACCTGTGTGAGGTCACCAAGCAAGCTGTGAACCTTTGCCGAAAGCGCAGAGTTCCCGGCGTAAATCACCATTGGGCGTTGATCCTGCGGTGTGATTTTCAGCGCCAGATGCACCAGTTGCAGCATTTGCTGCACGGCTTCCTGTGCGCCGCGCTCCAGACCGCCAGCGATGAAGATCAAATTGGGGCGATTTTGCAGCAGGGCGTTCAGGCGCTCTTCTTCTGTGCGTCCATCCCGCAGATGCACTTCCGCCACAGGCTCTACATAGGCGCTGTCGATGGTGCGCAGGGAGGTACTCAGACTCACTTCGGGAATCAAGCTGACGATCACGGCACGCATCGGACGGCCTGCGCTGGCAGTGGTGATGAAGGCATCCACGCCATTGTGTTCCACATCTTCAGGGATCATCAAGCGCTCACCTGCGTCATATAACTTGCGCCCGGTGTATCGTTCGATGCGCCGCACCAACTGCTGCAAACCTACGCTCACATCATCTATAGGATCATTGAGCGTGGTTAATCCGCTTTCCTGGGCAATCAGGCGATAGCGCCCTTGCACCAGGTCAAAGAGCATGACCCGTGTATTCACGCTGCCAAAATCTGCCGCCAGAATGGAGCTACCCTTTGTCGCCATGTCGCTTCTTTCTCGCTATTTGCCAGCGGACGTGCTGTTGCACGTCCCTACGAAATTTTGTTTCTACGTAAGACCACACAGTTTCACAATGAAACACGGAGATTGTAGGGGGGCGATCTGCTGGGTCATTGCCATCAGGTTAGGTCTTAATTATCGCGGGCATGGCAGGCCATGCCCCTACAAGAATGTGGTGTAGGGGCACGATCTATCGTGCCCGAAAACGCCAAAAACAAGAACCATAACCCTTATCCTGATGTGTATCACCTACTGGGTTGCCCGGATACGGCAGTGCCATATCCCTACACGGGATTCTTCTCCGTATTCATTTCTTAAAATGCATGATCGTGCCCGAAAATATCAAAAACAAGAACCATGAAACCTTATCGTGATGGCAATCGTCCTTACAGCCTGAAACGCAAATCTCACAACTGCCCGAAAAATACCTGCAACTGACCCACCAGAATTGACAGGCTGGTGAGGATGGCGGTTCCGAACAATGCACCCAGGGTGATTGCAATGAAGCCTTCGCCGATGACCGCCAGCCCCTGCACGATGCGCCCGCGTGAGATGCTTCCATCGCGGCGTTCGCGTGCGATGTACTGAAAATAGAGCAGGGATGTCACCACACCAATCACCAGCAAAATGCTGTTGACAATCTCCAGCGGTTCGCCGCCAAATTCTACGGCTGCGGTATCTGCCACGATGGGAATCAGCGTACCCGTCAGCGCACCGACCAGCGCCACCGCCGCACCGACCGCGATCAAGAAGGCCAGCGCCAGCGCCGCAAAAGGCCGCAGCCAGCGGATTGGCTTCAGGATCAGCAGCAGTACCAGCAGCAAAGGAACCCCCAGGAAGACAATCAGCAAGATCGGTTCCGTCTCGCGGGTCAGCGGCAAGATCACGCTCTGTAAGGTCACGCTGCTGATGAAGGCCGCAGACACCCCTACGAAGACCGCCACCGCCAGCCGGTAGAGCCAGTTATCCCCCAGCAAATAGCTGAAGATCGCCAGCGTCAGCACGAAACTCAGCGCAATTCCTTCCATAGCGGCTTACTTTCCTCTCTGGCGCAACCAGCGAATAATCCAGATGACATTGCCTGCGAAGATCAGCACCAGCGCTGCCAGCGTCCCCAACGTCATCGCATTCCAACGTTCCGCTGCGCCTGCAACGGGTTCCGGGATCACCTGCGGCACGAAGGGCGTAGCCGTAGGCGACGGCGTAATCGTCGGGGTCAGCGTCGGTGAGGGTGTGATGGTGGGCGATGGTGTAATTGTCGGGGTCGGCGTTTGCGTCGGCGCGAAATCCACCGCACTCAGCGGGCGTTCTTCCACGCGCATCAGGCGGGTTTCCACCCATCCTTGCTGACCATCTTCCAGCAGCACTTCAGTCACCGTATCCCCCGCTTCGATCACCAGAAATTCGACATTGGGTTCAAGTTCTGCGAACGGTTCGCCTTCCAGGTCAGGATTGTCATAGACACCCATCAGGATGCCAGCCACATTGCGCCCGACCTGAACGGTGGGTTCATCCGGGGTAGCTTGTTCCTGGAATACCTGCGGCCCACGTCGCGCAAACACGCGGTCTATGATGCCCTGCTGACGCTCATCTTCTTCGATGATTTCTACCAGCGATGTTGCAATCCAGCCATCACCGCCGTCTGGTAATTCCACATTGACCCATTCGCCCGTTTCATCAAAGCCCAGGATCAGCAGTTCTTCACCCGGTACAGCACCGGCTACCACACCGAAATTCGTACCGGGGCCGCTGCGCACATTGACCGCGCCAGTCGTCGCAATCCGTGCGAATTGCTGCGGTTCTGGCGTAGGCGATGGCGTATTGGTCGGACGCGGTGTTGCGGTGTTCGTCGCGGTTGCCGTTGCAGTGGCTGTATTCGTCGGTGTAGCAGAAGGCGTTTCGGTTGGCGGAACTTCGGTAGCTTCTTCTGTTACTTCTTCTGTTTCCGCAGGTTCTTCCGTGACGGCTTCTGTTTCCGCAGGTTCTTCGGTTGCTTCATCCGTTTCTACTGGAACAACCGCTTCTTCCGTCGCTTGTTCGGTATTCGTCGGTGTGGCAGTGGGTGACGGTGTTGCGGTGGGTGGTTCGCCATTGAATGCGACGTTCATCGTCTGGTAGGTGTAGGCATCGCCATAGCCTACCAGCAAACCATACGCATCGTTCACACTATCCACATAGGGAATTGCCAGCGGTGCGGCGGATTGCCCGGTTGCGATCACGAAGTCCGTCTCGGTGACGGGCGCAACCTGTTCCATCCACTGGCGCACTGTGTCGCCACCTTCGGCAATCAAGACAATCAGCGTGAAATCATCCAGCGATGCATAGGGCAAATCCAGCACTTCGCCGCGTGAGCCGCTGCCCAGGATAATGGGTAGATTCTGTGTTAGATCACGGATGCCGAGTTCGCCGCCGGGGAGGTATCCGGCACTGAAGAAGCTCTCACCGCGTTCTTCCTCCCCGATGAGATCCGCCGCGAGGTTTTCCGCATTCAGCAAACCGATTGGATCGGTACTCACCAGCACCGGAATCGCGCCTTTGTTGAATATGTGGCTGAAGATCGCCGTCGTCATCGTATCCAGTTCACGCGCTCCTGTTGCGCCGTATTCCACCGCCACCAGCACCGGGTCATCCGGCATCAAGCTCTGAATGCGCAGGAAGGCTTGTTCTTGCTGGCTGCCCCCTGTGAACATCGCAGGCGGCAAATCAACCAGGTTGTAATTGTTGGTCAGAAAGGGGATGGAAACGACTGCCAGCAGCAGCACCGCAATCAACAACCGTCCCAATTTGTACCCGCGCAGCAAGCCACCACGCCGCCGCGTCGCACGCTGGCGTTCTTGTGGCGCGTCTTCTTCCGCGCCTATCGTCGCCGTGACCAGTCCGCGCAGCAATTCTGCACGCTGCTGCTGCTGCGGGGATAGCGTTGGCTCCGTGATGACTTGCGCTGTGCCGCCGCGCTTGACCGGGATCAGGGCATCGGCAGCGTTGGGTACAAAGGGCGTGATCTTTTCCAGGTTGGTATCCGCTTCCGGGTCGGCGGTTGTCAATTCCAGGCCGCGCTCATGCAGTTCCAGCAGGCGATCATCCAGTTCCTCCAGCGAACGATCTTTCTGGCTGCGTAATTCCGCGACGGCTGAAGTCCCGCTTTCCCGCTGGGCAGCCGCTTCCCGCAACCAATCCGGGACATCTTCCCCGCCGAACTCAGCCAAATCCGCTTGTTGGGGTGTTTCTTTTTCTTCGGCATATGCAAATTCACCCAGGCCACCGAGTAAATCGTCTAAGCCTTCGGTTGGTTCTGCGAGGGGTTCTTGCTCGTCGCCCAATAAATCATCATCAAAGTTGAGCGCTTCGTCATCTGCCTGCATCTCATCGGCAATGGGGATCACTTCTTCGGTTTCGCCCAGGGAAGCCAGCCACTCATCCGCATCCAGGAAATCCGACTCTGCGATGTCCTGCTCGATCTCATCTGTTTCAGCATCCAGTTCTTGCAACCAATCAACATCGGCGGCAATTGGCTCGCTGGAAGCCGTTTCTTCGGTTGTGCCGTCTTCAGCTTCCAGCCCAATCAGCAGATCATCCAGCAAATCATCTTCGTCTGCCATGCCGACGGGTTGTGCCGGCTCTGTGTCATCCAGCAAGAAGGCATCCTCTGCCAGCAGGGGAAGGTCATCTTCGGCAGATGGTTCTGCCAGGGGGTCATCATCCAGCGCCGCTTCCGTTTCAATATCCGCCGCATCCAATTCCGCCAGCAGATCATCCAGGCTGCTTGGTTCAGCAGTTTGCTGGCCTTCGAGTTCTGCCAGCAAATCATCCAGGTTGGCTTCATCCTCTGTTTCACTGCCGCCAGCATCCAACTCTGCCAGCAGGTCATCCAGGTTGGCTTCTTCGCCAACTGACTCCCCGAAGAAATCCGCGTCTGCTTCAGCTTCCTGGGGAACGTCGCCGAGAACGTCGCCGCCTGTCATCCAATCCGGCTCTTGCTCTGGCGTAATATCTTCATTTGTTGGTGTCGGTTCTTCGTCGTAGGATGCTTCGGCTTTTTCTGCCGCGAAGAATGCACTCAGCGCATCATCCAGCGATTCGTCATCTTCTTCTGGCTCCGCTGGGATTTCCAGGCCAGATAGCCAATCGGGTGCATCGAAGGGCATGGCTTCGTCGGGTTCTTCGTCGGCTTCTTCCTCATCGAAACTCATATCGCCGAAGATGGCATCCGTATCCAGGCCAGCTTGTTCAGGCTCGGCTTCTTGACCAGGTTCTTCCGGGGGGGCTTCCGGCTCACCTTGCGAAGCGCGTTGCAGCGGTTGCATGCCTTCCCATTCACCGAAGTCTTCTTCGCTGAAGGTCGCATCCCAATCAATGCCGGAAGCTTTTTCTTCTGGCGCGGTGCTGCTCAGTGGCTCGAACTCTTTGTCGCCGAAGCCTTCAAAATCCCATTGGGGTTCGTCAAAGGGGGATGCGGCGGCGGGTTCGTCGTCGCGCAGTTCACCCGTTGCCAGGTCGCCCAACCGCGAGAAGTCGTCTTCGTCTGCTAATTCGCCTGTTTGTGCCAGCTTACTCAGGCGGTCAAAATCATCTTCTGTGCTGCCCAGGGAACCCGTGGTCAGCTTGTTGAGGCGCTCTTCGGAGTCATCTTCTGTGCGCAGCGCCCCGGTTCCTGCCAGGTCTTCCAGCCAGCTTGTATCTTCATCCGGCTCATCAGAACCTGCGCTGTAGTCAATCTCATAATCCAGTTCCAGCGGTTCTTCCGCTTGCGCAGCCGGAGGATGTTCATCCGCTTCAGGAATTTCCATTCCTTGCAGCCAATCCGGGAGATCGGCTGGTTCGGCTGGTGCAGGTTCTTCGTCTTCCGGGTTCGCCATCCAATCCAGAATCGACTCAACATCGCCAATATCCGCATCTTCCGCTTCTTCCAGCGATTGCTCGAAGGCGGATTCCAGCCGCTGCGGACGCTGCATCTTCCATTCTTCCGGGCGCGAGGCATCTTCGTCAGCGGGTTCTTCTTGCCAATCGAAGTTGAAGTCTTCTTCATCGCCTGCCGCGCCTGATGTTTCGCCGGGGGAAGAGTCCTGCCAATCAAAGCTCAGGTCATCATCGCCCGGTTCGGAAGGTGTGTTTTCTTGGTCGTCATCATCCAGCCAGCCGAATACATCATCATCGTCTTCGGGCGGCAGATTGTTGTTATTGTCCCAGTCATTCATACCTTATCCACCGTATGTGCGATCTTGACCAATCAGGATACGCAAGCCAGCGACCACCGTCGCCAGCGCAATGCCTAGCAGGATACCGCGCCCTCCTGCATTCACAGGGACGCTCATCAACCACTGCGTGAGATCATGGAAGGGCGCGAGTTCCGGGAAGGGCAGCGCCCCCGCCAGCACCAGCAGCACCGTAATCACAAAGAGCAGCCGTGCCGGGGTCACGCGATCCTTGAGGATGCGGCTGCCACCATAAACCAGCGCGAAAAATAACAATCCTGCCAGCGCTGCTTCAATGGGGATTTGCACTTCTTGCAGCAAATAGCGGCTGATTTCTGGATCAACCACGTAATAGGCAAAGGCTGCGATGAAACTCGCCAGCAGTGCCAGACTACTCAAGCGGGCGCTGAAGCTGTTGCCGCTGACAATGCGACGTACATTGACGAACAGCAAGTTGAGGATGCCAATCACCACACTCAAGCCAACGGTCACAACCGCGATGCGCACGAAGACGCGGGCAGCATCGGCTAGCCATGCAAGTTCACCCGATGTGCCGCCAATAACCGGAACCGTCTCCGGGATGGCATAGCGCACCGTACCCAATAGCAACCCCAATAGCGTCCCCAGGCCAATTGCAATGATGATGACCGCAGCCAGGACGACGCTCAGACGAGCAACTCTCGAACGCATGGATTAGCCTTCCCCCGCAAATAAATTCACCAACGGCGGCACAATCACGAGCAGAATGATGGCGAGTGCCAGCAATGGGCGCAAGCGATCCATCACCCTGGTACGCCCAATGAAACTCAGATTATCGCTGAGGTATCCTGTGGCGGCAAAAATTTCCTCACCAATCAAGACTCCATCTGCCATGGCATAGGCGATGGCCTGCCCTTCAAGCTGGTCGCTGACGGCAATGGTGGGGTTATCGTGGCGTGTGGCAGCATCCAGTATCAAGGCCAGTTCGATGCCGTAGCGCCCCGCCAGCACATTCCCCGTCAGGCGATCTTCGCCCTGCATGCTGCTGAGAGCCGCCGCAAACGCCAGGGAGCGCGTTCCCGTTGGGTACCAGCGTGCGCTGCTGGCAGCACCACCGGGGACGGACATTCCAGCGAAGGTGCGCTGTAAGACATTCTGCACCAGCGGCAGCGTTGACCCCGAAGATGTGGTAATGATCGGCGCAGCATCGCCAACAGCAACCTGGCGCGTCATCTCATACAGGAAATCCGCACCCGCCAGGGCAATCAGCGTGCCAGATGTGCCGACCTGCACACTCCCTAATGAGAGATGCAGCGGACGGCCTGCCTCGATGCTCTCCCCGGTGAGGCGCGGCACGAGCGTCAATGCATCCAGCGTGCGCTGCGGTTGTCGCCTGCGCCGTCCGAATACGAAATTGCCGATGAATACCAGCAGAAGAATCGCCAGTGCGATGATTTGTGTGCTGCTATCCAAGCTCTTATCCCTCCCGTTGTTGGGCTGGTTCGCCTTTGATCTGTTATGGTTTTCCGCAGAGACGCAGAGGCAAATCCACGTTCACCCGTCTGTTTCCTGCAACTGCTGCCGCAGTTCTGCCACACCGTCGGGCATTTCCAGCGTTTCCGCCAACTGTGCCAGCGCAGAAGCGCCGCCGAACAATCCCACCGTCGGCTGCATCACCCACAAAACCTGTGCCAGAATCGGCGCAATCGGTTCTGCGACATCCAGCGCCGAATGCACGAATGCGCCCAATCCACGCCGCTGTGCAGCAGCAATCCAGGGATGCTTAGAGTCGTTCGGTTGCTCTATCATGCGCTTACTATAACACAGGGCTGTATCTGCCGAAACAAAGGGGGCGGCATTTATTCACAAAATGATGGAGGACTGTATGCAAGTTCAAACGCCAGGGGTGGAAAAGTTGATGCTCGGTCGGTAATGGTGGTGATTAAGGGCAGCCTCATCCCCCCAGGCCAGCCGGGAGCAATAGCAAGGCACAGGCGAAAAATCCTAGCATGGTGCAGCCCAGTGCAATCCGGCGCTGAAAAATGCGGTGCCGCCGGGGATATACCCCCAGGGATGCATCAACCGGGTGTTGAAATTCGCCATCGTCTCCCAGGTATTCGCGGATGTCTTCAGCGTCACACATTTTGTTTCCTCGGTATCTCTGCCTATGGAATAGATCATAGCATGATCGCAAGGAATGCGGCGTTGGTTACATCGAACCCGCCTTCAGGCGAGTGGGCGCGTCGAGGACACGCCCCAAGCAGTTTCTGGGGTCTACACTTACACTTAATTGAAGTAGCGATTCTGTTGTGTCGGATAGGTGGATTTTTCATCCTGGTTGGCGGAACGCAGATTCGCCAGCCAATTTGCGACCACACCGCGTACTGTTTGTAGGGAAGATTTGATCTTTGTCATGGTGCAATGCTCCAAAAAATACTAGTTGCCTGACAGTATATTACAAAATGGAGACTCTGTTCCTGAACCTCGCATTAGGTTTTTTGTATTTTCTATTGTTGCATCTAGTTTATGGCAAGCATTAGTGACTTCTGTCACCAAAATGGTGATACACTCAGCAGCATTGGCACAACGAAAAGGAAGTTTTTTGCGCATGCGTCACGCCTGGATTTTGCTCCTGTTTTTGGCAGCGTGTACCCAAACGGAACCTACAACAATTTTGCTTCCATTGGATGGTAGATTGGTGCTGGCCTGGGAGCAAGAACAGCAGGTATTCATATGGCAGACGGGTGTTTCTGCACCGCAGCAAATTGCATCCGATGGCGTGGTGCAGGTATTCGTCGCGCCAGATGGTGAACACATCGCTACCACACGCGGGGCGAATCGTGCGCCGGAAACGTTGTGGATCATCGCAGTCGATGGCAGCGGAGAACGTCAGCTTGTGGGTGAGAACCTCGCTGAGGATCAATCGGGAGCGATGCAAATCGGGGATGTACGTTGGTTGGATGGGGAGACGCTCTATTTCAATACACTGTCCCCGGCGCAGCCGACCTTCCTGCCGAACGATGATTTATACCGGGTGGCGGTCAGCACAGGCGAAATCACGCAGGTTTTGCCAGCCGGGGAAGGCGGACGCATCCACATCAGCCCGGATCAACAACATATGCTGCTGATTCATCCCGGTAGGTATGGTGAAACCGAAGGGCGCATCCAGCTATACAACCCGCAGATGCAGGACGAACCACGTCTTTTATTGAGCTATCCCGCAGTGGCGACAGCATCCGAATTTCCGTTTTACCCGGAAGTTTTCTGGCTGCCGGATTCAAGTGCGGCGCTGGTTGCCATCCCGGATTCGGATGCAATCTACAGCGAAATGAACGTATCAGCCGCGTCACCTATCCGGCTCTGGCGTTTGCCCCTGGCAGATAGCGAACAAAGCACGCTCATCGGCACGGTGCTGGCGAGTTTCTTCGGCTTGCCGCGCTGGTCAGGCGATGCCAGCCAGATGCTCTTTTTGCGCCGGAATGAGGTATCCGGGGGTATTGCGCTGTATCTGGCAGACGGCAGCGGCGCAGATGAACAGGTCTATTTGCAAGATGCATCGGCGCTGTTGGGTGCTGCCCCACGCTGGATACCCGGAGCGCAGCAGTTCTTCTATGCAGATGCCTTGCCATCCGGGGAAACGATGTACGCCATCGGCAGCCGTGACGCACAGCCGATGCGCCTCACTATGGGGGCTATGCTGCTGCCGCAGTTCGTCAACGAGTCGTATTTTCTGGCACTATTCCCAACAGGTGGGAATACGCTGGAACTGCGATTGGTTCGCCTGGATGGTGGCAGCTCCCAGGCCATCGAGACCATCGCACAATTGCCCGGCACGTCGATTCCACTGGTTGATTTCGTCTGGCTGCCTGGGGATTAATCCCCGTGCAGCGCCAACCGAACCAGCACCGGGTCATGATCCGACGCGGGGCAGCTATCCAGCACATCCGCTTCCAGGGCGGTCATCTGTGAACTGTGGAAAACATAATCAATGCGGATGATCTCTCCCAGGAAGCTCACCCCACAGGCCGGATATGTGAAGCCCAGGCCGGACGCGGCTTCGCGGTAGCTATCGGTCAGGGTCTGCGTGATCCAGTTGTATTCTTCGTAATACTGGCTCATATTCATATCGCCCACCAGCAAGACAGGTTCCGTCTCTGCCTGGATCATGGGGAAGATGGTTTCAATGGCTTGCCGATGCGCCCGGTCAATGCGGTCGTATGTTGCCGTGCCGTCATACAGAGATAGCGTGAACGAAGGCCAGGGATGTGAATTGTAGATCACCACGGTTTCCCCGTTGATATTAACTTCGACGCGCTGATGTCCATGCGTTTCCGGGAATAAGTCCATCAAAATCCAGTAGTCATCTTCGAGGATGGGATATTTGCTCAAGACCCCCTGCCCCCGGAAGTATTTCCACTCCTGCCCATGCAATGCCTGGTGTGGGTACTGCTCGGATAGACCCTCGTGCAGATATTCTGCAACCGTCAGGCTCAGTTCTTGCAGCAGCACAATATCGGCATTCGCATCGCGGATGATTTCCAGCAGTTGTTCCTTGCCTTCATCGGGTGTCAGCACATTGAAAGTCAGCAGGGTAAATTCCTGGGAATTTGCCGGGGCGGTGGGGTTCTTTGGCGCGAAGATGGGAACATAATGGATGCCCCAGGCCACCAGAGGAATCAGCAGCAGAAGCAGCAGGCGACGGCTTCGCATGACCATCGCCAGCAAAAAGGCCAGTGGCACAGGCAGCATCCCCAACCAGAACAGCGTTCGCCCAAATTCCCACAACGAGTGATTGATGCGCAGCAAGCTCAATAACAGTCCCACCAGCATCACTGCGCCATAAGCGGAAAGTGCAATCAGCAAGACTGTGCGGCTCCAGAACAGCAGGCGCGTCCAGAATGTTTGTGAAGTTCTCAACAGTGTGTGCCTCCGAATTTCTGCATATACCTTCATTTTGCGTAATAATCGCAAGAAGAGTAATAGAAAACGGCGAAAAAACTGGGAAAAATCACGAACTCTCTGCCGATGTTACGTCATCCGTACTCAGGCCACTATTTGCGGTTTGCGCAACAAAGGGTGTATTTCAGATTAGGGGCAAGTGACAACACTTTGGCCTACATTGCCACACACTGAATCAACGAGAGCAGCGAGAAGCGCACGAAAAGGCGCTCTGACCGGCTGTGTACAGTCCCCTGTGGTGGACTTGTCGGTTTCTAGCTGGCTGGCTTCAGCCGCCAGCGGCACGAAAAACAGCGCGATACGAATTTCTTTGTGTCCTCTGTGTCTTTGTGGTTCAAATCGGTTTGAAGCAATTGCCCTGCCCAAACTCGCACACAGGCGCTCCCCTACAAGTGTGATTTGATGGCTGGATGTAGCACGCCAAATCCGAAGTTGCCAACATATTGAAAGGCACCCCGCAACAATCATTTTAGTGCGACTCGTTGGCTGACTCGCTATAATAGAATCACGATTCGATTAAATCGCTCTTGAAACAAATTTATTTGCAGAGGATTTTCTGATGGATTTCACTATTCCGCAGCATGTGCAGGACATCACTACACGCACAAAAGCCTTCGTTGATGACGTTGTCATCCCTGTTGAGAAGAAGATCATCCAGGAAGAACGCGGCGCAACTGTAGAAGAAATTCAGGAGATGCGTGCGCAGGCGAAGGCCGCTGGCCTCTGGGCACCCACCATGCCAAAAGAACTCGGCGGCATGGGTTTGAACATCCTGGAATTTGCCCCGGTGCTGGAAGCTGCCGGGCGTTCGCTCCTGGGGCCGCTGGCGATTCACTGTGCCGCGCCGGATGAAGGCAATATGCATACCCTGCACACCTTCGCCAATGAAGAACAAACCGAACGTTACCTGCGCCCCCTGGTGGAAGGGCGTTACTTCAGCGGCTTCAGCATGACTGAACCACCTCCCGGCGCGGGCAGCGATCCTACGATGATCCAGACGACTGCGCACAAAGAAGGCGATGAGTGGGTCATCAATGGGCGCAAGTGGTGGACGAGCAACGGCGAAGTAGCGGATTTCTTCCTCATCATGGCACAGACCAATCCCGATGTTCCCGCGAAACATGGCTGCTCAATTTTCATTGCGCCGCGTGATACCCCCGGCATCAACATCATACGGGATATTCCTATGATGGGGCTGCATGATTTCGGCGGACATTGTGAGATTCAATACGAGAATTTGCGCCTGCCAGCAAGCGCCCTGCTTGGCAAAGAAGGTGAGGGCTTCGGCATGGCACAGGTACGCTTGGGGCCGGCTCGCTTGACGCACTGCATGCGCTGGAGTGGGATCGCGCAGCGTGCGCTGGAAATCGCCGCGCAGTATGCATCCGAACGTCATGCCTTTGGTAAGCCGCTCATTGAACATCAGGCAAGCGGGTTTGCGCTGGCGGATAGCGAAATGGAACTCTACGCCTGCCGTTTGATGATCCAGCATGCAGCGTGGTTGCTGGCAAATGGCGACCAGGCTCGCAGCGAAACCAGCATGGCGAAAGTTGTGGTTGCCGAGACGGTGAACAAAGTAATTGACCGTGCGATCCAGATCACCGGTGGAACAGGCATTAGCCGCGATCTTCCACTGAGTACCTGGTATGAATCCGCACGGGCTTTCCGCATTTACGACGGTGCCAGCGAAGTACATCGCATGGTGGCAGCGCGGCGCGTGATGAAGAAATACGCCACAACCTGAGCGATCTGTTCACCGAAGGAGCTGCCTCTGGCAGATACTCTCTGTGGCACAGATGCTGTTGGCGAATCCATGAATCATTGTGTTTTTGTAGGGGAGCGCCCGTGTGCGCTCCCAGGGCGACCACGTGGGGATCGCCCCTACACCGATTCGCCAACAAGGTCTGGCACAGTCTTCGCTGTCAGACACAAAACGTCTTGCATCAGCAGGAGGTTCAATCCGCACTAGTTTACCGATTGAACCCGTTCGCTCCTAACATATGAGACACAAAGGACGCGAAGAAAACTGTAGGGGCACGACACGTCGTGCCCGAAATAACCGAAAGCAGAAATTGTGTTTTCGCTTGGTTTGAGGTTAATTCCACCAAAAACGTTAGAACGAGGTTTTTTTCGAGATGTGCCCGCTGGCCTGAAAGCGGGTTCGAGCATGTCGAAACCCCTACGATTGACCCTGTTATGAAACCCTGTTTGGTGCGATTGTCTTACCCCAATCGTGCGTCAATCTCCAGAAGAAACAGCCGCCGGGTAGCCGGGAGCGACCTTCGGTTTTGGTAGGAAGCTGTAGGCGATGATGGTCACGAAGACGAATAAGATCGCAGTTGCGGCAAAGGTTCCGCGCAGGCCAAACGCCAACGCTACCGATGAACCCACCAGCGGCGCAACCGCCCGACTGCCCGCCACAACAGAATTATCCAGGCCATAGACCGCGCCTTCTTCGCCCGGTTCGGTGTATTGTGCCATCAATGCCGATGGTGCAGAGACGAGACCCCCCAACGCAAAGCCGACCATCCCTTGTAGCAGGATCAATTGCCAGACTTCATTGACGAAGGACTGCGGGATATAGAGCGCGACAGAAGCAACCGCACACCAGATCAGGATGCGCCGATGCCCGATGCGATCTCCCATATAGCCCAGCGCAACCCCGCTGATTGTCGAAGTCAGGGATGCGGCTGCGGTGACGGCTCCGGCGATGAAGTTCTGGTTGCCTGCCCCCGCCGGGAGCAATGCCGCGACGAACAACGGCGCAATCGGGACGATCATGGTGCGGCCTGTCCCTGCCAGGAAACGCAGCAAGAAAACCAGCGAAATGCCATCCGCTGCGATCACATGCCGCCACTGTTCCAGCATGCCGGGGCGTTTCGCTTTTTCGGCGGATTGTGCGGGGGTGAACTTTTCGTTGACCCCAAAATAGACCAGTACGCCTCCAATGAACAGCGCTCCTGCGGTGATGAAGAAGGCATTGGCGTAACCATAGGCATCCGCGAAAGCACCACCGAGCAACGGCCCCATTGCAACGCCTGCCCACAGCCCAACCTGCAACGCGCCCATCGAAACGCCGATGCGATGTCGTGGCACCACCGACGCAACCAGGGCATTATTGGCGGCAACCGTCCCCGTTACGAGGCCTTGCACCGCCCGCAGCAGTACCAACTGCTCACCGGATGTCACCAGCCCCATCAGCGCTAGAATTACCGTGCCGCCGAACATCGCCCGCAGCACCATCAACTTACGCCCGTAGCGATCCGCCACCGCACCCCACAAGGGCGATGCAATCATCATTGTGAAGCCCTGCGCAGCATAGACCAGTCCTGCCATCAGTTCGACGCTGATTCCGGTGCTGGAACCCAGGCTTTCGACATAGAGGGGCAAGAATGGAAAGATCATCGAGAAGCCCACAGCCGTCAGCATTTGTGCCAGCAGCACGACTCCCAATGTGATCTTCCAGCCTGATTGCCCGGAATAGGTTGATTCTTTCATACAGATAGTTTGCCTGTTCAATACGGATTGACTGTAAGCATAGGACTCTCGTGTGGTAGAATCAAGCCATTGGCGTAGTACCAAGAAAATTTTAATGGCAGGCCACTGGTGCGGTTTTGCCTGAACCGGATCTCACGCTCAAGGATCAAGCTTCAGGCCAGGTTGATTTCGTAATGAATACTTTGCTAAACAAGATGGTTCATATGTAAAAAGTGTGATTTGTAGGGGTGCAGCGTGCTGCGCGACCTCAAGAATCATATTCTCTGTAGATGAGCCAAAAAGATAGGAAGTTTCTTAGATCGCGCAAGATCAGCGTAAAACGATTCGTTCTCGCTGCGACTAAAGATTACAATGGTTGTCAACAAACTGAGAATATTCTCGGAGCAAGTTGCAATGAATCAAAATCGTTGGTTTTACTGGTTGATGATTCTGTTTGTATTCTGGTTCGTCTTCGGTGGAATCGGCTTCATCTGGTGGATTTTCCCGCTCTTCTGGCTGCTGCCCTGGTTGTTCTCCGCACAGGGGTTGAACGACTGGGACGAGCAACATATGCCGCGACAGGGCAAAACCAAATATGAGCCGGATTGGTACGCGGATGTACCTGAGTTGGAAGAGCCGGAGTACCTGGATACCATAGATGGGGAACGCCTGCAAATCATTGATGACGATGGTAAGCCACCCCCACGGCTGACCATTGGCTGAAGGGGTAGGGGCGGGTATGTTGACCCGCCCGCTGGTCATCCTTGCGGAAACACCTTATGCGGGAACGGCTTCCGCCGGAAGCTGACGGCGCTTGCGTACCTGACGGTACACCACGTAGCCCAACCCTGCATAGAACAGCACGGAAAGCGGATTGAAGATGACTTTCACCGTGCGCCTCTTCGGTTCTTTTGCTTTCTTGTCTTTTGCCATGATGCTCCTCTTTTCTGTGTTCCCTGCATGTATCTTCATGGTACGCAGATCGAATCATGACTCGGTAGTGACTTTTATCCTATTCGGTGTGAACGCACCAAAAAAATCACACTTTCGCAAAATGGGCGCAGTCTCTACACTCTGCGGAATTAGCCGCCGTTATTGCCGTTGAGGAACATCGTGAACATCTCCATTGAACTTGTACCGCGCAACGAAGATTCGGTTCAGCAAGAACTGACCAGCATCCAGGAACATTTGCCGCGAGTGAATATGGTCAATATCCCGGATTTGCTGCGCTTCCCGCTGCGGAGTTGGCGAGCCTGTGCAATTGCAAAGACCTGCTACCCGCTGGCAATTCCTCATATTCGCGCTGTCGATTTTGATCCGCACACGGCTTTTGAAATTGCCGCAGAACTGGATGAAAAAGGGCTGGATACGCTGCTGATTGTTTCCGGCGATCTTGACCGCACCAGCAGCCGCAAAATGTACCCCACCAACAGCGTCGAGATGATCCGCCGCCTGAAACAAGAACTGCCGCATCTCACCATCTACGCCGGGATTGATCCGTACCGCAGTGGCGTACAGGATGAATATCGCTACGCGCAGGAGAAGCGCGAAGCCGGAGCCATTGGCTTCTTCTCGCAGCCCTTCTTTGACCTGCGCATGATGGAGATCTATGCCGAGTTGTTTGCCGATGTAGAAATGTACTGGGGCGCTTCCCCGGTGACGACGCAGCGCTCTATGAATTATTGGGAGACGGTGAACCGCGTGGTGTTCCCGGCAAGTTTTGAACCGACGCTGGAATGGAACCGCCAGTTCGCACGGGATGTGCTGAATTTTGCAGAAGCACATGACGGACATGTGTACTTCATGCCCATCCGAATCAGCGCTGTGGAATATTTACAGGGGATTCTATAGGGCTTGTCCGGGAATATTATCAGGGTCATTGTAGGTCTTTTCGTATCTTGACTGAGCCTGTTGTAGGGACGAGGCCTGCCTCGTCCGAAACAAGCAGGCGGACAACACAGGTGTTGTCCCTACTTGTACATTTTTCTATCTTTGGGACGGAAACGGTTTACGGACATCGTGCCGTTGAAATGTTGTTTCTCGTAGGGGCGCGTCATGGACGCGCCCACGGGTAACCCCTACATCTGTTTTTTTGCGGCACGATGTCTACGACACATTTCACGGTCGATGTCACTAAAATGTACACTACTGGTGGAAATCTAGCCTACAAACAATGCGTTTGAGGTGGCTTCAATACCGGACAAGCCTTATAGCCGTTTCTCCTGCAGAACGTGACCTTTGTTGTAGGGATACATACCTACAGCAGCCAGCGGATGCGATGTTTGGGGCGGGTGCGGCTGTGTGAGAGCGTGGTCAACCCGCCTGTAAACACGCTGAAAAATGGTCGTTCCGCTTCCAATAGAATTTCCACGCCACGCGGATAATCGTGCGTCGCAGCAATTTCGATGAATGCGCCGTATTCCTTGAACAGCGCCTGCGTTGCATCCAACTCAAGTCCTTCGTCCCAGCGCCATTTTTCCGGGTAGAAGTAGTAGTAGACCAGATAGGTCACAGCGGTATTCAGTCCAACATCACGGTTGGCATAGCCCCACAGGTCAATCTCTGCCGCAGTCGCTGCTTCTGCGGATAGCACCAACGCGCCCATCGCCAGCAGCATCCGCAGCAAGGATTCGCCGTCCGGCTGCTCGCGCTCCACTGCCGGGCGTAAAAAGCCTTCCGGGTGAATATCTTCATCAATCACTTTGCGAACCTGTGCCGCGCCGTCTTCCAGCCAGCCTTCTTGCTCCAACAGCAAACCACCTGAAATATGCAGCAGCGTCAGCCAGCAGCTTTCGACATAGTTCGCTTGTTCACGTTGCGCGAAAAGTTGGCGCAGCCATGTTGCCTGCTGTTCTCGCCACAGTGCCGCATCCGCGCCCAACACAGGCTGCACCAGGGCGAAAATCTGCATGGTGGCGGCGGTATTCATGAGCGCTTCTAACAGCGTATTCCCCTGCTGCCACTGCACCCCACCCGCTTGCAGCGCTTGTGCAGCACGCATCCCGGCAGTTTCATCCCCCGCGAAACGAAAACGAAAGCCTGATTCCAGCGCTGCACTCAATCCGCTGAGGGTGGGTTTCTGTACGGGGATCGTTTCTCTGGCTTTTTTGTGCGGCTTCTTCTCCGTGACGAGCGCACCGGGTTCTGCCAGCAGCCAATCCCAGGCCACTTGCAAAACCTCATTTTTCTCGCGCTGCTGCCGTGCATAGCGAATTTGCTCCTCGCCAAAATACAGCCCACTCCAGGTGGAAGCTTTACTCATGATGGGTCTTTCTCCAGTTCTGGAAGTTCTCAGGAGTAGTATAGCTTGCGTTTTGGAGAAGTGGTGTATCATTGTTTCAAGATTCATGTCCGTATATACGAGTTTTGCGGAGACGCGAACATGAGCCAGCAATCGCCTCCACCCCGTCGAAACAACGATCCCAAGTCTGTATTGGATGATCTGCGTCGGCGGATTCGCAGTGCTACAAATGAATATGCAGCAGGCAATTTGAACGCACCACAATTTCAAGCGCTCCACCGCCACTATACCGAGAAGCGCATGATTGTCGAGCAATTGCTGGAACGCAATGCCAACAGCAGTGCATGGGAAGCTGCCGCCTCTCCCGGTATGACAGGTTTCTTAAAAGAACGCTTCGAAGCGCGTCCGCTGTTTTACGTTGTCTTCCGGCGCGGCGAAAAACGTCCCCTGCGCAGCGAAGGCAAAATTCCACAAAATATCGCGCAGCAGCTATATCGCATTTTACAGATGTACTGGCGTATGACCCAATGGCGCACCGGGCTGGCGCAGAAATCATTGGGGAATGGTCACTGGATGCTGATGGTTGCTGGCGAGAATTCCTTGACGCTGGTGGTGTTCATGCTACAACCGTCATCACTGCAAGTGCAGCACGTCCGGGATTTGCATGCGGATTTTGAACGCGCCAATACCCGCCAGTTGCAGCAGAGCGCCCCGGTTACCCAATTTGTTTTCCCACAGCGCAGCCTCTTGCAAAATAAAGCTCCTGAATGAGACGATTACCCGCGACGAAGCGCAGAGAATACCGGGTTGTCTGCGTTCAGTTTCGGCAGAAAGCCCGGAAGATAACATCAGCACCGCGAGCTATTGGAGACTAACTACGATGAGACCCCGCCGCAAATTGACCGAAATACAAATGCAGCGCCGGACGCGATGGGTACGCTTTTTGAGCATTGTGCTGATGGTCAACATCGGCATGAGCCTGTTTGTCATCTGGAGCATTTCCCAGGTCAGCACCTTCAGCAATGGAGATTTCGGCAATGGGATGCTGCTGATGGCGCTTGGATGTTTCTTCGTTGGGGGGTCACACCTCAGCAGCAGCGTCACCGATCCACGACAGGCATCACGCGGGTATACCCCGCCCCTGGAACCAGAGCAGATCAATCGGCTATCGCAGATGATGACAGAGAATATGCGCGAGGGGCGGCAGCTTTTTGTTTATGCCATGGCTTGTGCTGTGCTGGCGCTGGTGATTGGGCTGGCATTTAACATTCTGCAAACCATTGGCTGATCCGCAGACGGGCTGAACACCAGCACCACGCCGATTTGCAATTAGAACAAATATTCTGTATACTCGTGGAAACAACCCTGTGAGCCACGAGGAGAGCCGCATGACAATTCACTTCGACAAAATTAGTCTGGCTGTAGAAGACCTGGATGAGATGGTCGTTTTCTACAGCGCTGTTTTTCAGGCCGATTTCACGCAGGCCGAACCCGTCCCCGGCGTGAAGACCTTCACAGGGAGCATTGGCGGCATTGAGTTCGCCCTGGTTCCCAACGTCCTCGCTCAGATTGATGCGGAGCAAGCACGCCACCAATTTCACTTCATTGTGGAAAATGTGGAGAAGACCATTGAGCTTGCGCTGGCGAATGGGGGCAGCCTGTTGGATGAAGCCGCCGAACGGCAGGGCATCATCACGGGTGCGGTCTATGACCCGGACGGTAACCCGCTGGTCTTCGTACAGAATTGAGGATGCAAGCTGCGGTCAGCACCGCAGCCTAGATCACCCCTGCAAGGCTGGCGATTGCCAGTGCGACGAACAGGAACGCCCCCAGCACCAGCCACGCGACCAATCTACCGCTGAGTTGTACAGGGTTGGCGGGGCGTTCTTCAATCGTCACATTCCCCAGCAAATCCGCCGCAAAATCCAGGTTAATCACTCCCTGGTGCAGTCGCATCAGGTAATCGCCATCATGAATCAAAATCCACTGCGAACGCCAATTCTCCCCCAGGCGCTCTACAATGGCGGTTTCCAGGGCGGCACGCGCATCTTCTGGCGCAATCGGTTCAATTTCAGCCGATTCATCCGAAGAGGGCAAAGGCTGCGACGATGTTGGGTTGCTCATGCGCCGGGTAACTCCGTGCGATCCAGCCGGGACAAAAATTCCTCTGCATCAATCACATAGCGAATGATCGTACCTTCGCCAATCAATTCATGTTCATCCCAGGCACGCACCTGAAGTTCGACGCGCTTGCCATCAATGCGTGTAACTTCTGCCATCGCTGTCACATATTCGCCCAATGGTGTCGCGGCAACGTGCCGGACGTGGACTTCAATGCCGACGCTGGTATACCCTTTGCGCAGGTAGGGGTCTACAGCCGCTACCGATGCAGCTTCCATCTGAGCCATGAGTGCGGGAGTTGCAAATACCTGCAAAGAACCGCTGCCCATCGCAACCGCGGATTGTTGGCTTGTCACGGTGGTGATGGCTTCGCCAATCAAACCCACGCGCAAGGTTGTTTTTTCTTGCATTACCCTTTCCCTTCGTTTCGTTCCACTTATTCGCATTATAGCGGCAGGCTTGCCTGCGTCCCATAAATGTTTTGCGCTGGCACATTCAATGGCATGTTGCAATTCCAAAAAAAAACCCGATATAAGCCGTGAATAAGCAAACATTTCAACTTTCTTACAGTCACACGACAGTGAGTTCACAGGCACTTTACACGCAAAAACTACCGTTGAAGCGTCGAAAGAGCAAATAAGTGAGGAGAAAAGACATGCTCAACTTAGCGATTGGTTTTCTGGTAATTGCGATTCTGGCTGCTCTGTTTGGTTTCGGCGGTATTGCTGGTACGGCTGCCGGTATTGCCCAGGTTTTGTTCTTCATCTTCCTGGTGCTGTTCGTCGTCGCACTGCTGTTCGGTCGTCGTGTCGTATAAGGAGATAACATGATTAATTTACTTTCAGCATCCTCTTTGCAGGGTACGGATGTTGTCAACCGCAGTGGAGAGAACATCGGTACCATCACTGAAATCATGATTGATATTACTTCAGGCCATGTCGGGTACGCTGTGCTGTCCTTCGGCGGCTTCATGGGACTTGGCGACAAATTATTTGCCATTCCCTGGGCACTCTTGCAGATCAACACAGACAAAGAGCATTTTGTACTCAATGTTTCCAAAGAACTGTTGGAAAGTGCAGAAGGCTTCGACCAGGATAACTGGCCTGATACGACGAACCTGGAATGGAATCGCCGCACCTACGCACACTACAAGCAAGAACCCTACTGGAAATTATAACTTGACCTTACGCACAGGCTCCTGAAAACGGGAAGGATACACAGAGCAGTCGATGAGCGTCTCAGCATTTCAGCTTATCAGCCTCAGAGTGCGTTTTTTGAGGACATCACGACTGCAAAAACGGTTTTGCTGATGGCTGATCGCTGACAGCTTACGCTCGTTGAAGCGGAAAAGATTGACAGCAAGGGCTACTGCGGTTCATCAGTTATAACTTCCCAGGAGAGTTCATTCGCAACTACAGAAAATAAGAGAGGAGATATTATGGCTAATCCTGCTATAGACAATCCTGATGTCATGATTGACCGGGATGTATACGTAGACCGCACCTATCCCAACCGCCTGCGCCGTATTTCGTGGGGTTCTGTCCTCGCCGGTGTATTGATCGCGGTTGTTCTGCAAATTGTCCTGAATGTCCTGGGAATTGCGATTGGTTTCGCTACCCTTACCCCGGCTGAACCGGAAGGCATCGGCCCTGTTTTTGACACAGCAACCGTCATCTGGATTGCTGCCAGCACGCTCATCAGCATCTTCGTTGGTGGTTGGACGGCTGGTTACTTGCAGGGTTCAGCAGATGAAGAAGTCGGTACGTTACACGGTCTGCTCACCTGGGCATTGGCGACTGTGATCGCACTATTTTTCTTCTTCAGCACAACCAGTTCTATTCTGTCTGGTCTGGGTACGGCTCTTGCTGATGGGCTGAACCTGGTTGGTTCCACGGTTGCTGATGTAACCGCAGATGTTGCGCCGGAAGTATCGGACGCACTGAACCTGCAAACCCAGGCAGAAGCATTTGTGAATGAGGAAGTCGAACCGATTGCCGATAATCTGAGCGATGCGCAAGCACGCCAGGCCGCAAATGACTTCGCCGTGTTGATACGTGAACCAGCGGACAGCGAAGCGGCAATGGAGGCGCGTCAGGACATCATTAGCCTCGTCGCCAATGAAACTGACCTGACGGAATCCGAAATCGAAACCCAGTTACAGCAGTGGGAAAATGATGCGCGTACAGCCCTTGCACAGGCAGAAGAGCGAGTCGAAGAGATTAGCGCTGACCTGGCAGATGCTGTTGCTGCCGCCGCTGGTGTATTCTTCATGATGATGGTAATTGGTGCTTTTGCTGGCGGTGCTGGCGGTTACGTCGGTACACCTCACCCCCTAGAGGCCGAAGCAGCATAAGCATTTCTTACACCCTATGCCACTCAGTGTGTGGGCTGAGTGGCCTTTTTTGATTCTTAACTTCTGCCTCACAGCTTTTCGATTTGGATTTCGCTGATGACCAGTGCCTGTACCTGGGGAATACCTACAAAGCCGAAGCGGAATTGCCCCTGTGGAGTCACAATCGCATATTGGTTATCCAGCCAAACAATGAACCCTAACGGATCAACGGGAAGCCCTTCTTCTGCTACCAGAAACGGCACATCATCCACTTTGAAGATCGCCTTCTCCGGCAGCCATTCCAGCGTATAGGTATGGATACTATCCAGCAAATCCAGCGGCAAACGGCTTTCACTGATGCCAAGCGCACGCTGTCCGATAGGCCACAGCGCATCATACAGCGGGCGGATATGCATCAGGGGAATTGCAATTGGCGCAGTGGGTAACAAGCTGAGGAACTGCCAGCGCCGCGCATTGAAGGTTGCAGCCTTCCAACCACAGCCAGGAGTATCGTGCGCCAGCGCCATATCGCTCTGTTCCGAGGAGAAGAAAAACCACAACGCTTGCGGAAGCCGCAGCCCACGCTGACCGGGCATGAACGGATGATTCCAGAAACCGAAGCCTGCCGTCCCCTGCAATTGGTTGGCAGGAACCGTACTATAGGCGCGAACGGTCAGTCGCAGCGGAGGCCGCATGCTGAAGTTCCGCTTCTCGATGTCGTAATCGCTGATCTGCGCATTGCTGTATTGTGCGTTGTCGCTGCGTTCCAGCGTCAAATGCAGTTCGCCATTGCGCCGTACAACTGCACCGCGTCCAGATTCTGTGACATTCCAGCGTTCTAACACCGTACTGTCGAACCGTTCGTGAATTGCCTCCATGTCATTACCTTCGTAATAATGCGAAATACAACTACCAGTATACAAAAAAATCTGCATCTGTCTGTAAAATTAGTACAAATTCTAGCGCAAATCTGAGGAAAATCATGGAATTGATGGGAATTAGTCAGGGTAATCGCCTCAAAACGATTTGAACCACAAAGACGCAAAGAACACAAAGAACTTCATAGCTACGTGGTTTTTGTAGGGGCGGATCATGATCCGCCCGCAACAATGAAGATTTGATCTGGTGTATTGATCCCCGCTTGAGTTCGTCGTTTTGAGCGTTTTCTTGTGTGGCAAATTCAAAGTAAATCTGAGGCGATCACCCTGGGGAATTGGTATAGGGGATGGGGGTTTCTTTATGTCCTGAATGCCTTTGTGGTGAAAAAGCATTTTGCCCGCTTTCAACCAGCAGGGCGCAAACGACAGCGCTGTTAAATTCGCATTAACATCTTTGCCGGAAAAACGAGTTTGGCGTACACAGGCTTCCGAATTTCCCGTATCATACGGCGCGGCAAAAATGACCCTGCTGGATTTCTGGCAGGGCTTACTGATTATGTTGAAAGGACAACAAGCGATGGCAGTTGAACGCACCCTCATCATCGTCAAGCCGGATGCCGTACAGCGCGGTCTGACCGGGGAGATCATCAAACGCTTCGAGCAGCGCGGCCTGCGCATCATCGGCATGAAGTTCGTGCAGGTGACGGAAGAACTGGCAACCAAGCACTATGAAGAACACGTCGGAAAACCCTTCTTCCCTGGCCTCGTGAGCTACATCACCAGCGCTCCGGTAGTCGTCATGGCGCTGGAAGGTACCAATGCCATCGAAGCCAGCCGTACCACCATCGGCAAGACCAAGCCGTTTGAAAGCCCGGCAGGTACCATTCGCGGGGATTTCGCCCTGGAAGTGGGTCGCAACCTAGTGCATGGCTCGGACGGTGTAGAAAGCGGCGAACGCGAAATTGCCAACTTCTTCAGCGAAGACGAATTGATCTCCTGGGAACGCAACACTGATCCCTGGATTTTTGAGTAAGTCTCTATCCGATAACTTCGTAGGGGCGTGTCCACGGCGGATACGCATCAGGTTTAGTCTTAATTGTCGTGGGTATGGCGGTACTCTCGCATTTTTTACCTCACCCCCCGACCCCCTCGCCGGACGGAGAGGGGGACAAAACCTGTCAGGACAGGCCGGGAAAGTCCCCTCTCCACTTGGAGATGGGATTTAAGGCTTGTCCGGTATTGTTTTCGGGCGGAAATCGTACTGATATAGATCATTCTCGGACACGGCACTGCCGTGTCCCTACCCAAAATGCCATCAAATGTAGGGACACAGCATCGCTGTGTCCGCCGCAAACCCAAACAAAGGTATTGCGCTTCCACTCGCAACCTCGGTTCTCAATACCGGACAAGCCTATTTAGGGGTGAGGTACATTTGCCCGAAAATGCCAAAAATGAACAACAAAAATCCTAAACCTGATGGCTATCTGTCCACGACGCGCCCGCTGGCCTAAAAGCGGGTTCGACATGATCGAACCCCTACGGTTGGACACAATGCATTGCGCCGCTAGGCACCTATGGAATATTCCCCGATTATTCAATCACCGCGAATTCCTCTTGCGGGACATCCTGCGTGATGAGGCCATCTTTCAGCGTGAGGACGCGCTCGGTGCGTGCTGCCAACTTGGGATCGTGCGTCACCAGCACAACAGTCGTATGGGTTTCGCGGCGGATGTCTTCCAGCGCGGCTAATACATTCCCGCTGGATTCCGAATCCAGGTTGCCTGTGGGTTCATCTGCCAGCAGCAAAGGCGGCTCATTGGCGAGCGCACGAGCAATCGCCACACGCTGCTGCTGCCCGCCGGATAGCTGATTCGGGCGGTGGTGTGTGCGATCCCCCAGGCCGAGCAACTCCAGCAGTTCTTTGGCGCGGCGGTTCGGGTTGAATTTGGGCTTCCGTGCGAATTGAATCGGCAGGGCGACATTTTCCAGCGCCGTCAGGGTCGGGATCAAATTGAAGAATTGGAAGATAAAGCCGATTTTTTCGTTGCGGATTTCGGTGAGTTTGTCTTCGCCCATGCGGGAAATATCCACCCCATCAATGAAAACCTGTCCGGCTGTAGGGGTATCCAATCCACCGATGATACCCAGCAGGGTACTCTTACCGCTGCCGGAAGGCCCCACAATACCCGCCATTTCGCCGCGTGCAATCTGGAAATCCACACCGCGCAATGCATGGACGGTATGCTGCCCCAGTTTGAGTTCTTTGGTTACGTCACGCACATCAATGACGTATTCTGCATGTTCTGCCATGTTGTTTAGTATCCAATCTGGTTCGCTTTGTGATGCGGTTCTATGCTCCCCATACGCAGGGAGTCCGTTTGTGGTTGCAGGTTTGATGATGCCTGCGCGGAGTGAAATCAGCAAGAATGGGTTGTGAGCAAAAGCTGAGGAAGGCGGCGTGTAGATTTGTGGTGGATACTGCCGCATCAACTATTGCAGGGGCATGATCGTTCGTGCCCCTGCTAATTACGGACACCGCGTTGGGCGATTAAATTCCCAAACGTCAATTTCAGCCCGCGCCAAAAAACACCAGACCTGATGGTTATCTTTACTTCAGCAAGCCGAGTTGTTCCGCCTGTTCGCCATCAATCGTCCCCTTGGGGCCATCGAACTTGGCGAGTTCTTCCAACTTATCCATGCTGAACAGATCATCCGCAGCATCGTCATCAAAGTCATCCGAGAACAAGGCATCCGGGTCGAAGGCTTCGTCAGCAATGGCTTCTAGCTGCAACCGTTCTTCTGGTTCTTCTACGGCTTGTAGTTCGCTGGTACTCAGGCGAGCCGGTTCAAGCTGCGGAAGTTCTTCTTCGGGTGCTGGTTGTGCGATACGCGATTGCGATTTGCGCACGACTTCCGGTTCTTCGCGCTTCACACGTTGGATCAACCAGGCTTCCGCACCCAGAATGCCGATCAAATCTTCTGCCACCCTGCGCCCGTAGCGGTTGACCGCACCCAATTCACGCGAACCGCGAGTGCCTTCATAGACGATACACAGGAAGTGATGCAGCCCTACCGAAAGTAGGAAGACATCGTATTGATCGCCATCGAAGAATTGTAATGCAGCCGCATTGCCGCCGATGATGTCGCGTAAGTCCAGCGTCGTCAGCACGGCGGAAAGTACCGTGTGCGTCAGCTCTTCGCGGTTGATGTCCATCAGCGTACCGAGTTCGACGGCGATGTGTCCTTCACGGTCTGCCAGCAGAATTGCCAGTGCCTGCAAATCGTTCTGCAAATCCGAAAGCACGGACGTTGCGCGTTCCACATTGATGCGCGGCGGCGCTCCCATATCCGAAATGCTGCGCACTGTCGTTGCCGGGGGAAGAACCGCATCGAAGATGTCGCCACCATCCAGGGCAGCTTTCAGCACGCGGATTAATTGCGGAATATCGAAGGGGCGGCGCAAATAAACAAAGGGCGACTGCGCCAACATTTCGTCGTCCATCTCCGTATCATTATCTTCGCCCAGGAGCATGATCGAAACATCTTCGTCTACCTGGCGAATGCGGCTGGCGAGTTCCCACCCTTTTTGCTTGCCCAGATCCCAGGCAGCAATCACCGCATCACATCCACCCCGCTTGACTTCATCCAGCGCTTCTTCTGCACCAGGAACATCAATCTGCACAACGAGCCGATCCATCAGGTCAAAGGCGGCGCGAATTTGTTGGGGGATGTTGTTGTTGGGGTCTACAGTGACGATACGCGGCAAAGAAGCCATAGTTGGATACCCTGTTGTATTTAACGTATTCGAGACAGTTGTCGTTTAATCAGAAACAGCCTACTTGTTTGATAAATGAAATGGCTCAAATTGTGTGATGAAATGGTGTGTCCAACACATCGACATTCGGGAGAACCATCCCTGGCATCAAAATATACCGTAATCCGGCATGTACTTAGTATAGCGAATCTGACATCAACTGACACAAACGAAGCATACAGGTCACGTTAAAATTTTGCAATATCTTCCAACGATTTCAATACAAGGAGTTTGGTACTGTTCAGGGGCGGGTGATTTCCTGGGCGATGGTCAGGAACTGCTGCCCGAAGAACTTTGCGCGTTCGGTGAACTGCTCGCGTGCTTGTGCTTCCAGCGCTGCATCCGGTCCTGGTTGGTGGGCGGCGTAGGCTTTCACCAGTGCATCCGCCAACGCTTGCGGATTGTGCGGATCGAAGTAGGTAGCGGCAGGTGGGTTTTGCTCGCGGTGTACCGGAATATCCGAAAGCAAAATAGCTTTGCCCAGGGATTTCACTTCCTCGACGGTGGTACTCCATCCTTCAAACAGGGACGGATTCAGCACGGCAACCGACTGGCGCATCAGCGGCAGAATGTGCGGGAAGGGGATCATCCCCAGGGCGCGGAATTGTGCATGCACCCCCGCTTCCGCAACACGGGTCAGCAGATGGTTGAAGTGCATCGGTTGCCGTGTGTCGATGGTGTTTCCGCTGCATACAACGACAATCTCCGGGTGTGACTCTTTTAGCAGCGCCAAGGCTGCTACCACCAGCGCATGATTTTTGTGCGCCCAGAACTGGTTCGGCAAATAGATGAAGCGCTCCGGTAGATGATAGGTTGCTGCGACCTGTGCCGGGTCTTCGGTGGTTTCTGGAACCTGGGCGACGAAGTGCATCACCCGCGCTTTCTCGGCTTGCTGTGGCGCAAAACTGCGCAAATCTTCCAGGGCATTCTGGCTGCTGAGGACGACGCGATCCGCCTGCTGGCTCCAGGTTGCGAACTGTTTGCTGCGGCGCTGGCTCTCTTCTTCGCTGAAGAACTGCGGTAAATGCAAATGCTGGAAATCCGCGATCCAGACCATCAACGGCAGGCTGAAATCCGCACCATAAGATTTCGCAGCGAAAACCGCATCAATCCCGGCATCGCGCAGCAAATACTCCATCGGGTTCACACTGCCCAGGGGCAAATTGGCGCGGGTCTGCAAGGCATAGCGGGCGCGTTCGCTGAAGGGGCGCTGCGGTGGATAGCGCAAGACCCCTGCCAGATAGGGGCGCAGCATCTCATATGAATCGTCGCTGTCATCCCCGCTGATAATCAGATAGCGTTCAATGGGTGCGTCCAATAAATCCAGCGCCAGAAAGAGATTCTTCAGGTAGTGGCAGCCGGCGATCCATCCACGCTGGCAAATATTCTGGAAGGCGATCCGCAGCGGTTTAGTGGGTGGCATCGTACCATTCTTTCACGGTGCGTAACCCGGCTTCTAAGGAAATTTGCGGCGTGAAGCCCAGGGAACGCAGCCGTTCAATGGAGACGCTCCAACGCTGCGGAACCCCCGCACGCACATCCCCCGAATACACAATCTGCGGGGACACACCTAAAATCTCGCACCAGAGCGCAACCAGTTCATTGATGCTGTGTGCTTCACCGGAGGCAACATTGTAGATTTCACCCTGTGCGGGAGCATATTTTGCTACCGTCAGCATAGCCTGTACTGCATCTGTCACCGAGCAGAAATCGCGTTCCTGCGTACCATCGCCGTAGACTTCAAGCCGGGACGGATTGCTGCGCAACTTATGCAGCAGGTCATACACAACCAGTTTTCGCTGGCGTGACCCATATACAGAGAACATGCGCACCGTTGCCGCCGGGATTCCGTACAGCCGCGCATAAACTTCCACATAGCGTTCAGCGGCTAATTTGCTCACTCCATAGGGCGAAATGGGGTTGGTACAATCTTCTTCGTGAATGGGCAAGTGAGTTGGGTTGCCGTAGACCGCCGCCGATGATGCGAAGATCAGGCGCGGTTTTTGCGATTGCTGGCGCAGAGCTTCCAGCAAATCAAACGTGGTTTGGAGGTTCTTCTGAAAATCCACGGCGGGCTGCTCTACACTGGCGGGGACGTAGGCATTGCCGCTGAGGTGAAAAACCAGCGTAAATGATTGCAAATCCAGCGAGCCACTTGCGATAGCGGATTGGGTGTCTTCGGCAATCAGGCGAACAGCGCCCGGCACGCTTGCGAGGTTGGGGTGATCCGGCGTTGCACGGGTATCCTGCACCGTGACATGCGCCCCCACCTGCACCAATGCTTCGAGCAGATGCGAACCAATGAAGCCCGCCCCCCCTGTTACCAGAACCGATTGTCCCCGCAGTTCGCTCATCGTCGCCCGTGTACTTTGTCTGTGAACCCAGCAGGGCTATGCTACTAACACAGCGCCAGCCTGTCCAGTGACGGGACATGTACACCAGGGCAATCGTCTGTCATGCGCCTACGGATTTCTTCGTGTCCTTTGTGGCTTCATGGTGAAGATTATTTTGAAGCGATTACCCAGACACCGACACAAACCCTGAAACTTAACGGAGATCAGTGACATTCCGCGCTATACTGGGTGATAAATGACACGTCATAACGTACTTTGAACTGGACGCACCATGGTCAACGGCATATCTCCGCAGCTTCAGCAACGACTGGAACAGCGTGCGCGTGCAGCAGGCTGCACGCTGGAAGACCTGCTCACCCACTGGCTGGATCATGCTCCCACTCATTTTTCCCCGCGCCCATCTATTGATATTTCCTACAAAGAATTGCTGGATCATGCCAGGGATATTATTGTGTTATTTGACCGCGACTTCCGCCACGTATACGTCAACCCCTATGTAGAAGTGATTACCGGGATCCCACCTGAAGAACTGATTGGCAAGACCAACCGCGAAATGGGTATGCCCGCAGAACAGGTACAATTCTGGGATGAAAGCATTGCGGCAGTTTTTGAATCTGGCAAAGAACGCACCATTGAATTTGATTTCACGGTAGCGGGAGACCCCCATTTTTTTGAAGCACAACTTTCCCCCATCTTCGGCAGTGGTGATACGGCGCAGTATGTGATGACCATCACCCGCGACATCACCGAACGCAGGCGAGCCGAAGAAGAACTGCGCGAAAGTGAAATTCGCCTGCGGCACACACAGTCAATCGCCCATGTGGGGTACTGGGAATGGAATATGCAAACCGGGGAAAATATCTGGTCAGATGAGTTTTGTCGCATCTGTGGGGTTGACCCGGAAACAACACAACCGTCCCTCGAATTGGGCTTTTCGTTGATTCACCCCGAAGACCGCGCCCGCGCTCAGAAAGCCATCGAAGCCTCACAGGAGCAGCGGAAACCCTATCACATCGAAAAACGCATCGTGCGACCGGATGGAGAGACCCGCTGGGTTCTATCAGATGGAAAAATTAGCTTCGATGAAAATGATCAGCCGCTGAAATTAGCGGGGACATTCCTGGATATTACCGAACGCAAAAAGGATCAGGATCAAGCGTTGGAAGCCGCCCTGGAAAAAATGCGCGTCAACATCATTGCAGGCTTCATCCGCGATGCATCCCACGAATTTCGTTCGCCCCTGACGCTGATCAACACGCAGCTTTACCTGATGTCGCGCACCGAACAGCTAGAGAAACGCCAGCACTACGCCAATAACATCATGCTGCAAGTCGAGCGTATCATTCGCCTGGTGCAGATGCTGACGCGGATAGTCGAACTGGAAAGCCATTCCATCCAGTGTGACACCCAGATTGATGTTCCTTCGCTTGTGAGTATGTTGTGCCACCAACTCCAACTCGCCAGGAAACCCAATCAAGCGGAGATCCTTTTCATTGATGATGCACACCCCGGCCTTGCAACCATCCAGGGTGCATCCGATTATTTGATTGATGCCTTTCGTCAAATTCTGGACAACGCCCTGCGTTTCACAGCAGCGGACGGGCGGATAATAGTACGTGTCGTAGAAGAAGGGCAGAACGTTGTTGTGAAAGTCAAGGATTCGGGAATGGGCATCCCGGAATGGGCAATGCAGCATATCTTCGAGAGCTTCTGGCGACACGACGAAGCCCACCAGACACCGGGTTTTGGCCTGGGGCTGCCCATTGCTCGCCGCGCCATCGAACTACACAAGGGCAGCATCTTCGTCGAGAGCGAGGAAGGGAAAGGAACTCGCGTTACCATCACGCTGCCACTACCCCAACCTGTTCCTGCAAATCCCAATGGTTAGATGTTGATTTGTACTTGTGCAAAAAGGAGCAATCTGCACAAAAATGGGTATAATACCCGCGACATTGATGAACTCATTGGGGCATTTATGCAACATCAAACGACATTTCTTGAACCTGATTGGGACTTAGATTTTGGGAAACCCCCGCAGCTAGAACTCCGTTTGATCCAGCGCACCGCCACTGGATTATACGCCTTGTGCGTCGCACACAGCGCCGTCCGTGTTGGGGATACCTTTCGCCGTCTAGAATGGTTCCAGCCGCAGCAAGTACCGGATCGCCACAGCGGGCATTTGCTAACACAGGTTCGCCTGGAAGCCAGGAGCCTGGTCGCATTCCATAATGTACTCAACCGCGTTTCGGCGGGAATGAACGTTGGCATTGAACTTGCCGGAGATCCCGCTGCGCTGCTGAGAGTCCTCGAAGATGAGGGCTGGTGCTACATCAACGGTCACTATCACCAATGGGCGGATAGCGTACAGAATATGCCGAAGATTTTGCTGGTACGATGAGCGTTGAATTCACCATCGACCTGATTGAACAAAAAGGGGCGCTGCTCTTCACCGGGGGCAGCGCTCTTGCACCGCTGCAAATTAGGGATTGCTTCACCCAACTTCTGCAAGATGGCAAAAAGGCAACTTCTCGGCGTACCCTGGGCAGCATCTCCCTGACCATTGAGGCGATCTATGTTGAGGGGGAGCCAGTGGATCGGCTGGACGCAAACCAGGCGGGGTTGCTGGCGTTGGCAGGAGACCCAACTCCGCTGATCGAAGCCGCGGATACACTCCGTTGGCGCAAGAAAAGTTCACGACTGTTGCGCACTTCAGAAGAAGCCCTGACGCTTGCCATTCCGTGATGCGTTCAACCTGGCACTTCTGGCAGCGTATGCAACATCAGGGGGCCTTTGTTCGTCTGCACCAGAATCCCCGTAAATCCTTGAATATCCGTCTGCATCAGGGCATCAACCCGGTATCCCGCTGTATCGAAGAAGCGGGTGCGTAGATTGTGTTGCAGCACAATTCGATCTTGCTCAGGGAAATAGGCGTAGCGCATACCGGAAATCTGACCTTCCACGGTGGGGTCGCCGAAAGCAGCAGGCCACCAGCGGTAGGGTTGATTGGCTGGTTTCACGGAAGGAGCAGGCGCTTCGGTGCGATCAAAGAGGAGCGTATCTTCACGGTCTTGTAAAGCATCCGCAATGGCCATACAAAGCGCTGTTACCAAGTGGTTCAGGTCTTCGTTGAATCCGTTGCCGACGCTGGCAACTTCGCCATATTTCCAACGGCCTTCTCCACCGAGTGCAGCAATATCGAAGCGAACAGCACGCCCACGAGTACGTGCCAGTTCGAGGGCTAATGATTGGACGGCTTCCAGCGGAACATCATGCTTCTGAGCGAGCGATTGCAGCAAGGCCGCCTCACGCTTGATCCACGACGAATCCATGCCCCACCATCTCCTCTGCATTGTTTCAGTGTTGTTCTATCCTAGCCGGAACGTATAAATATTGCAATAGATTACGAGGTGTAACCAGGTCAATTACATCAGAATTTATGAACGGTTTAGAAGGGTCGCCGAGGATTAAAAGGCTTGTCCGGTATTGAAACCAACGCAAACGCATGGTTTTTAGGTTAGGTTTCCACCAGTAGGGACAATACCTGTGTCATGCGACATAGGGTTAGGTTGCTGGAATGCGACACAGGGTTTTGCG
>CAYVVZ010000027.1:0-57857 GCA_964455365.1 uncultured Anaerolineaceae bacterium | reverse complement strand
ACTAGCAACATCACCCCGATAATTGAATGCTTCATAGATTTCTTCCTCCTTGATTAAGTTGTGCTGTACGGCTTTCATTATAGGTGTTGTGAGCCTTTGCGTTAGATCAAAGCTGCATTCCAGCCAGATCATCCCTGAACTGTAGGCTCATGTGTAAAAAGTGTGATTCGTAGGGGCGCAGCGTGCTGCGCCGTTTGCGGAAAACCTCAAGAATTACATTTTCTGTAGATGAGCCAAACCGTAAAGAACTGGGTAATTCTACCCCGTAAGCCTGAATTTCCATTACAATAGGAAACGACTTTGGGAGAACACGACTTACATTGCACAGATTGGGGAGTCGATCCATGCAGAAGTGGGAATACATGCTGGTACAGGTTACACATTCATATGGCATCAATTATCGTTGCAATAACGAAAAGATGGGCGACTGGAAAGATATGCCCGTCCACGAGATGTTCATCAAGATGGGACGTGCAGGCTTTGAACTCGTCACCTTTGATGGGGAACAATATATCTTCAAACGCCCTGCGCAGAATGGCAACAGCTAATTGAGCAAGCGGCCTGCTGGTACAGAACTGGCAGGCCGTTTTCTAAAACCTCATTCGATTGGATGCTCGGCGGTGCTGCCATACGTTTCATGTAGGGACTGCTGCCAATCGCTTTTTTTGCTCGGATTGTGATTGTTCGTGTTCCAGCGATTGCAGCAAATGGCGAACAAGTTGCCATTTCTCGCTTGTGGGGCGATGGTCAATTTCGTTGAACAACTCGCGCAGGTTTATCGGCGATACCCTCCATCTGACTCAGGATCAACTTGCTTGGTAGGTTGGGACAACTTGAACCGTCACCCCTAGTCGGCTTAAGAACTCAGCGCAGATTTCCCAGGTTAACGGAAACTGACTCGTATCGGCTGCTGCGAGGTAAGCCAGAATGTCATTGAGCATTTCTACATCTTCGGCAGGTTCAAGGACATCATCAATGAAAGTATTTTCAGCCCAATCAACCAACTCCGCCAGCGTCATCTGCTGATTCAGGTACGCGAGTAAGTTATCCCTTACCGTTTGTCGAGTGATTACCATACCTTATTCCTCATCATCAACTAACTTTTTATGCCCTGTATCTACGGGGTACTTCTGGTGTCTTTCAATCAAAACGCTTTCATCGTTATAGATTTCTTGAACCACTTGCAAGGTTGTCTCATCTGCATCAACGATTTTTACCATTCGCTGGAATCCACTGACCGCCCCGCGTCGATCTGTCCAATAGCGTCTTCCGCCATCTGGTAAATCTAGCCAGTTCTTAAAACGACGTTCGTTTTGTTCACGTGTAGCCATTATACCCTCAGTTGAACAACTGGTTCTGCAAAACGTGAAACGGGCATCTCGTGTGAGATACCCGTTCAGAAAACCATCGCTTACAAGCTGAGAACAAAAGATTACAGCCCGATCACCTTCGGATTGTTGCGCTGGTCGCCGAGGGCATTGCGGGTATCCACAATCAACGGGCTGTGTGCGAGGACAGCTTGCCAATCCATATCGCTGTGATTGGTGGTGATGACCACGCAATCCGCTTCGCGCAATATTTCTGCTGAGAAGCCGCAATCTTGCAGTGTAGAGCCATCTTCCAGGCGAAGGCTTGGCACATGCGGATCAGCGTAGGCAATTTCTGCGCCTTGCTGCTGCAACAATTCCAGGATGTGCAGCGCTGGACTCTCGCGCACATCGTCAATATCTGGCTTATAGGCCACACCCAGCAGCACAATCCGTGATCCGCGAATGGGTTTCGTGTGCTGGTTGAGCGCCTGCGCGACTTTGTTCACCACATACTGTGGCATGTTGCTGTTAATTTCACCTGCTAATTCGATGAAGCGAGCGGTGTAATTGAGGGTGCGCATCTTCCAGCCCAGGTAATGTGGGTCTAGCGGGATGCAATGCCCACCTACGCCGGGGCCTGGATAAAAAGGCATGAAGCCGAAGGGCTTGGTTTTCGCAGCTTCGATCACTTCCCAGACATTCAGGCCGAGCTTATCGCACATCACGGCCATTTCGTTCGCCAGACCAATGTTCACGGAACGGAAGGTGTTCTCCCACAGCTTGACCATCTCTGCTGTCGTGGGAGATGAAACCGGGACAACCGTATCCACGGCTGCGCGGTAGAGTGCCTGCGTCAATTCGGAGCAGTGCGGCGTGATTCCGCCGATGACTTTGGGTGTATTGCGCAGGTAATACTTTTTGTTGCCGGGGTCAATGCGTTCACCGGAGAAAGAGAGAAAAATATCTTCGCCGATGGTATGCCCGGTAGCATCCAACTGGGGGCGAATTACTTCCTCTGTTGTACCAGGGTAGGTGGTGCTTTCCAGGATGACCAGCAAGCCCGCGTGCGCAATATCCCGAATAGAGGCAATTGCCGATTCAACATATTGCAAGTCTGGCTCATGCGCACCCCGCAGCGGAGTCGGCACACAAATGCTGATTGCGTCCGCTTCCCGCAGAGGATCATAACGGGTGCTGCCGCGTAATTTCCCGGCTTCGACAACGGGGCGTAAGCGTTCGCCAGGGACATCCTCAATGTAGCTATCCCCCGCGTTGAGTTTTTCTATTTTGCTTGGATCAACATCCACACCGATGACGGTATAGCCTGCTTCGGCAAATTCCACTGCCAGTGGTAATCCGACATACCCAAGCCCGACAATGCCAACAGTTGCCGTCCGGTTGTTAAATTTATCCAGGAGTTCCTGTTTGTGGGTCATTTTCCCCTGCGGCCTTTCCCATTGTATTCTGCACCGAATTGCAGCCCTTGCTGCTGTACGAAAACGCAGGCTATCCTAGCAGCACTTGCAGTACAGCGTATAGGCAGAATGCCAGCACCTTGCAGACTCAGCCAAAAAATTTGGCTCATCTACAGAAACTGTGATTCTTGACATTTTCTGTAAACGGCGCAGCACGCTGCGCCCCTACAAATCACACTTTTTACACATGAACCAAAAATTGTCACGGCATTTCTGCAAGTACGATTCTTGTAGGAACGTGCAGCAGCACACAAAATATACTGGATGAAATTTTCGCTATGGTTGAACAGGTTCCAGGAAATAATCCGCGCCAGCTTCCGCAACCCAGCCTTCAAGGTCATCATAGCGTACCTGTATCCAGGCGTAGCCATCGGCGCAAACGGCCTGTGATAATACGGTGAATGTTTCACCGCCGGGAATCTGCCCGACTAACTCACCGCTGGTAGTGGGTTGGTTGCGCACGTTCATCGGCACCGTGTCGCTGATGACTCGCCCCTGTGTGTCTGTGCGCAAGCGGGCGGGCTGCGCACCATCACACACCGGGAGCGGAGCCTGGACGGTCTGGGAAGTGCCTGCTACGCGCCATTGCGTCGCACCCCACAGGATCATCGCGCTGAAGTCATCTGCGAAGCTGTCGCTGTTGGCGATTTCGACGCTGCTACCATCAGCGTACAGCACATGCAGCACGCTATCGGCATAAGCAACTGCCTGACCATCTGGCGCAATGGTGATGCGTTCACGGGGATAGCCATTCAATTCAACCGATTCGGCTAGCCCTAACACTTGCCAGTTATAGCTATAGTTCTCGTCAATATCCATCAGCAGTGAAAGACCCTGAGGGGCGGATGGTGCGTATAGTTCTGGGAATTCTGGCATGGGTTCTTGCTCACCGTTGCGCGGATTAGCCAGCACCCACCCGGCCTGGAAATAACGCAACGCCAGGTAATCCAGCCCGTCCTGCCCAATTATCGGCAAGCGTTCGAGGATGAAGTCCCCTTGTTCGCCCGCCGCGATTAATAGATTCTCACTGACGACTTCGCCGCGCTGTGGATCAATCACATAGAAGAACTCTTCATCCAGGAAGGTTTCTTCGTTGAGTGTGCTGACGGTGAAGAAGATGCTGTTTTCCCCCCACCGCAATTCCGGCGGCGCAAAGAAACCGAAGGGCAGCGGAACATCCAGGGCAGAACGTTCCAGCGTGCCAGCTTCGACATCAAATAACACGAGCACTTGCTCCTGGGACGATACCTCCAGGCTCGCCCACGCCAATAATTGCCCACCAGGAGACCAAACCGGGCGCGAATTAACCACTGGCAATTCCGGGATTTCCCCTGTGAAAGCCTCATCACCACCGGGAACTGCGTAAACACGTTCCAGTGTGTCCGTCGCTAGATCACACAGCCAGAAATTGAAACCGAAGGCAACATCCCCCAATGTACCCAGTTCCATAATGGCCTCATCAATCAGCGGTGGGAAGGTCGTGAGGAGTAAATATTGTCCACCCGGCGCAATGCTCACCTGATTCGTCAAGCGCTCATCAGGCATGCAAGCAGGGTATGGTTCCAGTGTATCGTCTATGGTGCGGAAGACTTCTCCCTGAAAGATCGCCAGCAGTGGCGGATCAAACGAAGGTTCTTGTGCCTGCATTGGCAGACCGAAAGCTATCAGCACGAGCAAGATCATCCAGCATCGGTTCATCGCAGCATTCCCCTGTTCCCGGTTTCTATGAGACATTGATTGTACCCACTTTGCGCCAGATTGCATGATAAGTTCAGGTCAATCTTTCGCTAGTGAGGTATTCAAACGATAGCCCTTTGTTTACGCCATCTTCATGTTTGCCAACGAGACTTCGTGATAGACTATCTCAAAAGTGTTGTTAAAAAAGACTAATGAAAACCGCAATCATTTTAGGAGTTTTTCACAATGGCTCGTCAATATACGCCCGAATTACACCTCGGACAAAAAGTTATTGTGCATATCACCCCTACCGCACACCCCATCGAAGCACTGGTTACCAAGATTGATCGCCAGACGGGAACCATCCATGTGAACCCCATTGGCTACAAAGTGCGCTGGCAAGCCAATCCACGCGCAATCTCCAACACAGCGGGGCAGTTCCTGCAATTCGAGGGCAATCAGTTCTTCTTCAGCAACCGCCGCAGCCTGCATTAAGCGGGACGCAATGGAAAGACATGAACGGGCGAATGTCCTTCGCCCTCAAATAGATATTTACTGATGTTACGCAGTAGCCCTTGCTGTCAACCTTTTCCAATTCGACGAGCGTAAGCTGTCAGCGATCAGCCATCAGCAAAAACGTTTTTGCAGGCGTGATGTGCTTAAAAAACGCACTTTGAGGCTGACAAGCTGAAATGCTGAGACGCTCATCGACTGCTGTGTGTATCCTACCCATTTTCAGGAGCCTGTGCGTAAGGTCAAATATTTATCCTTGCGGGGTGCTGGTTGCAAATCCGCCGGGGGATTGCGTGGGCAAGACGAAACCATTTGTTGTGGATTCATCCGCTGCGCTTGTGCCTGTGTAGCGAACCCGCCACACTTGCCCATAGATGAAATCCGCAACAATCAACGAACCGTCTGGCGCGACAAGTACATCCGTCGGACGCACTAACCCGGTGACAAACGGCTGCGGCGTGTAGTCTTCTGCTTGCAAATCGTCATTTTGCGGATCAATCCACACGATGCGCTGCCCGCCTTCGATTCCATTCCACAGTGCAACAAAGAGCGTATCCTGCATATTCTGTGGGAACTGTGATCCCTGGTAAACCGTCAGGCCGTGCGGCAAGGTATACGGCGGGAACGTCAGCAAATCCGGCGCAACGTCCAGTGTGCCGCGTGTGGCAGGGCAGGATGCGCAACCGCGCAGGCGATAATAAGGCCAACCATAATTTTGCCCTTCCTCTACCTGTAGCAGTCGATCCCCTTCCCCCGTGACCAGGCCAATATCGGTGGCGTAGAGTGTCCCCCGGCTGTCAAATGCCAGATCATAGGGATTGTGAATTCCCTGCGCAAACGGCGTGATGTCGCCAGTATGCGGGTTGATTTGCAGCACGGCGGCTTCATCCGGGCGAATATCTGCGTATGCCTGTATTTGTGGATTGGGGGACTCGGCATGATCGGTGGTTGCACCAATGCCCATATAAAGCAAGCCATCAGGCCCAAAAACAATACCGTTGGGCTGGCTGCCGATTTCCTGGAAACAACATGGCAAATCATCGAAGATCATTTCTTGCGTGCCATCCGTGCGAATCAACCACAGTGCGCCGCCTTCTTCAAGAGACGTGCGAGCCGTAACGTAGAGTACATCTGTCCCCGGCTGGAAAGCTAACCCAATGGGCGAAAGCAGTGTGTCGCTGTAGCGTTCCGTGCTGCCATCGGCATTCATCACATACACCGCGCCGGAAGTTGTGCCATCTTCCAGCACGGTTGCATAGATGCGTCCATCCGTTCCGTATGTGATTTGATTCACCTGCCCCGGAAAGCGCCCCACAAATTCCAGCGCAAAACCATCCGGCACGCGGATTCGTTCCTGCCAGCTTGCGATGTCATCGGCGCAGGGGAAATCACCACATTCCCAGCCTTCTGCCGCACTGAAACCCGCAGGGGGAATCTCCACCGCAGCCGGAGCGCCGCCGCGATCCACCGGAGTTGGCGTGAATAATTCCACTGTTGGCGATGGCAGCGGGGTATTCGTCGGCGTGTTAGTGGGCGTATCCGTTGCTGTTGGTGTATTGGTGAATGTCGGCGTAATGCTTGGCGTATCCGTTGCCGTTGGCGTGCTGGTTGGCGTGGCAGTATTGGTAGGGGTTGGCGTATTACTTGGTGTGAGTGTGGGGGTAGCGGTGTAGATGGGCGCACCGGCCCCGATTTGCGTGGGCGCGATGGTCACACGAGCCACAGGCGCTTCGCTACCGCAGGCTGCCAGCCCCAGCGAAATCAGCAATACGACAGAGATTTGCAAAAACGTTGGTTTCATGAGTCCGTTGTGCGAGAAAACTGTACAAATGAATTCGAGAACGACGGGCGATTATCGCAACCCATCGCGGATTTGGCGAGGCCGTAGTTGGAAGATGATGAAATGGAGCGGAAATTAGGGCGGAAGTTAGGATGGAAACAGGGCAATCTCATGCTGCTGGCGCAGGACAAATGACGGGGCTATTTCTGTATCCTGTATAGGCTGTATGTGGTGGAAGGTGAGTTACCTGCACCTTCCACATTTTTGCCACTGTACATTACTTGTGCGGGATTGTTTTATGCAAGCAGCGCATTCCCAAGCTGCAATGCACGTTCTGGTTCGGTATAGGGCATATTGAAGGCTTCTGCTACACCTTCATAGGTCAGGCGGCCTGCGTGGGTGTTCAAGCCCTTCATGAAACCGGGGTCATCGTGCAGCGCATCAATGCCGTCATCCGCGAGGCGCAGTGCATAGCGCAATGTGGCATTTGAGAGTGCGAGGCTGCTGGTACGCGGCACGGCTCCTGGCATATTCGCCACACCATAATGCACCACCCCATCGACAACATAGGTCGGGTCACTGTGTGTGGTCGGATGTGTGGTTTCCACGCAGCCACCCTGGTCAACTGCGACATCCACAATCACACTGCCACGCGGCATGGTCGGGAGCATTTCACGAGTCACCAGCATGGGCGCACGCGCACCCGTAATCAGTACACTGCCGATGACGGCATCAGCGCGGGTCACAATATCGCGGATGTTGGCAGCATTGCTGTAGAGCGTATTGAAACGACCATGCATGACATCATCCAGGTAGCGCAAGCGTTCGAGGTTCACATCCAGAAGTGTGACCGTTGCCCCCATACCCAGCGCCATTTTTGCTGCGTGTGTGCCGACGGTGCCGCCGCCGAGGATGACAACATGGGCAGGTTGCACACCCGGCACGCCACCGAGCAGCATACCGCGCCCGCCTTCATGTTTTTCCAGGAAGTGCGCGACAACCTGCACTGACATACGACCTGCAACTTCACTCATCGGTTCCAGCAACGGCAAACGACCATGCAGATCTTCTACTGTTTCGTAGGCAATGCCCGTCACACCACGTTCGAGCATAGCTTCTGTGAGCTTTTTCTCTGCAGCTAGATGCAAGTAGGTGAAGAGGATCAAATCTTCACGCAGGTAATCATATTCGCTGGCCTGGGGTTCTTTCACTTTGATGACCAGATCAGCACGATTCCAGGTTTCTGCGGCGGAATGGGCAATCTGCGCCCCGGCCCGGCGGTAATCGTCATCGGTGAAGCTGCTACCCTTCCCTGCATCTGCCTGCACATACACAGTATGCCCATGCTTGACCAATTCTGCGACACCATTTGGTGGCAGAGAAACGCGATTCTCATCGAGTTTGATTTCAGCGGGGATGCCAATAATCATTTTCTTTGAACCTTTCGCCAAAAAAGAATCTTTAGATGCACTCTGACATGCATTGTATAACATGTACAGGGGAATGTGCATTGACATTGGACACCATTAACAGCGATATTGTACAGGAGAGAAAGGTTATCAACGCAATTTCAGTTGCAGCAGGTCGCGTTCTTCAAAGCCGAGTGCTGCGTAGAATGCCCGCGCCTGGTCATTCGCCCGCGTTTGATCCACCCATAGATCATGCAAATTCGCTTCGGTAGCAGCACGCATGGTTGCTTCTAGCAAGGCTGCCCCCACCCCACGCCGCTGATAGGTCGGCAGCACTGCCATATCGCTGATGAGACCAATGCCCCCGGTGAGATTACGCACAATCGACAGGGCAACAAAGCCGATAATCGTTGGCGGTGATTGGTTTGTCTCCGCGACGAACACCTGCAACGTATCCGATTCCGTCATGCGTAATGCTGCCGCCTGGATGGATTCCCTGGGCAGCGTCCGGTTTGCCGGGATGGTCATCAGCAGGGAGAGGACTTCGCCTGTGTCGTTGGAACTGAAGGGACGAATCTGGAAAGGTGGAGAGGTACGTTCGGGTTTTTCGCCGACTTGTTCTGCGTATTTTTCCAGCCATTCCGCCACCATCTCGCGGTGTGTGCGAAAGGGCAGCAGGGGCATCTCTTCCGCAGGGAATACCTTCGCCGCTGTTGCATCATCCCCTGCACACAGTTCCCCACCGATGGGACGCATGCGGTAGAAGATCATGATACCACTCACCGGAGGGCCTTCCGGGAAGCTGTTGATGTTGGCAAGTTCGATGATTTCCGTCTTGAGTCCCGTTTCTTCTTCCGCTTCTCGGATGGCTGCTTCTTCGGCAGATTCATCCGCTTCCACGAAGCCACTCGGCAGCGACCAGCGTCCCTGGTGTGGCGGGTGACCACGCTGGATCAAGACCAATCCGCCATCCATTTCAATCAACATGCCCACACCGGGAACCGGGTTCACAAAATGGATGTAGCCGCAGTTGTCACAGGCGGGGCGGTTGCGTCCACCTTCTTCGCGGCGGGTCAGGGTATTTCCGCAGATGGGACAGTACGTCGGCTCCGGTCGGTTCATCGCGGCGCTTTTCTGTTCACGGTCAGATTTCCGCCGTCACTATAGCATAGATTCGCCCTGTGGAATGATAACTTTCTGTGCAAGCCGTATGATGCTCTGGGGGTCGTGCGATGGCAAATAGACCAGGGGTATGTCCTGCGCCAGTTGCCGGATTTTGTGGCGCGTTGCGTGGCTGGCCTGGGCGCTATGAGTCACTCCATCGACTTGATTGCTGAATAAACCAGCTTCTGTAAAACTCGTGTCGCCTGCAAGGAAGTAGCTTATGCCTTCATCCTGAACAATCACCGATTGATGTCCCATCGTGTGGCCTGGAGTTGGCACAATACGGATGCAACTATCTTTCGTGACAGGATAACTTTCATCAAATGCGCCAATCGATTCCGGCAGGTAGTCAATTACAGTCTTTTTCTGTGAAGCAGGCCAGCGTGGGAAAACCGCACCATGCATCATCCAACCATTTTGTACATCATGCCATTCGCGCTGTGAGATCAACACCTCGGCCTGCGGGAACTGTGCCAACCCATCGCTGTGATCCATATGGCTGTGCGTCAGAATGATGGTGCGCACATCTGCCGGATCATAACCTAGTGTGCGAATCTGTGCGCTGGCTTCCTGGGATGGCTGCATATCGAAACGGAAACTATTCTTGTAGAAGGGTCTCACCGAATCTGGGAAGTAAGCCGGGTCATGCTGGGCGCGGATCGTTTCTCCTGTATCTACTAGTAACAAGCCTTCAGGATGCTCGATTAACCAGGCCAACATGGGGATGGGTGGCGCGAATCCCGGCATAAGCTGCCAGCTTGCCAACCGTGTCCAGCGATCTATTCCGATGCCGCGATAATGTGCGCGACGAATGTGCAACATTCCCGTATGTAGGGCGTGAATTTTCATGATGTGACGCTCACTGTATACATGAGTACCTCATGCTAGCTTGCGCTGAATGGTTAACGAATATGTGAACAAAAGCTTAAAAACGAGTAAAAGCTCACATTTTGATGAAGCTGTATTGTGCTATACTTTCACTTGACGTTGCAGAGGAGAATAGCCATGACTGCACCTGCCAAACGCTATACGGCTGAAGCCTTCGATGCTTTTGTGGTACAGCCAGAAAATGAGGAAAAGCTCTTTGAGTTCATTGGGGGAGAGATTGTCGAAGTGCCGAGTAATCCGTATTCATCCGAGATTGCATCCGAAATTTCGTTTTTTATCAAGCTGTTCTTGCGCGAATCAGGCATAGAAGGCCACGTCACCGGGGAACAGGGAGGCTACCAGGTGGGCGAAGAACGCTATGCCCCGGATGTTGCCTACTTATCCACAGCAGTACAGCCACAGCTAGCCCGCACAGGCTACAATCCCAACCCGCCGCAATTAGCTGTGGAAGTAGTTTCCCCTACGGACAGCGAACGCAATCTGATGCTAAAGATGGGAAATTATCTCGCAGCCGGAACAGTCGTCTGGATCGTATATCCTGATGAACAAGAGGTACATGTTTATAGGCCGGGTCAGGCGGTACAGGTGCTTACCGTCAAGGATACGCTGGATGGTGGGGATGTGCTGCCAGGGTTCATGCTGGCGGTGGAGAAAATCTTTCCAGCGAAGGAGTAGGGGCATTGCCAACAGGCACGCCCCCACAAGGTTGTTCAGCGCTTATTCCGAGTCTGGAATATCGGCACAATCGCCCTGTAATGTGATGATGTCTTCACGCACCCAGGCATCATTTTCCAGCTCGTACCAGGTGAAGCCATCACTGCCAGCGGCCTGACCCACAACCTCGAAGGATTGTCCGGCACTGAGCGTACCAGCGCGGTCGAAGTTCGTGCCAGGGCCAGAACGTAAATTCACCGTACCGGATGCATAGACTTCGCAAACACCGGGTTGATAGGCAGGTGCTTCATAGACCCAGATGTTTGTACCTTCACAGCGTGCATCCGCACCACGCCCGCGCAGTGCGAGGCCATAGTAACCGCTGCGTTCTTGCACAGGTTGCGCATCAAAGACCAGTTGACCATCCACGAAAACAGTCACAGTGTCATCGGCTGCAATGAATAACAAATGATGCGATTCATCCAGATCGAGATTGGCTTCAACGTAGTTGAAATCCCCATCTTCGCCTTCGCGTGCATCGTAATAATACACGCCGCCGTCGCTATCAAAGCCGACCTGCAAATAGGTGGTTACTGTGCTAGAGGCGTTGTCTTCAATGCGTGCCAGCAACGTGCAGGTTTCTGCATCTGCCGAACCACTGGTGGAGAAATCCAACGTGGCGGACATGACAATATCCGTGCGTGGGGAGCGGCTTGCCAACGGCTGGAAAAAGTACCCTTCGCTGTCGAAGAATGCGCGGCTTTCCTGGAAAACCAATGACCCACCGCTGCCGATCAAACCAACGTCCTGCAATTCCGCAATGGCATCACGGTAATCACCATCTACATTATCCAGCGAAGTCACGGTATCGCTTTCAGTCGTCTGATTGGAAGAATTGGAAGAACTGCTGCCACCCAGGAGGCCACCGAGACCACCACTGGTTTCTTCTTCCTCTTCATCATTATTAGAACCACCCAGGAGACCGCCAAGGCCACCATTACCGCTGCTGGTTTCTTCTACAACTTCGTTGAACGTATCCGCCATCGCAAAGAAAAATTCTGCATTGTCGATGATTGTATCTGTGCTTTCGTCCGCGAAGATAATCATCCCACCCCAGGAATCTGCAATGGGAACGATGAAGGCTACACCATCACTGCCATTCAAATCGACGGAAACCAGGGCTGCGTCTCGCTCCTCGCTCAACGTGGTAAGCTGCGGATCACCCACAAAAATATCTGCCAATGAACTATCCGACGTGATGAGCGTTGCTGCTTCTTCTGTATCCGCCGCATCACCAGTGAGGCTGGCGAAACCATCCGGGTCGAGGAAAATCACGGTGATGATGTCACCTTCGAGATCGCCACTCACACTGACCAGCCCATTTTCTTCGTTGATGTTCAATGTCCAATCTGCGGGGTAACTGAACTGGTAGGAGCCACTGTCTGCGACGTAGGTCTCTTCCAACGACGGTTGCGCCAATACTCCCGATACTGTAAGCACGAGCGCACAACCCAGCACAAGCAAGGTCAGCAGGCGTTTCGACATCGATTCTCTCCCAAGGATTCAATTTTTGGCAAGAATTGGTTACGAATACCAGTGTACCCAGCGAGGCATCATCCGGCAACAAATCGGCTATAGAAGTCCTGTAAAGATTTCAAAGATTATTGCGAATGCCCGCCATTGGTTGTTGGTGGTTCATCATCAAAAGGACTGTGCGGATCATCGTCGTCGTCGAAGTCATCATCGTCATCATCGTCGTCGTCGAAGTCGTCATCGTCGTCGTCGAAGTCGTCATCGTCGTCGTCGAAGTCATCATCGTCGTCGTCGAAGTCGTCCAGTTCATCCAAATCCACCAGATCTTCCAGATCCAGCGCGGGTTGCTCATCCTCGTATTCTTCCAGTGTTTCCAGCGCATCGGCTGGCGAAACATCGCTGTAGAGTACGCGCATCACACCGGGCAGGTAGTGATCGGTTATAACCAGATTCGAGTAAACGATCTGGCGAATCAGCGGCATGGAGAGTTCCGCCCCTTCAATATCAATGCTGGTTTTGTAGCGGATTTCCCCTGTCATATAATCCATCTCGAAGTTTCCCATAATCATGCCGTAGTTCGCACGGGTGATGAATTCCGCAATGCGGCTGTGCTGTTCCTGGGAGGCATTTACGGGTAGCACCGAATAGAAGACGAATTGGTGCTGCGTTTCGCGTGCCTGTGCATAACACATCCAGCGCCCATTACTTCCGCTGTACGCAAGGCTGAGTACCGAAAGACCAGAAACCCACTGAAAATCCCAGCCATCTTCTTCAAAAAACTCAACCAGCACATTGAAAATCTGTTGTTTGCTCATGGGGCATATGATCCTTTAGTTGTGTGAAGCGCGGGATGCGAAGAGTAAGGAGGGTAAATACGTTGCGCAATACAATGTTGAGGGCGCGAAAACATCACGCCCATCTTGAACTACCCTCTATGCAGGTCGGTTGTCCTCACGGGCAGCCGTATCGTCTTCCGGGTCGCGGTAGGCTGGCTGCATCCCGGTAGTCGACTCAAATTGATCCGGCATTTCGGGAACGCTGGTTGGGCGAGAGGAGTCTTTGGAAAGGCGCGGCTCGCCACCATGTTGGCGCAGCAGCCCGGTTTTGGCGGTGGGTTTGGTACCCTTCGGCATCTGGCAACTCCTATCTACATTTTGCTAAATAACATCCATTTGCTATGTCTCCATCCTACCAGAAAAGCCAATTGCGTGCAGCCTTGAGGTTTGTTTGTTACCATGATGCGACTACTGTCATTCAACATTTGTGAAAGGTTTGCAACGAACCATGAAAAAGATCATTCATACCGAAAATGCACCCGCAGCCGTAGGCCCCTATTCACAGGCGATTGTTGCCAACGGATTTGTTTTCACAGCAGGACAAATTGCGTTGATCCCCGCAGAGGGCAAATTACTGGATGGTGATGTTCAAGCACAGGCACGGCAAGTGCTGCAAAACCTGCAAGCTGTGCTGGAAGCCGCCGGAACCAGCCTCAACAACGTAGTGAAGACAACGGTTTTCCTGGCAGATATTAACGACTTCCTGGCTGTGAACGAAATCTACGGAGAATTCTTCTCGGAAAATCCACCAGCGCGTTCTGCCTTTGAGGTGGCGAATTTGCCATTGGGCGCATTGGTAGAAATCGAAGCTGTGGCGCTGCTGCCTTCCGACGGGTGAGTGTGTTTCAGCAGCTATACGGATGCGATATTCGTAGGTTCACATAACAGCAAATCCATTCCTGTAGGGTATGAAACCTGCTAACAACTCGTTGCAAAACTATTTGTGCGGCGGGTTTTTTATGGGTTAGCTATGCGTTCGCAGCTATTTTGGCGTACAATGTGACGAAGCATTTTACTGTGTTCGGGGTACTAACATCGTGGCTGGTGAAGCAGACATCCTCATAGAAGGCGAGAAAATTTTGGGGCGATACATGGTCGCAGCCTTGCAACATTTCCCGGATGGAACATGGGAGCCGGGTATGCTGCAACTTTCCGCTATGGTAACGCGCTATCGCCTCCTGCTCTCACCATCCCCTGCCCGCAAACGATACCAACCTGCTTGCCTACCAGGGTATCATATCAAGTCCGTCAAGATTACAGAACAAGGTGGGTATCATGCGGTAGCGATTTCAATGCCTACCGGACATGTCCTCTACCTGACGATGAGTACAGGCAAGCTGGAAGACTTCCATGAGCATCTTACAGCGATCAGTATGCCGGAGCGCGTGCGCTTTGATGAACGCATTGAACGCTCGGACGTACAGCGGTTGATTGGCTATTTTGCAGGGGATGTCCTGGTGGATGAGTCATCGCTATAAGGCAATCGTTGCGCAAACATCTGGCAAAAATCAGGCGCAGCGACTTGGAAATCTGTTCTGTTCGTCCTATAGTGTAGGAAGCCACTGGCGTGGTTTGCCTGAACCACGTCTCACGCAAAACAACCAAGCTTCAGGCCAGGATGGTTTGTAACGGGCACTTTGTTGAATAAGAGTATTCTTAAATTCATTGGTTGAACGAATCGCAGGGCAAGGCATCCGAACATGATTCCGAGAACGATCCGCTTTTTCCTCCTGTTGGGTGTTTTTACCTGCCTGCTTCCGGTAACAGCGCAGCAAGAACTGCGCGATTACGCCATCACCAATACCAACATCCGTTATACCGAAGATGAAACGGCCTTCATCATCGATGTCGTCGTGACGAATCAGGGTGGGGATGCCAACCGCGAAACAGAAGCCATTTTCAGCTTTCCAGCCGTAGAGCAAGAAATTCGCCAGACGATCCCACCGCTGGAAGCAGATCAATCCGTGACCCTCAGCACCAGTCCGCTGCCCTTCAGCGCTTATCCACCCAATGATTTGCTGGTGGTCGAAATTGAAATAGGCATCGATCTCTACGTTGAATTACCCGGTTCCAGGGATGCCGCTGATAACGTAGCGACCGTGACCGTACCCATCCCGGCACGAACAGCGGCACAATCGGAATCATCCGGCGAGGGTATCAGCCTGGGTGATTTCTTCCGACTGGGGGAAAATACGGTCATCATTGGCGACCAAACCTTCACACGAGAAGAATTTGCGCTTGGGCTGCTGGCAATCGCCACTGTGATTATTGTGTTGTGGCTGTTTACGGTGATCTTTCGACTGTTGTTCCGGCGCTCGCCAAGCCTGGGAACCTGGCAGCCGCCCTATGCAATGGCTCCCTATTTTGACCAGAACAGCACCGAAGGCCGCCGCCAGTCCTGGCAGCAGTACGCGCAGAATAATCTATTGCTGGCTGCACCAACCGAAAACAACCTGCACGCCGTCAAGATGCTGGTGGGGTCGGATGGTGGCAATCTTGTCAACTGGAAGCTCACCGGCTTACGCTTGAGCCAATACGACAGCTACGGACGCATTGCCCGCAGCCAGATGGTCGCCCGCAAAAAGTGGGTCAAGCGGCTGAATAGCCTGATTAAGAAGCATCGCAGTGAAAAGCCAGAACGAGTGAACCGCCGAGTCCAGGCAGTGGCACGCGGTTTAATCGGTGATTTTCGCAAGAATATCTCGCGCAAGAATGCCTTCTTGCCAATTTCCCTGGATGTGCGTTTCGTGGGGCAGCATGGCGAAGTACGCATCTTCTTTGAGTTATACCAGTGCAACCGTAATGCGTGGTATCTGCTGGATCAGTGGGAGCCAACAATGCTCGTACTGGCGCAGAAATTGCAGGAAAATTTCACCTTCACCATGCACGGTAAGAACAATGCTGAAAATCGACGTGAATTTTACCAACGCCTGCAAGAAGACCTGGCATGGCTGCTGCTGGAAATGCTGCGTGCTGAACAGACCGTTCCGCAAGCGACCACCGAACCCCGCGCTGCCGAAAGCATCCCCGATACGCTGACAGATATGGAACCCATCACCGACCCATCGTAATCCCCTGTTCAGGTTCATACGGTATCTTGATGCTGTTTAGTGGTGTCACGGAGAATCTGTATGAAATGGTTGACGTTGGTTATCGGTATTTTCATGTGTGTCGGTCTGGTACAGGCACAATCACCCGACAATGGAAGCTGGGAAACATTCCGGCATTATGATGTATCGTTTCTGCTCCCGGATGGTTGGCAGCAGCAAGATTTCGATACATTCTACAGCCCGGATGAGGGGATGGTTTTGTGGTTTGATCGTACTTGTCCGGCTGATACATCCCTGGAAGCATGGGCAGCAGTAACCGCCGCCGCGATTAATGCAGAAGTTCTACAGGAAGCAATCAATTTGCCCCTGGGTGATGCCCTTCGTCTGGAATGGTCATCAGCCGAAAATGCCTGGAACGCGCAAGTTCTGGTGCTGGCAGAAGATGCATGCCTATCTGTGGCTGCATCGGGCACAGAAGTTTCCCCTATCTTTGAGCGTATCCTGAATACCTTTGCCTGGCTGAATGATGAGGCTCCCGGTAGCTGGTTGTTGCAGGCGAACTCTCAGCTTGTAGTCACATTGCGCACACCCCGAAGCTGGCAAAAATTACCCGCCAACAATTCATTGATGGTACGTGAAACCTTTGACCAGGTATTGGTGCAGGTGCAGTTCCGCAACCTGGGCGGCACAACGACCCCGGAAACGCTGCAACCCCAATTCGAGGCGCTGTATGCAGAACGCGGCTATGTGGTCGCGGATGTTCAGGCGCTGAATTTGCCTGCGGGGGATGCAGTTGTCTTTCGCCTCGAGGCGGTGAGGCTAGGGGAAGACACACTCACACAATTCCAGGCAGTCATCATGCGCGGGGAATATCTACTCGTGGTGACAATGGGAGCCGATGAGCGCTATTTCGCAGAATACGAGACAACCTTGCTGCAAATTCTGGATACGCTGACCTTTACCCCAGGCCGATTGGCGCGTTGAATCTGCCCCCTTTGTTTTAGCCATTACTCATAATCGGCTTAAGAAGTTCGCGCACAATCTGGCCTATATATTCAAATGATTTTGAGAGGCGATTATGGGACGGCGTTTGTTCACTCTCGCGGTGATTGTGATTATTGCAGTTGTAATCGTTGGCGCTATTGGATATGCAATCTTTGTCATATCTGCTGGGACAAGCGAACCCACGCAAGGACTCGACGTTCAGCCATTGCAAGACGCTGAAGGTTCGATCTATGAAATCGACCAGCAGCAATCCACTGCTCGCTTTGAAATTGCCGAAGTGCTTCGCGGCGCAGACATCATCGTAGAAGGTGAGACGAATCAAGTCGGTGGGCAACTGAGCGTGAATTTTGAAGACCCTGAAGAATCGCAAATTGGCGAAATCATCATCAATGCCCGCACGCTGGAGACCGATAACGAAGATCGCAACCGCGCCATTCGCACGTTCATTTTGCAATCGAACAATGCGGAATACGAATTCATCACGTTCACGCCGGTAGAATTGACCATCAACAGCCAGAGCAGTGACAACATCGTGATGGGAACGGTGTTGGATGTGAGCGTTGAAGGGGATTTGACAATTGTTGAAGCAACCCGGCGCGAGACTTTCACGGGCGAAGTCACCTATACGTCGGCTGATACCATCAGCGGCGTACTCAGCACCACAATCCGCTATGCAGATTATGACATCAGCATTCAGGCTCCGCCGATTGTTTCAGACATCAGCGAAGAAGTCACCCTGGTGATTGATTTTGTGGCGGTGCGCCCAGGCAATGACGATAGTGGTGCAGAGCCATCTGACGAAGTTCCCGAACCAGAAGCGACGGAAGCAGAATGACCCGGCTTGTCGATTGAATGACTGAGGTTACGCAGTAGCCCTTGCTGTCAACCTTTTCCGTTTCGACGAGTGTAAGCTGTCAGCGTCCTGCAAGATGCGCCAGCAGCAGCTTCCACAAATGGACGCGGATAATGAGTGGGGGTTGCTGCGGAATCAGGGTTAGGATGTGCCAGATCGCACGCAGGCGCGGCATGGATGCGCCCCGGTGTTTGTAGGTTCTGCGCCAGAATTTGAGGGTGCGCACCAGCAATTTGATGCGCCGTTCGTGTTGCATACCAGCGGATTCGCTCCAGAGCCAGAGCGCCTCCCACATCAGCGCCCGATTCTGGAACTGCTCTGCTTTCGGACGTGGCGCACGCGCTCGATTTTCGGGATGGATGCGTCGTACCGCCACTGCTTGATCCAGTCGTCCCGCCGCCAGCCGTCCCACCGCCGCCAGTTTCATCCACATGACGGTATCCTGATGCAGTCGCAGTGCTGGAAAATCACCCACTTTCGCTAGCATTGCCCGCTTGAAAACAATGCTGTTCGTATCAAAGTGTCCGGATTCTCCCGCGTAGAGCGCATCGAAGAGCTTTTCTGGTGGGATACCTGGGTGAACGGTGGTCAGGGATGTTTCTGGATTCTCGCCCTTTTTTGCAATCCATCGTTGACGCTCCGCATCGTCAGAGAAAACAAAGCCCGTTGCTTCATACACGCCATCAACCTCCGGCTGTTCCCGGAAGATTTTCTCCGGCACATCAAAGCGCCCTGGCAGATAGTAATCATCGGCATCCAAAAATGCGATGTATTCATGTTGCGCTTCGCGCAGCCCCAGGTTGCGGCTGGGACCTGCGCCGCGATTTTCACCATTGGGATGCTGCAAGAAGCGCACTCGTTGGGAATTCTCTGCTGCGATTTGCTGGCACACTTTTAGAGAGCCATCCGGCGAACCATCTTCGATCAGCAGTACTTCCGCGCACTGCGGCTGCGCCAGCGCCGATTCCACCGCCTGCCGCACGTAGCCTGCCGCGTTGTATACCGGGATGATGACACTTACCTGCATCAAGAAACATCCTCAGTTGGTGTAATCCAATGCGCACCTTGTTGGCGACAGAGGCGGTGATTCTGCCAGATTTGCGAGATGCGCTGTAAGAGCATGCTGTTGGTCAGCCATAGAAGTGCAAGGTCACGCCACTGCCAGCGTGCAACATGTGTAAATGACTGCGCCAGACTCTCAACCAGCCAGAAATAGAGGTTGACTAGCACATGGCGATGAGGATTTTTGAGTTTCACCAGAGTACTCATCAAGTCACGAGCAGCTTGTTTACGCAGGGGAAGCTGTTGTGTCGTCGCACGTTGGCGATGGTGCAGCACCCGTGCTTCTGGAACGAGGCCGATCTTCCAGCCATGATACTGAATGCGCCGCGCCAGATCATTGTCTTCACCGTATGCCGGGTAGTACAGCGGATCAAAGCCGCCACAGGTTTCCAGGCATTCCCGGCGCAAGAACCAGGCTGCCGCATTGGCAAAATGCACGCGATAGACTGGCTGTAATTCACGCTGGAAATACAAATCCGCCAGAAAATGCTCATACTGCGAATGAACCGGGTTGCGAATAAAACCCGCGAACTTCTCTTCCAGCGCTGTTCCGTTGCCATCTAACTGCATCGGTGTGAGCAGCCCAAATTGATTGTGGCTTTCTGCGGCAGTGATAAGCGTCCCGATGGTGCCAGGTTCAATTTCTACATCATCATTCAACAGGAAGATGTAGTCAGCGTCGTGCTGGAATGCATAGCCCATCCCCAGGTTGTTACCACCACCAAATCCCAGGTTAGTCGCCTGACGCATCACCACCACGTCGGGATACTGCTGCAAGATTTGTGGCGTTTCATCCCTTGAAGCGTTATCCACCACAATTACCATGACCGGGTAATGGCTGGCCTGCAAACGATCCAGACAAGCTGCGATCCACTTCGCAGAATTGTAAGCCAGCACGACTGCAAAAACCCGCTTCATCGTTCCTACTCCATCAATTTTTGCAGGTGATGTTGCTCGGCTTGCAGCAGCTTCTGATACAGCGGTTCTACTTCCGGGACGACACTTCGCAGATAGGCACGCCGCAGGTGCATTGGTTTGCTGCGCAGCAGGTTGGGGTCATAGCTCTGCAAGATGTCGATCATCTCCAGGTCAAAATCCCATTGCTGATTTAAGTATTGCAGCACTGCCAGCGAGTTGGAAATCAGCGTATCCGTAGCTAGAACCAGCGTATCTTGCGGGTAGCGCTCTGCAAAATCCAGCAAATCCTGGTTGTAGCGCTGCCAAACACGAGCAAAACGCCAATCGCTGCGCGGAAGCGTCAGGCGATGACGAAGCTGCTCTCGTGTGGTTCTGGCATTATGGGCTTTGCGCCGAGACAATGAATCCACCACCTGGGTATAGGGACGGAATACAAAGATGAATTTTGCCTCTGGCATTACAGACTTCCAGAAATCCAGCAGCAGTGTTGTGCGAGGGTCTTTCCAGCCCCATTGGGGTGCAGGTTTCTGAAGACGCTGTTCTGCTAGCAGGTTCTGCGCATCGGCATAGGATTCTGGCGCAATCTTGATAGCCTGCCCCGGCAGTACCAGGTAGTGATGCAAGCCATTGCTCGTGAAGATTTTGCGCTGAAACCGGGAAATCGTGCGATCTTCAAAATGACCCTTGGGGTTGGTCGGATCAGCAGGGATTAAGGCATCGCCCATGAAGACCCCACACTGTTCGAGCCATCCCGCCGTCAAGGAAGTCCCTGAACGATGCATCCCCCCAACGATCAGCACCTTCTGTTGCTCGGCACTCATTGCTGTATGTTCTCGCTTGTTGGGCAATGCAAATGTTGATGAAAGCGATCAATCCAGGTCAATAGCTTCACCCGCAGTTTGTGGCAGAAAATCAAAATCAATCAGAACACCTTGTTGGTTTCCGGCGGGCAATTTCCCCGATCCATAGAAATCTCCTAACTCCGTGTCGATATATCCCGCATTGCGCACACGATCCACATAGCCCTGGCGTGACCGTGCATTGATGTTGAACACAACACGCCCCTGATTCACAGGCCACTGTGGTACACGTAGAGTTACTTCACCAGTGCCAAAAGGAATATCATAGGTCTGCTCAACGACATCACTGCGACAAGCAAAGAGGAAGATTTCACCCTGCTTGAAGAAGCCTATGGTGAAGGAAACATCGTGTAGGCCATCAGGCTCGCGGCAATCATATTGCAGCTTGATGGTCACATCTTGCCCGGATAACAAGGAATTCACCGGAAGCCCCGTCTTTGTATCGTAGAATTGCACAGCGGAGTAGCGGAACTTCTCCCCACCGGAACGATCTGTCCGGTAGTACAGGTCGGTGGTGTCAATATGTTCTTCCAGCATGGTCAGGTAGGACTGCACGGCGGAATCAATATCGCCATTGTAGGCAATCCCCCCGTTATCCATCACAATTCCGCGCTCACACATGGATTGGATCGTCGCCATGTTGTGGCTGACGAAGACAATCGTCCGTCCGCCTTCCGCAATATCGCCCATCTTGCCCAGGCATTTGCGCTGGAAGGCCACATCCCCCACCGCCAGCACTTCATCCACCAGCAGAATATCGGATTCGAGATGTGCCGCGACAGAGAAAGCGAGACGAATATACATCCCGCTGGAATAGCGTTTCACAGGGGTATCAATGAATTTTTCGATTTCCGAAAAGGCAACGATTTCATCAAACTTCTTGTTGATCTCCTGGCGTGTCATGCCCAGGATCGCACCATTCATGTAGATGTTTTCGCGCCCACTCAATTCCGGGTGAAAGCCTGTACCGACTTCCAGCAGTGTCCCAACGCGCCCCTTCACGCGGATTTCACCTTCGGTGGGTGTCGTGATGCGCGACAACAATTTCAGCAGGGTACTCTTGCCCGCGCCGTTGCGCCCAATCACACCGAGTACCTCACCACGATTGACCTGGAAACTCACATCCTTCACTGCCCAGAAGTCTTCCGTCCCGCCAGGGTTCAGATTGCGCCGGAAGGTGCTTCTTGCCCCTTCAACGATGGCATCTCGCAAGGTATCGTTGCGCTCTTGCAGTGCGCCAATGTGGTACATCTTCCCCAGGTTTTGTACGTCAATGACAAGATCATTCATGGTTACACCAAATCCGCAAACATTGCTTCCATACGACGAAAGAAAAACAGCCCACTGACCAGGAGGAGCAGCGAAGCCAATACCGAAATCAAGAGCATGCCATCCAGACTGTTGCTCGTCCCAAGCAAGGCACTGCGGAAACCCTGGACAACGCCAACCATCGGATTCAGCCCATAGATGGTACGCAGCAAGGGATTTTGAATCAGTTCGGCGGAGTAGACAACCGGTGTGATGAATAACCATATCTGGATCATGAACGGTACAATATAGCGAATATCCCGGTAGAGCGCGTTCAATGCCGAAAGCCACAGCCCAACTCCCAGCGCTGTAATCATGGTCAGCAGCAGCAGCGGGATCAGCAGCAAGAAATTCAACGGATTCGGGAAGATTCCATAGTAGAGCATCAAACCCAGCATGATCATGAAGGACAGCAAGAAATCCGGTAAGCCACTGACCACCCCGGATATGGGAATGATCAAACGGGGGAAATAGACTTTGCGAATGAGATTACTGCTGCCGACAACGCTGTTCGCCGTCTTACTGAGGCTGCCCGCGAAAAATGTCCAGGGCAGCAGCGCTGCATAATTAAAAATCGGGTACGGTACCCCTTCAGAGTCGAGCTTTGCCAGCGTTCCAAAGAAGATCGAGAAAACGACCATCTGCGAAAAGGGTTGGATAATCGCCCAGGAAACCCCTAATAGGGTCTGTTTATAGCGCACCAGAACACTGCGCCAGGTGAGGAAAAACAGCAATTCACGGTATTTCCACAACTCACCCAGGTTCAAAGGCATCCAACGATTCGCGCTGCGGATGACCTGCCATTCTTCTGAGGGATTCACTGGAAGATCACTGCTGGCAGGTTGATTGGCTATTTGCGTCACGGCGCATTTCCTATCTGCTCAGGTTGTTGTAAACAGCAGCAGTCCTAGACTGATGCCGCCGTCGCTGAATCAAGATGCGCCACTTGGTAAGCAGCGCAAGCGACAAATTCACATCGCCGGACATCTTAGGGAAGAATCCAACGCTTGTACAGAATCAATCTTTCTACCAACGTCTGCGTTATTTGGGGAGGGATTTGTAGAGTATTGCGTAAGCCTGGTTGCCGCGTTGGAATGAGAAGCCCCTATGCAGGTAGCGCCAGCCGCGCCGTTCGTAGAAACGTCGTGCGCCAATGTTGGAGACTTGCGTAGAGAGCAGCGCATTGGGGAAAGGTTGCTCTGCCAGCACACGATCATGCAACAAACCGCCGATATTCTGGTTACGGTAGGGCGCGAGGACTGCTAACTCCGTGAGAACCCAGGCGTTTTGCAGCGCAGGATGCGCAGGGTTCACTCGCTGTGCAACTTTATCATGCCACCACTGCCCCGGTAACGAAGCTGTTCCCCAGGCAAAGCCTACAACTCGATCCTGTAAAAGCGCCGCATAGCCAACATATTCTGGCAAATCCAGTGAGCTGCGGAAAAAAACAAAACTATCTTCTGTGTCACGCTGCCAGACGGTGGCATATATGCGTACTGCCTCGCGCAAGATATGATCAACTTTGCCACTGAAGGCAAGTAGATGGATTTCGCCAGAAGACGTGGTATCGCGGTGCTGGACATCCTGGGACATGAAGTCTCGCTGGTGTGCTAGTTGTACCAATATTGCGTCACGATACCACAAATTGCGCTAGCGCACATGAGCAACCCCTCGGCAGCGAATTAAAATTGCGGCTACCGAAGGATTATATCTGCCCACGTATCCGCCGGAGTAGTGCAGAAACGCGATTGCGTAAGTCCTGCCACCAACTACCGATGATCTCCGCGAAGTGCCCGGTTTGCATTGATCGTTCATCAACCGCTACAACTGGCTCCTGCGGTTCTGAGGCTGCCTGATGCAAGTTTGCTTCAACCAGCATCCCCAACACAACCGGCAATGTCAGCACCTGGAGCAGTTCTTCGTCGCCTAAATGCTCCACCAATTCGCTATGCTGTGAGCGCATGACATTATCTGCCAGTTCCGTGGTCAAATAGGCACACAGCAAACGCTGCTCTTCATCCAGCTCCGTCTCCCATAAGCTCTCGTCCAGCGGTTGTGGCAATTGGGCGAGATAATTCAGCACACGGTGTTCTTCTTCGGAGAATGGCGGAACAAGATTTTCAAGTTTGCTCAGGTCAAATGCGTCACTGTTGATGTGTTCTTCAAAGCGGTTGCGACGCCTCTTTTCCGGCATAGGGAAACTCTTTCAAAAAACGACGCTTCTTTTACTCGTAAGTATATAGAAAATCGACATCTCGTGACAACGTGCTCATGACCCACTCTATCACCAGGGGCCGTAGAGCAGGTCAATTGCATCTCCGTTCAGGTGCAGCAAATACCAATGCACACCTGCTACTACATGCAAGGCCAGTACCAACAGCGCCAACCCGGGGCGCAGCAGCCTCCATGTGGCAAATGGCGTTTCGTGGAACTGCCGTAGCAAGAAATGTGCTGCCGCAATGAACAAAACAAACACGCCAATCTGCGCACTCCAGGCAAAATCGCCCGCTGCAATCACCGTCAGATCAACCAGAAAGTAGGCATAGACCGCAGCTACAGCAAAGATCACCCAGGCCAGGTTGAAGAGCAAATCACGGGAGGCTTTGCGCCAGTAGAGTAGGTAGGCTACCAGCGGGAATGCCACTGAAAACAACAACTTGCCCACCAGAAATTGATCCGCATTGGGTTCATAATGCAGCGTCCACTCATGGAAGACGCGCAAAAAATCCACCGTGATGCCGCCGCCATTCGTCCAGGTCAGGGTTTGAACTACAAGAATACCCATCGCAGGCAGCACAATCCCGCCAATCAACACAGGCCAGCGAATGGGCTGGCGTAGGATCATACGCACCAGGGTAATCACCCCCAGGGCAGGGACAAATGCCATGATGAAACTCGGTTTGGAAATCAGCGAAAGCACCGTCAGCAGGGCATATGCGGGAATCCAGCGCCAGGAGACACCACCTTCATTACGGTATACAGGCAGCACTGCGAAGAACAACGCCACCGAAAATGGCTTCATCAACTGGATGGTTGGATTGTGATACACATGGCTGGTGAAATAGCCCAGGTAGAGGTTATCCGGTGTGAAAAATGTGATCGGCGTGACCAGCAGCAGCGCCATCGTCAGCGCAGCCACCGCCACAATCCAGCGCCAGAAAGGGGTATGCGACACGCGCAGCAACTGCCAGTATAGCAGCACCGCCAGCACGACATAGGTGAGGGTCATCACCAGCGCACCTGACCAATAAATATCACTCACAGGCAATAGTGCATAGGTTGAGCCGACCAGGACATGGTAAAGGAAGTGCGGCGTAGAGGCGAAAAATTCTCCTGGGGCATCCAGGAATTGCTGCGCCAACACACCATTATGCACCTCATAATCGCTCATGGCACGCCAGTGATTCATCATGGGGGCAAAGAGAGCAATCGAACTCAACACGACGATCAGCAGCCCCACCCATACCCAAACACGGGACTGTAAACGTGCAGCGGATTGCGCCTGCTGTGAAGAATGTAGTGCCGGAGCCTGTGCCATAAACGAACCGTCATCCTTACTCGTGAACTTGTTCGGCGCATTATAGCGAGGAACCCCTGCCAGCAAATGGGCAAATTGAACCGTTTTCTAAGCGTAGGCTGATTGCATCCTGAAAGGATGCGTTATAATGAAGGTCGTTGCGCGAGACTTAAATTCGAGCCTACTTCTGGTAACGATGGGGAAATTGTCATTATGTATGGGAGAAGAAGTAATCCGCCTTTCTGGATTATGCTGGCGCTGGCAGTCATTGCAGGGTTGCTCTTTTATTGGTGGGATCGTGGGCAATATCTGGGGTCTCCTGCGGCGGACACTGCGCAGTTGCAGGAGACGGAAGAAGTGCTACAACAAGAACCCACACAGGAAATTGCTGCTGCCCCGGTGCTGGCGATGGATTTACCGCCCGTTCGTCCTACGCCCATACGGTCTGCCAACCGCTCCGAGGTACCGCCTGGAACAACCCTGTTTATCCCTGAAGTGGCAATTTATTCGGACATCATCGAAGCCTATTTGAATGGGCAAAGCTGGGACATCAGCGAATTACGGCAGCGCGTTGGGCATCTGGAGGGCACAGCCTGGATTGACCGTCCGGGCAATGTTGTACTTTCCGGGCATGTAGAGTTATCAGACGGCAGGCCGGGGATATTTGCCCGCATCGGTGATTTAGCGCTGGATGATCTCATCATGCTCGAATCCGAAGGCGTGCAACATACCTATCGTGTCATGGATGTATACCGCACCACGCCGGACGATTTACAGCCTTTGCAACCCACCACCGCCGCGCACCGTTTGACCCTCATCACCTGCGGGGAGTATGATTGGCTCAGTGACCGTTATGAAGAACGTGTGATTGTAGTAGCAGAACGCACCTGATGACTGAAGCAGCAGCGCCGCCCAACGATGAAAAATCTCTTCTGGAACGACTGAGGCATCGCCTGCTGCATACATTGTGGTTTGTGCATCCGGGGCATTCGCTGCGCATCGAGATGACTCCATCCCAGGTCTATACCATCCTGGAACAAGCCACACGCCCCAGTATTGACCGCCTGCATTTGCGCGGCACTTTTGCCCAGGGACGGCGCTATCTGGTACACCCCCTCTCCCATGGTGGTTTTCGCATGACGACAACCAGCCGCCGCACGCTTTCTCGTCAGCGTACTACGGCAACAGCGGTACTGGTGGGGTGCTTCCCGGAGCAAGAAACTTTCAGCAGCGAATTGAGCATCCACAGCCGTATTCGCATCTGGTATTTGCTGGATGTGCTGCTGCTGCCAACCTTCATGGCCTCCATCCTGATTTTTATGCCCTGGTCACCGCTATTGATTGCCGGACTGCTGCTGCTCCTGTATGGGCTGAACTGGCTGATCCACCGCAGCAACGCCGCGCTGGAAGCCCACGAGATGATCTATTTTGTGGAGAAGGTTCTGCAAGAACATCTCTATGCAGCCCCGCCAGAGTTGCATGAAAAATCCGCAGACCTGGTATACGAACGCGATTTCGCCCAGGCCTGGGATAAATTTTACGAGGAAGTGCGCGAAGGGGATTCTTGATTAATCCGCTGCCGACTCAGCACGGCGCTGCATCTCGTCTTCCAACATGCGAATTGCCGTCTGGATGTGGATGACTTTCTCATCTTCCAGCACTTTGACCAGATCGCGCAGGGTATCCGTCAGACCTTCCAACATGTAGGGCGATTCGACAGGTGCAATCGAAATGGCAATCGGCACAGCGTCCAGGGCTTGTTCATGTTTACCAATCGCAAGGCTGGATGTAATCAAATCCGCATAGCCCCAGAAGTTGCCCTGCTCACGGGTAGCTTCCTGCCGGGCGATTTGCTCCACCTTTTCGTAGGTTTCCAGCATTTCATCCCGGCGATTTTGCTTCATGTAGAGCAAGGCGAGGTTGCCCTGTCCATAGGATGATTGCGGGGTGACGCGGGTGGCTTGTTTATATGCATCAATCGCGTCATCAATTTGATCACGCCGTTTGTACAGGCCACCCAGAACACCCCACCAGGATTCGCCATCTTCATCCACCAGACGGGGAGACAATTCCAGGGCACGCAGCAGCAATTGTTCAGCCCGGTTCAGCAACTGCTTGCGCTCAACCATGGCCTTAGTACGTTCTTCTTCACTGAGCGTGCGGTTTTCCATCCGCTTTTCGGCTTGCTCACCCAGACGACGGTAGACAAACCCAAGCCCTGCCAGCGCTGGTGCAAAATTTTCTTCGCGTTCAATGGCCTGTTCGTAATGGTACTTCGCTTCATCCAGCTTGCCACTTGCCGTGTACACATAACCCAGGCGCTGATGTACTACCGGGTTATCCCCATCCAATTCTCGGGCGCGGTTATAGGTGGTCAAGGCACCGGCATAATCTGTCGCCTTATACTGGCGTTCCCCTAGCGGGATGAGCGCATTTGCCAGCAGCGCATTCGATGTCGCTTTGCGTTCCTCTTCTGCGGTGTTTTCCAGGTCATCACGCACATCTTCGAGCTTTTTGAACTGCTCATCCGTCAAAGTTTTTAAGCTGTCTTCGATATTCTTCACTTCTTTCTTGACTTCTTCGCGGGTTTTGTCTAGCTCACCCCGTGCCTGATTGAAACTGCGGAACCCGACAATCGCCGCCGCACCACCAACGATGGTCACAACAAAACTGAGTGCCTCGAACAACCCGAGCAAATTGAATGCCATATCCGCTGCCGTGCGAGCATCGTCACGAATGGCTTCAATATCTGCTAGCAGTTCTTCATAGTCTTCCAACCTTGGTTCGGCTTGTGTTGGAACTGGTTCCGGGGTTACTTCGCTTTCCTGTGCGGAAAGGGGTACAACGAATAGCAACAGACAGAGAATGAGCAGGAGCAAATGCCGCAGCATGATAGCCTCTTGAATGATCCGAATGAAGGTTTGTTGGATATGATCCCCAACTATCCGAAAGTATAACGCAAAAAAGCACTTCTGGCCTACGATATGTGCGCATTCATCCCCGACATTTTGTGCAATCTCTGCCATAATGAAGCGTATTCGTATTGAGATAGGATCAACCATGGAACATGCACCAGATGCCTTTGAAAGACACAGAAACCGACTGCGCGAGGCAGGCTACAAACTGACGCATGCACGGCTGACGGTGCTGGAGGTGATCCATAAATTGGATGGGCATGTCACTTCTTCCGAAGTGCTGGATGCCGTCCATGCCGTGGATGAGTCGATTGGTCGCGCCAGTGTCTTCCGCACGCTGGATTTGCTCACGCAGCTTTGCATCATCCGCCCCACCTATGTTGATAGCAGCATGACCCCACAATACGTTATGCTCCCCGGTGGGCATCATCACCACATCATCTGCACGCAGTGCAATCAAGTGATTGAATTTAAAGACTGTGGGTTGGATAAACTGACACAGCGTATGGAAAAGGAATTCGGCGTAGACATCACCGGGCATCTGCTGGAATTTTATGGTGTGTGTGAGAGTTGCCGAAACAATGCCCGACACGACGAGAAATAATCACTGAGGACAACACAAGCAATGCATATCGCCCTGAATGGATGGTTCTGGGATCAACCACATGTTGGCAGCGGACAATACCTACGGCATTTAGTCAGTAATTTGCGCAAGATAGACCCTGATTTAGGGTTGACGCTGGTGATGCCGCCACACAATCCGCAACCGGATGATGTGCCGGAGGGAGTCGAAGTGCTGCCTACTGGCAATGCGCAGCACACCGGGAAACTCGGTAAAATTTTTTTCGAGCAGCGCGGCTTTCCCCAGGCCGTCAAGCGCAGCGGCGCTGATCTGGCACATGTGCCGTATTGGGGGCCGCCGCTTTCTTCGCCTGTTCCGCTGATCGTCAGCGTGCTGGATGTGATCCCGCTGCTGTACCCGGCCTATAGTCAGGGCTTCTTCAATCGGTTGTATATATCGCTGGTGAGCGCCGCTGCACGCGGAGCCGCGCACATTCTCACCATCAGCGAAACCAGCAAGCTCGATATTGAGGAACAGCTTGGCATCGCCAAAGAAGACATCACCGTAACCTACCTCGCCCCGGAAGACCGCTTTCATCCGCAGATTGGCAAAGAGCGCGATGAAGAAATTCGCCAGCGTTATGATCTGCCGGAACAATTTGTCCTGGGTGGGTTTGGTTTCCTGCCGCATAAGCAGGTCAACGAACTACTGCTGGCGTTTACCTATGTCGGCGAAGCAGAGGGGGAGAATATCCCGCTGGTGCTGGCTGGCAAGGAGCCGGATTGGTCACAGCCCTTGTATGCTGACTTGCGCGAATACGCACACCGCCTGAACATCGAACCGTTGATACGCTGGCTGGGCTATGTGGATGAAGCGGATAAGCCTTCCCTGTATCGGCTGGCGCGAGTCTTTGCTTTCCCCAGTGAATACGAAGGATTTGGGCTGCCGCCGCTGGAAGCAATGGCCTGTGGCACGCCTGTTGTAGCATGGGATTCGGTGGTGGCAGATGAAGTGCTGGAAGGTGCGGCCTATCTGGTCGATAGTTCGCGCAGTATGGCAGGTGCAATTCTGGCGCTGCTGCTGCAAGAACCCCTGCGCGAAACGATGATTAACCAGGGATTGGCACAGGTCACGCGCTATTCCTGGCGCAAAACTGCGAGAGATACCCTGCAAGCCTATCGGCGGGTCATGAACCAAGTCTAGAAACGAAAAACGCCCCGCAGTTGCGAGGCGTTTAATATTCGGAGTGTGAAGCGGGATCAAAAATTATTGGAAGAAATTTAGTTATTAGCTGTGCTTCACACCTCTATTTGCCATGATATTAAGCTTTTGTGAAGCGGTTGTCAAGCAAACTGCTGAAATTGGCTGTGAAATTTTTCCCAAACAGTGTGTCCCTTCTAGCTACCCAAAAACGCCAGCATCTTCGGGTTCACATATTCGGGGCGATCCCAGATGGCGGCGTGTCCGGTTGCCTGCACAATCTCCGCCTGTAAATTCGGGATGGCCTGCTGTGCCTTTTTTACTGCGACATGCGGATTGTAAATCGCTTCATGTTCCCCGACGAAGAGCAGACCCGGCACAGCGAATTTACGCAGTTCGGATGCTGGTTCACTGCGGACGAAACGCCCCAGCACACGAATTGCTGTCCATAATTCCCGCAGCCGTGATGCTTCACCACGCAGGCCAGCAGCCACACCCACATCAAAATGCTTGACCGCCAGCAGCATCGCCTGCGCCAGACGGCGGTCAAATTGCAGGTTACTACCTGGTGGCGTGAAAGCGTGCAGCAGCAGCCGTTTTCCGTACTGCTCGGCTTTCTCTTCATTGCCCATGTTGAGGATCAACGGGATGCCGCTGCGGACGTAAATCTTGAAGCGCGCCAGCCCCACCGGACTCAGCAGTACAGCCCTGCGCACACGCTCCGGCGCATCAATTCCCAGTCGCAGCACAATCCAACCACCGAGGCAAACCCCGGCAACATTCGGCTGCTGCAAACCCAATGCATCGAAGACAGCCAGTAACCAGCGTGTATAGTCATCATTCAACAAGGAAAGCGGATTAGAGTCACTGCGCCCTGGCATCCCCACCGTATCCAGCGCATAAATCCGGTAATGCGGGATCAAATCCGCGTACTGCTTGTGCCACAGCGGAGCGCTGCCACCGTATCCCTGCACCAGTACCAGCGGCGGCGCATCTTCCCGCCCTAGCTCCAGCAGATGGGTGCGTCCATAGGGTGTATCGACATAGTGCGATACAAAGGGAACATCCAGCATTTCCAGCGCAGAATCATACCAATCCTGAATAGCTTGCTCACCTTCTGGGGAGCGATAAATCGACACAGCACCCATGCAATCACCATACCAATACAACGACTTTCACTAGTCTATGATGGCATGGCAAGCTGAGGCTGCGCTGAATGATTGCAAAGTTTATTCGTCGCGCAGGATTTCCCCCAATGCCGTCACCAGCGCATCGACATCGGCGCGGGTGTTATAGGCCTGGATCGAGACGCGGATGAAATGCCGTGAGATGCCCTGCTTGGTGATGGGGACTTCGATGCGATATTCGTCATAGAGGCGAGATTTCAGCGCTTCATAATCCAGCCCACCGGGAAGCGGCGCGACGATCATCTGCGCGAAGAAACGCGGCATGGCAATCGGCGGCAGTCCCGTCACTTCGCAGAGGCGATGCATGGCATAAATCGCCAACTCATGGCACTCTCGCCGTACCTGCGCCCAATCATGTTCTTGCTGATAGCGAATCGCGTCCGGCACAGTGAGGTAGGCTGCAATGTCCCGCGTTCCCTGCCAGCGCGTGCGATCCGCCAGCCCTTCTTCCGCCCATCCCCAACTGACCACCAGCGGCTGAATCAAGTCATGATGTTCAGGCCGCGCATAGTAAAAGGCTGATCCTTTGGGAGCGCACAACCACTTATGCAGATTGCCGCTGTAAAAATCCACACCGAGTTCATCGAGATTCAATTCAAGTTGACCGGGTACATGTGCGCCGTCAATCACGGTCAGAATACCGAGATCACGGGCAAGCTGTGCGATTTTGCGCACCGGGAGAATCAAGGCCGTTGGCGAGGTGATATGGCTGAGAAAGATGACTTTGGTGCGCTCACTCAATCCGGTGAAAAGCGCTTCCGTGATAGCATCTTCATCTTGCAGCGGCAGCGGAATCGCACGCTCTACGATGGTTGCTCCGGTAACGTAAGCGACATGCCGCCAGGTCATTTCCAGCGCACCGTATTCATGCGTGGTGGTCAGCACCTCATCCCCCGGCTGCAAGTCAATCGCCCGCGCAATGGTATTCAAGCCCACCGTCGCATTCGGAACAAAAACCAGATTTTCCGCTGAAGTTCCCAGATAGTGCGCCAGCGATTCCGCTGCTGTGGTCATCAGGCCATCATAACGCCGCCCCAGAAATTCAACAGGCTGACGTTCGAGTTCTAGCTGCCACGCCTGATACTGCTCGAAGACGGGTTTGGGGCAGGCTCCGAACGAGCCATGATTGAGGAAAATTACATCAGGATCGAGCAAAAAATCTGAGCGCATGGGTTAGCTTTCAGTGGTTGGGTTGGTTTCTAACTGCTTAAGATAGCTATCAGTACAGTTCATCGCAAGTGAAAAAAAGAAAAACGCCCTACACATTGGTAGAGCGCTTTTGCAATCTTTCAGCTTAATGAGGTAAAGATCAAAAGAATACAGCGCGGGTTGGTTCCGGCGTTGGTGTCGGCGGCAGTGGCGGACGATAGGGTTCTGGGATTTCTTCACGTTCTACATGACCTTGATAGAAGCGTGCTAACCACCAGCCGAGTTCCCATTCGTATTCACTTTCACACATCCCAGCCATGCTACCACCCGAATAGCATTCATTGTCCCAGTAGCTAGAACAGGGAGGCCATGCAGGATTATTTCCTGTGGGGTCACATGCATTGTCTGTATCGCCATAGCGTACCATCGCGTTTGGATACAAGAGGCTGCCATCAGCATTGTAATAGGTGCGATTTCCTTCTGCTTGTACCGCCAGAACGAACACTAACGCCATTATCAGCATAACCGAGAATAGATAGACAGTTTTTGACATGATGTACACCTCAATACTTAGTTGAGTATTCTTCTTGAGGATACGCTGATTTTTGTTGTATAAGAATTGAGGCATTGACAATTTGAAGACAAATCACAATTCTAACTCTGCGATTTCTCGCTGTACTGCTCAATCAACCGGGCAGCCTCTGTGATGCCATCTTCGGCGCGGATTTTCTCACCGAGTTCGGCGGCTTTACGCTGTATGGCTTTGTCGTTTGCCGCGAGGGTGATGACCTGCGCGAGCGTTTCGGCGGTCAGTTTCTTACGCGGGATCGGCTGTGTACCGACTCCAAGCTGTGCCACATGCCTGCCCCAGAAGGGTTGATCGCCAAAGAAGGGGACGAGGATCGACGGTACGCCAGCGCGTAATCCGGCGGCGGTTGTCCCTGCCCCGCCATGATGCACCACCGCACGCATACGCGGGAACAACCAGCTATGCGGCGCAGACTTCAGGCTGTAGACCGTTTCTGGCAAATTGGCTGCATCCAGGCCACCCCAACCCGAAGCCAGAATCCCACGCTGACCGGAACTGCGCAGGGCATCCAGGGCAATCGTCGCCACTTCTTCCGGGCTGCGATGCGCCATGCTGCCGAAGCCAATATAAACTGGTGGATCGCCAGCATCCAGGAAATCCAGCAAATCGGCTGGCAGCTGCCAATCTGTCACCTCATCCAGAAACCAGTATCCCGTCACATGAATATGATCGCCCCAATCCATCGGACGCGGGATCACATGCCGACTATAGCCATACAGCACCGGGTAACGCCTTTGATCGAACTGGCGGTATGATCCCCAGAAAGCGGGGGGCTTCATCCCCAGACGCTTGCGTGTCTCAACGTCCGCAATGCGCACGCTCTGCCAGAGAATTTGCCGGATGATCGTAAAAGAGAAGCGGTTTCCAATGCCACCGAACGGTAATTCCGGCACAACCGGGCTGGTGAATTCACGAGTCGGTGTGATCGGGAAAACGTATGCCTGCATGAAGGGAATGCCGAGATGCTCCGCGATAGAGAATCCATTGGACAATCCAGCAATCCCGCCGACGATCAAATCCGCATCGGAACACAGGGAGATAATTTCATGCGTGGTTTCTTGCGCCCGTTCCTGTAAGGCTCGTTTCACTTCCTGCTGGATTTTCAGAAGATTGCCACTGTCTACAATCTTACGGAATTCGTCGCTCTGAATGACCGCTTCTACATTTACACCAATGGAACCAAATTCCAATCCGGCATCATTCACCAGACCTTCAAAATCTTCACTGGTTAGCAGACGCACATCATGCCCCGCCTGCTGCAACCCCGTTCCCAGCGCGATATAGGGCTGCACATCCCCGCGTGACCCCATCGCCACCACTGCAATCTTCACTTCGTTTGCTCCAATCCCTGTAGTACCAGCGTCGTCAAAACGTCCGGGATTTCACCTAACCGTGACCGCACCTGCGCATCTCCGGTGAGGTACGCGAGGATAATTCCGGTGATATTTCCCGTGAGGATGCGCACCGTCAGTGGAACATCTATCGGCTTGATGTGTCCCTGTTCCACCAATTGCGCCAGGTATTGTTCGCCCAGAGCAATAGATGGTTCCATGATTTGCTGACGGTAGAGGTCGCGCAGTTCATCATTGACCAGCGCCTCAGAAAGAATGATGCGAAATAACTCGAAGTTGTCTTCACGCAGGGCAACCAGGGGAAACGCCAGAAACGCCTGAACGAAGGTACGCAGGTCTACTTCTGTGACTTGCGCAAGCGGCACTTCCTGTACAACGGTATCCCGCATACGCTCAAAAATTCCCAGGATCAGCGCCGTCTTGTTCTTGAAGTAGTTGTAAATTGTGCCATCTGCAATTCCGGCTTCCCTGGCAATGTCCTTGATTGTCGTGGGATGAAAGCCTTTCCTGGCGAAGACCGTCACCGCCGCATCAAGGATTTGATTGCGTCGGGCTGCAATCAATTGTTCCTGTACTGGATCGCTCACATAGTGCCTTTCTGAATGAATCCTCACTCAAATGAATGGGTATTCACTCAGAATCTACGACGAAAATTGTTGCACGTCAAGCGAGCCATTGTTGAGGAATTGTCCTGAAAGTGGGGTTACTCTTCCTCTAACCCCAATTCATAGACCGCACTTTTTTTCCAGCCACTGAGATGGGCGATTTCTTTGGCAGCACGCGAGAGCGAGTCACCATTTTCCAGGCGTTCTTCCAGGGCAGTCGCGACACGAGCTTTATCCCACTGGCCTTCTTCCGGCGCACCTGCAATCACGAGAGTCACTTCCCCGCGTGGGTTATCTTCCTGGAAATGGCGTGCCGCAGCGCTGGCAGTTCCGCGCCAGAACTCCTCGAACTTCTTGGTGATCTCCCGCGCCACAACTACCGGACGATCCTCACCGAAGACCTTCGCCGCAATGCCGAGCGTATCCGCCACACGATAGGGACTCTCATAGGCGACGATGGTGCGCTTCTCTTTTTTCAGTGTGGAGAGGAGTTCGCGGCGGGCATTCTGCTTCTTGGGCAAAAATCCCAGGTAGAGGAAACTATCAGTCGGTAATCCGCTGGCAACCAATGCACTGACCGCCGCATTCGCGCCAGGAATCGGCACAACATCGTAGCCCCGCTGGATCGCTTCCAGCACCAATTCATAGCCGGGATCACTGATACCGGGGGTTCCCGCGTCACTGATGAGGGCAACATCCCCACTCTGGAGCGCGTCAAAAATCGGCTCCATCTTGCCGACTTTGTTGTGTTCGTGGTAGCTGGTCATGGGCGTTTCGATGCCGAAATGGTCGGTGAGGACGCGGCTGGTGCGGGTATCTTCAGCGGCGATTAGCTGCACTTCTTTCAAAATACGCACGGCACGGAAGGTCATATCTTCCAGATTGCCAATTGGTGTCGCCACAATGTAGAGCGTTCCCATGTGTGTCCTCCCCATGATGAATATCAGCAAAGCTCATGTGTGAAAAGTGTGAGTAGGGGCGCACAGCGTGCTGCGCCGTTAGCAAAAAAAGGTCAAGAATTACATGTTCTGTAGACGAGCCATCAGCAAAACGGCTGTCACTGTAGCAGGGGATAGCAAGCTGCGGCAAGTTGTAATCAATTCTTAAGCAGCATGGGGCAATCGTAAGGGAACGAAGCCAGCGAAGTGTGCTATCATTTCGCCCGATTTTCCGTCTGCAAACTTGGCGCGGCTTATCCACCGCGTAACGAATAGGAGCAGCTACCACCCATGCAAACTCTGTTTCGCATTTCGCTATTCATCCTGGCGCTGACCTTCATCGGCAGCATGTCCCTGTTCGGGGCAGCAGCCCAGGGTAGCGGCGCATTTGCTACCAACACACCTGTTGCACAACCCACCCAGGCCGCAACCGAAGCCGCACCCACAGCAACCAGCATCCCCACCGAAATCCCGGCAGAAGTAACGGCGGAACCTGTGCAATTGTTCGAGCCGCCCGAATGCGCTTACGTCGAAGGGCAGACGACGAGCGATGCCTGCCGTGCCATCATTGAAGCCAACCCGGAGCCGAACGTCACCGAGATTGCTGTTGATGGTGCGACGATGGCACAGTACAGCTTCTGGCGGGTGGGGCCGCAGCCTGTGACCACCTACGATGCGCCAGGGGGGAATCCCACCGGGCAAATTCCGGAAGGATTTAATTTCGTCAATGCTGTGAATCAGGTCGATGGCTGGATTCAGAGTGAAGATGGGGAATGGATCAATACAGCAGATGGCTATTATGTGGAGCCGTCGTACTTCACAGGGGTACTGCTGCCGGAAAACTGGAATCAACCTTTTGGCTGGATTCTGGATACGACTGGAATTTACGCCAGCAGCTACCCTGGTGGCGCACCAGACTCCAGCACCGGGTTAGTTCCGCTGCATTATCAACGCTTCAATATTTTTGCGGAAGCCGTCGATGAAGAGGGCTGGACGTGGTACATGGTCGGCCCTGATCAATGGGTGAAGCAAATTTATATGACGGTCATCAAGCCCACCGAACGCCCGGAAGAAGTCACGGGACGATGGGCAGCAGTTGATCTCTTCGAGCAATCGCTGGTGGCATACGATGGGGATCGTCCGGTTTTTGCGACGCTCATCAGCACAGGCTTACCCGGCACGGAAACCAACGAGGGGGTGTTTACGGTCTGGGCAAAGTTGAGCCGTGATGCGATGTCTGGCGCGACAGGCGCACCGAATGCCTATGACCTTCAGAGCGTCCCCTGGGTGCAGTATTTCGATGACAGCATCAGCCTGCATGGAACCTACTGGCATGACTTCTTCGGTTATCGTCGCAGCCGGGGATGCGTGAACCTCAGTATCAGCGATGCTCGTTGGGTCTTTGAATTTTTCAATGGCGCAGAACCGGATGCGAATGGCGAAATCGTGAATTATGTCTACGTCCACAGTACTGGCGAATACCGCAGTGGGTGACATCCACGAAAGAACAGGTGAGGGGCGTAGCGCATTGCGCCTCATTCCTGTCAAGTTAAACGCTCTTCTGCGACCTGCGTTTCTTGCTACCCTACACCGGACGTTCAAAACGTCCGGCTACACAAGGGTTGTGCGTCCACTAAAGGGACGCTTGAAAACCGTTCTGATGATTAGAAAATCTTTATAACCCCTTCAGCGGGTTTGGGTCTTCTGTAGCCGGGGATTTTAATCCTCGGCTACCAGCTTTTTCAAAAGACATTCATGGTTCGTTCCGCAGTTAACCGGGAACGGAAAACCATCCCTGCTGATTTGATGTCATGGACTGGTGGGTGTGGGTAGGATCACATCTTCGTGTTCGTCTGTGGGTGGTTGCTCGTCACCATTCACGGACTGTGACTCTAGCGTGGTTGTTGTGCCATCCGTGCTGCCCCCTACCGGAACAGGTTCCGCAACATCGTAATTTTCTTCCATTGCGCCGTTCCAGGTATCCGCTGGAATTGCTGTGTTTTGTTCGAGTTCAGCCGTGCGTTCCTCGTTGATTTCCTCCGGCGTAGTGCCGTCGTAGTATTCGCTGCGGCGTGGTAAGGCGGCATCCAACCCCGGAATGCCACCCGGCACGACAATCCCTGTGTCATAGATGGGGTTTCCAGGCGGGAAAGGCACATCGAAAAGGGTATAGCCCACACCTGCCGTTTGCGTGAATCCAGGCCAGGGATCATACGGGGCAGAGTTAAAGCCGCTGCCATCTGTCGCCAGCAGCAAATCCGGGATCGGTTCCCCGCCGAGGATTTGCCCGACGAAATCCCCCCCTTCGCCGAAGTTGTTGGGCAGGTTATGCAGGCCAATTGCCAGCGGTTCAAAGAGCAGTGCCAGCGTTTCAAAGGGATCGTGCAATTGGGTATCCCGCAGCGGGATAATGGCTCGCACGTCCAGTTCTACCGGAATTTCCGTATCCAACTGCACCGCCAGATCCAGCGCGACAGGCAGGCGCGTGCCTTCCGGGAGCGTGATATTCACCGTTGCATTGGTCAATTGCAGGTTGCCCGCGTCGATAAATGCCCCGGTAATGCTGATGGGCACGGGGCGAGTGAGGGTCACGACTGTTTCCCCAGGGATGATGTTTTGCACAGGTGTATCGCCAATCTGCGTTACCTGGCTGCTGATCGTCCCCGCGTTGATGGGTACATTCAGGCTGATGGGCAACTGCGCATCGACGGGAATTGTCCAATCTATCGTCGCTTCATCCAACCCCACAGCCGTGCTGTGCAATCCCTGGATCAAGGGTTGGGCGATTTCGTTCTTAATCTGGAAGATGAATAAGCCTGCTCCCACCAAGACCAATACCAGCACAAAATTCACGATGAAGGAAAAAATCACCATGAATCGCCAGATGAGCATCCCGCAGCCTCTTGCTCTTCGCATCGTTTCTTCTCCCAGCGTTCGATCAAGCAAAAATGATTTTCTAACCATGCCCCCTGAGTATACGGCGTTGTCCAGTTCACAGCAACAGAAGGCTGGCTAATTTCTGGGAATGATCATCATGGAAGGGAGAAAGAACATGAATCATGACGCATAGGTATTACGGTAGGCGTTCACTCTGGCGAATACTGTACATTTGTAGGGACATGGCATTGCCATGCCCCAAATACCAACCCGGCAGGATACCCCCACAGGTTACGCGTCTTGTTCCAGTCCTGCTGCTTCGCGCAGGGCAGCAGCCTTGTCGGTGTTTTCCCAGGGGACGTTCACATCTTCGCGCCCAAAGTGACCATAGGCCGCGACCTGCTGGAAGATCGGGCGGCGCAGTTCCAGATCACGGATGATGGCTGCGGGACGCATATCGAAATGTTCGCGGATCAACGCTTCAATGGCTTCATCGGAGATTTTGCCCGTGCCAAAGGTTTCCACCGCGAGTGAAGTCGGCTGTGCCACGCCGATGGCATAGGACAATTGCAATTCAAATCGTTCTGCAATGCCAGCCGCGACGATGTTCTTGGCGATGTAGCGTGCCATGTATGCCGCGCTGCGATCTACTTTTGTGCCATCTTTGCCGCTGAATGCGCCGCCGCCATGACGGGCTACGCCACCGTAAGTATCCACGATGATCTTGCGCCCGGTCAGGCCAGCATCCCCCAGGGGGCCACCCACCACAAAACGTCCAGTGGGGTTGATGAAAATGCGCGTGTCATCGTCCAGAAATTCTGACGGAACGACATCATGAATGATTTCCTCAATGACCGTTTCGCGGATTTCTTTCTGCGTCACATTCGGTGCGTGTTGCGTAGAAATCACAATGGTATCGACGCGCTTGGGCTTGCCATTGTTGTATTCAACTGTGACCTGGCTTTTGGCATCCGGGCGCAGCCATTCGATTTCGCCACTCTTGCGTGCTTGTGCCAGACGGCGTACCAGCTTATGCGACAGCGAAACGGTCAGGGGCATCAGTTCCGGGGTTTCATCACAGGCAAAACCGATCATCATGCCTTGATCGCCAGCGCCGATGGCTTCGATTTCTTCATCGCTCATCTGGCCTTCGCGGGCTTCCAGCGCCTGGTCTACACCCTGGGCAATATCGGCAGATTGTTCTTTGATGGAGATAATCACGCCGCAGGTATCGGCATCGAAGCCGTATTTGGCGCGAGTGTAGCCAATATTGCGGATGGTATCGCGCACGATGCGTTCAATATCCACGTAGGCACTGGTGGAGATTTCGCCCATCACGACGATTAATCCTGTCGTGGTGGCTGTTTCACATGCAACGCGGGCGTTGGGGTCTTTCTCCAGAATGGCATCCAGAATCGCATCGCTGATCTGGTCGCACATTTTATCCGGGTGGCCTTCCGAAACGGACTCCGATGTATAGAAGTAACGCGGCGAAGTCATGAATGTGGTCGGCATTTGCTGCTCCTCTCAATCGTATAAAGCACATAGCATATAGAACGAAAAACGCCTTCTGCAATGGGGCAAAAGGCGTGATGACATGCATGATGGTCATCTCATCTGCCAGAGTTGCCTCTGCCGGAATTGGCACCTTCCCGACGCTTCGGGGGTTGCCGCGAGGTCATAGGGCCGTTCCCTCACTCGCTCTCGATGAGTGCTTGGTTGCACTACTGTATGCTGTTGTTCATTACAGCGCATTGCATCCTAGCATAGAAGTCATGCGCGTGCAATGCCGTGCTAGGCGGGGGTGCATTTCAGATGATTGGCAAGTGATAATACTTCGGCTCGCATTGGCATACGCTGACGCAACAAGACCAGCGGGAAGCACACGAAAAGGCGCTCTGACCCGCCGCACACAGTCCCCTTTGGTGGACTTGTTGGTTTCTAGCTGGCTGGCTTCAGCCGCCAGCGGCATGAAAAGCAGCGCGATACGAATTTCTTTGTGTCCTTCGTATCTTTGTGGTTCAAATCATTTTGAAGCAATTGGGAGCGCACACGGGCGCTCCCCTACAATTTTGATTGGATGTAGCACGCCAAATCCGAAGTTACCAAAATATTGAAATGCACCCCTAGGCGGGTTCTGCCTGCAAACTTTGCCAGCCAGCAGGAGCCAGCAGCAGCAGACTCAGCAGCATAGTGATGGCACTGGTTAAGCACCAGGTGCAGCTTGCGCCGATGACGAAGGGTTCCAGGAAGGTCAGGTAAATGGAGAAGGCAACCCCCATCGCTGCCAGCAAGAACAGCATCATATCCCACACTGCGCCTTTGCTAAATATGCGGATAATCCACGCGCCAAGCATAGCAATGTAGCCTACAATCCCTAGTAGCCCCACCGGAATCCCCAGGAAGGATGCAAATTCGCTCTGCTGCACGGCGTTGCAATCCCCCATTGCGCCGCAGACGGCTTCCGTCAGCGTCATCTCAACATAGGTCATATACCCGGCAACACCCAGGCCAGCGATCACAATCAGCGGGAAAATCCATGCAGGAAGATCTTTGCCCAGCGGAGTCATCAAAATGCCGAGTACTACAATTCCGAAACCAGCAGCAATCGCGCCAGCCAATACGGTGATGGTCATATCTTCCTGCGCACCCAACGCCAGTGACAGGGCAAAGACCAAACCTGCCAGCGCACCCAATAACAGGGCAATGCGTCCCGGACGACCCTGCAAAGCTGCAAGGACGTTGGTGTTCTGTCCCGCTGCCAGCGCCGCCAGCAGCGCAATCACCAGAGCGAAAAGCACCCCCACGGCTACGATATTGGCAACGGTGAAAGCCGTCGGTTGTGCGATAGTGCTTGTGGTTGCTACAACGGAATCGAAGTAGGCATCAATACCGGGAATGGGGGGTAAGCCGATACCGCCGCTAGCCAATCCCCGCCGGATCACGCTGGGGGCTTCTTGCGGGATTTGTACCGAACCCACCAGTACGTTCTCCCCAATGATGAGCATCGGCACACCATTGGCAGAAATACCCATCGCATTACGTGCGGTGTTCATCATCAAACTACCCTGTGCTTCAGCAATGTTGATGAAAACGACACTGAGCTGCGAGCCAAATTCCGCCTCAATCCCAGGCCAATGATTGTCGATGACTTCATGGCAGTGGGGGCAGGATGGGCTGTAGAAAAAAACGCCATATACTACTGGTTCGGATTGTGCAGTGGTCAGTGCTGCGCTGGACAGTAACAATAGCAGGAGCAAGAGTATGTTGAACCGTCGAAACATTGTCTTTCCTCGTCTGTCTGATAATCGTTTCTATGCCCTGTATACACTGTGCAGGTCAATGAGGAGTAGTGACGGAGGTCAGGATTCGCACTGCTTATTGTAATGATGAGTGCATGGAGAGTGTTAAAATTATGCAAAAATGCAAGGCCGTTCTTAACTCGTCCCTAAAACTAACTCAAACCCTACTCATGAAGCTATGCGATTCTAAAGACCGTATTGTTGTAAGAGACGATCCTGGGGCATCGTCTATTGAATGGAAGTGGCTTGCAATTATGGACAATTTCCTGATCGTGTTGGTGTCACACGACAACGAACTTGTCTCTTGTAAGCACTGATGTTCCACCGAAAGGTACTGCCGGGAGGCAGCGCCCTGACATACACACATTGGTGATAGGGAGAAAGTACGTTATGAGCGCTTTACGCAACGACCACAACACGATGAGCAATGGTAGTGGTAGTAATGGTAATGGAAACGGGCATAAGCCCACTGAAGATGACAGAATTACACCTGTGACGATCCCTTACCTGGCGACAGGTGAAATGGCAGGGCTGGATGATGTTGAAGAATTTGACCTGCCGTTCATCGATTTCTACGAAGAAACCGAAGTCCTGACAGGTGATGCAGAACAGTATCAGCGCATTCATGATGCAATTCATGAACTGCTGGATGCTTTTAACGTGAATTGGGAAGATCCTAACTATACCGACACCCCCAAGCGCGTTGCCAAGGCATACCTGGAGTATTGGGCAAGCGGGTATGGTCGCCAGCCAGAAGATGAAATCACGGTATTCCCCAACACCAGCGGACGTGATGACCTGGTGCTGGTGAAGGATATGCGCTATTACAGCACATGCAGCCATCACCTCGCGCCGTTTCATGGCTATGCTGCAATCGCCTATATCCCCGGCGAGAACCTGCTAGGGCTTTCCAAATTGGGGCGCATCTTGCGTATTTACGCGCAGCGCTTCCAGCTTCAGGAACGCCTGGGCGCACAGACTGCGGATAAGCTGATGGAGCTGCTGAATCCCAAGGGCGTGATGGTTGTCCTTTACGACTCCGAACACATGTGCATGTCCTCACGCGGGGTGCAGTTGCACGAGGCCAACACGACTACCATCGCTGCACGCGGTCTTTTCCAGGATGACGAACGCCGCCGTGCTGAAGTTCTCTCGTTGATCCGCACCGGGAAATAGTTCACTTTGTGGGGCATGGAAGTTCATGCCCCGCGTAACTTCCTACAGACGAAAATCTTCACGAACCACAAGTTCATCCCTACTGCACTGCACCGCGATTTGCTGCGCCGTTTTGCCTGTTTCAGGATGTACCCAATCCGGCGCAATCTCTGCCAACGGAACCGCCACATAAGCCCGTTTGAGAATATCAGAATGGGGCAAGTTGTAGAGTTTTCCCTGCGCTTGATATTCGGTTGTATCTTCGCTGCTGAACAGAATGTCATAATCAATCGGAACAGCATCAGCATCCCTGTCTCGTCCGAGCATGTCTTCAAAACGGCGCAGCAATCCTTTGAGATTGCTCAGTTCGTGCGGCGTTTGAATGGCAATCACCGCATTCAGGTAATGCGGCGCATCCTTGCCATCAGCAGCGGCACTCTCATAGACGGAAGATAGTGCCGCAATTGCGCCGATTTGCCACAACATGCGGAAGCCCAGGACGATGTTCGTCGCTGCATTCTCATTCGAGCCGAGGCTGAGATAGACGATATGCATGGCTTGCTGCTTCTGTACTGGAACCAGATAGCCTTCTTCAAGCCACTGCCGCAATTGTTCTTCCGTTGCCTGTTCGGGATGGAGTAGGTTGCTATCGTCATTGTATTCAGCGCGAAAATCATGATATACGCCGCGTTGCGTCACGGAACACCAGGGCGCAAGCTGATACGGCGGTGTGATGGCATGATGTTCATAGCGCAGGGGTGGCAGCTTCTTCGCGTTGAGGATCACCTCTGCATAGGCTGCGACCATATCCGATTGCTGGAAATTCTCATGCAGCCATGTGCTGATCTCCGGTGGCACGCCCTGGCGCTGCTGCAAAATTTGTGCGGCGCGTTCAGCAGCGGATTCTGCATCGCCATAATTCACCAGCAGGGATGGCGGCAGCATCTCGCGGTACGGCCCCACGTTGGCGGCAATCACAGGTGTTCCGCAGGCCAGCGATTCATAAGGTACATTGCCGAATGTCTCTACATAGCTCCCCAGGGCAAAGGTCACATCCCCCAGGCTGAGGAATTCCGGCATCAAATCATCGCTAATCCAATCATGGAAGATGAAATTCTCGGCTAATCCGCGCCGGGAAATATCGGCTTCCAGATCGACATAGAATTGGCGTACATCGGCAGAATGTCCGGTATCAATCCACTTTGGAACCAGCACCCGCAAATCATCCATGCCGTACTGGTTCACCAGCAAATCCATTACCGCTATCGTCTGCAAGATGCCTTTGGGCGCTTCAGGGCGGTGTGGATACAACACAATGCGGTGCTGGGCTGGATCAACCGGGATAATCTCCAGGATGCGCTGCGGTTTGGTCGGCTGATACTGCGCAAAATCCAGCCCGTTATGGATCACATGCACGCGATCTTTCCAGCCGGGGAAGAACCGTCCGGCGGTATGCTGCCAGACGTTCGCCGTATGCTCGGACGGCAAAATCAGCGCATCGCCCTGGAATAAGTAGCCGGATTGCAGCGTTTCGCTGAAGATGATGCTGCGCAGCGAAATCACCGCCGGGATTTCCTGATAGATATACGGGAATATCAAGCCGCCGTCATGGTTGTAAAATACATCCGATTGTGCCAGCTCATCCCCCATATCCTGGATGGCGGCGGCGATATTGTACGTTGGTGTGGCGTAAGGTTCCGGGAAGGGCTGTTTGAACCGAAACATCGGCTTCACCAGCAAATTTTCATGCCAGCGAAAAGGCTGCATGGCATCGCTGCGCCGGGTGCAGAGGATGGTTACTTCGTGACCTTGCTGTGCCAGATGCAGCGCGACCTTCTTCAGTTGCTTTTGCGCACCACCCATTGACTGGTTCTCAAAAAGCGGTGTCATGGAAAACATAGCAATCTTCATAGTGAGCTTCAATTACACCTTATTATAAATCCCGATGTTCTGCCCGCTGATGGCAGACGCTGCATCCGATGCTAAAAATGCGATGGTATCCGCAATCTGTGCAGGAGTCACCCACTTGCTGAAATCGGCATTGGGCATATCGGCGCGGTTCGCAGGGGTATCTACCACACTGGGTGCAAGGCCGTTCACGCGGATATTTTGCTCCATCAGTTCCTTCGCCATACTCTCCAGGATGCGCTGCGCTGCCGCTTTGCTGGCTGCATAAGCTGCCATCCTGGGTGCGGCTCCCTGTGCCGGACGCGCCGTAATCCCCACAATGCAGCCCTGTACGCCTTTTTCGACCATGTGCTTCGCCACGCGCCCGCAGGTGAGGAAGGTCAGGCGGGCGTTGAGGTACATCATTTTTTCAAAGACGTTGATGTCTGCCTCATGTACCGGATCGCCCATCGCAAAGCCCCCTGCAATGTGTGCCAGCACGTCAACCTGCCCGAAGGCTTCTTCGGCTCGGTGTACAGCACGGTCAACATCTTCTGGCTTGCCCAGGTCTGCTGCAACGATGAGGTGGTTGCCCAATGCATCCCCCCAGGCTTCGACGCGCTGCTGGAGCTTGCCTTCGGAATGATCGACCAGCACCAGGTTTGCACCCTCTGCCGCGAATTTTTCTACCACGCCGCCGCCGATTGCTCCCGCTGCTCCGGTAATCATCACTGTTTTGCCTGTGAATTGCCCCATAATATTCTTTATCTCCCTATGCAAGTATTCGCTTGATGGTAGATGCTAGCGGTTCGGGATTAAGGACATGTGAACAAAACCAGGGAAAACAAACAACCATAGCCGACCTGCAAGACATCTACATCGAATCTAACAACTGAGAGCGTGTTTGTTAAAACGGGCATTACGCGAAAGGGTCGCCGCGGATTAAAATCCCCGGCTACAAAAGACCCAAACCCACTAAAGAGCGTTGTCCGGTATTGAAACCAACGCAAACATCGGGTTCATAGGCAAGATCGCCGCCTGTAGGGACAACGCCTGCGTTGTCCGCCTGCTTGTTTCGGACGAGGCAGGCCTCGTCCCTACAATGTGATCTGTTAAAAGCCGAGAAAAGCCTCAATGACCACGACAGTAATACCGGACAAGCCTTAAAGGGGTTATAAGGATGTTCTATAAATCAGGGTAGTTACCAAGCGTCCCTTTAGCGGACGCTCAACCTGGTGTAGCCTGACGTTTTGAACGTCAGGCGCAGGGCAGCAAGCCATGCATTTGCGAGAAGAATGCTTCACTTGACAACTATGGGGGGAGCCTTTTAGCCCCCTCCTTGAGAATCGGAGAGGGGGTTGGGGTTGGGAAGTGGCTAAATATGCCTGGTTCTGATCGTAACGCTTTTATTTACAAACACGCTCTGAGAATTGAAGACTGAAAACTGATCGCCCTATCCACTCACCAGGAAGCACAGTACAATGTCCGCGTTTTTGAACCAGACTAATATTCGGGGGGCCAATGGCAACACCGAACCTCATCACACTGACTGATCCGCGCTCTGCTGCCGCAGAAGCCTACCGTACCCTGCGTACCAATTTGATGTTTCGCAGTGTAGAAAATCCCATTCATACCTTGCTCGTCACATCCTCCGCAGCGGGGGAAGGCAAGAGCGAAGCACTGGCGAATCTTGCAGTGACCTTTGCACAGTCGGGCAATAAAACGATCCTGGTGGATGGTGATTTACGCCGTCCGGCGCAGCATAGCATCTGGGGCGTGGAGAATACACGCGGCCTCACCACCATGATGCTAGAAGATACCGCGCTTTCGAATCCGCCGCTGGTGCAGACTGAGGTGGAAAATCTGCAACTGCTGCCTGCTGGCACAGAGCCGCCGAATCCGGCAGATTTGCTCAGTAGCAAACGTATGAACGAAATCATAGGCTTGCTGAAAGCGCGTGCCGCCTATGTCCTGTTCGATGGCCCGCCTGTGCTGGCGGCAACGGATGCGGCATTGCTGGGAACCAAACTCGATGGTGTGCTGCTGGTGGTGCGGTCGGGGCAGTCCCGGCGTGACCAAACCCAGAGCGCCCGCGAAGCCCTGGAAAGTGTTCATGCTCGTGTCGTTGGCGCAGTGCTGACTAATGCGCCACGCGAGAACAAGAAGGCATATTGATCGCTGTAGAGACACGACCAAATGAAGACGGACGTGCAAAAGCAAGGCTCTACGATATTCTCTTGTAGCGGACGGTATTCTTGCCGTCCGCGCCGCAACCAGTCATACAAAAGCCTAATGAATCGCTTTTCTGCCGTCGCACAATAGAAGCACCGCTACCACAAAAACTCTGTTAAGCCTTCTTGTGAAATGCTGTACAAATTTGATTCTCGCAAGCTTCTCATGGTAGGCTGAACTTGCACCGCTTCGCTTATATGAAATCAAACTAATATCATTATGCAGGAGACTTGGCTCATGTCATACCGGTTCCGTGAACCTGTCAGTGGATTCTCGCATCTGTTTGGGGCAGTGGTTGCGCTGCTGGCCTTCATATGGTTAGCGTGGGTAGCCGCCGATGATTTCACACGTCTGTTAGTCATTGCCATTTATGGCCTCAGTGTGATTGCGACGTTTTCCGCCAGCGCTGTGATGCATCTCTATAATGGCAGCCGTGCTGTCATTCAATGGTTGATCCGCCTTGACCATGCGGCAATTTACCTGATGATCGCTGGAACCTACACCGCGGCCTGCTATTTGTTCCTGGATGGCATGTGGTTGTGGGGTATGCTGACCACTATCTGGATTCTGGCTGTTGCGGGTGTTGCCTGGAAGCTCTTTTTCTGGGAAGAGGGCAATCCCTGGTCATTGGCATACTACTTGCTGATGGGCTGGACTTGCGTGTTTATCATCCCTGTTGCACTTCCGCAGTTGGATGTTGTAGGGGGTTCGCTGTTTTTCCTGGGTGGCCTTGCGTATACGGTTGGCGCGGTTGTGTTTGGTTTACGCCGTCCCAATATCAATGAATGGTGGGGGTATCACGAAATCTGGCACTTGTTCGTGCTTGGCGGGTTTGCTTTTCATTTCTGGGCGATTGCACGCGACTTGCTCACCATGGCGTGATAACAACCGTAATGAAGCTAACAAAACCATTTGTTTGCTGGATTTATCTCCGAGGACTCTGTACCGTTTCTCTCAACTCTGTAGTACGATAGTGTTGTGATTGAATTAAGCAAATGGCAATCCTAGGGGGAGAAGCTATGGGGTTCTTTACGGGTCTGGGGTTGGAAGACCTCAACCAGAGCAGTTGGAAAGAACAGGCTGATCGCCCGGCACTGCGTGCTGCGGTAGCAAAGTTGCAGACTTTGCATGAGCGTATCGCAGCGCATTTACGCACGCAGAATTTTGATTTACACCTATTCGTCCCTGAATCACACGCGGCACAATTCAGCACGGTCTGTGACCGAGTGAGTGAAAATGTGCTGACTATTGCGTACACCCGCAGCCGAAATCAGGCGGTGACAGTTGAGCGTTTGATGGGGCGGGAAGAAGTTGCCAGTGTGAATACGGTCGATGTGCGGCGGCATCCGACGTTGGAACTGCGCCTCATGCACGATGCCTTCGCCCTGGAACTGGTTCTCTCCTCAGATGCCTGGTGGGATCAGCAGAACCTCGTGGGCAAGCTCTCCGTAGACCGCCATCGGCACGAATTCTATGACATCCTGCAAACCTGCACCAATTATACGCTGGGCTTCTGGCAGGGTATCCATCACAGTGACCTCAGCTTGCAGTCCAAATACTTTAAGCATGCCCGCATCATGGATGAATGGCTCAGCACATTTGAACCGTCTGCGGATTGGTTCCGCCTCGGAATCTGGTACGAGCTGGATGCACCAGAACTCTCCGACGAGAAGGTCACGGAAGAAGTGTTGACGCAGCTACGCACATTGCACAGCATCTACCAGCATTTGCTCTGGACGAGCGACAACAACTTCCGGGATTTTTACCAGCGCTGATTATTCCTCAAGAATATCTGCGATGTACAACTGAACTTCTTCCAGCGCATTTTGCACAGGCGGCAGCCAGGTCAGCCGGAAAAAACCGTGATTCAGCAGCGGTATCGTGATGAGCGAAACGTCGCCACCCACAGCTTCATACGCACTCTGAAAAGCCAGCGACTCACTCAGCGGCACCAGCGAATCGCGCTCCCCGTGTACGAGCAAGAACGGCGGATCAGCGGCATCAATCCAGGCCAGCGGTGAAGCATCCGCCCAGCTATTCTGTACAGTTTCCACATCTGCCATTTCTTCTTCCCGGATTCCCAGGTACACAGCAGCCATCTGCTGTGCCGCAGTACACTCACAGCTCGTGAGATCGACAGGCATATAATAGGCCACCACTGCCCGCGCCTGAAAGTCATCTGGCAAGGGATAGGGGCAATGTTCCAGGTATTGTTCTGGTGAGTCCACTGTGCCCAGCATCGCAGCAGCATTTGCTCCGGCAGATTCACCGATCAGTACCAAGCGGGACGGATCGAAACCGTATTCTTCTGCGTGGTTCACTGTCCACGCTAATGCGCAGAAGACATCTTCGATCTGGGAAGGATAGGTATATTCTGGCGCAAGGCGATAATTGGGTGCAACGGTGGCATAGCCTGCTTCCTGGAAGATTCGCGCCACGCTGCGCATCTCATCTTTATCGCCAAAGATGAAGCCACCACCATGAATCATGAACAGGGTTGGAGCGGGTTCATCTGCATCCGGCAGATACACATCCAGCACTTGCCGTTCATGTGCATCAGCAATGTACGGTATATCCTGAAGGGTTTGCGTTTCTTGTGCAGTGCCTGGCAGAAGAAATACAAGAACGCTAGCGAATACGAATAGGCTTCTCATGAAAACCAATCCTCAACGTGAACATCCGTACCTGCAACATACTATGCTTGCCTGAATGCACTGTAAATCCCGGTTCAGTGTTTGCCCTGAATCAAAAAATCCAGCCACCGGACTGGATTTTTTCTGAGCGAGTGACGGGACTCGAACCCGTGACCTGCTGCATGGCAAGCAGCCGCTCTACCAACTAAGCTACACTCGCACTTGCTTATCTCGTTGTGCCGATAAATATACAGCTAGTCCCGGTGGTTGGCAAGGGGGAAATTGCAATTGTGGGTATGAGAAGCGCAGCAAAAAGTAGTCAGCGAGCGTGCGATAATACGGTGCAACGACAAACGCTGCTGTTTCACCGATCCTTAACCAGAATGTGTTATAGTGCATGTAATGGTTCACACGATCAAATTGCCAGTCAGGTAGGCGATTAGGAAAATTCCATGACCGAGTCAAAACCAATAAAGTCAACCGAAACGGAGCAAGACCCGCTTATCGTCATAGCGTCCAATCGCGGACCGTTCAAGTTCATGCAAAACGAAGATGGTACATTTACCAGCAGTCGAGGCGCGGGTGGTCTCGTCACAGCATTAGCCGCCATCGCAGAAAAGATGGATGTACTCTGGGTCGCTGCGGCTCTGAGCGCAGATGACAAGGCATGGGCAGAGCAGCAAGAAGGACAGGTGCGCAATGTTGAAGGAATTAATCTGCGCCTGGTCGTACCCGAAGATGATGCCTACAACAAATACTACAACGTGATCTCCAACCCGCTGCTGTGGTTCATTCAGCATGGTTTGTGGGATATAGCACGCAACCCGATCATTGATCGCCATATCTGGGATGCCTGGGAAGAAGGCTACAAAGCCATCAACCAGCAGTTCGCGCAGACCATCGCTGACGGTGTACGCCAGACACTGGGTGATAACGAAACGCGCCCGGTGATTATCTTCCCGCAGGATTATCACATGTACCTCGTGCCGCAGTACTTGCGCGAGGAGTTGGGAACTCGTGCGCAGATTCAGTTGTTCCTGCACATTCCCTGGCCTGGCCCTGATGGATGGCGAACCCTTCCGCGTGAGATGCGCGAGACAATGGTCAAGAGCTTGCTGGATTGTGACCGCATTGGTTTCCAGACCTCGCGGGATGCGTTCAACTTTGTGCAGACGGCTCGCTTCTTTGTGGAAGGCGCACACTCTTATGGCTCACGCGATTCAATTGTCTATAACGAGCGCAAAATCTACGCCAGCACCTACCCGATTTCGATTGATATTGAGCAGATTGAAGCCCTGGTTCAGGAACCCTCTGCACGCTTACAGAAAAACCAGATCATCAGCCAGACGGGTGACCGACGGCTCATCTTGCGTGTGGATCGCGTGGAGCCGAGTAAGAACATCGTGCGTGGTTTGCAAGCCTTCCGCGCCCTGCTGGAAGATCACCCGGAACATCATGGCAATGTATCCATGCTGAATTTGCTGGTGCCTTCGCGCATGGCGGTGGATGAGTACCAGAATTATCTACGTGATCTAATGGCAGAAGCTGGCATGATTAATGCCGAGTTCAGCGATGAATTCTGGCAACCTGTGACGGTGACGCTGGGCAACAACTACGTTCGGGCGCTGGCAGCAATGCAGGTGTATGATGTGTTGCTGGTGAACCCTATTGCAGATGGGATGAACCTCGTCGCCAAAGAAGGTGTGCTGGTGAACCAACGCAACGGCGTGCTGATGCTTTCAGAACACGCCGGAGCCTTTTACGAATTGGGGGATTACGCGCTGACTGTTTCCCCGTTCGATATTCACAGTACCGCACAGGCGATGCACCGCGCCCTGACGATGTCCGCAACGGAACGGGAGCATCGTTCGCAGGCACTGAAGAAAATCGTTCGCAGCCATGATGTGCGCGAGTGGTTTGAGAACCAGCTTCAGGATGCGTTGGCGGCTGCTTCCCAGAGCCATGCGAATAATTCTTCCACATCCGATACGCCGGAAGCGGTAATATCCGCAGACTCTTGAACGATGATGGGTGTCTCTGCATCGATGACACCCACACCCAATGCATAACACTTTCCCGCGTCGCGCAGTTCTTTCGCGGCGATCAACGCATCGGCATCGGTGGTGTCATCACCCAGGTAGAGCGCCGCTTGCAGATCATATTCTTCTATAATCTGGCGAAATACCGTGCCTTTGTTCATATCCAGCGGCGGACGCAGCTCGAAGATCATGCGCCCTTCGTGTACGCGCAAGTCGCGCCCTTCGGTCAATGAAGTGAGGATTGCAGCGAGTTGTGTTTGGGCTGCTGCTGGATCAGGTGCGTTGCGGTAGTGAATGGTGTAGGTTGCGCCTTTGTCCTCAATTTCGGTGCCTTCCGGGAGTTTGTCGCGCAGTTCTGCCACCAATTCCTGCATGGCTGGCACATAAGGGGCTACTGCCGGAGCCACGACGACTGCGCCATCTTGCCAGCGTTCCAACCCATGATTACCGGAATAGACCATTTCCTCCAGGCCAATTCGTCCACGCACATCGGCAACGGCACGTCCGCTGACGGCTGCAACCAGCGTGACATGTTTTTGCAAGTGGGTCAGTAATTCGATATTACGTGGCGTTGGTCTGGCATCTTCCGGCCTGGGTACAATGGGGCTGAGTACGCCGTCGAAATCTGTGATGATGCCGACGCGATGGTAATCGAAGAGTTGTTGTAGACGATCCTGGGCATGCTGCCAGTTTTTCACGGAGTCTCTCTTTCTGTGAGCTGGTTCTAAATCAACGCTGACGACCGCAGCATTTTGATGTATGTGCTAACGAAACGCTATTCAACCGCTGCTATCATAACGCAATCAGGTTAAGATGCATGAAAGGTTTGGAACCCGTTCCCAAAACATCTACCAGTATGTTATCCTCAGCATACAATAATGCCAATTTTGGAACCACAGCGTGCCGTTTGAATATGCCATAGGCGGCGTGGTTCACAGCGCAGCGCTTTATCAGCGGCTGATAGCGTGTTCATTTGAGTAAGACCAACCAAGGAGATTACCTTGAGTAAGATTATCACAGTCACCCTGAACCCTTCGCTTGACCGCACATTATTTGTGCATCACCTCGCGGAAGGCTATCGCAATACCGTCACAGAGAATACCCTGCTTGACCCAGCAGGCCAGGGGGTCAATATTTCACGGGCATTGGCGAAGTTGGAGGCGGAAACGCACGCCATCATCTTGCTCGGTACAGATGCGATTGGTAAAGCCTACCGCACGTTGATTAGTGAAGAGAGTTTTTCAGCCACACTGGTGCGCCATCAAGGGCTGACGCGCAGCAATACCATCATCTATGACCAGGGCAAGCAGCATGAGACGTATATCGTCGAAGAAGGGGATAAATACCAGGACGATGATGAAGAAGTCGAACTGGTAGAAGAACGCCTGCAAGAAGTATTGGAAGCCAGGGATACCGTTTGCCTGACGGGGCATCTGCCACGCGGCTTATCAGTTGACCTGTACAACACGCTCGTGCAGCTTGTACGTGATCGAGGCGGGAGAACAGTGCTAGCGGCAGAAGGAATCTCCTTTGAAATCGGCTTGAAGGCACAGCCCAACATCATCTCTTTGCGCCACAATCAGCTAGAAGCGCTCTTCAATTACCCAGTTCGCACGGTGGAAGATGTCGCCCATAGCGCACAGAAGTTGATTGAACGCAGCGGCGGTAGTGTGATCCTGGTGGCGCATGCCGAATTGGAGTATGGCCTGCTCTTGACCAAGAACGAGCAGTGGCTGGCAACCTTGCCAGAGAGCGAACAGCCCACTGAAGGCACGACCAGCGGCATTCACGATGCTTTCCTGGCTGGCTTCCTGGCACATTATCGCCACAGTGATGATCTTTCAATCGCACTGAGTTGGGCATTGGCAGCGGCAACCTATACACGGCTGCATCCTGGCAATGAATTTGGCGCTCTCCATGATGTGCAACCGTACTTCGATAATGTCATCATCGGCGAATTGGAATAAGTGCCGATCCGAGAATTTTCATAGGGGTGTATGTTCACGACGCATCGGCATTAAGTTGAGCATTTGAGGTACTCATTCCGGGCATTTTTCGGGGTAACGTAGGTGTTGTCCCTACCATAGAAACAGGACTTTTGTAGGGACAGGGTCTGCCTCGTTCGCCAGAATGAGTACCCAACTTAATGCCATTGTGTTCACGATGCGCCCGCCCCTCGGTAGTCTTTGCTTAAGCTCCTACCTCTGACACAACGCTCGGCTATTCTACGACAATTGTTTATAGAGACAAACCATGCCAGACGAACTTGTAATAACCAGAAATGATTACAATGTGTTACATTGTTCATGGTTTGGGGAGAATATTTGCAGTCCACCTTGATGAGGTATTTGTCATGCAGGGAACACGGGCAGAACGAAAACGTGATTTTGCATTATGTGCCTGGGGAATGAAACCCAGTTCTGATTCACGACGCTCCATGAAGGCAAAGCAGTTCCGCTTTGTAATCTGGACGGTAGCGGGCGTTGTGGAAATGGATGCCGCACAGACGATTATCGTCGGACGCATGCCTTCCCCGCATGGAAAACTGCTCGACCTCACCCCCTTCCAGGCCACGCGCTACGGCATCAGCCGCCATCATGCCATCATCCGTATTGAAGAAGATGGCTATATGCTAGAAGACTTAAACAGCACCAATGGTACATACATTAACAATTTTCGCATTGAACCACCACTGCGCTATCCACTGAAGCACCGTGATGAATTGCGTTTTGGGCAGTTGACGATGCAAATTCTTTTTGTGCGATAGTCCCGTGAGGGTAGCTCTCTCACCTTTTACTCCTTAGTCCCTCATCTTTCTTGCTATGCTTCTATTGAGGAAGCGCACGCGGTTTCGCCATTTTCGGTTACAATGCAGTAGGACGCGGGCAGAAAGGGTGAGAATATGACAGACGAAATCAACACCAGAGACTTTGGTGAACAGCCAACAAAACATCCCGTCACCAAGCAACGCCGTCAATTGCCAGAGCGCTTGCGTTTTGTGATTCGGGAAACCGGGGGCGTTCTCGAAGTACCGGCAACGCACAGCATCGTCGTCGGGCGCAAAACCAATGCACAGTTTGTGGATGTGGATTTGACTGATTTTCAGGCGGTTGAGTTAGGCGTATCGCGCCAGCATGTACAGATCATCCCCAAGACAGATGAGCAGTTATTGGTTATTAAGGATCTAAACGCCGTCAACGGTAGTTCCATCAATAAACAGCCAATGGTTCCTGGCACGCTGTATGAACTCGAACACGGGGACATACTCAAGCTCGGGTTGATGCATATCACTGTCGAATTTGTGGACTAGCGTCACGGTTCCTCTGGAGCCAATCCACTGAAATAGTCACGCACGACATCCCGCATCCCCAGCGGGATTGTTTCACTTTGCAGCGTACGGTTCGCAGCATCCGCATACTCTGAGAATACTTCGTTATACGGCGTATTGGCGCTGCCCATCGGGTTTTCCTGGAAATCTCCCTGCTGCGTGGTCGTATCTCCTTCGGCGGCTTCCAACTGTACCGCTTCACCAGAGGCGGATTCGGGCAATCCACCGGGTGAGTAAATGGCTTCGTATTCAATTTCGCCAGTACCGTCCGCTTCATTAGAGCCGAAGCTATCCGTGTTTTGCTGTGTGCCACTGCCTTCTTGCCTGCCACTGGCATCATTTGTACCTGCACCAACCCCGCCCTGGTCTTCACCTGGGGCGCTTTCTGCACCGCCACCTTCTTGCACATCTTCTGCATCTGCCTGGCCTGCTACATCACCGGAAGGGGCATTTTCCTGGTCGGTTTCTACCTGACCACCTTCACCGGGCTGCGGGTTCTGGCCTTCCTGCGCCTGGCTTCCGGCTGCGCCTTCTTCACCGGGTGCTTGTGGAACATCTTCCGGCAGGGTTCCTTGTGCTTCGGATTGTTCTACCGATTCGCTGTCGGCAATATCCTCAGCAGCGCTGGCACTCTGGTCTGCGGCGGATTCCAGTGCCTCGGCGCTTGCACTGCGCTGCTGCTGTGACTGCTGGCTTTCTGCGGCGTTTTGCTCTGCCTCGGAGAGTGCTTCTTGTGCGGCTTCGGTGTCATCTTGGCGGAGAGCATCCGCAGCATCCTGGAGTGATTCCGCTGTTTCCGGGTCTTCTTCCTCCAGCTCTTGCGCCGCTTCTTCCAGCGCATCGGCAGCTTCTTCACGCTGCTGTTCATCCAGTTCCGAAAGCGTATCCGATACTTCTGCCAACTGCTGATCGAACTGAGTATCTTCTGGCACATCTGCCAGAGGGTCAAGCGCTGCGGAAGCGGCTTCTTGTGCGGCGATTTCCTGTGCCACATCTTCGCGGATTTCTTCGGCTTGCCCGCGTAATTCTGCCTCTAGCTCACTCATTTCTACGAAGGCATCTTCGCTGCTGAGGTCTTCGGCCTGCAACTCATCCAGGCTGACTTCCAGCGTCTCCAAAAGCGATTCGCGTTCTGCATCCGTCAGGCCACTATCGGTGGCAATATCTTCGGTGATGTCTCGCACATCTTCTTGCGCAGCGGAAACCGCCAGGCGGGTTTCTTCGCTGACGGCTGTGCTGTTCAAATTGCTGCGGAGTGCGAACAAAAACAGGGTGATGATGAGTACCATGAGCAAGAGCAGCACCAGCACCCAATCCAACCAGCGAATGTCTAAGCGTAGTTCTTTGCGCGGATCAATTTCGCGGGCAAGGGTTGCGGTATCAGCAAGCTGGAAATCTGCGAGTTCCTGGGTGGTGTGGATGTTTCCTTGCAGCAGTTCCAGCGCTGTACTCATGCGCTCCTGTAAGCCGAACGTCTCATCAAAATAACGTGCTGCGGCGAGTCCCTGTCGTCCGAACAAACGTAATCCTCCGCTGAAGATGATCGTCAGCGCAGCGACCAGAGCCGCTACTGCGCCAACCATCCCCGCAGGGGGGAGCAAGCCCAGGGAGCCAATTCCAATGGCGGCGACGATACCAGCCAGCAATGCCACACTGAGAACACGCGGCAGCAAACGCAGCACACGCACGGCACGCCAGCGAGCCTCCCACTGGTTGAGCAGGGTTTCCAGTTCGCGCATGGAAGAAGAGTTTGTCAGAGCAGTCATGGTTGTGGAGATTCTGTTCTTTGACTTTGACTGGCATTGTAACGGCAATCGCCAGAAACTCAAACGCGGTTATCCGATTTTCTTCACAAAGCAGCCGGAATCAAAAAGCGCCCAACCATGTGAGCGCTCATCAAAATGAGGCGACGACCAGACTCGAACTGGTGTACAAGGCTTTGCAGGCCTCTGCCTCGCCACTCGGCCACGTCGCCAACGTGCCTCATAGGATAGCAGAATCCATCTCTGCGGACAAGACTCAGGTAGCTACTGGGTGCAATTCAGATGGTTGGCAGGTGGCAACCCTTCGGCCTACATTGCCACACGCTGATGCG
>CAYVVZ010000026.1:0-59435 GCA_964455365.1 uncultured Anaerolineaceae bacterium | reverse complement strand
GTAGCCTGACGTTTTGAACGTCAGGTGTAGCTTGCCAACAATCTGAAATGCACCCTGTGCATGCAATGATCGTATTAAAAGGCAGGACATGGTAAAGGCATCTTGTGAAAATTTGCCAGTAAATTTGGCCTGCATTTCGCCATGTTGCCCAAAAGCACGCCAACCAGATTCGTACATCCGCATAGTGGGCGAAACCCCTTGCTTGCTGTACACTCATGCGCATCTTATGAAACGTGTCTTTTCTCAGGGGGCAACACCGATGACACCGCAGAACAAAATCCGCGAACTCCGCGACCAGATCGACGACATTAACCTGCAACTGCTGGAACTGCTCAACAAACGCGCAGAAATCGCGTCCGAGATTGGCAATATGCAGACTCAGCTTGGCAGCCAGATTTATGACCCGCAGCGTGAAAGCGAAATGCTGACCAATTTGCAACTGGCGAATAACGGCCCCTTCAGCAATGCGACCATCAGCGCCCTGTTCAAAGAAATTTTCAAGGCTTCGCTGGCAATGGAAGAGCAAGAAGCCCGTGCGAATTTCCTGGTTCAGCGCAAAGACCCCACGCAGAATACGGTGGTTGACCTGGGGAATGATGTCAAATTCGGGGATGGCAGCTTCCAGGTCATCGCTGGCCCCTGTGCTATCGAGAGCTATGAGCAGTATGACGAAGTTGCCGCAGCGCTGGCGGAAGAAGGCATCAGGATCATTCGCGGCATGGCTTACAAACCCCGTACCTCCCCCTATGATTTCCAGGGGTTGGGCGAACCTGGCTTGAAGATCGCCCGTCAGGTTGCCAACAAATACGGCCTGCTCATCGTCAGCGAAGTGCTGGATATGTCGCAGATTCCCATGATGAGCGATTATGTGGATATGTTCTGGGTGGGCGCACGCAATATGCAGAACAGCTTCTTGCTGCGTGCCGTTGGCAAGACCAATAAGCCCATCGTCCTCAAGCGCCATTTCAGCGCCACCCTGAAAGAATTCATCTACGCTGCCGAATACATCATGAGCGAAGGCAACGGCAACGTGATCCTCATGGAACGCGGCATCCGCACCTTCAATGATTGGACGCGCAATACACTGGATATTGCTGCGGTTCCGCTTCTGAAGCAGGAAAGTCACCTGCCCGTGATTGTGGATGTCTCGCACAGTGCAGGCCGCCGTGATCTGGCGAACCCCTTCGCCCGCATTTCTAAAGCCAGCGGCGCGGATGGCCTGATGGTTGAAGTACATCCCAACCCGGCAGTGGCGATGAGTGATGCCAAGCAGCAGTTGAGCATTCCGCAGTTCAAGCAGATGATGCAGGAAATCCGCCGCACCCACGTTGATGCGCTGGAGCAGGTTCCGGCTGGGGATTAGAATTCTCCCTATCCAACAGGAGCGTACAGTCACGCTCCTGTTCCCCTGATGTACCTACCCGAGTACAGGGAATTTCTATGCCACCTGTTAGCGAAACCCTGAAACAAGCATTTCGAGAAAAGACCTACCTCATAACTGCACATGGCTCTGCGCGTGCGGCAAAACGTAAAATTCGTAGTAATGAAATTGAGCAAGCTGTCTCCTCTGGGGAAGTCATTGAAGATTATCCCAATGAGGTTGCATTTCAGCTTGTTGGCAAGCTACACCTGACGTTCAAAACGTCAGGCTACACCAGGGTGAGCGTCCGCTAAAGGGACGCTGTGTACATTTTAGTGACATCGACCGTGAAATGTGTCGTAGACAGTTTCCGTCCCAAAGATAGAAAAATGTACAGCTGAGACAATCAGTCTGTTCTAGAGAGTGCATTGATAACCCCTTTAGTGGGTTTGGGTCTTTTGTAGCCGGGGATTTTAATCCTCGGCGACTTCATGTGCAGGTGAGTTATCCAGACCATATTAAAGTCATAACCGTTTATGAACCTTCTTCCGATGAATGGGAAGAGGACTTAAAAACGAGGAAATCCAATGAATGAATGCCTGTATTGCAAGGGACATCTTGAAGAAAAGCTGGTGACGCGGCTTCAGGAATATCAGGGGCGCTGGTACATCATTGAAAATTTACCTGCGCTGGTGTGTTCTCACTGTGGAGAAACGTACTATACGCCAGAATCTCATGATCGCGTCATTGATCTCATTACAGGTGATGCTCAACCAATTCGCATAGAATCAGTTGCTGTGATGGATGCAAGCAAGGCTTCGTAGAGAGGGGAACATTTCCCCAACCTCATTCCTCGACCATTGCGGAGACGATCACCAGAATACTGCTGCTGTAGGTGAAGGTGGTTAAATCCGTCACTGCGGTATTGTGTGTGGATGCGGTTGTCCCGTGTGAGATCGAAGTCGTTAGTTGCTCGATGCGTTTGTACTTCGACAGGGTATTGCGCTTCAGATCATCCAGCGCTTGTTCCACTTCCTGCTGAGTATTGGCGGCAATCACCCAGAATTCCGGCTGCATGGTGTTGGCTCCTTTGTTGGTCATTCTTCCCCTGATGCCTGTTCTTCATCAAACTGGATGCGGCGATAAATCTGCGCCAGGCAGAGCCGCAACGCTTCGCCCATCAGTGGCACAGTGATTTCAGCATCGTTTCCGCTAGCGTACTCATAAATCCACTGTCCCGCCTCATTACGCCAGAAAAGCGCCACTTTGGGTTGATCCTGTGAAACCAGCAGATAGGCTTGCAGCGTCTCAATCTGTGTGTATTCTTCCAGCTTCTCGTTGTAATCGCGCACTGCGCTTTCCGGTGAGAGAACTTCCACCAGCATCACTGGATTGGTAATGGTATCCGTGCGGCCTTCATAAAATTGCGGATCGCCACAGAAGACGGTCACATCCGGGTAGCGGTAGGTTCGCTTGCTGGCGATGTGGACGCGCACATCCGGGCTGGTGACGCTGCACTTACGATCCCCCAATAAGTTGTCGATATGCCTACCCACACTCATGGTAAGCACACCGTGCCGCACGCTGCCGCCGGACATGGCATAGACTCGTCCGCGCTTGTACTCGTACTTTGTTTCCTGTGCATCGGCAAAGGCCAGATATTCTGCCTCAGACATCGGCGCAACATCCTGTACGTGTGTGGCTTCCATCGTCGGGTTTTCCTCCCTGCATCCATGCCACTATTGTAGCAGAAAGCACCCGCACATAGGCTCATAGGACGCTAGCGGCGCAGGGTGACAAGCCTTTAAATCCGTGGCGACCCTGTAAGACGAATCACTCACTCTGTTTCTGCATCCGGTGCTGCGGTGGGCAAATCGAAGCGGGTATAGGGTTCATCACCACCCACGAGGCCGCTGGTATCAAACAACCCTTTGAGGTTCTCGCCCTCAATCGTGATATAAGCCTCTTCGATCTCCTCAAATTGGAAGATCGTCAGCAGCAGTTGGGCTTCCATCGCCGCATCGGAGCAAACGCCTTGCAGCAGCAGTTCGCCATTCAGGTCAACATCCAGGCGAACTCCGGCAAATTCAGCGGATTGTACTTCGGTGCGATCCCCACCCCAGAAATTGGTCAGGGCAACGCTCTCTTCCAGGAAGGCTTCGTTCGCGGCGAACATCGCATTCAGCAAATCTCGCACAGTATTACCCAGATTTTCCGATGGCTGCACGGTGCTATTCACAGTCGTCACGTAATTCTCACAGCCGACGACGGTTGCTGTTTGAGTCTCGGTGATGACATACCAGGGCAGCCCGGTTTCTGGCTCGCCAAGTTCATCATCTGGCGGAACTGTTGTAACTTGTTCCGTTCCTTCTATTGCCAGGTTACAGCTTGCAAGGAAAAAAGTCAGCAGTAGCAGCGAGATCGTGCGCATGGGTTTCTCTCCTGAGTAGGTCGCTATCTACTTACCATACACAATCTCTGCACGAATAGTTCCGCCAGCTAACGATTTCCTCAGCGGCGCTAACGCTGCTGCAACAGCATATACACCATGGCCTCAATTTCTTCTTCCGGCAGATGCGTATAGGCGGGCATACGGTGCGGTGAACTGGCGTAGGTCGGCACAAAGTACTGCTGTGGTTGCAGGATGCTCTCGCGCAGATATTCTTCTGGCGTGGTGGCGCTGCCATCATAATTCGGGTCGGCGAGGCGTTCTTCAGCAATAGTCGCCACACCATCATGCGCAGGCCCAAAATTGCCCCAGGTTTCCGCAGCGGTTAGCGCATGGCATGAACCACAATACGCTTCCAGGTAAACTGCAATGCCACGTTGATACAGTTCCTCATCGAATGCGACCTGTTGCGCAGGAGCCTGCTCTGCTTCTGCAACAGCCGTTTGCGCCTGACGATACAGCGGTTCCGCGACAGTGCCGCAGGCGGTGACCAATAGAGCCAGCAAGGTATACAGGAAAATCATCTTAATCATGGTCGGGTTTCCGGTGGGATGGTTGTATTCATGGTGTACGGTGCAAATTTCGGATAAGGGCATCTGCTCCCTGAATAGCGTTGTCCGGTATTGAAACCAACGCAAACATCGGGTTCATAGGCAAGATCGCCGCCTGTAGGGACAACGCCTGCGTTGTCCGCCTGCTTGTTTCGGACGAGGCAGGCCTCGTCCCTACAATGTGATCTGTTAAAAGCCGAGAAAAGCCTCAATGACCACGACAGTAATACCGGACAAGCCTTGAATCCCTCTCTGTTGTGAAGGGAAGAATGCAGGTTTCCACCTACGGGGTGGAACAAGTGTAGGGGTGCAACAGAATCACACCCCTACGGAAATTCCTGGATAGAACTTTAGCTTTCTTCGGTGGTTTCCATTTCCGGTTCTGCCGGAGCTTCTTCCATTTCCGGCATTGGCAGCGCTTCGCGTTCGGTCATGTCCGCGTAGTAGACCACACCGCCGATTCCTTCAGGAGCCAGTCCCGGAGGATTCGCACCGTTAATGGTTACGTATGCGCCGCCATCTGCATCAAAAGCGATGCCGGTGGGGTTGGGCAGGCCAGCAACGACCACTTCATGGCTGCCATCCGGCAGAATGCGCACGACTGCGCCGCTGTTGAATTCAGGTCCCTGCTGCCCAAAAATCGCAAACTGCACAGCGTACAGGTTGCCATCCGGTGCATAAGCCAGGTCGGTGAGCATGGTCAGGCCAGTAGCGAAATCGCTGACGGTGCCATCTTCCGCAACCGTCACACCCTTCGCACTACCCGGTACGAAGGGTGCGCCGGAGAGGAAGGAGACATACAGTGTACCCATACTGTCGAACGCAACACCCGTGGGAACGGGTTGTGCCAGCAGTTCGCCGCCATACAGTTCACTGGGGAAAACACCCGGCAGGGGTTCGAAGGCCGTCACGGTTGTGATTTCACCCGTCGCCGGATCAACTTTCAGCAGCGCGTTTGCAGCAGCATCCGCCACGTACAACATACCATCCGGGCTGACAGCGATGCCATAGGGATGAGTTTCGCGCAGGTCGAGGCCATCCGGGTTTTCCGTGTTTTCGTGCGCGAAGGTGTTGGCAAGCAGGCTTGCTTCACCGTCTGCAAGGCTCACAACGCCGGCATAATTATCAACATTCACTTCGCCCAACGTGCTGATCCAGGCACCATGCGTGAAGTAAACCTGTCCCGCCAGTTCAACAATGCGAGCGCCGCCGAGGATGTCCTGCCCGGCTGCAATCGAGGGCAGTTCAGCCATTACTTCCTGTGTACCATCGGGAGCAACGCGGATAAGGCGAGCCGTGTTGCCCAATAAACCTGGAATTTCTGCATAGGTGGTCGGATCAAAATAGGTGATTTCTTCGTCACCACCGAGGCCGTTTTCAGCAATCCACAGATTGCCAGCAGAATCGACATAGACACCCTGCGGGCCATTCAGCCCCATCACAACGATTTCGCCGTCGATTTCCGGTTTTTACCGCTTTTTATTGGAATTAGTGTGTGCAGGATATGCGTAGGGAGGCGTAATTGAAGCGGTGGTTGTGCATTCGATGAAAGTACATTGTTTTGATTTGCCGCGCCCAGTCCTGAACCAATTGCCCAACTTTCGCGTATAGTGGACGTAACGAGGTACGTTTCTATTTCTCCGAATTATTTGAAAAGTGGGGTAACAATTCAATGATTGCACAAGAAACAGCAGCAAAAATTCTGCGGGAAGCGCTGAAGACGGGGGGTGATCTGGCAGAAATTTATGTGGAAGATGTCACTTCCCTGCGGCTGGGGCTGGATGATTCGCGGCTGGAACAGGCCATTCGTGGGGCGGATCGCGGGGCAGGGGTGCGGGTCTTCTTCGGCAATATGGCAACCTATGCCTATACTGATGACCTCAGCGAAGCGAGTTTGCTGGATGCAGCACGGGCAGCAGCCGCCGCCGGGAGCAGCAGTTCACAGACACAGATTGTTGATCTCACCGAGCGCAAAAGCCCCCTGGAATTTCCCATCCAGAAGACCTTTGATGAACTGAGCATCGAAGACAAAGCAGCAATTCTACATCAGATTGATGAAGTTGGGCGTGCCGCCAGCCCACTGATTAAGCAGGTTTTCGGCTGGTATGGCGAACGCTCGCGCAAGGTCTGGGTTTATAACAGCGCCGGGGTATATGCCCATGATGACCGTACTTTTGTGGAGATGGGCATGGGTGTAATTGCACAGCGAAACGGCACTTTGCAGCGTACCTATAAGGGCTTCGGCGGTCAGGTCGGTTTGGAACTGCTGGATCACAATGATCCGGTTGCCCTCATCAATGAACTGGCAGAATCAGCCGTGAAGATGCTGGATGCGAAACCAGCCCCCGCCGGGGAATTCACCGTTGTGCTGCCCAATGGTTGGGGCGGTGTGCTGTTCCATGAAGCCTGCGGACATCAGATGGAAGCGGATTTTGTGACCAAAGGCGGCTCGGCATACAGCGGCAAGGTGGGTGAGTTGGTCGCTTCTCCGCTGATTACCGCGATTGATGATGGAACAATTCCGGGGCGGCGCGGTTCGATGCGCTTTGATGATGAAGGCACGCCCACCAATCGCACAGTGTTGATTGAAAAAGGCGTTCTCAAAGAATACATGTGGGATGTCACGGAAGCGCGGCGTGTGGGGCGCGAAGCCTCCACAGGCAATGGACGGCGCGAGAGTTTCCGCCATATGCCCATGCCGCGCATGACCAACACCTTCATTGATAAAGGCGACCATGATCCGCAGGAGATCATCGAAAACACGAAGAAGGGCATTTATGTCCAGAGCATGGCAGGCGGTCAGGCGGATATTGCCAAGGGTGATTTTGTCTTCAACGCCACCGAAGCCTACATGATCGAAGATGGGAAGCTGACCACGCCCCTGCGCGGCGCAACCATCAGCGGACATGGGCCTACGGTGCTGCGTGAAATTGATATGGTCGGCATAGATTTGGCGCTTGATCCAGGATACGGAACCTGCGGCAAAGGGCAGGCGGCACGGGTCAGCGTCGGGCAGCCCACAGTGCGCATCCCAAAGGTGATGGTCGGCGGCACAGGGGAGTGAACCCTGGCCTTCGCTATTTTGTGGCTCAACCGGTATCAGAGCAGGGCTTCATTCTGTCGGATGCAGCATGGCTGTGTCCGGCAAAATCTTCGCGGTTCGTGGCATTCATTGCCGAGACGACTTCTGAACTGGCAGTCGTGCGCATCAGGACAGCACTTTCCTCACTGAAGGTTGTGTCCGGCTGATGTATAAATCGGCTCACGACAACCACCAGCAGAATCAATCCAATTCTGACCAACAGCGCCATACTCATATCCGCAGATCCTTTTGTCTGAGCGTCACGATGGCGTGTAAATGGTTGTGCTGGCTCTTATCCCCAAACCAACACAAGGCAAGTGAAGACTCTGCGAGTTAGGCAGGGTAGGCCAGCAGCAGCACGCATCGAGAGCGTGAAAATCGTATGCGGCAAGCTGTTGTGGTGAACGGCAAACAACGCACATGCGCCAACAATACCGGGCATGCTGTTTGAAAATGCAAATGCTTCACACGTATTTAAAGCGTTTACCTCACATCTTTGCTATGATAAGCATACTTGTTCCTTGCACAATTTGGCTCTGTCACGCACATCACGGTTTGCATTCACGCAAATAGCAATTTTCTTTACAGGGTGTTAAAAAAGATTTGTTACAATTTTAACCTTCTTGCGCTCAATTGGCATCTACCATTGAACGAAAGATGCGCAATATGTGTGACAATGTGGTGGGATTGTGTAGCCGTTCCTGGAGGATGCATCCGTGAGCCTCGATCCGAAACAACATTACCTTCCTGACCGGACAGAAGCACCGTTCGAGGGCATGGAAATTGATTGGTACAATCAGGATGAAGTGATTGTCTATAAACTGCTGGCGGCTTCCCCCATCATCGTCAACCGTTGGGCGGAATACGTACAAGCCGCGCTGGATCAGTGGCCTAAAGATCGCCCCTATCTCGCCGTCCATGACCTCTCTCAATCTGGTGTGTCGCTGCAATTTGCTGCGCTGGTGAACTTCGATATGATGAACATCGGTGTGACAGATGAAGGCCGCATGCTGAGTGAACGCCTTTTCGATAAGCACCGGGGCTGGGTTGCGCGGGTGGCGGTCAACTTCAACCTGTCGCTTTCCGGGCAGACCAACCGCACGCTGATGTCCTACCTCAACCGCGACCATCCTTCTATTCGGTATAAGACCTTCTACAACCGGACGAAGTGCTTGCGCTGGGTCACAACCGGGATTACCGATACCTCCGAAATTCGGGCGTTGGGCAATTCAGGCGATGGGGATAACACGGAAGATTAGTCTACGAAGCACTATGCAGCCATCGCAAGGTCGCGGCGGGAGTGAGTACAGTGGTATCGCAAACCCCTATCGGGCAGGTACTGGGTAGTTACCGTATTGAAGAAATGGTCGGCACTGGAGGTTTCGGCGCGGTCTATCGTGCGCGGCAAGAAGCCGTTGAGCGCGAAGTCGCCGTCAAAATTATCTGGCCTGCTTTCGCCAGCCATCCCAATTTCATCCGCAAATTTGAAGCCGAAGCCCAACTCGTCGCCGGGTTGGAGCATCCCTATATTGTGCCGCTGTATGATTACTGGCGTGACCCCAATGGTGCGTATATCGTCATGCGCTACCTGCGCGGTGGGGCGCTGCGGCAAGCAATGGATACGCAGGATTGGACGCTCAACGATGTGATGCGCCTGATAGGGCAGGTTGGCGCGGCGCTGGCATTGGCACACCGCTACGGCGTTGTTCACCGCGACATCAAGCCAGAGAATATCTTGCTCGATGAAGAGAACAATGCTTATCTGGCGGATTTTGGTATCGCGCAAATTTTGAGCAATGCCCAGGATGAGACGGATGAATTTTTCAGTGGGATGGGTTCGCCAGCCTATGCCGCGCCGGAACAGATCATCGGCGGCATTACCTCCCCGCAGTCGGATGTTTACAGCCTGGGGATCATCCTCTATGAACTGCTCGCGGGGCAGCATCCCTTCCCGGAATTGGAGCGCCTCTCCAGCACACAACTGGTGCAGATGCGGGCAACGGCTTCGATTCCGTCGCTGCGAAACCAGCGTCCCGATTTGCCGCAGCGTGTGGATGAAGTCTTGCAGCAAGCAACGGCGGTTGATCCTGGAACCCGTTTTGCGGATATTCTGAGCTTCACCCAGGCGCTGGAAGAGGCAGTCGGATCAATGGGGCGCATTTATACAGGCATCGCCCACAAGTCCGATGACCTGCTGCCCAATCCCTACAAGGGGCTGCGTGCCTTCCAGGAGACAGACGCGGCGAATTTCTTCGGGCGTGAGCCATTGGTGCAGCGCTTGCTGCAACGCCTCGCCAGCAATGAACCCTATAACCGCTTCCTCGCGGTGGTTGGCCCCAGTGGTAGTGGGAAATCCAGCCTGGTCAAAGCGGGGTTGATCCCCCGGCTGCGGCGCGGAGGCTTACCCGGTTCCCGCACATGGTTCTATGAGGAGATGGTTCCGGGGCCAACCCCTTTTGAAGAAGTCGCCAATACCCTCATCGGCCTCGCGGTGACCCCGCCGGAAAATCTGCTCGAACGCCTGCGCACAGAACCCGATGCGCTGCTGCAAGCAGTGAATGAAGTGCTGCCCGAACAATCCGAGTTGTTCTTATTCATCGACCAGTTTGAAGAGTTGTTCACGCTGGTTGAAGATGAAGACCTCATCACGCACTTCCTGACCAGCCTGTACAAGGCAGTGACCGCCGAGAACAGCCGCCTGCGTGTCGTGATTACCATCCGCGCTGATTTTTATGATCGTCCGCTGCTGCAACCCATCCTCAGCGATATGGTGCGCGAACGTACCGAAGTGGTGATTCCGCTGACGGCGATGCAGCTAGAGCGCGTGATCGTCGAACCCGCCCGCCGCCAGGGGATCATGATGGATCCGGCGCTGGTTTCGACCATGATTGCGGAAGTCATCGAGCAGCCGGGATCGCTGCCGCTGCTGCAATATGCCCTCAGCCAATTATTTGAGATGCGCCAGGGCAACCTCATTCCGCTGGAAGCCTACCAGCGCCTCGGTGGGGTACGCGGTGCGCTGACGCGGCAGGCCGATGACCTGTATGAGAAGCTCGTCTCCGTGGAGCAGGAGGCCGTGCGCCAGCTATTTTTGCGTTTGATTACCCTGGGCGAAGGCACGGAAGACACCCGCCGCCGCACTCATCTCAGCGAAGTGATGTCCATCCGTGACTCGCTGCAAGGGGAGGAAAAAGGCGCGGTCATGCGTGTGGTGGTCGAACGCCTGGGGAAAGCTCGCCTGCTGACCTTCGATCAAGACCCGCTCACGCGCACCCCCACCGTCGAAGTGGCGCATGAAGCCATCATCCGCGAATGGGGGCGGCTGCGCACCTGGCTGGATGAAAGCCGCAATGATGTTCGCATGCAGCGCACGCTCTCCAGTCTGGCGCAGGAATGGCTGGAAAGTCATCAGGAGCCGAGTTTCCTGCTGCGCGGCGGACGCTTGGATAGTTACGAGCGTTGGGTGATCGAAACCAAGTTATCGCTGACCACACAGGAACGCGAATACCTCGACCAGAGCATTGCCGAACGCCAGCGAATGGAGATATTGGAACGCCAGCGCGAAGAACGTGAACGCGAATTAGAACGCCGTTCTGTGAATCGGCTGCGCCTCACGGTAGGGGTTTTGCTGGTGGCGACGCTGGTTGCGGTTGGCCTGAGCGCTGTTGCTGTGCGTGCCAGTAATCGCGCCACGGAAGAAGCGGAAATCGCGCAGAGTATTGCCTGGGAAGCCGGAGCCATCACCGCGCAGGAAGACGGCAACGGAGACCTTGCGCTGCTGCTGGCCTTGCAAGCGAACGTCATGGACAATCCGCCAGTACAATCCATCAGTGCGCTGTCTCAGGTGGCTTTTTCGCCGGGAACCCGTGCTGTGCTGCAAGGCCACACCGCCTGGGTGACGGCAGTCGCCATTTATCAGCCGGATCATTTGCTGGCCTCTGCATCGACGGATTTCACGGTGCGCCTGTGGGACTTACAGACGCAGCAGCCGGTTATGGTCAATGGTGCGCCTGTCATCCTGGTGGGTCATGGCGGGGATGTCGAGAATATTGCCTTCTCGCCCGATGGCAGTTTACTGGCTTCGGTGAGCATTGGTGTTTCGCGTAATGTCATCCTCTGGGATATGACGACGTTTGAGATTGCCACCCAGTTAGAAGGTCACAGCGACAATGTGCGCACGGTAGCCTTCAGCCCGGATGGAGCTTACGTAGCGACAGGTTCTAAAGACAGAACCGTGATCCTCTGGGACGTTGCCAGCGGGGAACAGCGCCAGCAGTTCTTCACCAGCAATGATGCAGCGAACCCCGTCGCAGGCGTGCAAGTATCGTCGGTCATCTTCAGCCCGGATGGAAGCATCCTGCTGGCAGGAACCACGAACGGTGAGATTTACGCCTGGGAAATTGCTTCCGGTGCGCTGCTGTGGCAGGTAGATAGTGGCGACCAGGGCGGCATCAACGCGCTGGCCTTCCATCCGCAGCAAGCCACAACCTTCGTAACCGGGTCTGGCGATGGCTCATTAGCACTGCGCAATCTGACGAACGGCGCTGTCATTCGGCGCTTTCGCAGTGCCACCGCTGATGAAGTCCGCGATTTTGCGTTCAGCCCGGATGGGTCTCAGTTGTATTCCGCGTCGGTGAACCGCGTCGTGCGCGTCTGGGATGTGGAGACCGGGCTAGAGGTGGATCGCTTGCAGGGGCATGGGTCGGATGTGCTGGCAGTCGCCATCAGTGAAGATGGGCAATTGCTCGCTTCTGGCTCCAAAGATGACACCATTCGCCTCTGGAATGTGGGGGACCCAGCCGCCGAGCAAATCTTATCGGCGCATACTGGGCGCGTCACCGGGATTGTCGCCCAGGAGGATCGCATCTACTCCGCAGCAGTGGATAATCTGCTGGTCATCTGGGAACGCGGCGCGACCCAACCGAGCATCGAAATTGAAGTGTCCGACTCCATCCGTTCGCTGGCAATCAGCCCGGATGCCAGCCGTGCCCTGTGGGGAACCCCTTCCGGCACATTTGCCGAGCTAAACTTGCAAACACAGGAAATTCTTTCCAGCTATACCGGACACAGCGGCAGCGTCAACACACTGGCGTATTTGCCGGATGGTCAGCGGGCGCTTTCTGCGGGGCAGGATGGGGTGATGATCCTCTGGGATTTGCAGACCGGGCAGGAGATTCGGCGCTATAGCGGGCATTCCGATCCAATCTTTGACCTGGCGCTGGCTCCAGATGGAACACAGGCGGCGACAGCTTCCACCGATGCCACGGTGATCTTGTGGAATCTGGAAACGGGGGAGATCATACGGCAGTTCGTGCGCGAAAGCGCGGAACAATCCCCGGTGTATGCGGTAGCCATCAGTCCGGACGGTGATGCGCTGGCGACAGGTTCGCTGGATGGATTCGTCATCCTGTGGAACATGGCGACAGGCGAGGAAGAAACCCGCTATGTGGGCGAGGCGGGCGCAGTGTGGTCGGTACGCTTTGGCAGCGATGGGCAGCGGCTGCTCTCCGCCACAGAAGATGGTGTGGTTTTCGTCTGGGATCTGGTCAGCAGTGCGCAGGTGCAGCGCTTTACCCTGGATGATGCCGTGGTTTATGAACTGGCTTCGTTTGAGGATGGGCGCAATATCATCAGCGGTCAGGATGATGGCTCGCTGGCGATCTGGCGCACGTATCCCCTGGCGGATTTGCAAACCTGGGTAGCCGAGAATCGCTATGTGCGCCCGCTGACCTGCATTGAGCATGAGCAGTACCGCTTCCCGGAAGATGTCGCGTGCGAGTCAATGACCGGAGTGCAAGGGTAATCCCACAACGGGCGCAGTGCTAGCATTGAAATCCAGGGCAAACCAGTGAAAACGGTCAAGTTACACGGAATGAAGGGCATGGCAGGCCATGCCCCTACGAGAGCCTATTGTAGCGTGAGTTTTGTTTATGGGTTTACTGCGGGCGGGTCACAGACCACGCCCCTACAAAAAGGCATTTTTATGTGTAGGGGAGGGTCTCAGACCCTCCCGATAGCTACCAAAATACCATCTACATGCGATCACATGCTTATCCAAAACTGACGTGATTGTAGGGGCACGATCTATCGTGCCCGCTAACAATACCGGAACTCTACCATGCCCTCTGCCGACACCTTCGCTCCCCTATATAGTGAAGCGATGCTCCGTCGTTTCGAGATTTCCCTTCCACAATCTGCAACTTAATTAGATAATTCCACGTATATCTAAATATCTCCGGGGAATGGGATTTCCCTTGCCCGGAGGCCACACACACGCACGTAAGGAGAAACCAGAACCATGAAACGTATATTGTTTGTCGTACTCATCCTGGCGCTGATTGGCGTACCGATCACCGCGCAGGATACCGATACAGCGCTTGTTCCGCATGAGAGCGATACCTACAGCCTTTCGCACCTGGTGCCGGATGGCTGGGCGGAAGTAGCTCCCGGCATCTTTGCTCGTGGTGCTTCCGCACAAGATGCAGTGCTGATTGGCGTTCAGGCTGCGCCGCTCTCAGCAGAGGAGCTGCAAACTGTGCTGATGCAGCAAATTGGCCTGCAAGAAGTGCCGGAATCAACGGGGCAGATTGAGACAGAGAGCTACACCTGGGATGAATACCGCACGACAGTTGACGCACAGGGCTTATCCATTGGCGTGAGTTGGGCGCTGGCGCAGAGCGAAGGCCAGACGCTGCTCGTGCTGCTGCAATCATCCGAGGAAGAACACGAGGCGCTGCGCGAATCGGTTTACTTGCCAGTGCTGGATAGCGTGATGCCCCTGGTGGAAGAAGCAGAAGAAGTCCCGTACATCGTGGAAGAAGTCACATTCAGCCACGATGACATCACGCTGGCGGGTACGCTGACGCTGCCAGAAGGCGAAGGCCAGCACCCGGCGGTGATCCTCATCACAGGAAGCGGGCCGCAAGATCGGGATGAAAATATCCTGGGCTTCCGCATTTTTCAGCAAATCGCTGACCATCTGACGCGCAACGGGATCGCTGTGCTGCGCTACGATGATCGCGGTTTTGGCGAATCCACTGGCGATTATGCCAGCGCGGATGCCGCTGATTTCGCTGTAGATGCTTCCGCAGCCGTCGATTATCTGCTGACACGCGACGACATCAACCCGGATGAGGTTGGTCTTCTGGGTCACAGCGAAGGCGGTATCGTCGCGCCGATTGCCGCAGGCATGAATGAAAATGTGGCCTTCGTCATCAGCATGGCAGGGCCAGCCGCAGATGGCGTGGATTTGCTGCTGCTACAGGCGGAGTTGGTATTGGCTGGCGAAGAAGACCTTGATCCCGCCGTATACGATGCGCTCATCAGCACCCAACGCGCCATCCTGGAAGCCATCGCGTCCGGTGATGAAGATGACCTCGAAGCTGCGCTGATTGCCCAATATGAAGCCGTCCCGGAAGCGTATCGTGAAGAATTGGGGCTTGGCACACAGGAAGAATTCGTCGCGCAATTCGTGACCGAACTGACCGCCCCGGCGTACAGTTTCCTCGTCGCCTACAATCCAGAAGAAGACATCCGCGCCCTGGAAATCCCGGTGCTGGCAATCTATGGCTCGCTGGATGTGCAGGTGGATGATGAGCAGAATGCCCCGGTGATGGAAGACCTGCTGGCGGATAACCCCGATGGTACGGTTGTCGTCATCGAAGGCGCGAACCATCTCTTCCAGGAAGCGGAAACAGGCAGCGTAAATGAATACGCCACGCTGGATAAAGTCCTCATGCCAGAATTTCTGGATACAGTTACGGACTGGCTGCTGGATCGCGTGACCGTCGTGGAATAATTGCCTGAACACACTCTCCATAAGGCGAGGGGTGAGCAAAACCTATGTGGAATTCACCTCACCCCTGCTCTGCTTTGCTCGTTTTCCCCTCTCCAATTTGGCGAGGGGATTTAAGACTTGTCCGGGAATATTATCAGGGTCATTGTAGGTCTTTTCGTATCTTGACTGAGCCTGTTGTAGGGACGAGGCCTGCCTCGTCCGAAACAAGCAGGCGGACAACACAGGTGTTGTCCCTACTGGTGGAAATCTAGCCTAAAAACAATGCGTTTGAGTTGGCTTCAGTAGCGGACAAGCCTTTAAGGCTCGTCCGCTACTGAGAAAGGCGATTGTGAACTGGCACCCATAATCTTTGTTTGGGTTTGCGGCTGTACATTAATGCGTGGGTTGGGGAATGAAATATTCAAACGTCAACGCTGCGCCCCTTATAAATCACAATTTTTGCACATGAATTTTTGTTGTTTCGGCGGCAGTTGTGGATAGTGTTCCCAGAAGTCGGCATTTGGACGGTAGGCCGCGAACCATGCATCATCCAGTGCGATTGACGTGCCAACAGGGGGGCTTAGGTCATGGTACTCTTACTATCAGACTTCACGCAAACTTCACAACTCCAGCGGATTACTCTTTGGGTATTTTGCCCGATTAGGCAAGCTATACAGGATTTAACAGGGTTACCCTGTACATTTCATCAATTTGGCAAATTCCCTTAAACCGTATACAATCTGCGATACTGCATTGCCTATATGCAGTGCAAGTTTTTTTTCACGATCAGTTTGAGGAGCAGGGTACTATGTCAAAAGCGATGCGTCTTGCAGTCGCCCTCCTGCTGACAGCACTGGTAATCATTCCGGCTGCTGCGCAGGATCCCGTTACCTTCACCTTCGGCACGTTCGGCAATCCCGTCGAACTCGACCCGGCGGTGGTAACAGATGGTGTATCTTTCCGTATTATTGCTCAGGGCTGCGAATCGCTGCTCGCCTACGAAGGTTCGACCACCAATCCTATCCCATCATTGGCTAGCGGTTGGGAAGCCAGCGAAGATGGCCTGACCTGGGTCTTCCAGTTGGAAGAAGGTGTGACCTTCCATGATGGCACCCCGTTCAATGCAGAAGCCGTCGTCTGGAACTTCAACCGCTGGCAGTTCGCGGATGCTCCGGGCCACTTTGAAGAAGAAGTCTTTGAATATTACGATTACATGTTTGGCCCCGGCGAAGATAGCTTCATCGGCAGCGTCGAAGCCACTGGCGAATACGAAGTGACCTTCACGCTGGATGAACCCAACGGTGGTTTCCTGAACACCCTGGCTATGCCGATGTTCGCCATCGCCAGCCCGACCGCTGTGGAAGCCAACGGTCCCGCTTACGGTTCGCCAGAAGTTGGCTACGTCTGCACCGGCCCCTACGAATTTGTGGAATGGGTCAGTGATGAACGTGTCGTGCTGGAACGTTATGCTGATTACTGGGGCGAAATTACCGGTAATGTAGACCGCGTTGTCTTCCAGCAGATCCCCGATAACGCTGCTCGTTTCGCTGCGTTGCAGGCTGGCGAAATTGATGCATTTGAACAGCCCAACGTAGAAGATCTGGAAGCAATCGAAGCAAGCGAAGATCTCTACATCGAAATGCGCGGCCCGCTGAACGTGCTGTATCTGGCATTCAGCTACCGCATTGCAGAATTCCGTGATCCGCTCGTGCGCCAGGCCATCAGCATGTCCATGGATCGCGCAGCGATTGCTGAAGCCTTCTACCCGCCAGGTGCGATTCCGGCGAATTCCTTCCTGCCGCCGTCGCTCTGGGGCTACAACCCGGATCTGCCGCAGATCGAATATGATCCTGAAGGCGCACGCGCATTGCTGGCAGAAGCTGGCTACCCGGATGGCTTCAGTGAAGTCAGCGTTCTGGGCTTCAACGATGATGGTACCGTTTCCGACGAAGTTGTCGATACTATCCCCGTGACTTTGTTCTTCCAGCCGGTAGTACGTCCGTACAACCCGGATGGTGAAGGCATCGGTGAAGCCATGATCAGCTACCTGGCAGACATCGGCATCCAGTCAGAACTTGGCAGCGTTGGCGACTGGGGTGCATACCTCGACGCACGCGCTAACGGCGAACTGCTCGGTATGTACCAGCTTGGCTGGACGGGTGACAACGGCGACCCGGATAACTTCCTCGGTTATTTCTTCGGCGCAGTCGATGAACCGAAGGCTTCCGAAGGTTTCTTCCAGGAACCGGAACTGGCAGCCATCTTGCAAGAAGCTCGTGCCGGAACTGACCAGGCAGAACGTGAACCGCTGTACCAACAGGCTGAACAGTTGATCTACGACAACGCCTACCGCGTCTTCATCGCGCATACGGGTGTTCCGTTGGCCTTCCGTTCCTGCATCAGCGGCTACGTCACCAACCCGGTTGCGACGGAGCTGTACAAGACGGTCGTCTCGGACTGCTAAATTTGCAGTTGTGACGGAGTAGCAATACCGCGTAGGGGCACGAATCTTCGTGCCTCTACTGTCTTCACGGAGGGAAAGCCTCACAGAAACGCCACATTGTTCATAAGAGAAGTTGGCAGTTTTGTGTAACAATCGGTAGTATCGGGCAACTTGACTGTAGAAGTCTGTTTCATAGCACGCGATGTTCTGTAACAGACTTGTGCGGGGGTAAGACGGCTCGATGATAGGGCGCAAGAAGAGATTAATACAAAAAACGGGTGTAAGGGTGCAATGATGTTTTTTAAGAGATGAATACGGAGAAAAATGGGTGTAAGGGCGCAGCGCGCTGCGCCCCTACGGTGTCCCTTCCCTAAATCCCTCCTGGATCTGGTTTCTCCTTGCGCAGCGGGGGGACGGAAGGGGGGATTAATCTCTGTATTTCATTGTGACACCGCATCATCCGCACAATGTTAGGGATGAATCACTACCGTTTCACATAGAACAACTGACAACTGAAAACTGAAAACTGATTACTAACGACTGATTGCTATACCATCATGACTCAATATCTTGCAAAACGTTTACTCGAATCGATCCCCGTTGTCTTGGGTGTATCCATCCTCGTCTTCTTGCTGATCCACATGATCCCAGGGGAACCAGCAATTGCCCTCCTGGGGGAACGCGCCACGGAAGAGAATATCGCCCGCATCAATGCGATTTACGGCTTTGATAAGCCACTGCCAGAGCAATACTTCATCTGGGTTGGAGGCATCTTGCAGGGCGACCTGGGCAACACGGTGCGCGGCAATATTCCGATTTCGCAAGAACTTGCTGTGCGTTTCCCGGCAACGTTTGAGTTAGCCATCACAGCCTTGACCATCGCCGTCCTGCTGGGAGTGCCAATCGGCATCATCTCGGCGGTGCGGCGCAACTCCATCATTGATACCCTCAGTATGATGATGGCGCTGCTCGGCGTGTCTGTACCCATTTTTGTGCTGGGGCTGGTGCTGATTTATATCTTCGGTGTGCAACTGGGCATCGCGGAGTTTGTGGGTCGGTTGGATAGCGACATCCAGCTAGAGCGCATTACGAATTTCTATGTGCTGGATTCAATCCTGACGCAGAATTGGGAAGCGCTCAGGAATTCGCTCAGTCATTTGATCTTGCCAGCCATCACGCTGATGACCATTCCGCTCTCGATCATTGCTCGCATCACGCGCTCGACGATGCTGGATGTCCTCAATGAGGATTACATCCGCACGGCGCGGGCAAAGGGCTTACGCGAACAGGTCGTGGTTGGGCTGCATGCGCTGCGCAATGCCATGCTGCCCGTGATCACCGTCATTGGTCTGCAATTGGGTGCGCTGCTTTCCGGCGCGGTGCTGACTGAAACGATTTTCTCCTGGCCTGGGATGGGCAAATGGTTGTTTGATAGCATCATCGCCCGCGATTATCCCATTGTACAGTCGGTGACGCTGCTGATTGCCCTGATTTACATCGGCGCAAATATCATGGTGGATGTCATGTATACGGTATTCGATCCGCGTGTGCGGTTGTAAGTGAACCTCACCATTAAATAGCATTGTCCGGTGTTAGCATCATGGTCATTGCAGGTTTTTTCAGCTCTTAACAGGTCACATTGTAGGGACGGAGGCCTGCCTCGTCCGAAGCAACCATACGCGGACAACACAGGTGTTGTCCCTACTGATGGGAATCTAGCACACAAACAATGCGTGTGAGTTGGTTTCAATATCGGAAAAGCCTATGCCTACAGAACAAGTTTTGTGGAAATGTGCAACGACACATCCGCTATATTTGATAGATTTTTTTCCTGTAATGCGGAGTAACCATGAGTAGTAGTACGAAAGTTGCGAAAATCGAAGCGGAAGAGACGATGGTTCCGCATCGTACCATGTGGCAGGACACGCTAGAGCGCCTGCTGCGCAATCCCAGCGCCAGAATCGGCGGCATCATTGTACTGGTGATGATCTCGCTGGCAGTGCTGGTTCCAATCCTGGATGATTATGACCCGGTGCGCGATAACAATCTGCGTGCGCGGTATGCTGAACCAGACTGCGTGATTGGCTGGTTCAGTGCGCTGGCCAGTGGTGAACTCACCGCCGAAAATTCCACCTATGAATTCACCTGCGAATACCCTTTTGGCGCGGATAAAAGCGGGCGCGACATCCTGCGGCGCGTGGGGCATGGCATGTCTGTATCGCTGAGTGTGAGTGTACTGGTTGTGTTCCTGGCCTTGTTTGTCGGTACAGGGTTGGGTATCACGGCGGGTTTCTTCGGTGGCTGGGCAGACAGCATGATTATGCGCTTCATGGATATTATTTTGGCGTTCCCGGCGCTGCTGCTGGCGATTGTCCTGGTGACGATTTTCGGCGCTGGCTTAACGAATGGTATGATTGCCATTGCCGTGACGCAGGTTCCCATCTATGCGCGGCTCTCGCGCTCGATGGCGATTTCGATCCGCAACATGGAATACGTGCAGGCGGCTCGCAGCCTGGGCGGGAGCGAATGGCGTATCCTCTGGCGGCATGTGCTGCCCAACAGCCTCTCCCCATTGATTGTGCAATCGACACTTCTCATGGGTACTGCGGTAATCGAAACGGCAGCGCTCGGCTTTTTGGGGCTGGGTCAGCAACCGCCCTATCCTGAATTGGGTAAAATGCTGGCGGATAGTCAGCAATCCATGTACAGCGGCAAATGGTGGGTGATGATTTTCCCTGGTCTGGCGATTGTGCTGATTGTGCTGGGCTTCAACCTCCTGGGCGATGGCTTCCGCGATGCACTTGATCCACGCCTGAAGCGGTAGAAGCAGGAGATATTGCAGCGCACTGTGGCTCTGTAATGAATATCCTTGCGAGACGGTGGACGTGCCGTTGCACGTCCCTACTGTACATTTTTCTATCTTTGGGACGGAAACTGTCTACGACACTTTTTACGGTCGATGTCACTAAAACGTACAACTGGTGGAAATCTAGCCTACAAACAATGCGTTTGAGTTGGCTTCAATACCGGACAAGCCTTAAAATCCACGGCTACAAAAGACCCAAACCCACTAAAGGGGGTATCAAGGCGTTCTCTAGAACGGAATGCTTCTCTTGCGGAAACCAACCTCGAGATGAACCAATCAGGGGATAGCATGGATACAATCGAACAATTGCTGGATACGTGGGACATCCACTGCCGAATCAACAGCTTTTTGCTGGATGCCATCCCACCCGAAGCACTCAGCAGTACCGCATCCAATGGCGGGCGCAGCGTGTCGGCGATCTTCGCGCATATGCATGGGGTGCGTGTACAGTGGGCGAAGGCGGTTTCGCCACTGCATGCCGAAGGTCTGAATACCATTCCAACCCGCACCAAGAAAGATAAGGCAGCCTTGATGCATGATCTGCTGCGGGAAGCACATGCGGCTTCAGCGGCTGCGGTGCGCGTCATCCTGGGAGAAGGCTTCAGCAGCGGCAAATTGAAGAATTATAAGCCGCATCCTGCCGCCTTCATGAGTTACCTCATCTCACATGAGTCCTACCATCGCGGCGAAATTGGCATCATCCTCGCACAAGCAGGCCACCCCCTGGATGACAAAATCGCCCATGCCATGTGGGATTGGAATAAGATGTAGCAGGGAGTAAGACAACTGCGGATTCTTGTGTCTGATGTGTATGATTCTCCGCTGCACACAAGGACTCGTATGAAACTTCGTTTGACTGTCGCACACGGGATTGCCTTATTTGGCAGCCTGATTGTGGCGATTCTGTTCTTCTTCCCCGTAGCTGGCTTCGATCAACAAACCTCACGCATCGCGGCGCTGACCCTGTTCCTGGTGATCTTCTGGGCGACCAATGTTCTGCCGCCTTATTTCCCGGTGCTGATCTTTTTCGCACTGGTGATGATCTTCCAGGTGATTTCGCCAGCGCTGGCTTTTTCCGGCTTTGCATCCGGGGCGTTCTGGCTGGTCTTCGGTGGGTTGGTGATTGGTGCGGCCTTCAAAGAGACCGGGCTGGCGGCACGTATTGCGGATAGTATCAGCCGATTTTTCGGGCGCAGCTATCGCGGGTTGATTGGGGGGCTGGTGTTACTGGGTGTCCTGCTCAGTTTCATTATGCCTTCCTCTATGGGGCGCGTGGTGATGCTCGTGCCTATTGCGCTGGCATTGGTGGAGCGCTATGGATTCGGGGCAGCGGATCGAGGGCGCTACGGTATTCTGCTGGCAACGATCTTCGGGGCGCATACGCCGTCCTTCAGTATCCTCCCGGCGAACGTCCCCAATATGATCCTCGCTGGCACAACCGAGTCCGTATGGGGCATCACCATCCCTTATGCGCAGTATTTATCCCTGCACTTCCCGGTATTGGGTCTGCTCAAAGCCCTGGTGATTGCCGTCCTGATTTTGCTGTTGTTCCCGGATACACTGCCGGAGAAATCTGCATCTGCTGGGAAGAAGCAAGCGCCGATGTCTACCGCTGAAAAACGCCTTGCGCTAATGATGGTTGCGGTGGTGCTGCTGTGGGCGCTGGATTTCTTGCATGGGATTGCGCCGTCATGGGTGGCGCTGGCGGCTGCGGTGGTTTTGCTGCTGCCGGGAATTGGCGTGCTGCCGCCGGATACGATCAACAAGCGCCTGAACTATAGTTCGCTGATTTTTGTCGCGGGGCTGATTTCCATGGGAGCGATGATCGCACAATCGGAATTAACGGTGCTGTTCTCGCAATGGATCGAGAATACGCTGCCGCTCACACCGGGCGCAGATTTTGGCAATTACCTGGTATTGAGCATCACCACCATGCTGACTTCGATTGTTGGGACGGTGCCGACAGTCCCGGCGGTATTGGTTCCGCTGGCGGATGTGCTGGCTTCGCTGAGTGGGTTGCCCATGATGACCGTCCTCATGATCCAGGTATTGGGTTTTTCGACTATCTTCTTCCCGTATCAGGCTGCGCCGCTGGTGGTGGGCATTCTGCTGGCGAATATCCCGGCGGGGATTGGCTTGCGCTTCACGATTCTACTCGGCCTCAGCACGCTGCTTTTTCTTGTGCCGCTGAATTACCTCTGGCTGCAAATGCTGGGGTATTTTGGATAGAGTGATTCTTGACATTTTTTGTAGGGGCGTGTTCTGTGACCCGTCCAGGGTTGTCAACGGGTAACCCCTACGATAGGTTGGGTTGTGCAATTGAATGTTCAAACGTCAATGTGTTGTCCGCCTATGGTTGTTTCGGACGAGGCAGGCCTCGCCCCTACAATGTGACCTGTTAAGAACCGAAAAAACTGCCAATGAACAGGACGCTAATACCGGACAAGCATTTTGAACGTCAGGCACAAGCCATGCATTTGCGAGAAGAACGCTTCACTTGACAGGTATGCGGGTGACACATGTCGTATGTCGCGCCCGGAAATGCCCAAAATACTTTCTTTTCTCCCGTTCTTTGCGCCTCTGCGTTGATGCGATTACCCTGCCCTGAAAAAATCACAAATGGCATCGTCCGTTCTTCGCGGTATAATCACATAGAAACCATCGTCCAACCAGCAAGCAGGGAGCGATCCCGATGTCCAGGGTAATCAGCAATACCGCCAAGCAAGCTGCCGCCGATCTCCGTGATTTCCGAGCAATCTTTGCCGATTATGCAAGTGACGTTCCCCCCGATGCCTGGGACGTACAGACAGGAAGCCGTGACAAAGATTGGACGCTGCGGCAGACGATGGCGCATCTGGTAGCCATTGCGCAGGCCTTCAACCGTGCTGCACAGGCAGCCGTCACGCAGATGCCCTTGCTGACCCCCGGCATGGAAAAACGCGACGATCTCCGCGCCTGGAATCGTACCCAGATTGCCGAGTTAGAAGATATTGCCTCCGAACATCTCATCGAGCGTTTCCTGGTAGAGCTGGATTTTGCGGCGCAGTACCTGACCGGATTGAGCGACGATGATCTGGCGCAGACGGCGCACCTGCGCGTGTATGGGCGTGCGGCAAGTGCGCGAGATTTCCTTGATTTTCAGATTTCGCACGCCGGTGTTGTGCATGGGGCGCAGATCACCCGTCCGCTGAAGCAGCCGCCACTGTGGGAGCAGTATCCAGCAGGGCTGCTGCATCGCACCATTGAGCGTTTCCTGCGGCAGATGGCGGTGGCCTACTGGCCTGAATATGGCGGGAATTCCCTGCGGGCGATCAACTTCGTTATTGATGGCGAAAATAGTGGGGAGTGGCACACCTGGGCAGGTCCCGAAGGTGCGAATGTTTATGAAGGCACTACCGAAGATGCCAGCTACAGTATGCGCTGCAAAGATGCCTATGCGCTCTTCAGCCTGTTCACCATGCATGTTCCGCTGAAAGATTCGTTGCAAGATGGCAGCCTGCAATTTGAACCGGACTGGCGCGAGGTCATGGGGTTCTTTGACCTGTTTGCCCCAACTGCGCCGAGGTCGTAGTTTTCAGGTCGCCACAATCGGGAGATCACTCAGCTTCCAGATCAATCCCGTCATAGACCTGCGCAAAATCGAGCGTAATTCCCGCGCTTTCGAGTCGGATGCTGGCATCTAATCCGACGACTTCAAGCAGCATCCAGCCAGCGCCTTGCCGTTGATAATGCTCAATTCGCACTTCATCAGGCCAGATCAACAGATAATCCTGCAACGATGCTAGCTGGCGATATTCCCAGGATTTTACGCCCCGGTCATCCGCAGCCGTAGAGGGCGAAAGCACTTCAATTAACACGGTTGGATTCAGCAGCGTATCTTCGTTTTCGTCCGTGAAAACAGGGTCGCCGCAAACGATTACCACATCCGGGTAACGGTAGGCTCCGGCTTCTTTGACGCGCACACGCATATCGCTCTGGTAGATTTCGCAGCCGTTGTTTTTCAGGGCATTACCATAATTTCCAACGATGTTGGTACAAATCAGGTTGTGATTGCGCTTCGCACCTGCCACCGCATAGATATAGCCTTGCGAATATTCATGGCGCGTCTCCCCTGCACGCTCCAGCGCGAGGTATTCCGCTTCGGTAAATTTAGGGGATTGCGGCGCTGTTGACATGTTTGTAATCTTTCACCACAAAGAAAGTATGCAGAGTGTTTATTGACACAGGCTGAACAGGTTCAGCCCCTACAAAAAACCAGGTTTCTACCGTAGGGGCACGACATGTCGTGCCCGAAATTGTCCAAAAAGAGAAACATTAATCCCTATCTTGATGCGTATCCATCCTGGACGCGCTTCTACGAGAATTCTCGGATAGACACTAAATCCAACACAGTCGATCCCCAATAAACTCACTTTGCGTAAAGCCTCAGATATTATCATGGGCGGTGATCCCATTCATCCCGAAGTTGGTTGATGTATTCCTGCGCATCACGCCCAGCACTCAGCACCAACAACTAATCACCATTCATGATTGGCCTCAAGACCGCCTCAATATCCCGCATCGTCTCCACGCGGACGAGTTGATTGCGAATGGCGACAGTGCCCGGTTCATCCAGGGCGTATTTGCTCAACTGCTTGCGCATTTGCAGCACGAACATCTCTTCCGGCAGTACCGAATACTGTGCGTTCAATTCGGCGTAGCGCAGGGCAATGCGGGCGCGTTCGTGGCGCGGTGGATCGGGAAGTTGTTCCCCGGTGCGCAGGTAGTGCGCGATCTGGTGGAAAATCCAGGGACGACCCAGCGCAGCCCGACCAATCATCACGCCATCGCAGCCCGTCGCCTGCATCATGCGTTGGGCATCCTGCGCTGATTTAATCTCGCCATTGCCGATGACGGGTAAGTTTTCCACCGTGTTCTTCACATTGCGGATCACATCCCAATCCACATCACCCTGATGCCCTTGCCCCGCGAAGCGAGCATGAACTGCAATCGCCTTTGCGCCAACACGTTCCGCGGCCTGCGCGAATGGGATGGCGGTCACGATGCCATCTTCATAACCGCTGCGGACTTTGACCGTCACAGGGACATCCACCGCATTCACTACCGCTTCCACAACCGCTGTCGCAGTGCAGACATCGCGCAGCAGCGCAGCGCCCCCGCCTTTTTTGGCAATCTTGGGAACCCAGCAGCCCATATTAATATCGACAATCGGCGCACCGTGATCGACCACAATTCGCGCTGCTTCCGCGACCTGTTCCGGTTCGCTGCCGAAAAGCTGCACTGACATCGGGAACTCACCTGCGGCATCCCAGGGGAATTTTTCCAGCGATTTTTTGCGTGTGCCTTTGTTATTCAACAACGTGCTGCTGAGGACTTCGGTTGTCACCAGGCCACAATCGCCCATCTCGCGGACGATTTCGCGGAATGCCTGGTTGGTATGTCCTGCCATTGGAGCCAGCAGCAGCGGCGGATCAATAGGAATCTCCCCGATTTTGTAGGGGGCTAAAAGTGTCGTGGTTGGGTTGGCGATGACCATGCGCGGCCTGTGGTTCTCAAGATACGGATTATGCTAAGGGTAGCAAACTCCGGGGCATTTGTCATGAGGGGCAAAAATGATTGTTCACCACAGAGGCACGGAGGACACAGAAGGGACACCAGGTAAGTAACCGCGTGGCGTGCCAAAACGATTTTTCACCACGAAGACACAAAGGACACGAAGAAATGCCTAGGGGTGATCCGCCGGATCGCCCGAAATGCCAATGTCTACGCCTGATGTTTTGAACGCCAAGCGCAAGGAAGCAAGCCATGCATTTGCGAGCAGAACGCTTAACCTGCCAGCTATGGGGTACAACAAACCATTGTACCCCCTGAACCTGTCTGCTTACTTCACCGGAATTTCGCCAACGCCGATGGGCTTTGCTGCGTTGGGGTTGCGCGGCGGCTGAACTTCATCTGCGCTGTCGATCAATTCCTGGATGCGCTTGGCGCGTTCGCCCTGGATTTTGCCGCTGCGCAGGGAGAGCTTGCCAATGGTCGCAATGGCCTTCGCCGGGTTGAGACCCTTGGGGCAGGCATCAATGCAGTTCACCACCTGATGGCAGCGGAATGCACCGTCCGAGTGTGCGATGGCTTCCAGGCGTTCTTGCGGAATCGTATCACGCGGATCCATGACGCGCAGGAAGGCCTTCAGCAAAGCATGCGGGCCGATGTACTGCTTGTTGCCAGCCACCACCGGGCAGGAGGAATAGCACGCGCCGCACATGATGCAGGTTTCCGCCTGTTCCATGGCGTTCACTTCTTCTTGCGACATGCGATATTCTTTTTGTGGGACGGTGCTGGGGGCTTCCAGCCAGGGCTTCATGGCTTCGTATTGCTCCCAGAACACGCTGCGATCTACCACCAGATCTTTGATGATGGGCAAGTAGGGCAGCGGTTCGATGGTGACTACGCCCTTCTGCATGAACCAGCCGCCGGATTCTTCCACAGCTTCTGCAAGCGGTTTGGTGCATACCAGCGTATTCTGACGATTGACCATCATGGCGCACGAGCCGCAAATCGCATGGCGGCAAGAACGGCGGAATGTCAGGCTGCCATCCAGATTCATCTTGATTTCTTCCAGCGCACCCAACACCGTTTTTTCTGGCGTGAGTTCAATCTGGAAATCATCGTAATACGGCTTCTTATCGACATCCGGGTTAAAACGCTTGACGCGAATGGTGATCATTTCAGACATATTCTTGATCCTTATCTCAATGGGACAAATCGCTGTCCCAACGTACAATAAATCCTTACATCAAGGCATAATGCGCTTTCAGGACATCTACCGCAAATTGGCGCACCGCTTCCCAATTGGTATATTCGATCTCGTCGCAATCTTCTACCTGTGCGCCATTTTCAACGATCACACGCCGCAGAAACCAGCGCTTGACCACACCATATTTTGAAAAGCGCAGCGCCCCGGCAAAGGATGCTACTTGCAACGGTTGCCAGCCCGTTTGCGTCGTGAAGCTGGTGATGTATCCCTGCACAATCTCACGAGCGCGATGACTGCGCTCCGCATCTTTTTGCATCAGGCTCACGCTGTAGAATGCATTGGGCTTGCGGCGCAACCTCTCCCGGTTTTCCTGCACCCATTGCAATGCACGGGGCTGATATTCGCCGGAATGAACCGACGCGCCGACAATCACAATATCGTAATCATGCAAATCCCAATCTGTCGGAAGCTCCTCAAAGCGCATGTGTTCGGCAAGCACACCATTCCGCATGAATTCTTCCGTCAGGTAGGCGGCAATTCTGGCTGTCTGGCCTTCATCTGATGCATATACGATTGCGATTCGCATGAGTTTTTCCTTTGCGATCCTGCCCCCTTACGGCGCAGGCTGATTCTAGGTCAGCATTTATTCCCTATTATGACGGAAATACCGCTGCATGTCCCTATCATTCGGTTTGTCTAGTTCGGGCGATTCGCCCTGGTTTTCAGGCTTGCGGGCTGAACATTGGTCAGTGAAGAAATAATGTCCCAACCGAGTTCTGGATTCTTGCCTGTTATTTCCCCTCCCTAAATCCCTCCCCGCTGCGCAAGGAGGGACTTGGTTTCCCCCTACGCAGTGGGGGGACGGAAGGGGGGATCGTAGAATGGGTTGGGTAATTAAATGTTCAAACGTCAATGTTCAGCCCCTACAAAAACCTGGTTTTTACCGTAGTAGGGGAGCACCTAGCTCCCGGCGGGCGACCACGCGGGGTCGCCCCTACATACTCCGTATTTAATGGTGAAACTGCATTGCGCTACACGCTTAATACTTACGTTCCTGCGGCGGGAAGCGATCCCAATAGATATGGACTGATTTGTAACTCAGCACCGGGCGACCATCTTCACCCTTGTGTGCCACCGTATGCTTCATCCAGTTTTCATCATCGCGCTTCTTGTGGTCTGTGCGCGAATGTGCGCCGCGACTCTCTGGGCGGGCATGTGCGCCAGTTGCCACCACTTCACTGAAGGTCAGCAGGTTTTCGGTTTCGATGGCAGCGAGCAAATCCGTATTGAAGCGCTTGCTCTTGTCGCGCACGCTGGCGTTCTGGAAGCGTTCCTGCAAATTCCAGATTGTTTCCATGCCCTGTTGTAAACCTTCTTCATCGCGGAAGATGCCGACGTTATCGGTCATATTCTTCTTGAGTTCTTCCGCCAATTTGAGCGCATTTTCCGTTGCCCCATTAGCATTGTGGTTCATGAGGTTGTCAATGCGTTCGCGCTGCTTCCGGGTCGGATCCGGTTCGCTGATGTCATAGAGTTTCGCGCCGCCATGGATGAATTCCGCAATCGCGCAGCCAGCACGCCGCCCGAAGACGGATGCTTCCAGCAGGCTGTTCGTACCCAGACGATTCGCGCCGTGTACGCTGACGCAGGCACATTCGCCGCCAGCGAACAACCCGGTAATCAGATTACCTTCCGCATCTGCCAGCACGCGCCCATCGACATCGGTGGGAATACCGCCCATGCTGTAATGCGCTGTTGGTTGGATCGGTGCGGGTTCGTGAATGATGTCTACGCCGAGGAAGTTCATGGCAATTTCGCGCACCTGCGGCAGACGCGACAGAATTTTCTCTGCACCGAGATGCGTCATATCCAGGTAAATCCCCTGACCATCATCCCCGATGCCGCGCCCCTCGTTGATCTCTGTCTGTTCACTACGGCTGACCAGATCACGCGGGGCGAGTTCCATCTTATCCGGGGCGTACTTCTCCATGAAGCGCTCGCCGTTCTTGTTGGTCAGGTAACCGCCTTCCCCACGGCAGGCTTCACTCATCAGAATGCCGTGCTTGTAAATCCCGGTGGGATGGAACTGCACGAATTCCATATCCATCAGCGGAACACCCGCTTCATAAGCAACTGCGACACCATCCCCGGTGTTGGCGGTGGCGTTGCTGGTGATCTTCCAGGCGCGTCCGTAGCCACCTGTTGCGAACATCACAGCTTTCGCCCGCAGCGTGTGCAGTTCCCCGGTGAGGATATCCATTGCCACGATACCGCGTGTGATGCCATCTTCTACAATTAATTCCAGTAAGTACCATTCACTGTAAAAATGCACACCATGTTTCAGGCATTGTTCATGGATGGTATGCAGCAGCACATGGCCTGTCCAGTCGGCGGCGAAATTCGCACGCGGTGCGCTATGCCCCCCAAAGCGGCGCTGGTTGATGCGTCCATCGTCTGTGCGGCTGAAGACGCAGCCCATATGCTCATACTCATACAGAATATCAATCGCATCATTGACCAGCACTTCGATTTTGTCTTGATCGCCCAGCCAGTCTGAACCCTTGATCGTATCGAACATGTGCAGTTCGGTGCTGTCTACAGGTTCTTCCCCGGCGGGGATTTGTTCCAGCGGGCCGCGTGGCCCTGTTCCGGCGACGGGACGGGTGTTATTCAGTGCGGCTGCGATACCACCTTGCGCTGCGCCACTGTGTGACCGCAAGGGATGCAGCTTGGATAATACACCGACGTTCTTCACACCACCGCGCACAGCTTCCAGCGCTGCCCAACTTCCAGCCAATCCTGCGCCGATAATCACGACATCATGGGTGATGATCTCGCCCATCTTCACGCTCACTTTCCTTAGTTTCGGTCTCATGAAATTTTCGTACAGCGAGGCAAAACCTGTGAGTGGCGCTTGTCATCCGTTTGTCATGTTTGGCAGGGGACGAACTATGACATTCAGCATAGACACAATTTTCAGTTTGTTTTCAGTTTGAAAAATCGGTTTCTTCGCGGTACAGTTGAGGATGGGTGAGCCGTTGTTAGAAGTTAGCAGGCGCAGTCATGCCTTCCAAGAAATAAATACGGTATCCCCTCCCTAAATAGGCTTGTCCGGTATTGAAACCAACGCAAACATCGGGTTCATAGGCAAGATCGCCGCCTGTAGGGACAACGCCTGCGTTGTCCGCCTGCTTGTTTCGGACGAGGCAGGCCTCGTCCCTACAATGTGATCTGTTAAAAGCCGAGAAAAGCCTTAAACCCCCTCTCCAAGTGGAGAGGGGACTTTCCCAGCCTGTCCTGACAGGTTTTGCTCCCCCTCGCCGGACGGAGACCTAATGATTCAGCTAGCCATGAGGTGTTGCGGCAGATGAGGTAAGGGACGACCCTGTATGGTCGCCAGCGGACACGCCCCTACGAAATACGCGGTGGGGACATTATTGATTCAATGACCAGGATGTGTTGTCCGTACTGGTGGAAACCTAACCTAAAAACCATGCGTTTGAGTTGGCTTCAATACCGAACAAGCCTCTTAAGGTCATGGCTCATCTACAGAAAATATGATTCTTGAGGTTTTCTGCAAACGGCGCAGCACGCTGCGCCCCTACAAATCACACTTTTTTCACATGAACCAAGGTCGTCAGTTGATCATTTAAATTTGGAGATTTGTTATGCGCAAGCTATCACTGCTTTTTGTACTGATTTTGCTCAGTTCCTTGCTGGTTTTTGTGGTCGTGGGGCAAGAAGGTCGTTCTCTGCCGCGTGATCTGGATGTGGAGATGGAACTCATCACCGCATTAAACCAATACCGTGTGCGTGATGGACGCGGCCCCTTGCTGCGAAATCCTGACCTGGATTATCTGGCACGCATTCAGGCCGAATACATGCAGCAATGGCTGCCCCTCACCGGAATAGAATTGGATTATCACGCAGATAGCTTCGGGGATGGTGTGGATCGCCGTGCTGAGTTGATCGACTGGCCTACCTATGGCTTCGGTGATTCCCCATTTGTGGGTGAAATCGCGGCCTACTTCCCCTCGGTGCAGGGCATGATGGATTTCTGGAATAATTCGCAGGATCACCGCAATGACATCTACGCCTACGGCTACCGTGAAGTCGGTGTAACCGTACTGCGCAACGGGAATTGGTTCCTGGCTTACGTGGTATTCGGCGCTCGCCCGGATGTGCTGCCCGTGTTTTATGATGCACAGTTGAACAAGTTGGTGCTGACGACAGATCAATCCCCCTTCATTTTTAACCGCTTTGTACCAACCCTGGTGCAAATCCAGGATGAAGCCGGACAGCGGTTGCATGTGGAAGAATGGCTGCCCTGGCGCTCTCGTGTTGCGCTGCCTGAAGGCGCAGGCCAGATCATCAACGTGATTTACAGCGACGGTGTGCGCGAAGTCCATACCACGGTTGATCTCTACCAGGCGCTGCTCTATCCCTCCCTCGGACGTGGTTCGCGCCGCCTTTCCACCCTGACGGTGGTCACAGGTACGCCGCGTGCAACCGTCACGCCAATGCCACCGACTCCCACCTGGACTCCATCGCCTGAGCCGCTTCATGATCAATATGACATCGTGCTGCACTACGATGCCACGAGCTTGAACTTCATCAATCAATCCGGCGAAGAACTGAATTTGCTGCCGTTGAGCATCGTCGTCCCTGGAATGGGAGCCATCAGCGCAGAATGGATGGGGGCGTATTCTGAAGTTCCGCTTACGCAATTCCCGGATCAATATTGCATGCAGCTCTGGTCATCGGAGCAGCGCCCCAGTTCGCCTGCCGTGCCAGAAGAATGCCATGTGATGGCATCCAGCCGCAGCGTGCTGACGGTCAATCAGTTATTCTGGATCGCGGGGCATTTTGAGGTGACCTATTACGGGGCGGTCATTGCAAGCTGTCAGGCCAGTTTGCATACCTGCTCCTTCGACATCCCGCGCAATTAAAGACCATCCGAAGAAGCAACACGCTCAAAAATGGGAGTGCCTGTGTCAGGGCAATCGCATCAAAATTTATGATCGGTTTAGAAAAAATTGTAGCGTGTTTCTAAAGTTCAAACATCATGTAGGGGCGCAGCTTCGGATTTGGCGTGCTACATCCAACCATCCAATCAAACTTGTAGGGGAGCGCCCGTTTGCGCTCCCAATTGCTACATCCAACCATCTAATCAAAATTGTAGGGGAGCGCCCGTGTGCGCTCCTAATTGCTTCAAAACGGTTTGAACCACAAAGACACGAGGGACACAGAGAAATTCGTATCGCGCTGGGTTACGTGCTGCTGGCGGCTGATGCCAGCCAGCTAGGTCCACCAAAGGGGACTGGGTGCGGCAGGTCAGAGCGCCTTTTCGTGTGCTTCCCGCTGCTCTTATCGCATCAGCGTGTGGCACTGTAGGCCGAAGGGTTGCCATCTGCCAACAATCTGAAATGCACCCCGCAGCACGCTGCGCCCACTCTTCACGCGACAACTGAAAACCAACAACTGAAAACTGAAAACTCTCTACTCCTCCACCCAATCGAAGGTGCGGGTAACAGCCCGCTGCCAATTGCGATAGAGTTCTTCACGCTGATCTTCCGGCATTTCGGGAGTCCAGCGCTTGGCGACAATCCAGTTATTGCGCAGTTCATCTTCACTGTTCCAGAAGCCCACCGAAAGCCCTGCCGCATAGGACGCACCCAGGGCGGTAGTCTCTGCCACTTTGGGACGCACCACCGGAACGCCCACAATATCCGCCTGAAACTGCATGAGCGTGTCATTCATCGTCATGCCGCCATCGACCTTGAGCGCCTTGAGTTCTACGCCGCTGTCAGCCTTCATGGCATCCAGCACATCCCGTGTCTGATAGGCGGTTGCTTCCAGGGCTGCGCGGGCAAAATGACCTTTGTTGACATAGCGCGTCATGCCCACGATTGCGCCGCGTGCATCCCCGCGCCAGTAGGGAGCGAATAATCCGCTGAAGGCCGGAACAAAATAAATGCCGCCGTTGTCCTTAACCGTGTTTGCCAGCGTCTCCACCTCCGGCGCTGTGCTGATAATCCCCAGGTTATCGCGCAGCCACTGCACCAGCGAACCCGTCACAGCAACCGAACCTTCCAGCGCATAGACCGCCGGAGCATCGCCGATCTTGTAGCCCATCGTGGTCAGCAAGCCGTTCTTGCTGTGGACAATTTCCGTCCCGGTGTTGATGAGCATGAAGTTGCCCGTGCCGTAGGTGTTCTTGGCTTCGCCCACACCGTAGCAGGTCTGACCAAAGACCGCCGCCTGCTGATCCCCCAGGATGCCATGCAACCCCACACCCTTCGCCTCACAATCCAGGGTGATTGCGCCGTAGCCTTCGCGCACGCCGCTGGGCTTGATCTGCGGCAGCATAGCGCGGGGGATGTTCAACTCTGCCAGGATTTCCTCATCCCAATCCAGCGTTTCCAGGTTCATCAACAGCGTGCGGCTGGCGTTGGTGACATCGGTCACATGCACGCCGCCTGTCAGATTCCAGACCACCCAGCTATCCATCGTGCCGAAAAGCACTTCACCCGCTTCAGCTTTCTGGCGCAGACCCTCCACATTTTCCAGCAGCCAGATCAATTTTGTGCCGCTGAAGTAGGTCGAAATGGGCAGACCTGTCTTCGGGCGCAGCCGATCCACGCCGCCGTTTTCACTGAGCCGATTCACAATGTTCTGTGTGCGCGTATCCTGCCAGACGATGGCGTTATAGAGGGGTTTCCCGGTGGCTTTATCCCAGACGAGGGTTGTCTCGCGCTGGTTGGTGATGCCAATCGCCGCCAGATCATCCGCTGAAATGCCTGCTTTTTCCATTGCGCCGTTGATGACCTGCACCGTCCGCCGCATGATTTCATCCGCGTCATGCTCCACCCATCCGGCATGGGGGAAGATTTGCTCATGCTCCAACTGATGGCTTGCCACCACATCCCCGCTGTGATCGAAAATCATGAAGCGGGTGCTGGTTGTACCCTGGTCAATCGCGCCGACAACCTTCGCCATAAGATTACTCCCAAGAATCATGTTTTGGTTCCAGAGGGCTAGTATAACGAAGGGTGGGGGAGAGGGCGAGATTGGGTGCGGATTTTTCAGCACAGAGGCGTAAGGGGCACAAAGCTGCCCTGCGCCTGACGTTCAAAACGTCCGGCTACACCAGGGTGAGCGTCCACTAAAGGGACGCTGTGTACATTTTTCTATCTTTGGGACGGAAACGGTTTACGGACATCGTGCCGCCAAAAAAACAAATGTAGGGGTTCGACCATGTCGAACCCACTTTTAGGCCAGCGGGCGCGTCATGGACACGCCCCTACGAGAAACAACATTTCAGTGGCACGATGTCTACGACACATTTCACGGTCGATGTCGCTAAAATGTACAGTACACTGAGACAACCAGTCTGTTCTAGAGAGTGCCTTGATAACCCCTTCAGTGGGTTTGGGTCTTTTGTAGCCGGGGATTTTAATCCTCGGCGACTATCATGCCCCTATTCAGATATTCAGAAAACGGGTTCACAACCTGTTGACCCCCTACGGATGTACCAATCGCCACCGTAGGGGCGCATCATGCTGCGCACGTTTATTCCCCCCTCTAACTCCCCCCGCTGCGCAAGGCGAGGACAGTTTCCCCCTACGAAGTGGGGGGACGGAAGGGGGGATTATGCGCAAATTTCACAAAATCGATTCGCCTGACGGCGAAAGGGAGGGGGCTGGCGCTACGCGCCTGCGGCTAACGCCGCACCGCCCCCACAGAGGTCAGGATTCAGGAGAAGGGGGACGCAACACCGCACAACGAAAACCCACATTGAAGTTAACGTAGTCCACAAAGTACCTGTAACGGGAGGCGGCGCGCAAATTGAGCGATGAAGTGAGGAACGACCCGCCGCGAACAACCCGATCGGCAATCGCATCCGCGTTCTCGCGTCCATCGGTAGCATCGTAGGGATAGGTAAAATCGTTGTAGATTGTGCTCGTCCATTCCCAAACGTTGCCGCTCATGTCCAGTGCCCCCACCCAGGAAGCGCCGCCGGGACGACTGCCGACAGTTGCGACAGTTGCGGTGACTCCACCAGAATTTGAACCGTAAACGGCGTTATCGGCGACGAACTCATTTCCCCAGGGATACACGAGCGAATCCGGGCCACGTGCGGCATATTCCCATTCGGCCTCAGTTGGTAATTGCGCTCCCCGTGCTTCGCAGAAATCGCTCGCTTCCAACCAAGTTACGCTCTCGCGGGGCAGGCCATCACCCGACCAGCGACCAGAAGAACCGTACTGCTGATTCGTGACTTCGTACTTGTCAATCCAGAACGGCTCATCAAAGCAAATTTCGTGTATGGGCTGTTCATCGCTGCCCATCATGAAGCATCCCGCTGGAACCAGCACCATTGTCACGCCGTCAAAGTCGCGCTCAACGGGTGTCCAGTCGGCGTTGCGCGTCACAGGCGTAGAGGCTAATAGGATTGGGTCGGGTGTGTTGGTTGGTGTTGGCGTGAAAGTTGGCGGTACAGGGGTGTCCGTTGGGCTTGGTGTTGGTGATGTCAATTGGGCTGTGTCTTGGGGAATAGGCGTATCTGCAACTCCGACCGCTGCCGCCGTCAACTCCGCGTAGGTTGTTGCCCGGATTTCGCTCTCGGATAAACCAGGATTGCGATCTGAAGCCAGGTAAACTCCGAGCAGCGTGAAAGCACCCGTAATCAGGGCTGCAATAATGATCGCTGCCAGGATAATGGCGGAAGGTTCGCTGAGAATAGTGCGGCGCTCTGGCTGCTGTGGTTGCACGGGCTGCAAGTCTGGGGTCGTGATCGGTTCACGATCAACCAGATCGGCTTCTGGCTCATCAGTGTTTGGCTTGGCTGTGCGTGGTTTCCAGAGCGGACGGCGCTTTCTGGCTAGTTCAGCTTGTTTATTGATCGAGGCAATTAACAGGTCAAACGAAGGGCCATCATTCGCACCAGCGGTCATATCCACATATTGAATATCGCGCAGGGTTCCGGTCAGGTTGGTACGATCACGAACCTGTGCGGTGATGAGCTGCTTTTGCAGGCGCTGTGCCTCTTCAAATTCTGCCTGACAATAGGGACTGGTCACAGACTCGTTGGAGAGCAGGTAGAGGAAAATATCCGCCTGGGCAATCTGGCTGAGAATCTCATCCCACCATAGGTCGCCACCATGCAGCGAGTCATCATACCATACCTCATAGTGTCCGTAGATTTTCCGCAGACGTTCTACCAGTGCCTTTGCGAACTTTTTGTCAACACGACTGTAGGATACGAAGATTTTCGGCATGAGTTCAATTCGTTTGCAGGATTAACAACATCACCATTATGACGTTTGAAGGCAGTTTATGCAATGAAATTTGCGGAGATTTTGGGGAACATTGCGTTCCCCGGCGGTGGGTTAGCTGCGGTTGAGATTGCTAATGGCGGTGAAGGTCAGGCCGATGAAGACGGCGGCAACGATCAGCAGGGCGATGAACTGCCCCAGTACGGATGGCGATGAAGCCAGGGTGTATAGCACAATCACACCAATGCCTATGGCGAAAATACCTGTAACAATGGACATCAGGGTAATCGGAGTCGATTTTTCGGTGGTAATCTGTGACTGTTCCATAAAAATAAGCCTCAATTTTTTGCGCTCAGTATACAACTCAAAGTGCGCCAATTGAGGTTTGAATATTGTTATAAGTCAGTGGAATGGTCATTGCGATAGGCGGGACTCAGCCAGGCGTAGCGTGCCGCCTGCACGGGATGCACTTCACCATTCTCCATCAGGGTCAGCAGGCGTTCCAGCCGCAGCACTTCATCATGATCCTGCACTGAACGCGCCTGGGCAATGGAGCGCATGAAACGCATCTGGATATATTCATAGGTGATGGATTTGCTGGTGTGAGCCTCGCGGGAGGCGTGGTCATCTGGCGCAGCCTCCAACTCCTCCGGGCGCAGAAGGATTGTGCCGGGGTCGGGGCGTGCAGGAACTTCCGGCGGATCCTCTCTTTGTGCAGTCGTTTCGCCCATATTCATCAGGCGATCCATGATGCGCAGTACCTTGTGCTTCAGGCGCGAATCATCCCGACGCGGACGCGAAGTTGTCACGCGATCCATGAGCGTCGTCCGATCTGGCGAATAGTGATGATGTAGCGCTTGCCTGCGTTTGTCTGCATCCATGTGGGACGAAGCCCTTCAAATCCTGCGTCGTTGTAATATTGTAGAATGTTTCTGCGCTTCATGTCTACTCTACCAGCCATCAACTTACAATATCCTAGCGCAATCTCTAGCCAACCTGGTACAAGCTGGTTAGGTTAACGTTATATTCATTGTAAATCAATCAATGCTGGAAATAGCGTAAACCTTTGCGGCGGGCTTTCGCTTTATGGTAGATTTCTAGCAGTATCCACGAACATTGTGACAATTGCACCATGACAGATGACAACCTTACGTTCATTCCACGCAAGTTTCCCAGCGCGAATCAAGTGCTGCTGCATGGGGCAAATCCCGTGCTGGTGGATTCGGGTTTCGGCAGCGATTTCCCAGAGACGGTAGCCTTGCTCAAAGAGCAGGAAATTGATCCCCAGGCGTTGCAGATGGTGGTGAATACCCACTGGCACTGCGACCACAGCGGCGGCAATCATCATTTTCAGCGTGATTATGGCCTGCGAATCGCCGCGCACCAACTCGAAGCGGAGGTTATCAATCAAGCCGCACCCGAAGCCCACGATGCGCACTGGCTTGTGCAGCCCATCGAACGCTGCACGGTTGATCTACCGCTGCAAGCAGGGGATGTCATCGACACCGGGACGCAGCAATGGCAGGTGATCCATACGCCGGGGCATTCGCCGGGACACATCTGCCTGTACCGGGACGGGATGCTCATCGCTGGCGATACGGTTCACGCCGATGATGTCTCCTGGATGAGCCTGTTACATGGTGGCTGGCAGGCCAATATCCGCACCATCATGAACACGTTGGATACACTTGCAGCCCTGCCCCTGAAAATTGCTTATTCCGGGCATGGCCCCATCAACGAGCATCCACTGCGGCGCATCGACGAAGCCCGCCGCCGCTATGAAAAATGGCAGGCCAATCCGCAGAAGATCGGCTGGCACGCCATGAAGCGCATCGCGGCCTACCACATCATGCTGACGAACGGCCTGGATGAAGCGGGTATGCAAAATTATCTACTGCATTCGCCCTGGTTTGTGGATTACAGCCGGGAGCTTTTCCAGCAAGAACCCGAAGACATGGTGCAGCCCCTGCTGGATGAACTCCTGCGCAGTCAGGCTGCTATCTGGCAGGGTGATCTTCTGCTCCCCACCGCGCCCTTCACCCCTCCGCCGCCGGGGTGGTTAGCAAGGGTGATGTAGTAGCGCCGATTTTTGGTAATAAGGGCTTGTTCACTACAGAGAGGCACAGAGAAAGTCGTAGGGGCACGACATGTCGTGCCCGTTTTTTTCTTGGATTAAGTAGCGCTGAACTGGTTTTCTCGCTATAATCTAATTGGGGATATATCGTTCTGGAGTAGTTACATGGCTCTACGTAGAATACAGGGAACTTGGCAGCATCTCTCGCCTGTTCGCAAAGCAATTGTTAGCATTGCTGGGGGATTAGCAGTAATTTTCACCATCTGGGCAGGATCGGTGCAGGTTGGATTAGTAGCTCCGATCAACTTCGAGCAAGTGATGGAAACGCCTGACCCAACCCCAACAGTCACTACACAGATACCGGAAACCGAAACGCCAACGGATGTGCCCACTGCCCCAACCGAGCTACCCATCGCCTTCAACGAATTAGAGGTTCACTGGAATCTAGCGTTCATGGTGCTGTATAACGCCAGCGGCAACTCGATCCCCAAAGACGAGATTATGAAATTGAGATTTGAGGCAATAACACGTAACACGGTTATCCTGACTGGGAGCGTATGGAACAACCAGACAGACTCAAACTGGAGTGTGCTGCGTCCGGGGCGCTGCCTGGTGGTGTTCAATATGGCACAAACTGCGGAAGCACCTTCCCTGACAGATGTCAGCATTGAAGTTCCTGCTTGCAACACGCTGGAAGAAGTGACGGTTTACGTGGGTGTGGTCGCTGCGCGTGCTGCATGGTATCCGGGATATGAAGGTTTCAATGTCTTCTATGAAGACACCCGCATTGCAACCTGCACGGAAGAACCGTGTATCCTGCCACAGGCCAGCATGCAGGAGTGAGCGCAAACAGGGTATTTCCCTGTGCAACCTGTCCATTTCACACCGCTGAATTCGTGACATATGTCATGATTGCATTTGCTTGCGCCGTTTCGCACAATTCGGTATATTGTCACTTGCGAATTGCGACGCATAGATTTTTGTTTCGTTTCTAGATTTTTACGGATTAGTAATGGTTCTTTCCCGCTTTTCTCGTCCTTATGAGGATGATCCCCCCTCACATCATCGTCTCGTTGTCGAAGATGTCAGCCTGCGGTTTGGCGGCGTTCACGCGCTCACGAAGGTGAATCTACACGTCGAACCGGGTGAAATCTTCGCCATCATCGGCCCCAATGGGGCAGGCAAAACCAGTATGCTCAACTGCATCTGTGGCCTGTATCGTCCGCAGGAAGGGCGCATCATGTACGGCGATACCAATCTGGTACAGACATCGCCGCACCGCCTGCCGCATCTGGGGATTGCGCGTGCGTTCCAGAATATCGAACTATTCAGCCACATGACGGTGCTGGATAACCTGATGCTGGGACGGCACATCCACATGAAGAAGAATATCTTCACCTCGCTGCTCTATTGGGGAGCCGCGCAGCGTGAAGAAATTAACCACCGTATGTTCGTCGAACATGTCATTGATCTGCTGGAAATCCAGCATATCCGCAAGCAAATGGTGGGGCAGTTGGCCTACGGTTTGCAGAAGCGCGTCGAGCTGGGCCGCGCCCTCAGCGTGAATCCAGGTATTCTGCTGCTGGATGAGCCGATGGCGGGCATGAACGTCGAAGAAAAAGAAGACATCGTGCGTTACGTCCTCGATATTAATGAAGAGTGGGGCGTGACCATTGTGCTGATCGAACATGATATGGGTGTGGTGATGGACATCAGCGACCGTGTGGCTGTGCTGGACTTTGGGCGCTGCATTGCGATGGGTACGCCCGATGAAGTCCGCCAGAACCCGCAGGTGATCCATGCCTACCTGGGTGAAGAGGAGGCGCACCGATGAGCGAACTCGATACCCTCCCCAAATTACTCCGCGATAATTCCCGCCGCTTTGCCGATAAAACCGCCCTGCGCGAGAAGCGCTTCGGCATCTGGCAATCTCTGACCTGGTTGCAGTACTATGAGCGTGTGCGTAACTTCGCCCTGGGGCTGCACGCAATGGGCTTTGAAAAAGGGGATCGCATTGCGGTCATTGGCGATAATCGCCCGGAATGGGTGATTACCGAACTGGCAGCGCAATCCCTGGGCGGCGCAACCATGGGTGTCTATCAAGACTCCGTCGTGGAAGAAGTGGCCTTTCTGGCGACGGCTGCCAACGCCAAATTCATTGTGGCGGAAGACCAGGAGCAGATTGATAAACTCCTGGAAATCTGGGATCAATTATCCACTGTGCAGGCGCTGATCTACTACGATCCGAAGGGCTTGCGCAATTACAGCTACGAGCATCTGCTTTCGTTCCCGGATGTGGAAGAACGCGGCAAAGCCACATTTGAAGATCAACCGGGATTCTTCAGCAACGCCATTGACCATGGGCAAGCCGATGATGTTGCGATTATCTCCACCACTTCTGGCACCACCAGCAAACCCAAGCTGGCGCAAATCTCCCACCGCAATCTGATCTCTATGGCGGATGGCATGATCCAGATTGACCGCTTTCAGCCGGGGCATCAGTTTGTATCCTTCCTGCCGCTGGCCTGGATTGGTGAACAGATGATGTCCATGGCGTGCGGGATGCGCGTAGGGTTCGCCCTCAGCTTCCCGGAAGAGCCGGAAACTGTGCCGATTGATCTGCGCGAGATTGGCCCGCATATCATGTTCGCACCGCCGCGCATCTGGGAAAATTATCTCAGTCAGGTGCAGGTGAAGATCGAGGATGCAGATCGCTTTAAGACGGCGATGTTCAATTGGGCGCTGAATGCAGGTCGCAAAATTGCGGATAAGCGCTTCAAGAAGCAGCCGCTGACTGCCGGGGATCGCTTCATGTACTGGCTGACGAATGTGCTGGTCTTCAATAATCTGACAGATCAACTCGGCCTGAAGCAGATCAAATGGGCGTATACCGCTGGCGCGGCATTGGGGCCGGATGTTTTCCGTTTCTTCCATGCTATTGGGGTGAACCTCAAGCAAGGGTACGGGCAAACGGAAACTACCGGAATCTGCGTGATGCATACCGATAACGACATCAAATTCCAGTCGGTGGGCGTGCCGCTGCCCGGTGCGGAAGTCACAATTGCGGATAGCGGCGAAATTCTGGTGCGGGGGCCGATGGTCTTCAAAGGGTATTACCAGAATGAAGAAGCGACCAGGGACACGATCACAGAAGATGGTTGGGTACGAACAGGCGATGCGGGTTACACCGATGATGACGGTCATTTGATTGTGATTGACCGCGCCAAAGATGTGATGACCCTGCACGACGGGACGAAATTCTCCCCACAGTTCATCGAAAATAAGCTCAAGTTCAGCCAGTACATCAAGGAAGCGGTGGTCTTCGGCGGCGGGGATTACCCCTATGTGACAGCCATGCTCAACATCGACTTCGGCAACGTAGGCAAATGGGCAGAGAGCAACAAACTTAGCTATACCACCTACACCGATCTATCCCAGAAGCCCGAAGTGTATAACCTGCTGCTGGAAGATGTTGTGCGCACGAATGATGATTTGCCAAACGCTGCACGCATCCAGCGCTATTTGCTGCTGCATAAAGAGCTGGACGCAGACGATGCCGAATTGACGCGCACGCGCAAAGTCCGGCGCGGTTTTGTGGCAGAGCGCTACAAGGAAATCATTGACGGCCTCTACAGCGGCAAAGACAGCGTAGACATCGTGAGCGTGATTACGTACCAGGATGGGCGCACGCAGCGCATGGAATTGACCCTGCGCATCAAGCAAGTTGGCGAACCGCAGCGCCTCGCCGCAGCCGGGGATTAGCGCAATGCATGGAATTGATATGATGTAGGGAAAATATCTGATGTAGGGGCGCAGCGCGCTGCGCCCCTACGGTGGATGCCTGCCTCATCCGCCAGACCTACAGGATCGCCAGTCGTACCCCTACGGAAAAAACCTATTTTGTGTAGGGATGCGCAGCGGCAAATCTGCCACAAAAAATTATCTGGTACATCAACTGTTTACTGATAACCGAAAACTGAAACCCTATGACTGTTATTTCTTCCAAAGCAAAACGGGAACGCCCGAACTACATCAACAATCTGATTAAATGGGTTCGCGGCAATCTTGCGATGACCGTTGTCCTTGTTCTGGTGGTGGCAATGTTCATCGGCCTGCTCATCCAGGCGTTCAGCGACGGCAACGAGATGGCAAAATTCATCCGCCTGACTTACGCCGGACTCACGGATGGTTCCCTGCTGGCGCTGATCGCCCTGGGGCTGGTGCTGGTCTACAAATCCACCGATGTGATTAACTTCGCGCATGGGGAATTCATGGTGCTTGGTGGCTTCGTCGGCTATCAATTCCTGGTCTGGACGCAAGCCCTCGCCAATGAACCGATTGCGGTGACCCTCAGCGTGCTAGGGATGATCGCTGTAATGATCGTCTTTGGGGTGCTGCTGGAGCGAATTGTGCTGCGCCCCATGATTGGGGAACCCATCATCTCCGTGATTATGGTCACGATTGGGCTGAACAACGTCATCGCCGCAGCCGTCGGCATCATCTGGGGCAACAATCCGGTAGGGCTGCCGATGGAAGTGCTGCCCGATAGCTTAATTGGCGATAACGGACGCTTCATCATGGAGATTGCCGGGGCGCGTCGTCCGCTGGCACTGGGTGCAGAGAATCTCATGTTGATCGCGGTTGTGATCGTCGTAACAGGTGGGCTGCTGCTGTTCTTCCAGCGCAGCAAACACGGCATCGCCATGCGTGCCACCGCCGATGACCAGCAAGCCGCAATGAGTATGGGCATCAGCATTCAGGTGATCTTCGCCATTGCCTGGTCACTGGCAGCAATCACGGCTGCCATCGCGGGCTTGATGATCGGCGAAACTTCGGTGGGCATCAGTGGGCAAGATATTCCGGTGGTGAGCTTGCGTGCCTTCCCCGTGATTATTCTGGGCGGGCTGGATAGCATCGCCGGGGCGATCATCGGTGGGTTGGTAATTGGCCTGGTGGAGCAGTACACAGGCGGCTACATTGATCCGTCCTTGAAAGAGATCATGCCCTATATCGTGCTGCTGATTATTTTGATGATCCGGCCTTATGGGTTGTTCGGTCAGCGCATTATTGAGCGCGTATGACCAATCTGTGAAGACTCTGTCTGACAGGGTGTTGAAAAAGACCTGTTCAGATGTGTGGTTTGGTTGTTTGCCCCGCCAGATGCTGAAGCATCCGGCTACAAAACCACCAAGCCCACCAGAGGGGGCTGAAAGGCTTGCCCGATATTGAGAACCGAGGTTGTAGGTGGAAGTTCATTGCCTTTGTTTGGGTTTGCGGCAGTGTACATTTTACTGACATCGACCGTGAAACGTGTCGTAGACATCGTGCCGCCCAAAAAACAATTGTAGGGGTTCGATCATGTCGAACCCGGGCGTGTCATGGACGCGCCCCTACGAGTACAGCGGACACAGGTTTTTGTAGGTGCATGGCCTGCCATAGCCAGACCGAACCTGAAACAAATCGCCCTTAAAAACACAATATTCATTGCACAAGATTCTTAGAGGTAGCGGCTAGCAGCCAACAGCCAGAGGCCAACAGCCAGGAGCAATTTATGCCAACACAATCAGGCGTTTATCACGAAACTTACGCATCGGATTTTCAACTACGCACTACGACGATGGAGCGCGTCCGGCTGGTGCTGGTGGTGGTGCTGGTACTCGCACTGCCCTTCATACTCGGTTCTACGGAGATTCGCGTCGTCAACCAGATTTTGATCGCCATTGTTGGCGCAGTGGGGCTGAACATCCTCACTGGCTACACCGGGCAAATCAGCCTGGGACAAGGGGCATTCCTCGCCATTGGTGCTTATGGGATGGGCTTGACGAGCGTCTTCTTCAACATTCCCTGGTTCATAGCCCTGCTGCTAGGCGCAGTCATCACGGCAGTAATCGGTGGCTTCTTCGGGCTGCCATCGCTGCGCCTGAAGGGGCTGTACCTCGCGGTGGCAACCCTCGCCGCCCAGGTGATCGTGGAATGGATCATCAAGCGCTGGGACCCGATTGATGGGGAGTTGGATGGTCGTACAACCGACGCGCTGCGAATCCCGGCGAATTATCTATTCGGCAACCCGGACTGGCAGTTGAACAGCAACGAATATGCATTTTACTGGTTCGCGCTCATCATTGTGGTGATCGTTTTGTTCGCCAGCGTGAATCTCTTCCGCACCCACATCGGACGCGCCTTCATCGCCATCCGCGATCAAGATATTGCTGCCGAAGTGATGGGGGTGAATATCTTCCAGTACAAGCTGCTGGCCTTCGCAACGTCGTCGTTCCTGGTGGGACTGGCTGGCGGCATGCTGGCGCTGCACAGTACTGCGATCAGCTTCGAGCGCTTCACCTTTGAAGTATCGATTCAATACCTCGCCATGATCATCATCGGCGGTTTGGGTTCGGTCAGCGGCTCCGTCTACGGGGCAATTTTCATTGTGCTGCTGCCGGAACTGCTGCGCAACGCAGGCCGTGCCATTGCCGGAACCGACCCAACATCGCTGGCGGAATTCAACCGCGTGCTGCCTTTTGTGCAGCAGGGGGTCTTCGGCGCAGTGATCGTCCTGACGCTGGTGATTGAATCCGGCGGCATCAAGAAACTGTGGCAGAATATTAAAGATTACTTCAGGCTCTGGCCGTTCGATTACTAGAACGGTTTAGCAAGGGGTATACTATCCTCAGGGATGGGTCATTGGGGCAAGCACAACAACACATACCCCGTCTCAAATAGGAACACATTATTTCCAGTAAGGAGCAAGGTTACATGTCCAAAAAAGCACTTTCTATTCTCGTGATCCTGGCGCTGTTGGTCGGTGCGGTGAGCTTCGTCACTGCCCAGGATGAAGACCCAATCAAGATTGCGGCTATTTTCGATCTCAGTGGTGCAACGGGTGATGTTGGTACACCCTATGCAGAAGGCGTTATTGCGTATGTCGATTGGCGCAACAGCAATGGTGGTGTTAATGGTCGTCCCATCGAACTCATCAGCCAGGACTATGCCTACAGCGTAGAAACCGCTGAAAATCTCTACACCCAATTCCTGGAAGAAGACCCCGTTGTCTTCCTCGGCTGGGGGACAGGCGACAGTGAAGCGCTGCGCAGCCGCGTGGCAGAAGACGAAATTCCCTTCATCTCCGCTTCCTACAGCACTGCGCTGAACGATCCGCAGGGGGATGCACCGTACAACTTCATCCTCGCCCCCACCTACAGCGACCAGCTCATCATCCTGATGGCCTACTGGCTGGAAGAATGGGTTGCTGAAGGCAATGATCCGGCTGAAATGAGCGTGGTTGTCTTCCACAATGACAGCCCCTTCGGTACCTCCCCGCTGGAAGATGGCAGTGCCTTCGCAGAAGCCAATGGCATTGGTAACTTCGCAGGCATCCCGATGCCGCGTGGTGCTACCGACTTCACCGCTGAATTGACCCAGGCGGATGATATGGCTGTGACTCACATCGGAGTGCAGAATGTTTCCAGCCCGGCGGCACTGCTGGCAACCAACGCTAGCGATTTCTTCGGTGGCATGGACTTCATCGAATTTGGCTGCTTGAACTGGTGCGCAGACGAATTGTTCATCGAACTGGCTGGCGAAGCGGCTGAAGGCGCAGCAGGCGTAATCCCCTTCACCCCGACTACCGTCGAAGTTGAAGGCCAGGAAGCTGCCCGTGAATACCTGGGCGGTCAGGAAGCGCTCGAAGAAGCAACCCTGCACTTCACCCAGGGCTGGGCTGCAATTGATGTGATGGTGGAAGCCATTGCTCGCACGCTGGATGCTGGCGAAGAACTGACCGGCCCCAACGTCCGCGCACAGCTTGAACAATTTGATGGCTACGAAAATGGCGGCCTGACGGCTCCGGTTTCGTTCACCGCAGAAGACCACCGCGCAACCCGCGCCTCCAACGTCTACACTGTTGAAGGTGGCATCTGGTTAGAAGCCAGCGATGGCGCTATCGACCTGCGTGACCTGGAACTGCCGGGTATCCCGGAATAACGCTTGACCAAGACCTCCTTCCGTCCCCCCGCTGTGCAGGGGGAAACCAAGTCCCTCTCCACGCTGTGGGGAGGGATTTAGGGAGGGGACACTAACGGCGCAATGATGCAGTTTCACAATTCAACACGGAGAATGTAGGGGCGATCCGTTGGGTCGCCAGCGGACACGGCAATGCCGTATCCCTACGATATTCCAGGGCGTTTGTCATGAAGCCATCAGGGTAAAAGTAGGGGCATGGCCTGCCATGCCCGCTAAACCCGTTGCGTATCAGTTCATGACGCGCCCGTCGGGAGGTGTAGGGACGCGATTTTTCGCGTCCGTCGCAGCCTGTTCGTGACGTTTTTGGGTGTTTCGGACAGCCAGAAGGCTGTCCCTACGCCTGATTCTTGAACATTCAAATGATCTCTAAGAGGCATCATTGCGCCCCTACATCCGGTTTTTCGTATCAATTTCTTAAAAAAAACACCGCGCTCATCAAACTGATAACCAAAAACTGAAACCTTCTACCCAGGAACGAACTTATGGCAACAGCACCCGTCCCACAATCTGCCGAGGCCATCCTCGAACTGAAAAATATTGAAGTCATCTACGACGACATCATCCTCGTGCTGAAAGGCATGTCCATCGACGTACCGAAGGGCAAAATCGTTGCGCTGCTGGGTGCAAATGGGGCGGGGAAATCGACCACGCTCAAGGCCATCAGCGGCCTGCTGAAACCCGAAGATGGCGAAGTGACCGATGGCGAAATTCTCTTTCAGGGGCAAGCCATCCAGAACAGCGACCCGGCAGGCATCGTGCGCAAGGGCATCTTCCAGGTGATGGAAGGGCGGCGCGTCTTCGAGCATCTGACCGTTGAAGAAAATCTGCGTGCAGGCGGCTACACCGTCAGCGACAGTAGTTTGATTCAGCAGCGCATTGAATTGAGCTATGAATATTTCCCACGCCTGCGCGAACGTCGTCACCAGATTGCCGGGTTTCTTTCCGGTGGTGAACAGCAAATGCTGGCGATTGCCCGCGCATTGATGGCGCAGCCGACGCTGATGCTGCTGGATGAACCATCCCTGGGGCTGGCTCCGCTGCTGGTGCGCAGCATCTTTGATATTATCAAGCGCATCAATACCGAGCAGGGGACGACGATTCTGCTGGTGGAACAGAATGCCAACATCGCCCTGAGCATCGCGGATTACGCTTACATCATGGAGAACGGGCGCATTGTGCTGGATGGCACGCCAGAGGAATTGACCAATAATGCCGATGTGCGCGAATTCTACCTCGGCCTCACAGATGTTGGCGGACGCAAGAGCTACAAAGATGTGAAGCATTACAAACGCCGCAAGCGCTGGTTGTCGTAGGGGTGTATTTCAATATTTCGGCAACTTCGGATTTGACCTGCTAAATCCAACCATCCAATCAAATTTGTAGCTGCTGGTCGCCGAGGATTAAAATCCCCGGCTACAAAAGACCCAAACCCACTAAAGGGGTTATAAGGGTGTCCTATAGATCAGCATCGTTGTCAAACGTCCTGTACATTTTTCTATCTTTGGGACGGAAACTGTTTACGGACATCGTGCCGCAAAAGAATGGGTGTAGGGGTTCGACCATGCCGAACCCCCTCACCGCCGGAAGCGCCGCCCCATACCGAAAGCAGCGGCTCTGGTCTGGGGCTGGCAATCGTCAAAAAGGTGGTTGACATGCACAAGGGTGAAATCCGCGTGAACAGCATTGTGGGGCAGGGAACAACCTTCACGGTTTCGCTGCCCACTATCTGAGGGAAACACGGCTTTCGCTGGCAGTTTACCCAATCAGCGCCTTCGCATTGCTCAGTACCACCACATCGCGTTCGATGACTTTCGTCTGGAACAGTACGCCGTCATCCGTGCGCCACATTTCCGTAGTCAGCGTATCACCGGGGTAGACTTCGCGGCTGAAGCGCACCGACATCCCCTTGAAGCGTGCCGGGTCGTTGTCGCAGAAATGCTTCAGGATGGCGCGTCCGGCGAAACCATACGTCGCCAGCCCATGCAGAATGGGTGTCTCAAAATTGCCGATTGCCGCCATGGAAGGATCAGCGTGCAGCGGGTTGATGTCCCCACTCAGGCGGTAGATCAGGGCTTGCGTGGTCAGGGTTGTTTCACTGTAGACGGCATCCGGCGCACGATCCGGCATTTCGATTTTTTCGCTGCTGCCGCGTTCCCCACCAAAGCCACCCAATCCACGAATGAACATGCTGCTGGTGGCAACGGCGATGATCGCCCCGCTTTCGTCCGCGCATTCCACATCCGTGACCATCAACATGCCGCTGCCCTTGTCGTATATGTGCCGGATGATGGGCGTGCAGGTGATCGTTCCTTCTACGGGGAGGGGCTGTTTGATTTCCAGCGATTGTTCCCCATGTACCAGCATCATGGGATTGAACTTGATCCCCTGAATATCCCCGCTGACGATGGCTTCAATCATCTTGCCGCCATAGATCACGGGCATGGTTGGCAGCGCCTGGAAATCATGGTGCAGTTCGTAGACGAATTTCAGTTCATCCTGTTCCAGCCAGTGCGCCGGAGCGCCGACCCCCAGGGCATACAACACCGTATCGCGCTTGCTGAAGGTGAACGTGATCGGCTCCAACGAAGACCCCACTGCCTGATTGACCTGTTCGAGTGTAACCATATTTTTTGTTCTCCTCGTAAGAAGTCTTTTCCATGCCCGGTATTGTAGCGCGGATGTGCTACACTGAACAAAATCAGCATCCGTTGCATGAGCAGAGAGCCAATCACATGGCCTTACACTTTGCGGATAATCGCTATCCCGGCGTGAATGCCCACCTCAACAGCTATTTGCAGCAGCCCAACGGCATGTGGACGAGCTTCCACAACGATCTCGTGGGGGTACTCAAGCGCACGTTGAATGCATCGCTGCCTGAACCTTATTACGCCATCACGGAGCAGGGTTTACAAATCAGCACGATTGGCCTGGATGACATCGAAGCGCGTGGTACAAGGCCGGATGTCGCCATTCTGCGGAGTTCATTGCGAGGGCATCCAACGGGTACAGCGCAGGGTTCCGCGCCGCTGCAAACGATGCCCCTCACGGAAACCATCTCCTTAGCGGAAGAAGACATCTTGCTGCGCGTGAGCGTCTATCATGCAGAAGAAGATGACGCACGAGGCCAGCTCGTGACTGTGCTGGAAGTGCTTTCACCGGGGAACAAACCCGGTGGTGGGAATTCTCTGGCTTATCAACGCAAGCGTGTGGATTTGCTGCGGGCAGGAATCAACCTGATTGAAATTGATTTGCTGCACGAAATACGCCCTGTCTTGAATACCATTCCCGGATATGCTGCGGGTGAACCGGATGCACGTCCGTATAACATCACCCTCAGTATTCCGAAGCCCTCTCTTGATGCAGGTGAATTTCGCTGGTACGGCGCGACAGTTGCGGAACCCCTGCCGACGATTGCCGTTCCGCTGCTGCAAGATGACGAAATCGCGCTCAACTTGCAGGAGAGCTACAACGCCGCCTTTCTCGATACGCCGCTGTATCCTCGCCTGGTAGATTACGAAACGCTCCCGGTGAACTTCGAGCGTTACCGTGCAGCCGATCAACAGACGATCCGTGCATTGCTGCAAACGCTCCGCGTGCAATCGTAAAGGGACGACTCTAGCGAACCGCCCCACAGATTCCGGCACTGAAGCTACGCATCCACCCCGCCGATGGTGACATGATCGACGCGCAGAGTCGGCACACCCAGGCTTCCGAAGAAGGGAAGCTGTTGCAGATCATTGCCCACATCGCTGATATTTTGCAGCAAATCCCCCAGGGTAGTTGCAATGGTCACGCCGCCAACCGCCTGCTTGATCTCGCCGCCTTCGATCCAGAGACCATTCGCCGCCATGGAGCAGTCGCCCGTGACCGGGTCAATGCCGCCTGTTTGCATCACGCTGATGACGTACAGCCCTTTTTCCACACCCTTGATGATTTCTTCCGGCGATTTATGCCCCGGCTGCATATAGAAATTGCTCGGCGCAAGCGATGGCATAGAGCGATGTCCGCTGCGGCCTGCGTTCCCGGTGCTGATTTTGCCTTCTTTCGCCGCTGTATAGCTGTCATACATCAGGTCTTGCAGCACGCCTTCATCAATCAGGCGGGTGGCCTTTGTGGGTACACCTTCGCCATCAAACGGCGCAGAGGCGACCCCACCAGGCAAGCGCCCATTATCCATCAGCGTGACCATGCTGCTGCCGACTTCCTGCCCCAATTTGCCCATGAGGAAGCTGCGGCTGCGCTGCCAATTCTCCGCAGAAAGTGCCTGCGCGTAGGCCGCCAGAATCTGCGCCCCGACGAAATGATCCAGCACAACGGATGCCGTCTGCGTGGGGACGGGTTTGCCACCGAGGATGCTCACGGCTTTGCGTGCAGCCTGCTGACCAATGGCCTCTGCATCCAACTCACTGAAGAAATTGGATGCGCCGAAGCCCACCGTGTTGACCATGCCGCCATCTGCATCGCGGGCAATGGCGAACAAAAACGCACGGCATACCGTGCGCCCATAGGACTCTGCGAAGCCTTTGGAATTTGCCATATACGTGTGGCTGATGCTATCGCCATAGGAGCAGTTATTCGTCAGGAAGACACGTTCATCGTATTCCAGTGCGGCGCGTTCCACTTGTTTCGCAAACTCGATCTTCTCGCTGATGGAGCGTTCAGCCAGCGATGCATCATAAATGCGTAGGTCTTCGTTTGGGATAGGTTCCGGCTCTGGCAACTTGCGGAATTCATCAGCGGTTGCTACCTCTGAAAGTTCGACGGCGGTTCTCCAGGTTTGCTCGATGCTCGCATCAGAAAAATCAGATGTGTAGGCATAGCCCGTTTTGCCACCATTGATGACTCGCACACCCATCCCGCGTGATCCCGCCTGGGAGAGCTTCTCGACGTTGCCGCCTTCGACATACACATCGGATTCTTTTACTTCCGTGATAATGACCTCGGCCTCTGCACCATCGGCAGCGGCTTTGGCAGCAATTTGCTTGGCAAGTTCTAAGTAATCAGTCATAGATGAATGTCCTCATTATTCTTTATTCGTCGAACCGGGTCGGTACAGCAGCCACGGCATCAACCGCTGAAATTCAGTGTACCAGAATTCGCTGATTTTCATCCGGCATTAGCGGACGAGTTGAGATAGCGGCATCCACACCTATGCAGAATACGTGTGAAGTGTTCAATGTGTTGCTATTTTGCTTCCTTGGAAATTCAGCCGCTTCGCCTAGGAGGAGCGCGAGGAGTACAAGTTTCGGGATTGGCGCAGTGGCAGCCGCAGTGTAATCGTAGTGCCTGTTCCTGTTGTGCTTTCGAGAGAAATGACCCCGCCGTGCATCAGCACAATGCGTTTCACGAGGGCTAATCCCATGCCGGAACCGATATGTTCGCTCATGGTACGGGCTTCATTGGCACGGAAAAAAGGTTCAAAGATCCGTTCTTGCATATCCTCTGGAATGCCAATCCCATTATCCTGAATGGTGATCACTGCGAAAGGCTCTTGTAGTTCGATTTGTACCTGAACATATCCGTCAGGCTTTCCATAATGAATGGCGTTGTTCAACAGGTGATGGATGGCTTGCTGCAAGAAGTAAACCTCACCGTAGATCCAGCAAGCTTGCGAGCAACCATTGGTGAACTGGATAGTGATGCCTTGTTCTTCACTGTAGGGGGTCACCTCACCGATGGCTTCGCGCATAAGCCCGGGCAAATCAATGAAGCGCCAGTACACCGCGTCCTCATCCCGCTCATCATGCAGCCAGACCAATTGCAGGAAGTCTTCCATGCGGCGTTCGAGCGCATCAATGTGAAGGCGCAATTTGTCAATATTGTTATCGTAGGGTAGACCTCTGGCTCTACGCTGCTGCAAGAGGTACATCTGTGTATTCAATATGGTCAGCGGCGTGCGTAGATCATGCGCGATATTCTGGATCAATTCTTGCTGTACATTCATGCGCTCTGCATTGGCACGGAGTTCGATATTCCTGGCTTCCATATCTTTTGCCGCAGCAACATTGCGCGACATCACACTGAATACCATAAAGAAAGTCCCCAGCAGCATAAACATCCGATAGGGAATATCGCGCCCAGCATTGGGCGGCAGCCAGCCCATGGCCTCAATGAACAGCAGCCAGAAGATGAAGGCTGCACTCAGCAGAAGCAGTACCCTTACTTCGCGGCGCGGCAGCAGAATGGCTCCCAGAATCAATGGCAAGATGAAGAGCATTGCGGTTGTCGCGTAAACACCGCCAGAGGTATAACTGCTGAACGCAATCAGCAGCCATAGTTCGCCAACGGCAATCCGAGAGGCCAACAGCAAATGCTGCTGACGGATCAGGCGCAGTACGCCGTACTGAGAGACCCCAAAAATTAGCAGAACAACGCGCATCATCTGGACGTGTGGCGTGTTGGTTCCGATGGAGAAAACAATCACGCTGGCAGCAATCAGGATGTATCCGAACACTGTACTCCACAGCGTAGAGGTAATGTAATATTGATAGGGACTTGCATCAGGGGGGATGGAAAGTGTAGTTGTCTCGCGTAGGTGCAGCCAGATACGTTTGAGCATAAATGTTCCCGTGTCAAGAAGACCATCGAATCAGCACATCTCGCTCCCCCCAAGTGTGTCCGCCACTGATGGTGAACTATATTCTTTGCTGATGTTACGCACTAGCCCTTGCTGTCAGCCTTTTCCTTTTCCGCTTCGACGAACGTAAGCGGTCAGCAAAAACGTTTTTGCAGTCGTGATGCGCTCAAAAAACGCACTCTGAGGCTGACAAGCTGAAATGCTCATCGACTGCTCTGCGTATCCTACCCGTTTTCAGGAGCCTGTGCGTAACTTCAGGTTCTTCAATGAAGCACGCAGATTTTCCACAAACGGCGACACCACATCACACCATGATTATACTGTGCAACTCTGGTGATCCGTATTCGCAATCCAATGCCAAACATCATGGTTATTCGCACCGATTGTCATGGATAAAATCGGCTCTCGTCAGGGTGGGGTGGCTTGGCTACACTGAAGCCTCTTACTCGTTCCACCTGATTTCATGGAAAAACACTTGACTGTGACAACCACCCGCCTCGGCCTGGGGGCGATTCTGCTGAGTTTTGTACTGCTGGCGGCTGGCTTCAGCACGGCAGTTCCCATCTTTGAAAATTCAGACGAGGCCGAGCATTTCATTTATATTCATACGCTGCTGGAAACAGGCGAGCTTCCGGTGATCCAGAGCCGGGACGCGATGGCAGAAGAAGAAGACCCCGTACAGCGCTGGAATAACCAGAGCCATCACGCGCCGCTGTATTATTTACTGAGCAGCGCCCTGGTGAGTTGGTCACAGCGCGACGACATCCGCGATTATTTGACCACCAACGAATTGATCTTCCTGCGCGATACGACGGAGAACAATGCCAACAAATGGCTGCATCGCTATGACGAACCAACCAGCGATACCCATCTGGCGGTTTATGTGCTGCGGGCTGTCAATATCGCCATCGGCTGCGGGACGCTGCTGCTGATCTTCGGCTGCGCGTGGCAGATCAGCGAGAACCGCCTGCTTGCCCTGAGCGCAACCGCTTTCACAGCCTTTTTGCCAACTTTCATTGTCGTGAACAGCAGCGTAACCAATGATGCCCTGTTGATCTTCTTCTACACAGCCGGGGTTTTATGGTCATTGAATGCCTGGAAAAGCGAGACGCTGACGGTCTTCAGCGCCGGGTTGCTCGGCTTGATTCTGGCAGGTACAGCGCTGACCAAGCTCACGGGGTTGTCGTTGTTCGGCGTGATTTTCGCGGTGTTGGTCTTGGGGGCATGGCGCAAAAAATGGACATGGCAGCAAGCCGCTGCTGTCTTCACCATCAGCCTGATTCTCACAGCGCTGCTGGCGGGCTGGTGGTATCTGCGCAACTGGCAAATCTATGGCGATCCGCTGGCGGTGGCGGCAACCCAGACCATCTGGGGGCGGGATGGCGGTGTGCAGTGGGGCGAAGAACTGCTGCGCATTGGCAAAACCTTCTGGATGATGGTTGGCTATTTGCATTCCCCTGTCCTCGCGCCGGATACCTTCTATGTTTATTTCGCCGCCGTGACCCTGCTCGGATTCGGTGGAGCGGTCTGGTGGGGTGTGCGCAAAAATCGTGATTTATTTGCGCTGCTGGCCTGGGTCTGCCTGGTGGTGATCGGGATGCTGCTTTATGGGACGCGCAGTGTGGACATCAGCTACGGGCGTTTGCTGCTCCCGGCAATCGGGGCCTTCGCGCCGCTGCTGATCCTGGGATGGTGGCAAGCCCTGCGCCGATTCACGCCCCTGCTGCTGATTCCGCTGCTGCTGCTGGCGATCCTCGCGCCGCTGAATATCATCCCGCTGGCCTATCCGCGCCTGGATGTGAATCCAGCCATACCAGAAAGTGCTATGCCCATCGGCTGGCAGGCGGATTCGCTGGAACTGGTGGCGCTGGATGTGCCGCAGACTCGCGTTTCGGATGGGGATATTTTGCAGGTTGATCTGTACTTCCGGGGCAGCCATCCAGATAACCCGGCGCTGCTGGTCACGGCGGCGGACAGCCTGCATGTGGAGCGCTTCGCCCATGTAGAGGTCTATCCCGGCATGGCGGCGGTTAACTTCCTCGATGATGACACGCTCTACCGCGTCACGCTGCATCTGCCGATTGCCGCGCCGAACGATGATCCGCAGCCGCGTCTGGTGATGCTGCTGATTCGCTGGGTAGACCTGGAAACCAATCAGGCTATTGAATTTGACAGCGGCGAAACCCTGCTGGAAATGCGCGGCTCCCTCTATGTTGATCCAGCCTATACAGTGCCGGAACTGGCAAATGAAATCAGCGCACAATTCGGGGATGCAATCGCCCTGCACGGCTACGAAATCAACGAAACCGATGACGCGCTAGAAATTCATTTTGAGTGGGAAGCGCTGCGGCAAATTTCCGAAGATTGGACGCTGACCATTCAGGCGTTTGATGCCGATGGCGTGCTGCTGGCACAGGAAGATGGTCAGCCGTATTGGATGCCGACCAGCCGCTGGCTGCCAGAGTACCGCTTCCTGGATACGCGCCGCCTCTCGCTGCCACCGGATGCCGCCGAACTGCGCGTGGGCTGGTATCGCGCAGCGGGCGAGGAGTTCATCCGGCTGCCGCTGACGCAGGGAACAGGGCAGGATGATCTGCTGCGGCTGGGACTGCCGTGAACGATACAAACTAGAAGTCACAGCCTAAAATATGATTCAGCTACCCGCAAGTGAAATTGCTCATGTTTATCATGGATAATCTCCCTTGAAGTCCCAGTGGAAAATGGAGTAATGTTTTCGAATAGACTGGTTTCACAATATGATTTTTTGACATAGCGTACAGGTATCAGTTACGTTATTACAATAAGCATGACAATACAGCATTGATTTTAGTCTTTAACTATTTAACAGCAAATTGTGTACAGGTGATACTACAATGGATGGCAACATTCAGGTGGATTACGAAGTTGTCGAACAAATCGCAGATGTTTTTGCTGATCAATTCGAACGAATGCAAAGCATCACAAGAAAACTGGATACCGAACTTCATCAGATTATGCTTGCGGGCTGGACGGGCGAGGCAGCCGATGAGTTCTTTGCAGATATGCAGGATGATCTGATGCCTGCAATGCTGCGCTTGATGAAAGCACTGGATCAGGCGAGCGAAGTGACAAAGAAGCTATGGCTCGAATTTGCGAATGCGGAGGAGGAAGCAGTACAAATCGTTGGCGCGGAGAGAGGCGCTGCACAACCGGGCAATCCCGCGCCTGCGGTTCCGAAGCAACCAACCCGAGCCAACGGCGGCACGTATTTAATTCGACCAGGAGACAACTTAACATCAATTGCACGGCGCTATGGCGTATCAGTTGAAGACCTCGTGAAGGCGAACAACATTGCGAACCCTGACTTGATCTATGCAGGACAGACATTGGTGATCCCAGGTGCAGGTGACGATACTGGAGGTGGTGGAGATGGAGCAGGTGCCGCCACTGGTTCCAGTGGCGGCAGCAAAAAGGTCACGCCGATACCAGGCGAATCTGGTCGCACACCGCAGCAGTACAACAGAGCCATTAATAGCTACAACGTCGCAAATAATCCAGCCTACCTGCCCAGAGATGGCAAAACCTACTGTAATGTATTTGCCGCTGATTTCGCAAAGTCACTGGGTGCGCCGCTGCCGTTATTCGTCACTGATGGAAATGGAAATATCACAAGATACCTCGGCGCAACTCTTATGAAGGACTGGCTCGATGGAACACTTAATGTTCCTGGACGATATACACAAGGCCCCGCCAATGGCTGGATCAGGGTTGGCCCCAAGAGGGCGGCGGAAGCCGCAAATGATGGGTTCCTTACAATTGCGGCGGGTTATGGACATATGGCCGTAGTCCGTGCAGGAACACCTGAAGGAGCAAGTGCGGGAGACATACGGATTGCGCAAGCAGGTGCAAGCAATTTCAATGATGGGACAATGAGCAGGGGATGGGGCAGCCATCTTGGCGACGCTGACTTCTATGTCTATGTGGGCAAGTAGATCAACAGTTAAGCAAAATTACAAAATCTAGACAAAACCTTAACGGAACATGAATTGATTTTGGTGGGAGAATCCGTATAGTAAGATTATGTAAGGGTTGTCATGGGATAGGGCAATCTGAGCATAAGCAAGAGCGCACAGCGAGTATTTTTATCGAATCTCCTCAGGATAAAATCGCAAGTGCAACAAAGAGAACTGCTCCTACTGACGCAATGAAGGCCGCACTGAGCAAGATGCGGCCTTTGTTGTTATATACTCGTGACCATCTCCTGCACGAGTGCCACGGTTTCAATGATATTGGGCAGGGGTTTTTGCCACAGCGTCGGGACATGCAGCCGGAGCTTCGGCAGCAGCGGAGAGGTATAGTGTTGCCCGTCATCGAGCGCAACCGATTGATAAATGCCTTTGTCGTTCAGGCGATAGAAAATGCACTGACTGCGCTGCGGATCAATTAACCAGTATTCGCGCACCCCGCCCTGCTCATATTCGCGGAACTTCGCGCCGTAATCCGTATCCTCATTGCTCGGCGATACGATCTCAATGCAAATATCTGCCGGGCCATCCATATAAGTTTCATGCAGCCGATCCAGGTTTTCATTGAGGATGATCTGTAAATCTGGTTCACGGCGGGATGTATCCAGGCGCATCACCAGCGGCGCATGTTCGACAGTGCCGATGGATTGGAGCGAGAAGTATGCCTGGAAGAGATTGAGCAAATAGCGGCTCAGACTGTTATGGTTCAACGATGCTGGTGCCATCTTCACAACCACCCCTTCTATCCACTCATGAAACTCGCCCGCATACTGCTCCATGTAGTCTTCATCGGATACGCCAAACGCCACGATTTCACCGGGCGGGAAATGTCGTGGAATTTTGATTGTCGCGGTCTTCTCGTCTACAGCATCAACCATTGCATTCACTCCGATTCACACGGCGGTTCATTTCATTGTAGCAAACCCTCATACATGCTGCTGCAAAATCTCTACGATGCGTGGATGTCCGGGAACGCCGTCATGTTCCATTGACCAGACATTGCTCAGGCAGGCATAGGCGAAGGTGTATCGCAGCAAGCGCTGAACATCCACGCCCATTGTATCCGCCAGAAGGTGAGCATTGCGCAGCAAACGCGCTTCATTGTGTACCAGTTCCGGCATGAACGGCGGATTGCAGAGCGTGTTGCAGGCATCGAATGTTTTTTCGCCATAGACTCCTTTGGGATCAATTGCCAGCCAGCCGCGCCCCTCTTGATGTCGCACATTCTGGTGATGCATATCGCCATGCAGCACGCGCACCTGCTGCGGATCATCCAGCAATTCCCGCACAAGTTGCGCCGCCTGCACGTAAACTGGCTCCGCAGTGCCGGAATCCGCATAGCGAAACAACGAACGAAAGCGCCGTTCCAGCGTCCACAGACCAGCGGGCATGGTTTCTGGCGCATTGCTGTGTAATTGATTCAGCACCCCGGCAATGATGCGCGTGGCTTCTTCGTCGTCTCCGCGCTGCACCATCGGCAATAAATCATCACCGGGGACGTATTCCATCAGCAGCGCCTCACCATCCTCCGCAAAGACCTGCACCGCCCCATTTCCGTTGTAGTGCCGCAGCGCAACAATCCCGCTGGCTTCATCTTCGATGCCGATGGGTGTCAGGATTTTCAGCACGGCAGTTTCGCCTTCATGCTGCACCGTGTAAACATGACTGGTGGGTGTCGTCGCCAGGGGTTTCGGCTGCGAGAGATTCCAGGTGTTCAGGTAGTGGGGAAGTTTTTCAGGCATTGAATATGGCTTTCGTGGGCAATGGACATGGAGCAGACAGAATACAGGAAACTTGCAAAAAAATTCTGGCACTTTCCCACAATATGCCTACTTTGCGCTATAAGTGTACTGAGAAATGACATTCTGCAAAGCGGCTTGATCTGAAGGAGATGTACAACCATGTTCCGAGCGAAGTTCCTGACTGCATTCTGTGGGTTGCTGCTCATGATGATGATTATCCCTGTGACTGCGCAGGGCGGAGAAGATGTCATTCTTCTGGATATTGAGGGCGATTTGTGGGCATGGACAAGTGCCGATCAACCGATGCAACAACTGACCGATTGGGGAGCCAATGAAACGCCAGTCATTTATTCCGGCAGTTGGTAGTATTCTTCTGCGCTACTCTTGGTGTGTATCGCTTGTTCCAGACCTTGTTGGCGAATCGGTGTAGGGGCGATCCCCACGTGGTCGCCCTGGGAG
>CAYVVZ010000025.1:0-60374 GCA_964455365.1 uncultured Anaerolineaceae bacterium | reverse complement strand
TACTAGATTGAATTGCCCTATTTGATAGAGGCAGTGATTTCACATCTATATCACAACCCGTATAATCTGGAAGGGGATTGCTGCATCTCGTCCGTATCCCCTATCTGCTGATGAGATCATCGAGAGCCGTTCCGAACAATGAACATTGCCAGAATACTGCTCAGTATTTTGATCTTCCTGGTTGCTTGTACACCAGAAGAAACTATCCCACCAAATTCCAGCTTAAGTACCCCTGTGGATGATTTACCAATCAGCGTGGGGCAACCTGTGGTTGTGGCGCAGGATGTTACCCCTGTGCCGGATTCAGTCATTCAGGAAGCGGATGCAGAATATGTGCTGCTGACCAATATCTACGAACGCAGCGCCCCGGCAGTGGTCAACGTCGAAGCAGATACACTTGATCCAGCGACAGGACAAACAGGCATAATTCGCGGTTCCGGCTTCGTCTTCAATATGCAGGGATACATCATCACCAATGCCCATGTCATCAAAGATGCGACGGCAATTCGCGTAACGTTTCAGGATGGCTACGTCACAGAAGCGAGTCGCATCGGCTATGATACCTTCAGCGATTTAGGCGTGGTGCAGGTGAATATTGCCCTGGAACGCTTAACCCCACTGCCGCTCATTCAAGACTCGGATATTGTGCGAGTCGGGCAGCGAGCGATTGCAATTGGCAACCCCTTCGGCCTCAGCAGTTCCATGAGCGCTGGCATCGTCAGCGGCCTGGGGCGAACACTCCGTTCTGCGGAATTGATCGACACAGCGGCTCCGGCTGGTTTCCAGAATCCCAGCATCATCCAGACCGATACCCCCATCAATCCCGGTAACAGCGGCGGCCCCCTGCTCAATTCACGCGGGGAAGTCATCGGCGTGAATGTCGCCATCCGCACTGAAAGCGGTATCTTCCAGGGGGTGGGGTTCGCTGTGCCTGCGAATACGGTGCGGCGCGTCGTCCCGGCGCTGATCGAAAATGGGCGCGTGGAATATTCATGGCTGGGGCTTTCGGTCACACCGGAAGAAAATGGCTTTGGTGTGGCAGGCTTGGCAGAAGCGCTCAATTTGCCCGTAGAAGCCGGGGTACTGGTGCGCGGCATCACCAATGGCTCACCAGCGGATATGGCAGGGCTGCGCGGTGGTACGCAAATTGTCACAGTGCGCGGGGAACCCATCTGCACAGGCGGCGATATTCTGGTCGCGGTAGATGGAACCTACATCAGCAACATGGATGAATTGTTGACCTATTTGATCGTCAATACCGCGCCGGGGGATACGATCACGCTGCGGGTGGTGCGCAACCGCGAAACCTTCGATGTGCCGCTAACCCTGCGTGCGCGTCCCGCTGAAGATGGCACTATCCGCGACTGCGAGGGCTAACCCTATGCACCAGATCCGGGACTGGCTGTACATCACCAGCTATGGCCTTGCTTCCAACGCGGACTACATCCGCAAAGAAGGCTTTGACGCGATGTTACAGCTTCATCGAAAAATCGAATTAGCAGACGTTGATGCGCTGTATCTGGCGCTGCGCGACGGCGAAGCAATCCCGGCTGCGGATATTGTCGCTGCGGTGCAATTCGTGGTGGATCATCACGGTGCTGGGGAAAAAGTCCTCATCACCTGCGGCGCGGGAATCAGCCGTTCGGTGACGATGACCGTTGCGGCACTGAAAGCAATTGAAGGTGGAGACTTAGAAACGATCTATCGTGATGTGCGCAGCCATCACCCAGAAGCCATGCCCGACCAGGTACACTGGGAGTCAGTTTGCAACTATTTCGGCGAATCGATCCCGTTCTGGGAGCTGTGGTCACGCATCATGCTGGAAGGATAATCTGCTGTGTTCAAACCGATTCACTCCTATGAATTCCGCACTGCGCGTTTGCTGCTTCGCGCCCCACAAATGGACGATGCGCAGGATATTGAGCGCCTCGCCGGAGCCTACGAAATCGCCCGCATGACGCTGAATATTCCGCATCCCTATCCCCAAGGTGCAGCCGTGAAGTGGCTGAAGCAGATGTTAAACCCGGACGAACCGCGTGGCTATTCGTTCGCTGTCCTGCTGCACGACCAGACCTTCATTGGCATGACGGGCATACACCCCCATACGATTTTCAGCCGCGCCGAAATTGGTTACTGGATGGGTGTGCCGTATTGGGGCAAGGGCTACATGAGCGAAGCCGCCCGCCGCGTGCTGCAATTCGGCTTTGAAGAACTCGACCTCAGGCGCATTCAGGCAACCTACCTCACCGAGAATCCTGCCTCTCGCCGAGTCATGGAAAAAATCGGCATGACCTACGAAGGTACGCTGCGCAGCTACGTTCAGAAAGATGGCGAAGACAAAGACCTGGGCATGTGCGCGATTGTGCGGGAGGAGTGGGAAAGCGGTTCATAGTTTTCAGTCATCAGTTGTCAGTTTTCGAGGGGATTTTTTCTGAAAACTGAAAACCAACAACCGATTCCTGCCCATTAAATGGGAACGCCCGAAGGCGAGTAACCTTCGGGCGCGGCCTGTTGCGAGGCTCCCTCAACGAGGAACACCTCTGAGGTGAACTTCGGTTATGCTGGGGAACCCCCTTCATGACCTATCATAGCTAGACCACCTCCTCTCATTCAAAGCCAACAGTTAAGCAAAAGAATAACACTGTGTTGATGGATTGTCAAGCGCCTTTTAGACCACCTATTGCACCGTATTGACCCACTATGAAGATGAAAGTATGCTGAGTGTTACTGAGGAATATTCAGAGTAAGTATTGTCTCTGTGCTGTTCACTGAGGAAACGTGGAGCAAACACTAACTTGAATTCATGCTGTAATAGTTCATAATAGGAGCATGGCTTGAGTCTATTGTGTGTGGGGTATCGTTCCGGCGCATATGAATAATATCTACTATGAACAAGGGATCGTGGCACTACGCCAACGCGATTACCAGAAAGCTTCGTATTTGCTGGTGCAGGCGGTCAAGCAAGAACCGGATAATGTCATGGCATGGCTGTGGCTGGCGAAGGCTCTACCGGATCGGGAGCGCCGTCGCCGCTGCATTGAACGTGCGCTAGAGCTTGACCCCCAACATGCTGGCGCACAGAAAATGCTCTCGCTGCACGAGCAGCACTACGAGAACGGGAATGGGCAAACGAAACTTCAGGAAGTGGTGGCACGGGTTACACCTGGTGAGATCGACGACGATGAAATGACAACCATGCTGGAAGCGCAGGACGCGCCCATCATTGACCTCCCGCGTCCATCCAGGCCACGCAGCATGGGGAAATTGCTGGCAGAAGTCGAACTAGACCCCACCAAACAAGCACGACGGGTGCTGGAAGTTGTGATTTTCCTGGGGCTTTCCCTGTTTATGATCATTGCGGAAGTGACCTTCATGCTGTCGCTTCCTTTGCAACTTCTCGCCGGAATCGCCGCTGTTGTGTTCCTGGTGTATGGCTTCCATCATCTGGTGAGGCTGGTACTGGATCGTCGTAGGCCGTTCAAGCTGTATCAGTATGGCATCGAACAGAATACCCCGAATCGGCGCTGGCTCTGGTATGACTTCATCCAACTGCGGCAGGTGGATTGGCAGCTGCGGATTCCGTTCCCCGGTAGGCCACTGATTCTGGTCGATGTCTACGGCTTGACGCTGCAATCGGAAACGCAGAAAACCTGGCTGCTGACTCGCAGCTTTGCAGATTGCCGGGATGTAGGCGAAACGATTATGGCACGTACCGAGGCCATGTGGGTGGAGCGCGATTATGAAGCGATCCTGCGGGGGGAAACAAGGCAATACAGCCAGACAATTGTCAGTGAAGCAGGGATTCAGCGCGGCAATGTTACACTAACCTGGGACGATGTGAATGAAATCGAACAGGTGGGGCAGCGCATTCTGATCCGTGCAGCCGACGGACGCACAATCCGGGAGCGTTTCCGTGGAACCTGGAATGCACATATTCTCATCGGACTCGTTGAACGCATGATTGAAGCCCGGTTGTAACGGATGATTGTCGATTATAAGCGTGTATCACAAACTGAATGGCAGTGGGAGCAAGGCGCGAAAACCTACGCCGTGCGTTATTTCCCGCGTACCGGACGTTTGATCTGGTCGGGATGGGTTCCCACAGGGGATAGTTCCATGTTTGATGAAGGCGTTGCACAAGACGCGGTAGATTTCCTGGAACGTGGAGCGGCGCAGCATACGCCCCCGCCTGCCCTGCTGGATGAACTGCGAGAAGTCTTGCTGGCAGCCCAGGCCGAGAACAAGCCTCGTGGTTGCCTGGATTGGCTGCGGAAAATCTAATGTCTTTGTCTCCCATTTTATCGCGCCGCCGCTGGCGCTTACATGCACATGGTCAGCACATTGTCGTCGTCAATGGGATGCGAGAGCGCTTCGTTCATCCATTGATGAAGGCGCTGCTGTGGGCTTTGTACATGCCGACCTATCCAGACATCACGATAGAGGTGCGCATCGGGGATCGCTACAAGCCCGACGTAGTCGCATTTGATCGGAACAATCCGCGTTTCCGTGAAAATGAGCCGATCTTCTGGGGAGAAGCAGGGCAAGTCAAACGCGACAAAATCGAAGCCCTGGTGAAGCGCTACCCGGATACGCATTTCGCCATTGCAAAATGGAATACCAATTTGCGCTCTCATATGGAACTGGTTGCCGAAGCACTGCAAGGTGTGAAGCGTAATGCACCGTTTGATCTGATCAACTTCCATGAAGGAAGTGAAGCCTTTGTGGATGCCGATGGCAATATCTCGCTGACCTTCGATGATCTGGAATGGCTGCGACTGAAATAGAATCAGGCGGCTTGTTTGCGCACCCAGTCCAACGCTGCATCCAGAGAGTTATAGGCATAGATGCTGATATTGCCAAAAGATGCTGTGCGCAATCCCTGGATCACCAGTTGGTACAACCGATTGTCGGTCACGACGAGGTTGCCGCGATTCATAGGATGATTCGGCAGTGCTTTGTCCCCGCGCACCGCAATGCGCAAGAATTCCATCACAGCATCAAATTCCAGCATCACTGCCCGAATATCAATGATCTGATACAGCGGCTCTTCCAGACTATCCAGCGTGCGCCAGACATCCTGCACATGAGCTTCAAAATCTGCCTGCTGGAAACCTTCATGCATCACAACATGCATCACATGCGGGTCTTGTAATATCTCAATGCTATAGTTCATCGTCATAGGCTCTCGATAGCGTTGTTGGTTCCATCTGTTATACGCTTCTGCTAGTTTGAGTATATGCCACGAATAGCACACAAAGCGTAAAGCCTCGTCATGTGGAGTGTTCCTGCGCCCATTCCAGCGCGGCTTCCAGCGAATCAAATGCTCGTAATTTCACAGCACCAAATGAAGAACGTTGTAACCCAAACATGACCGTGCGGTAGAATCGATTGTCCGTGATAACCAGATGCCCGCGATTCATGGGATGGTTGGTGATGGTTTCCTCATTGCGGAAGCCCATTTGCAGAAAGAGCATCACATCATCGAAACCCAGGCGCACATTGCGGATGTCCAGAATTAGGTACAGTGGTTCTGTAAGGGTAGCGAATATTTCTCGTACCTCCTGGATGTGCTGCTCGAAGTCATCGCGGGTAACGGTTTCCTTTACCTGAACCAGCATCACATACGGATCATCCAGAATCTCAATCGAATAATTCATGGTTGTCCCCCCGCCCCCTCAAAAACTTGTAGAAAAATTCGCAATAATAATTCGGATGGCACAGAATGTACTGCAAAATGAGCCAATCGGCGATGAATTGCTGTATCGTTCCAGTGAAGAGCGCACAAAGCATTATGAAGCCACTGGCGTGGTTTCATCAGACCACATCTCACACAAAATAACCGATCTTTAGACAGAACGGTTCACAATGGGTAGTTCGTTAAACAAATGGAAGAGGAGAACAGCGCTCGCAATCGAACGCTGTAGAGGGATCGTGTTATGCGGCTTGTTCGCGCACCCAGGCCAGGGCTTCATCCACCGAGTCGAATACTTGAATATTCATATTGCCGAAGGTGGCAGAGCGCAGACCCGTGATGATCGCCTGATAGAAACCGCTGCTGGTGATGACAATGTTACCCAGCTTCATGGGATGATTCGTCAGGCTGGTGTTGCTGCGCATACTGACTCGCAGGAACTCCATCACTTTGTCGAAGGATAGGCTCAGGTTGCGCGTATCAGTGATGTTATAGACTTTCTTCTCCAGCGCATCATACGCCTCCTGAAGCGTATTGACGTACGTTTCAATATCTTCCGAGGAACCGAATGCTCTCTCAAATTGAACGAGTAGTACGGGTAGGTCATCCATCACAGTGATGGTGTGGTTCATGATGCCTCTCCTAACTTTGCGTGCGTTGCATTCAGTATAACGGATAACATTTTGCGTTTCGCTGCACGCAGAGAGATGAACCTGCGTATTAACGCTAATCAGTGAAATGTTCAGCGCTGCAACGGGCATTCATCTACATACTGGCGCATGGTATCTGCGATGACCTGTGCTGCCAGATTATGACCTGCCTGGTTCCAGTGTGTGTCGTAGCGGTAATAGAGCAACTGCTCCTGCAATGCGGCTTCCTGCATCGGCTCTAAGAGATCGATGAAAATCCAGTCTTTTTCCGCTGCCAGTTGGCGCATGGCATCCCGCTGGTCTTCCAGGCTTTCCAGGAACAGCGGCAGTTGTTCGATGCGATACGGCGCACGTTCTTTTTCCATATCGCCATTCTCCAGCAATATGATGCGATCCCGGATTGCCAGCACATCATCCTGCCCGTAACGCACATACTGGAAATATACGGCTCCTTTCGGCGGCAGGAAGATAAAAGCGCGGCAGGCTTCCGGCGCGGCTGCGGCTGCCGTATCCAGCGTTTCGCCAATCACGCGGTACGAGTTGGAAGCCTGGAAGCCTTCTTCTGGCGCAGTCTGCCACCACATGTAATCGTTGAGAATCACCATATCCCAGTAACTCCCGCCGATGATGACGGGCATGGGGTAATCAAAAACCGCATCTTCATCCGTCAGCGGGAAGCCAACCACATTGGCAGCACGCCCTGCCAGGAAGGGAATCAATTGCAGTGGTGTGCGATTCTGCACCAGCGCATCGGGCGGAACCTGGGCTTGCAGCATATCATTGCCGCCGAAGTGTCCGTATAGAATCCAGCTTCGTTCTTCTTCGGGCAAGAACTCCGCTGCGATGTCGCCATTTTCCTGAGGACCATACGCACGGTAGCCATAATTGCGCACGGGAACCCCCAGGTTTTCCGCGACCATATCAGGCCAGGGAAATTCTACATTGGGGCCTTCCGTGAAGGAATCGCCCAATGCCGCAATGGGATACGTCTCCGCCACCATCGCCGGGACACGGAAGCCATTCGCATCCCAGGAAACCGTATATTGTGCGACGAGGGCATTCTCAGCCGGCGGGCGCACACGGTTCGGCATCCAGGCAAAAAGGTCACCATCGGAGTAATAAAATTCCACATCAATGGTTTGCTCCGCCATGGCTTCCCGCGCCGCCGATTCATTATAGGGCAGCAAGTTCGGGAACAAGGTCAGTCCCCCCATCACCAGCCCAAACGCCAGCGCAACCCCTACAAGCACGAGCAAAATTCGCTGCCAGAGAGGTGTTTTCTTTTTGGTCAGTTGTTCAGTCATGCATCACCTGGGCATTCATCTTCGTGTTGTCGGATGAAATCTGCGATCACACGCGCTGCCAGGTCATGCCCCTCCTGGTTCCAGTGTCCATCGTAGATGTAATACAGCATCTGTTCTTGCAATGCCGCTTGCTGGAAGGGTTCCAGCAAATCAATGAAATACCAGCCCTGTTCTCCTGCCAGTTGCAGCATCGCGTCCCGTTGATCTCCCAGATAGGAGATAAATTCCGGCACTTCCTCCCGCACAAGTTCGCCTTTGCGCATCACGACCTGCCCCTGCGCGTTAACCACCGGGTACTCATAGGCCACATCGAAGTATTGGCGCGAAGCCGGATGTATGTAGGGATAGTAAATCTGCTCTTTTGAGGGGATGAAAATGATGGCACGGCAAGCCTCTTCATTGACGTTTTCGCTGATGGTATCCATTGCGCTACGGATCACATCGAAAGTTGCCGTATCCAGGAAGCCTTCTTCCGGCGCAACCTGCCACCACAGCAGCGGTTCCAGGAAGACCAGTTCAAAGTAGCTGCTGCCAATGATGACGGGCATAGGATAATCGTACACGCCACTTTCACGAGTTTCGACGTTCATCATTTCGACGTTGTCCCCCGCCTGCCGCACCAGCCAATCCAACTGCGTGATAGGCGAACGCGCACCTTGATCCATAGCATTATTGGCATTCCATAGATCATTACCCGAAAAGTGTGCATACAGCACCCAGGAACGGTCATTTTCGCCCAGGAATTGTTCAGCAGCCTGGGCAATCTCATGCGGGCCATAGCCACGATAGCCGAAATTCTGCACCGGGGTGTTCAGTTCTGCCGCCAGCACATCCACCCAGGGCGCTGCAACGGTTGTCCCTTCCGTGAACGAATCGCCAAAGGCGGCAATCGGGTATGTATCTGCGGTCATCGCCGGGATGCGAAAGCCGTTCTCATCCCAGGAGAGCGTATACTGCCCCAGAACAACATTCTCTTCCGGCGGTTCAACTCTTCCGCGCTGATGAATCCACATATCACCATCCATGTAGGTGAAGGTCACATCCAGCGTGGTTCCGGCCTCGGCACGCGCTGCCGGGTCACCGAATAAGCCGGGGAACAAGCGCAGCAATAACAGCAGCATCGCCACCGCAAAACCCACGCCGAAGGCGATCAGCAGTAGGATTTGCCCAATCTTCAGCCGCGTGGATGCTGCGGCATTGGTTTCTGATTCAGCCATGATTTCCTTCCTGGGAACAGCTTATCGGTTCGCGGCAGGGAGATAGTTGCTCACCAATCCCTCACAAAGCCATCTATACGTCTAGCAGGCGGTTTATCACAATTCGCCTTTGTGGGCTATATTCTAGTTGTAATCATCACCTGAGAAATGGTGAATTCTGATTCAAGTACAATCACAGGGAGGGAGCGATGGCAGAAGCAAGACGAAGGACGGCAGCAGATGCCCCCCAGATGCGGCAGCTTGTGGATTGGCCTGTCGCGGTGCTGGCGGGGATGGTTGCCGGAACGGTGTTTTTACTGATTGTGTTATTCCGCATACCAGCAGTGTATGGCGCTTCAGCGTGGTTACCTTTGCAATATATGGCGAGCCTGGTCATGGGAGAAGGCGTGCTGCCTCCGGCGGAACCGACAGCGCTTGTCGGTATTGTCGGCGTGGTAGTGCATTACGTTCTGTCGCTGGTCTTCGCGCTCACACTGGCCTTCATCACCCATCGCTGGGGGTTCTTCGTCGGAATCATTGTTGGAGCCTTGTTCGGGCTGGCAGTCTTTTTCATCAATATGGGGATCTTCACGTTGTTCTTCCCCTGGATGTATATCCTCAATGTGCCGACTTTTGCCGGAGGACATATATTCTTCGGAGCGCTGGCGGGCGCAGTCTATGAAGGCTTTGAGCGTGAACGTTTCGTACCCATTGAAGAGGAGGTTGCTGTATGATCCGTCGCTCCAATTACCGTACATCCCGTTCAGGTGGCGGGCTGCGTTTGCTCATTGCACTGGCCTTCGCCGTATTTGCGATTATTTCCTATCTGGGTTCCAGTGAATTTAACCCGGTCACCGGGGAAAACCAGTATGTGAGCCTGACGAAACAGCAGGAAATCCAGCTTGGCTTGCAATCCGTGCCAGAGATGCTTCAGCAGTTCGGCCCGCCATATAGCGATGAAGAAGTGCAGGAATACCTCGACGATGTAGGTTTTTTGCTGGTAAACAACAGTGTCGCAGCGGATTCCGGCTGGCAGTGGGAATTCACTCTTATCAACAATCCAGAGTTAATCAACGCCTTTGCGCTGCCTGGTGGTCAAATATTCATCACAACAGCCCTGTTCAGTGAATTCGAGAACGAAGCACAACTCGCCGGGGTACTTGCCCATGAAATTGTCCATGTGCTGGCGCGGCATAGTTCGCAGCAAATCGCCAAGCAGGAACTCACCCAGGGCTTAATCGGCGCGGTTGCCATTGGTTCGGAAGATGCCAACACAACCCAGGTCGCGCTGGTGGTGGGGCAGTTGGTCAACATGAATTACAGCCGTGAAGCTGAAACCCAGTCCGATCTCATCGGCGTAGAGATCATGTCAGATGCTGGATATGACCCGCGAGAAATGGTCAATGTGATGCAAATTCTGGCACAAGCTGGTGGCAGTGGCGGCCCTGAATTCTTCAGCACGCATCCCAACCCGGAAAATCGAATCGGGCAGATTGAGGCAAAGATTGCGCAGCTTTATCCCGGCGGCGTGCCGGATAACCTGGATGTTTGCATCATCCGCTGTGAATAAGCCAGAAAGCAACAACGTCTAACAAAGTCTAGGGGCGTGTCCATGACGCGCCCCATGGTAAACGGGGGTTCGACATAACCGAACCCACCGCCGATTTATTCCGCCTGCGCTCCGTAGACCTCGGCATCTTCTTCGCGGGCGATGCGTTTGCCTTCTTCGATGTTAACCCGCGTCAGCAAAAATGCCCCCAGCAAGAATAAGGCAATCAAGCTGAGAATGGCGGGACGGCTGCTGTTGAAGAGCAGGGCAGCGCCAGCAAATAAGCCGGAACCAAGCACCGAAGCGCCTTTGCTGAGGATGCTGAACAGCCCGAAGAATTCACCACTCTTGGACGAGGGAGACAGGGACGCATACAGGCTGCGACCCAATGCCTGGCTACCACCCTGTACCGTTGCTACCATCCAGGCCAGGAACCAGAATTCAATGGTGCTGTTGAGGAAGAAACCCCAGACGGAGATGATGCAATACATGCCAATCGCGAGCAAAATTGCGCGACGAGTATCCAGCGAATCCGCCAGCCCTTTGAAGAAACGCCCGAACAATACAGCGAAGATCACGCCGACTAATTGCAGTGCCAGCAACACACCAATAATCACAGGCAGGCTGTTGATTCGCACAGGCGGCAGGACTTCCAATTCATGGATGGCGACGACGTTGCCAGTGCTGAGGGCGTTGGCCTCCCCGGTGTTCACGAGGGCTATTTCATATTGTCCTGGCTCTGGTAGTTCGAGGGTGGTTTCGTCGCCATAGCGGATCGTCTCGTTATACAGGTCGATGGTGACAGGGATTTCCACTTCTTCACCGTCAACGGTTTCGGTGGTGGTCAACGGCTCACCATTCACCAGCACTTCCACAATCCCGCGATCCGGCCCTACATCATGCACGACGACAAGCTGCTGCCCATTCATCGAGAAAGCATAGCTTGAATCCGCTGCCTCGCTCACGGCATATTCGGCATCTTCTGGCGTACCCACCAGCGAAGCCAGGAAACCGTCTCCGGCTTGCTGCTCCCCGGTGATCGTCACCAGTTCCCATTCATCCCCCTGCAATTCCGTCAGATCCGTGACAATATACGCACCCTCCCCATAGAAGTCGCCTTCGGTGACGTAGGGTGCAGGCTGCTGCCCTGTGATGTCGATGGGCAGGGTTTGTGCGCCGATGATAGCAACCGTCGGCAGCATCACCAGGTTGAAGAGAATATACGCAAGATAATGGTGACGGCGGTTGTCGTCGCGTGCTGGCAACCGTCCGAAGATCAATGTGAACGGCACGCCGACGAACTGCACCAGCAGCAGCGCCAGCACCAATTCCAAAGTGCCGAAGCCCAGTTCCGCGCCGTAAATCACCGCCAGCCCGATGATCGTGTTGATCGGATCGTTGTAGATCAAGAAGGCAACCAGGTACTTGAACAATTCACGGTACTGGCGCAGTTGGCGGAAAGTATCCCCCAGGCGCTGGAAACTGACTGCTACCAGACTTTCACCTGGTTGCAGGGATTCGGTTGCAGATGGCGGTTCGGGAACCTGGCGAAAAATCGGGATCGAGAAGACTGCCCACCAGATCGCCACACTCAGGAAGGAAAGGCGAATGCCTGCATTTTCAAAGAGCATGTCATCCGGGATGAAGAGAAACATCGCCACATTGATCGCCAGCAGAATCCCGCCGCCGAGGTAGCCCAGGGCAAACCCGCGTGCAGAAACAGAGTCCTGGTCTTCATCACGGGCGACGTGTGGCAAGAGCGCATCATAGAAGACGTTCGCGCCGGAAAAGCCGATGCGCCCAAATACCAGGAACAACGAAGCCAGGAACCAATCTCCGGTATTGACCAGCACCAGCAGCGCCGTACCAATGATCCCTACCAGCACGAAGAAGGCTAAGAATTTCTTCTTCCCGCGCATGATGTCCGAGATGGTTCCCAGAATGGGGGAGAGGATGGCGACGATGAAGATGGAGAAACTCAGCGTCAGGCTCCAGTACGCCGTAGCTGTTGCTTCGGATGGCAGCGTTGCCCCGGCGACAGCGCTGTAGTACGCGGGCAAAAATGCTGCGATCACGGTAGTCACGAAGGCGCTGTTCGCCCAATCATAAAGCACCCAGGCACGGATGCGGCGGCGGTAAGTTGCCTCATCAATCTTGGGTCTCAAATCGCCCGGAACGGCTGCGCTTGCTGCCATAGGCTTCTCTCTCCTCATGTTGTATCAGATGCATGGGTTGAACTGCGCCGGGGATTGTAGCGTGTCGTGCTGGATTTTTCATTAAGAACCTATCCGAAAAACAGGGCAATCGCATCAAATTCCATCGTGGCGAAACTGCCTCAGCGCAGAAGTACAAAGAACCGGAGAAAACTACGAAACCGGGAGGAAGCTCCCAACTCTTGATATACTCACGAATGGTTCATGGGTTTGAGCGTCAAATACTTCTGGTGAATACTCTTCACCTTGCCCTGAACCTGGTTCTGGAATTCACACGCACACAAAAGGAAACACAATGCGGATTGTACTGGTTGGTTTTGGTAATGTTGGGCAGGGATTGGTCGAAATTTTGCAGGAAAAATCGACGCATTTGCAACAGAACGGCTTCAGCGCAACGGTAGTGGGCGTGGCGACAGGTTCACGCGGGATGCTCTATCATCCTGATGGACTTTCGCTGCCGGAGTTACTCGAAGCGATTCGCAGCGGGAACCTGGGCAATTATCCAGAGATCGCCGGATTGCAGCGCAACTTCGCCGATGCCACAGCCCTGATTCGCGCAGCAGATGCTGATGTGCTGGTAGAAGCATCTCCGACGAATTTAGAGACAGCCCAACCTGCCCTCTCGCATTTTCGTGCCGCGCTGGAAACGGGCAAGCATATCGTCACGGCGAATAAAGGCCCCACGGCGCTGCATCTTCCAGAACTGCTGCAAGAAGCCAGCAAGCGCGGATTGCAGTTGCGCTATGAAGCGACAGTCATGGCGGGAACACCTTCCATTGCAACCGGGCTAGAACTGCTGGCAGGCTGCACCATTCTGGAAGCACGCGGCATTTTCAACGGGACAACCAATTACATTCTATCCCAAATGGAAAGTGGCTTGAGCTACGCAGAAGCATTGGCGCAAGCACAGGAACTGGGTTACGCCGAAACCGATCCCTCTGGCGATGTCGAAGGCTGGGATGCCGCCGGGAAAGTGCTGATCTTGATGGCAGCGCTGTATAACCAGAAGCGAACCATCCGTGAATTGGATGTCATGGGAATTACAAATATCACGCAGGAAGACATACAATCCGCGAAAAATGCCGGGGAGCGTTACAAGCTCATCGCCAGCGCAACCCCAGAAAGCGGCAGTGTGCGCCCGATGCGGATGCCCTTAGAAGACCCACTGGCGCAAGTGGGTGGCGCAACCAATGCCATCACCTACCGGACAGATTTACTTGGGGATGTTACACTGATTGGAGCAGGAGCAGGACGCAAAGAGACCGGATACGGCTTATTGATTGATCTGATGTCGATCACTGCATAGGGTATTTCAAAGAATTAATTCTCCATTGCGATTCCTGACATATAATGAACGAAGTAACTGAGTCGAGAGAGTTCGATGCAGGAAGATGATGACGAATTTTGATGCAGCCAGTGACATTTACACCGATTTGGAAGTGGAGACGGAGGAGCGCCCTCGCCGCGTACTCATCGTAGAAGATGATCTGCACCTGCTTTCGACGGTGAAAGACATTCTCGAAATGGAGAATTACATCGTTCGCACGGCTACCAATGGGATAGAAGCCCTGAAAATATTGCAATCCTCTTTGGATACCCCGCCGGATGTGATTATCTCCGACATTATGATGCCAAAGATGAACGGCTTTGAGTTCTTGCGACATGTGCGCAAAGAAGACCGTTGGGTACAGGTTCCCTTCATCTTTCTCACTGCCAGGACGGAACGCGAAGATCTCTACAAAGGGCAAATGCTCGGCGCGGATATTTACCTGACGAAACCCTTTGAAGCAACCAGCCTGCTGATCTCCGTTGAAGCCGCACTGCGTCGCTACGAAGACATCCGCCGCGTGAAGAATGACGAGTTGATGGAACAGAAGCGCAAGATCCTGACCATCCTCAACCATGAATTCCGCACACCGCTGACTCTGGTTGTAGCCTATGCCGAGATGATTAAAGAATTCGAACCCGGACGCTCCGACCAGAATGAATTGATGACCTTTTTACAGGGGCTGGGGTCAGGTGCGGATCGCATGCGCCGCCTCGTAGAAAACTTCATCGTGCTGGTGGAATTGGATAATGGCGAAGCGGAAGCAACGATTGCATGGCGCAAACGTCCGGTGGATGATCTACGCTATATGGTCGAAGATGCTACCCGTCAGATTGCCTCGCAGCGTCCGCGCAAATTCGTGACCAAAATCGCAGATGATCTGCCGATTGCGACATTCGATGTGCAATACATGAGCATTGCTGTACGCGAATTACTCAGCAATGCTTCTAAATTCTCCGAAGATGATGATACCGTCCTGTTGAAGATCTTCCAGGAAGATGAGCAACTGGTTTTCCAGGTCACGGATACGGGGCGTGGCATCCCCGAAGAGGAAATGGATAATATCTGGAAACCATTCTACCAGATCAACCGCGAACACTTCGAAGATCAAGGCGCGGGTTCCGGGCTGGCAATTGTGCAGGGTATTGTGAAGCTGCACGGCGGCACCTGTGAAATTCGGAGTACGCTCGGTGAAGGTAGTATTTTCACAATTCGGATACCGCTGCAACCTTGACGTGAAAAAATCGTATAGCCATTGTAGCGCAGGACTTGAACCCACTTTGTAAAGCTGAACAAGTTCGTGCTATACTGAACGACAAGCATTTAACTGGGTAATCTGAGTGAGGGGGCGGCCTCCGCAATGGCAAACCTATTCGAGAAGATTGGTACGTTACTCAATGCAAATATGCATGGGTTGGTGGATCGTGCGCTGGAAGGCAACTCCGTGCGTGTGATGGATGAATACATCCGTCAGGTGGAGCGTAACCTGGAAGCGTTGGAAGATTCCGCTGCTACCGTGGGCGGCAACGTCCGCACGTTGAAGCGCAAGTATGAAGAATTCGCCAACCAGGCTGAGAAGCTGGATCGGGATATTGATACCCTCATCCTGAAGGGCAAGAATGATCTGGCAGCCGCAGCACAGGCGGAACTGAATACCAAGCAAGAACTGGCACAGGAATACTACGAACAGTGGCAGGTACAGGAAGAACAGTATCGTAAGATGCTGGATATGCGCCTGAAGCTGGAAGCCCGTGTGACCACCATCAAGCAGGAACGCGAACGCCTGCGTGCCCTCATTGAATTGATGGAAACCAAGAAGCAGATGACCAAGACGGTCAAAAGCCTGGATATGCTGGCGGATAGCAACGACGCGGAAATTGTTTCGCTCACCGAGCAAATCCGCAGCCGCCTCGACCGCGAAGATGCTCGTTATGAAATCGCCAGCCAGAACCTGGGCGAAGAAATTGACGAAGCTATCGGTGGCGGGCAGATTGAGCTGCAACTGGAAGAGCGCCGTCGTCGCTTGCTGGGCAGCCAGGAAGGCTAAGTCACAGCCTCATGTGTGGAATTTCAGCAGGGTCTGCCAAGCAGTCCCTGTTTTGAATCCGCAGCAAATCCAGGCCGTTCCGCTGCAATCAACAAAAACCGCTGCTCGTCGTGCGGCGAAGCATGTACTGTTGATGCCATACCAACAGAAATACCATACAATTCAACACAGCAGTTGAGCACAACAGGGAGTAAGGGCTAGAAATGACTGAACGCGATGAAATTCGCAGGCGGGTATTTGGCACGCTGCTGCGCAATGCCGTCTTTCGTTGGGAGAGTGTCGTTACCCTGGTGCTGACGCTGGTCTTATTCCTGGGTGTTGGCGATTTTCAGGTGTTGGGCGCGAACTTGCCCGCCTTCTTCTGGCTGATACTGGGTGGTGCAGCAGAGGGTCTGCTGTTGTGGTCTACCCTGACGGACCCGGAAGAAGCGGATGAAGCCATGGCACGCGAGTTCGAGAGCCAATACGAATTGTCAGCAATTCGCAACAACGTCTCCCGCGAGCGACTGCGCAGCGCAATGGACTACCGTCGCAACATGCTGAATATGGTGAAGCAGCACAGCGCCGGGATGCGTGCGCAATTCCGCGAGACGATCAGCCAGGTGAATGACTGGATTGCAGCGATGTATGACCTGGCGCTGCACATTGATAACTTCGAGAATAATCCCATCGTAGAACGTGACCTGAAACGTGTACCAGATCAAATTCGCAATGTGCGTACTCGCATTGAACTGGAAACGGATACCCAGGTGCGCAGTGATCTGGAACGCCAGTTGAAGCTCCTGGAACAGCAGCAGATGAATTTGCAGCAGACTCAGAACAGTGTGAAACGGGCAGAGATTCAGCTAGAAAGTACGCTCTCCTCACTGGGTACGGTCTATGCGCAGATGTCGCTGCTTGGAACAAAGGGCGGCGTGGATGGCAGCAAGCAGCAGCGCCTACGCCTGGAAATTCAGGATGAGGTGAACAACTTGCAGGATACCATCGACGCGATGGAAGAAGTACACATGCAAAGTTTGCGCTTGCAGTGAATCCCGGTAAAAATCGGGCGGAACATGTTCCGCCCTAATCATCTATTCAGTGATGACACTGCGCTGTGGTTCCGGGATTGTATCCCCATGTTCGAGGCTCATTGTCAACCAAAGTTCTTTCGCACCTTCGAGAATATCAAGCGTTTCTGCTTGCGTATCACCCGCTGCTATACATCCCGGAAGCTCCGGCACTTTTGCAAACCAACTATCGCCCTCCTCCAATGGAGGAACTAACAGAATGGAATACGGAAGGGACATGTAGTGTGTAAGTTCGGTCATAAACGGGCGATTCTCCCAACGGCTTTTGGTTTGGGCGCTTTTCGGACATCCCGTTGGATGTCCCTACAGCTACGAATTTTGTAGGGACGTGCAACGGCACGTCCACCGAACTGCGGAACGGATCAATTGGGCATTGAATAATCAAACCCGCTGCTGGATGAACTCCCCGACGGCTTTAATGGCAATATCTTTATCCACATCCTGGAAAATGATATGCCCGCCATTTTGGATTACCACATCTTCAATGTCGGTACTCTGCACAGCAGCGCGAATCAGGTCGATATTTTTGGGCGGAACCGTCAGATCATTGACAGCATAGATCAACAGCAGCGGCTGGGTGATACGCGAGACATGCTCATTCGCCAGCAAGGTTAGCTGGTACAGTTCATGGACAGCACGGGTAGACCATGTGGTGTAATGTACCCGGCTCAGAATCGGTTCGCCGCGTCTGGCTTGTTCGGCTTCGATTTCGGCATTGAGTTCTGGCTCGCTGGGATGTTCGGTATAGGCCATCATCGGCGCGAGCATCCGCGAATATGGCATCAACCGATTCGCCAGCAGCAGTGGCGCGGCAGCGATAATCACCCCATCTAGTTCCGGCGTTTCGGCTGCCAGCAAGATTGAGAGCAGGCCGCCCATGCTGTGACCCATTACAAACACTTTTTCGCACTGCTGGCGCAGAATATGATACCCGTCCAGCACATGCCCATACCAATCCTGCCAGCGCATACGCTCCATGTGCCGATGATTAATGCCGTGTCCGGTCAGGCGTGGCGCATAGACGGTATAGCCTAGCTCCGCGAGGTATGACCCCGTCCAGCCGACTTCCGGCGGCGCTGCCATGAACCCATGCACCAGCATCACCCCGACTTCATTACCTCGGTAGAACTGCGGTTCCGCACCAGGGAGCAATTTTGGGATTTCGGTCATGACTGCCCCTCCTCAGCGTTCCGTGTTGCCATCATTGAAGATACCCGTCGGATGACAGCCGCGTGACGCACGGGCGGCTTCTCGTTCCAGGGTCACGAACTGCGCGTGGAAGGCATCATCCGGGCGATATAACACGGCTTCCGCATAGCCACGCACGATCATTTCCTGATTGACGAAGGTATCGCCCACATAGATATAGCGCAGCAGCCGCCCATAGCGATCCCGATCCGAGACATCCGGCACCATGGTGATTGTCTGGTCATCGACAAATGCGGCATTGGCTGCCGTCGCTTCGGCATAGCAAACTTCATCGCGCTCCGGGGTATTGATCCCCACATAGCGCACGCGCTCAATCACACCGTTCAGCAGCACATCAATCGTATCCCCATCAATCACACCCACTACCTGCGCAGTTTCACCATCAACCGAGCCGGTGGTTTCCCCTGGCGAACCAGGCGTAGAAATTGTGACCAGCACATCATCACAAGCGGCTAGAGTCAGCATCAACAGTAACAATAGAACGACTCGTTTCATCGAATACCCCATTGCTGGATCAATCTACAAATTGTCCGAAATTGTAACATAGACTATTCATCTTCCCCGGCTGCAGGACCCAATTCGGTGATCCGTTGCAACATGGCTTCCGCGAGTTCATCGTCGCCCGTTTCCAGCGCAATATCCGCAGCGACGCGGTAATCCGCACGAGCCGCTTCTGTGTCGCCCAATTCCACCAGCACATCCCCCCGTTCAACATACCACTGTGCTTCGTAGGGTTCGTTTTCCAGGACACGGTTATAGACTTCCAGCGCGTCTTCAAACCGTCCAGCTCGTACCAGCAACCGCGCCCGATCCAGCGGCAAGGCATACCCAAACAGCGGATTCATGTAGCGCGGATAGAATTCATTATCGACTGTCGGTTCGATCAGTTCCAGCATTTCCAGCGCTGTGTCAATATCGCCGTCTTCTTCCGCGATGATCCAGGCTAGCACCCAACTAGCTTCATAGGCTTCCGACGAGAGCGCCCGCGCACGTTCCGCCCATTCACGCGCCTGCGCGGTATCCCCCGCTTTCCAGGCGATGAAGGCCATTTCGCCCAACGTAGTCGCATCCGTCTGACCCGGAGCATTTTCCTGCGCGAGCGGCAGCGCATCCTCTGCACGCCCCAGCAGCACCAACGTCCCCATTAGATAGGCACGCACCTCATAGTCTCCGCCGCCACTGGCCTGCAACGCAGTATCCAGATATGGCAGAGCGCGTTCTAGCTGTAAGGCATCAGCAAAATAGAACCCGGCGTACCGAATGAAGCGATAGCCACTCGCACCCGATTCTTCCGCCCGTGACAAAATCTCGTTCTCTTCGTCCCACTCTGCAACCCGTGCCTGTCGCCAGAGAACATGGGGGTTTTCCGGGTCAAGTTCAGCAGCGGTGGCAATGATTTCAACCGCTTCATCCCACCGACCTGACCCGGTGTAGACATCAAACAATGCCAGATAGCCCATCGGGTCATCGGGCGCAAGTTCAATGATGCGCTGGACAGCGGCTTCGGCTTCTTCGATGTTGTACAACTCCAGGTTCACATGAGCGCTGGCATACAACGCGCCGATGTCATCCGGGTCTTCTTCCAGCGCCTGACCTACCATTTCCTGCGCCGTTTCCAGATCACGCACCACCAACGCTTGATCGACTTCATCCGAGATTTCCGAGAACCCTTCCAGCAGATTTAAGTTATCCGGGTGCGGTGGCAGCACACCACCGAAACGCAATGAATCATCCTCTGCGGCAGGTTCGGCAGTGGCCTCCGGGGCATCGGTCGGTGAGGCGGTTTCTTCTGTGGCTTCATCAGTCACAGCAGCAATTTCAGCCGTCGGTTCAGGATCAACCGGGGTGTTATTGGTCAGCAGCAAGGCCGCAATCACCAGGATGACCGCTATGGCTGCAACACCAATCCACAACCAGGGCAGCCCACCAGATGCGGAAGTGGGTTCTGATGTTGTGGTGATGGCATCGTGTGCGGATTCGAGCTTTGTGGGGGAATTGAGCGCTGTAGGTGCAGCAGTTGCAACTCCTTGTGCCAATTCGCGCAGTGCATTATCAACCGCCTGCTTCATCTCTACGGCGCTTTGATAGCGTGCGCCGGGATCTTTCGCCATTGCCTTGAGGATCACGCGCTCAATTGGTTCAGGAATATTGTCACCATAGTCATTGCGCGTTGGCAGCGGAGCCTGCATATGCTTGAAGATCACCGCCATTGGCGTATCCGCCGAATAGGGAGCCTCACCCGTGAGCATCTCATAGAGGATAATTCCCAGGGCGTAGAGGTCGGCACGATGGTCGATATTCTCCCCGCGTGCCATCTCAGGACTCATATAATCCGGCGTGCCGACTGCCATGCCCGTCCCCGTGAGTCCACTCTGGTTCAGGATTCGCGCTATGCCAAAATCGGTCAGCACCGCATTCTGCCGCTGCACATCGGTGAACATCACATTGGCGGGTTTCAGGTCACGGTGAACCATGTCGTTTTCATGAGCGTAGGCCAATGCATCTGCTAGCTGGCTGGTGATGCGCAGCGCATACTCCGGGTGCAGTTTGCCATCTTGCTGAATTGTTTCCTTGAGTGTGCCACCCTGGATGAATTCCATCGCCATGAAGTAAACATCACCTTCGATACCGAAGTCGAAGATCTGCACAAGATGCGGATGCCGCAGCCGCCCCACGGCCTGCGCCTCCCGCCGGAAGCGCTCCACAAAAGACTCATCTGTGGCAAGATGCCCCAGCATTACCTTGATTGCAACAAAGCGATCCATCCCCGGTTGGTAAGCTTTGTAGACTTCTGCCATTCCACCACGCCCAAGGCGCTCTCGCAATTCGTACTGTCCTAACTTCTGTCCGCTCAGATTCTGCATGGCCTTCCCTCAGCGAATCGTTGAAAACAAACTTACATTCGATTGTACTGCATCCTGCCCCGCCGCAGAGTCATTGGATGGCAAACTGCACAGAACGTTCGGCAATCCATATAAAATTTTGGCTCATCTACAGAAAATGTGATTCTTGCGGTTTTCCGCAAACGGCGCAGCACGCTGCGCCCCTACAAATCACACTTTTTACACATGAGCCAAAATTTTTACGGGGCATTCACAAGACGCATCGTTGAAATCTGTCATCTTTGCCCTGTCGGTTTCGCCATTCGTTTGCTATAGTTCTCTGTCGAATTGGCAAAGTTCCAATTGAATCCCACATGCCCTGACTCTGGCGGGTGTTGCTGCGTGAAGCGCAGTTCCAGCCAGGGAATGACGGGTGTGCGAGACCGTAAACACCAAATAACAGGAGAATACACAATGGCTTCATCCGTCAAAATGCGGACTTTGTTGGAGACGGGTGTTCACTTCGGACACCGTACCAACAAGTGGAACCCCAAAATGGACGAGTTTATCTTCACGTCCCGCAACGGTATCCACATCATCGACTTACAGCAAACGCTGGTCAACCTCAATGAATACTTCGATATGGTGCGTGACCTGATCGCCGATGGCGGCACGGTACTGTTCGTTGGTACCAAGCGCCAGGCAGCAGAAACCGTCGAGCGCGAAGCCAAGCGCTGCGGAATGCCCTACGTCAACACTCGTTGGCTCGGTGGTACGATGACCAATTGGCGCACCATCCGCAGCCGCATCGACACCCTGAAGAAGCTCGACAAGATGCGCGAAGAAGAAGATTACGGTGGCCTGACCAAGAAAGAAATCTTGATGCAGGAACGTGAGCTGGATAAGCTCGAATTGCGCCTGGGTGGTCTGCGTGAGATGAAACGCCTCCCTGACCTGCTGATCGTTGTTGATCCGACACGCGAAGATACCGCCGTGATGGAAGCCAATAAACTGAATATCCCGGTGCTGGCACTGGCAGATACGGACTCCGACCCGGATGTGATTGATTTCATCATCCCTGGCAACGATGATGCCATGCGCTCCATCCGCTTGATTGTCGGCTCCCTGGCAGAAGCCGTGCTGGAAGGCAAGGCAATCCGCAAAGGTGGCGCTGTGGATGACGAAGTCGAATACGAAGACGAAGCATCCGGCAGCTACGAATTCGGCGATGATGCAAGCGATGACGAACTGCTCGGCGAATCGACACGGGCTGCACTGCAAAAGTTGCGCGATACCACGATTGAACTCGACGACGACGACGAGGAATAACAATCCGAAGGGGCGCATCAACTAGATGTGCCCTTTTCATGAGCGTCATTTTTGGTATATCTGGTGACGTTTTGTGTCACCCACGCAAGGCACATTTCGACTCAACGAACACAAAAAAGGACTGAGGAAACAACATGGCGATTTCAGCAGCAATGGTGAAGGAACTGCGCGACCAGACAGGTGCAGGACCGCTGGATTGCAAGAAGGCTCTGGAAGCTACCGATGGCGATATGGAAAAAGCCATCGAATGGCTGCGTGAAAAGGGTCTTGGCAAAGCAATCAAGAAGATGGGTAAAGGCCGCACCATGAACGAGGGTCTGGTGGAAATGTACCAGCACTTCGACAAGAGCATGGCAGTCATCGTAGAAGTGAACTGCGAAACTGATTTTGTGTCGCGCAATGAGAAGTTCCAGACCTTCGCAAAAGACATCGCGCTGCACGTCAGCAGCATGGCTCCCAAATACCTCACACGCGACGATGTGCCGGAAGAAGTCATCGCTGCGGTGGAAGAAGATCAGCGTGAAGCCTGGTACCGTGAAAATGTGTTGATGGATCAGGAATTCATCAAAGATGATAGCAAGACCATTGACGACTTGCTCAAGGAAGCCGTCGCTGAACTGGGTGAAAGTATGCAGATCAGCCGCTTCGCCCGCTTCGCCATCGGTGAAAATGCCGACGAAGAAGGCGAAGACGAAGAATAAGCAAACCCGCAAACAATCGTAGGGGCGACCTGCCGGGTCGCCCGCCTTTACTACGCCCTCGTATTCTCGCCCTGCACCGCTTCTAGTGCGGCTTCCATGCTGGCTTCGGGGCCGATGCCAACCTGCATGGCAATGATCTGTCCTTCTTCATCCACTACCCAATACGAGCGCCGTGCAACCGGAATACTCAACCCGAAGACTTTCGTCCCCGCATCCCACACTTTCAGCACTTCCAAGCCCGGATCAGCAAGCAAATCATATTGCAGATTATGCTTCTCATGAAAGCTCTTTTGTTCTTCCACACTGTCCCCACTGATGCCGAAAACGACTGCATTAGCGGTCTCCATACGCGGGAACGCATCGCGGAAGCTGCATACCTGCGCAGTACAGCCAGCCGTATGCGCCTTCGGGAAACTGAACAAAACCACTTTCTTGCCACGATAATCGCTCAGGGTGATGTCTTCACCATCCTGATTCTTCAGTGTGAAATCTGGCGCAACCGAACCTACTGCAACCATTAGCATGCTCCATAAAACCCATCCAACCATTTATCGCGTCACATCTTGTCCAGGGTTGCCTCGTTTTGCAACTATCAAGGAGCATTTCTGCGAAGATTCTCATACGGGAGAGCGCTCCATTTCTGCCATCTGTGGCGGATGCACAACCGATAAAATAGTTGTTGTTTTCTCGTGACTGTGCCAAACTATGGGTATGAAAATGGGAAATACAACACGGGAGAAGTGGTTATGCTGGATCGTTCTTACCAGAATTGGAATCGCTTTGCGCCGCTGGGCTTGCTGCTGATGGGCCTGGGATTGAGCATCATCGGGGATGCCACCAGCAATAAAGCGAAGGGCAAGGGCTGGTTCCTCAAAGGGACACTGGGGCTGATTGTCTTCAATGCGGGGGCGGCAGTCTTCGGCGAAGCGGTCAAGAATCGTACGCTCTACGAAATTGAATTGAATAAGTTGCGCAAAGAGTAGCTCGTGAAAATCTCAGAATTATTACGCAGCAGGGGAGTGAGCATCGCACCGAGCGAAAAAACCAGGCTGTTGACGGGGCTGATCTATCTCCTGGATGCGGAAAAAAATCTAGGTACGCTGGAATATTGGCGCGAGGCACATTGGATACGCTTATTTCGCTCGGCTGAAATCCGCAAAGGCCGCGCTTATGAACCCGCTGCACTGCGCCAGATTGCCCGCCCGCAAGAACACACTGAGGAATTCATGATGCAGTTGGCGCAGTTGGTTCACCACAGAGTCTTCCGTCCGGGCTTTATCCTGGGCTGTGAAATATGCGGCCTCACGTACTGGTATTCCCTGGAAGAAGCCGCTGGAGAGATGCAGTGCTTCGGCTGTCGGCAACCTATCGCGCCCGCCCTGGAACAATCCCTCGTTTACCAACCCAATCCGCTGTTATGCAAAGCGCTCAAGAACGGCATCATCACCGAGATTCTCACATTGCTCTGGGCAAATCGCACCTGGGAGCAGTGGGATTATACGGCGAACGTCACGCTGAAGAACCAGCAGTCCAGCGCCGAAATCGACCTGGTTATACGCACGCCTGATCAGCAGTTGTACTTCATTGAGGCAAAAGACTCGTTCAACAATCTCGCAGAGACCGAGGCTTTCCTGGCACAGATGGAAAAGCTCTACAGCCTTGCAGCAACAGCACGAGCCGTTCCCATGCTGGCAACCCTCTATGAGAAGAATTTCCCCGAAAGCTGGAAGGCACACTTTACCGCGCACAAACTGCGGATGCTGCGCCTGGATGATCTGCTGACATAGACGTTTTTCAATCCGTAATGAGCAGATACATATCTATTGATTCCATTTGCCGCCGTAGTATCAGGGGAATAGGGGCGCATTTCAGATCATTGGCAGACGGTGGTATTCGCTACTTTTGGCATGGTTAAAAAAGCAACCATTCTCTGTAGCCGGGAGCGCACCCAGGCACTCCCCTACTTCGTTTCGGATGTACGGATACAGTATGCTGACGACGTTGCCCAAATATTGAAATAGACCCGGGGAATAGTGGGCTATTGACACGTAATCCGATCACCGATATAGTCAAGTCGCACATTAATTTGCCCTTGCGCCAAATTCCGGCCTACCTCGTGGACAACGACAACAATGATGAATACTAAGCAAAATCCTCTCGCACGTTTGCGATTGTTTTATAGTATGCATTTCTACACATATCAGGTCGTTTATTTGACTCCAGGTGTCCCTATCATAGTATATTCTATGACAAAATCGGGGTCATCTTCAATCCACGAATCGATCAAAGAATATATCACAGCCGTAAAAGCACATACCATGGATCCAGTGCGTGCTTCCCGGCAAATTGCAACACGCGCAGCGAATGGCGAGTGGAATCCAGGCATGGCGGTATTGGATCGACGGGGACGACAACTCTACAATCTTGTTGTAAAGAGTGGACGACCTGCCAAATACATCACACTAGTACGTAACCCAATTGAACGGGATGTATCCCGCTTCTTCCAGAAATTTGACCTTCTGGCACCGATTGATGAGAACGGGCAACTCACATTATCAATGGAAGAGATGATTGAGTTTGCGCGTGACAAAATCGAAAATGATGAGCAGAGGGGTACTGACTGGTTTGTTGATGAATATCAGAATATTCTCGGCATTGATATTTACAGTTTTCCGTTCCCCAAAGAAGAGGGTATTCAAACGCTGAGTATTGGCAATAACGAAATATTGCTGATGAAACTAGAAACATCTGACGAGGCCAAAACCGAGGCAATACGCACTTTTCTGAATATACCGAATTTTTCGCTAAAGCGAACGAACGTAGCCGCGAAAAAAGACTTCGCCGATGTCTACAAAACCATTAAGAAGCAAATCGTATTCTCCCCTGATTTTATCGAAGAAGCGTGCGAATCAAGATTGATGCGCCACTTCTATACGGATGAAGAAATCGAGAAGACTCGGCAAAAGTGGTTGCGCTAGCAGATCAATTAATCTCCCAGAACAAATATTGAAGCCATAACGATCTGCTGGTGTAGAATCTTTACACTGTGTCAATTTTCTGCAAAAAGATTGTACACTTCATTGCCTCCCTGGTGGCATCCCCCTATGCTGAAGACAAAAGCAGAGTCTTCGGGAGTTTTGCCATGCGTCGTATGATCATTCTATTCAGTCTATTTTTTCTACTCAGCCTCAACGCCGCAGCCAGTTTCGCCCAGGATGCCCAACCGGATTTGCACGAATTTGTCTACAATGGGCAGGTTCGCACCTATTTGCTGCATTTGCCGCCACAATATGATGGAACAACCCCACTACCACTGGTTTTCGTGTTTCATGGCGGCGGCGGCAATGCCCGCATCAGCGAACAGATGACGCAGTTTTATCCGGCTGCTGATGAAATGGGCTTCATTGTTGTGCATCCCAATGGCAGCGGCAACCGAGACAACATTCTATTGACCTGGAATGGCGGTTTTTGCTGCGCCTATGCACGGGATTATGAGATTGATGATGTTGGTTTTATCAGCGCTTTGATTGATGAACTGGCAGCAACCTATGCGGTAGATGTGAATCGCATCTACGCGACGGGTCTCTCCAATGGAGCCATCATGAGCCATCGGCTGGGGGCAGAACTCAGCGACAAAATCGCGGCGATTGCCCCGGTAGCGGGTGCGATTGGCGGCAATGCACATCCAGGCACTCCGCTGTTCATGCCGTCATCACCAGATAATCCCGTGAGCGTACTCATCATTCACGGCTTCATGGATTTGAATATGCCTTATAACGGTGGCAACAGCAGCGCGGGTCTGGGCGTAGAAGATTTTTGGGCGGTATCCGTTGGCGAGAGTACCCGCTTTTGGGTTGAAGCGAACAACTGTGATTATTTGCTGAATCGGGAAGTGGATAGCAGCGGCCTGGTGTTCTATGACAGCTATGAATGTCCGTCAGGGGTGGATGTAGAAGTCGTGACAATTGTCGATGCTGGGCATTCCTGGCCTGGTGGCAATTCCCCACGCCCCGGAGCCAATGAACCCAGTTCTCGGTTGGATGCTACCCGCTACATGCTGGAATTTTTTGCCGCACATCCCCGCAACCAATGATCGTTCGTCATCGTTGAAGATCACAAGGGCGCGATCATGTCGCGCCCAATCTTAACAGCAGATTTTTGACGTGCATCGACACAACGGCTCCCACACCTCGCACGCAGAATGTCCCTTGTTGACCTATGACAAAGCTCCTCACTTCTTATTTAATGAAGTGCCCGTTACGAACCAGCCTGGCCTGAAGCTTGGTTGTTTTGCGTGAGACGTGGTTCAGGCAAACCACGCCAGTGGCTTCTTCTAGCAACATTAACAAGGCTGCCCTGAGCATTATTCAAGAATCTACGCACCTGCGCTTAGTTTGCGTTAATGGTGTGCAGGTAATATCCCGTTAAACATTTACCTGCACTAGGAGGGGAATTTCGTATGCCTGGTGAACGAATTCTCATCATTGAGGATGAGGCACGAATCGCGCAATTCGTTGAGCGCGGCTTAATTTACGAGGGCTACCGCGTGAACGTTGCGCGTGATGGGCACACGGGATTGCAAATCGCCCGCGATAATCCGCCTGATCTGGTAATCCTCGATTGGATGCTGCCAGGGCTGGATGGCCTGGAAGTATGCAAACGGCTTCGTGCTGCGAGCGAAGTGCCGATTGTGATGCTGACGGCGAAAGACGATGTGAAAGACCGCGTGAAGGGGCTGGATGCTGGCGCAGATGATTATCTGGTGAAGCCTTTTTCCATCGATGAATTGATGGCGCGTGTTCGTGCGCAGTTCCGCCGCGTGCATCCGACTTCGCGCCCGGAAGTGCTGCGCTTTGCCGATTTAACGCTGGATACCGGAACGCATCGCGCCCATCGTGGCGAACGCGCCATTGACCTGACCGCCAAAGAATATGAACTGCTGGAACTGTTCATGCGCAATCCGCGCCAGGTACTCACCCGCGATGTGATCTTTGACCGCGTGTGGGGCTATGACTTCGGCGGAGAAAGCAACATTATCGAGGTCTATGTGCGCTATTTGCGCCAGAAAACCGAAGCAGAAGATGAAAGTCGTTTGATCCACACAGTACGCGGAGTAGGCTACGTCCTGAGAGAAGAATAAGCAATGACCATTCGCAAGAGGCTGGCGCTGTGGTACAGCGGTCTCCTGGCGCTCATCATCATCATCTTCAGCGTCGTGGTAATCGCCGTCAGCCGTGTGACGATTCTACAAACGGTAGATAACCTGCTGTCTGACGCTGCACACCAAATCGTCGATGTGCTTGACCCGGTCTTCGAATCCGAAACTGGAACAGGTTCAGATTCCCTGATGCCGTTAACCGATGACGAGGCGACCTTTGATGAGCCGGGAGTATCCGTGCAAATCTGGCGGATGGAAAGCGGTGCTGGCGAACCCTCGCTGACGCTGCTTTATCGCTCGTCTGACCTTGCGAATTGGTCTACCCCGCTTGATCCGAACTACATTGAGTCGGAGGTACTGGAATACAATTCCGTGACCGTCGGCAACCGTCCGATGCGAGTCATCACCCACCCCTATTACAACAACGCAGGCGAAGAAGTGGGCGTGGTGCAGGTGGCAACACCGATGCGTACCATCGTCAATTCTAACGATCAACTGCTGGTGATTACGCTAATCTCTGCCGTAATCTGTATCGGTGTTTCCGTTGGTCTGGGGTTATGGCTTTCGGATCATTTGCTGAAGCCCATCGAACGGATTACCAAGACTGCCGCGAGCATCACTGCCGCACAAGACCTTTCGACGCGCATCCAATGGGATGGCCCGCAGGATGAATTGGGCAAGCTCACTGCCGTCTTCAACCTCACCCTGGAACGGCTGGAACGACTATTCGAATTGCAACAGCGTTTCATCAGCGATGTATCTCATGAACTACGCACACCGTTGACTTCCATCCTGGGAAACCTGGAATTGATCGAACGATATGGCATGGATAAAGAAAGCCTGGATGTCGTCTATCGGGAGTCGGCTCGTATGTCGCGCATGGTCAATGATTTGCTGATGCTGACCCGCGCCGAATTTGGGGAAATTGATGTGGAATTTACCCCGATTCATCTGGATATGCTGGCGCTGGAAATCTATGAACAGGTGCTGGTCATAGCAAAAGATCGCCGCCTTTCTATCGTGCTGGAGCGCATTGACCCGGTGCAGATTGAAGGCAGCGCGGACCGCTTGCGCCAGCTACTGCTGAATCTCCTGAGCAACGCCGTGAAATTCACCACAGATGGTGGACGCATTGCCCTGTCGGTGTATCCTATGGGGAACGAAGCGATCATCGAAGTGAGTGATACCGGGGTTGGCATTGCGGAAGAAGACTTGCAGCATATCTTCGACCGCTTCTACCAGGTGGATATGGCAAGAACCCACACAGATGAATCCGATGGTGCAGGCCTGGGTTTGTCGATTGCGCGTTGGATTGTGGATATTCATAAGGGTGAGATTGATGTGCGCAGCAAAGTCGGCAAAGGTACACACTTCCGTGTCAGCCTGCCGAAAGAACAGGCCATCATGAATAAGAGTGTCGCCTGGACTACCAAGCCCGAACACCCTATCACGCACACACAAGAAATGTAGGCCGAATACGCTACTCTTCTTCGAGGGTATCTAGCACGTTGAGCAAGGTACTGCGCAACAACGTATTATCCAGCGTATAGTAGACATGGCGACCATTCTTCTGCCACTGCACCAGCCCTAACTGCCGCAGATATTTTAACTGGTGCGACACGGCTGGTTGATCCATTGCCAGCGCGTCCACCAGTTCGGAAACACACCACTTGCCATCTGCAAGCGCCTTCACCAACCGAACCCGTGTTGGATCTGAAAGCACCTGGAAAAACCGTGCAATCAAATGGGCGCTCTCAGGAGGCAGCGCTTCTAATGGCTGGGATTTCACGCCCATTTGTGTCATGTCGCAATAGACCTTTATGTGCAAGAATTGGTAACAACGTATCAAAGTTCCGCATCCCGGTCAAGCAAATTTGGTGTATTGTTACATTTATCACAAGGTGTTGTCTCACTGACAGATCATCATTCAACCGCGCTGGTAAAGACTGACAGAAGGGTTGGCTTATGTCCGCTGATGAAAAACTCTTGCAGCAAGAACTAACCCACATCGCCCAACATATCCCCACAACGTACTTCATGGCAGTGGTGACAGTCGATGGACTGATGGTAGCTTATACAAGAATCCAGCCCTGGAACTCCGGCGGGTATTTTCAGGTGGATGACGAAGACCGTATTTCTGCGATGAGTGCGGCTGATGTTGCGATGGGGGAACGCCGCGCACGAGAACTGGGCGCAGGGGACTATCGCTTCAATATCTTACGAGGCAGTGAGGGAATCATTTTCAACATTTTGCTTGGGGATGAATACCTACTCACCTTTGGTGTGCGTGAGGTTCAGAACCTGGATGCAACGCTGGCAATTGTGAAGCAGCATTGGGGAGAAATGCTGCGGTTGCTCAATGTTCCAGCGCCGGAAGTGTGAGGTGCTAAAGTGAACCTGTCGAAAATCGCATCATCACGAGAACACGGATAAATGAGCATTCACAACAACCTCCATGTAGAACCATCCCCCACATTGGCAATATCATCCCCTCTTAACCTCACGGTGAACTCTCACTAAATTTTGAACATTATGTTTATAGTGAATGAAGTCGTATTGCAATCTGGTTTTGTGAGGAGTTGCACAGTGATTCAATTGAGTATGGAAAATTTCGTTGAGTATTCGCCGATGGCGTATGACATGGTATCCCACGTATTGACACTCGGATTCGCTGTCATGCTCGCCGCCCTGTTTTACTTTGTGCTGACGCTGCGCACAGTTGCCCCACGCTATCGCGTTTCATCAGTGCTATCAGTTGTCGTGATGGTCTCTGCATTTCTAATTCTGTTTGCACAGCAGCAAAGCTGGCAGAATGCCTTCACCTATAATCCCGAATCGGGAACCTATCTCAGCCCCTTTGCGCTTGCTGGTTTGCCAGAAGGACAGGGGGTTTTCGCCGCAGCAGCCTCTGATCTGGCCTTTACCAATGGCTTCCGCTACTTGAACTGGCTCATTGATGTGCCAATGCTGCTTTTCCAGATTCTGTTTGTTGTGGAAATCTCGAAGGCGCGTCGTGCGAACCTGCGCAATATCTTCTTCGCTGCTGGTGCGCTGATGATTATCACAGGCTACATCGGGCAATTCTACGAAGTTGGCTCCAGTGGCGGGCCTGATATGGTGCCGTTCCTGGCCTGGGGTACGCTGAGTACAGTCTTCTTCGTGATCGTCCTCTGGCAGATGTATGGCCTGCTGCGTGAAGCTCGCAGCAACCTGTCAGATTCCGCAGGTACATGGGTCGGGCGCATCTGGTGGTTGTTCCTGATTTCGTGGATGCTATATCCGGGTGCGTACCTCGCCCCCCTGCTGCTCGACAGCGCTGCCACGTTGATTGATCCTGCTGGTGTGGGCAGCATTTCCGAAATTGCTGTGGTGGCTCGCCAGATTACCTTTACGATTGCGGATGTAACATCGAAGGTCATCTACGGCGTGTTCCTGACCATCGTGGCGCAGATTCGCAGCCAGGAAGAGGGGTATGAGTACGAGAAGCTCCTCGACAACAATGCCGATCTTATTCCGGCTGCCGGTGACTAAAAGGCTTGTCCGGTATTGAAACCAACGCAAACGCATGGTTTTCAGGTTAGGTTTACACCAGTAGGGACAAACACCTGTGTTGTCCGCCTATGGTTGTTTCGGACGAGGCAGGCCTCGTCCCTACAACAGACTCTGTCAAGACACGACAAGACCTACAATGACCCTGATAATATTCCCGGACAAGCCTTAAACTATTGGTAGATAGCACGGAAGACCAAAAGGACAGGAGCTTCATGGCTCCTGTTTTTATTTGTAGGGCTGCATAAGGGTGCAACTCGTTTCGTGTGTTTTGTTTCCTCAAAGATTAGGCAGTGCGGCTAGCACTCTTTAGAATATTTGATCTAGCAACGTGCAAAAATAGCAGTACAATCCTATAATTCGTTACACTGATTTACACCTAGCCTTTAGCAGGTTACCAAAGCAAATGCGCTTATTAAAAGACCAGCAGCGAGTCGCAAAAGACAATTTTGATAAGACGATTTTCCTGGATGGCATGGCGGGGACTGGCAAAACCACCGCCGGGATCGAACGCGCCAAGCAGTTGATCCGGGACGGGGTGCGTGCGGATTCGATTCTGGTGCTGGTTCCGCAAGCAGCATTGGCCTTGCCGTACCGGGATGCCCTGCGCCGCGCTCGCATCGACGCACCAACCAACATCCACACCGCAACCCTGGGTAAGCTGGCCTACGATACGATTGATCTATTCTGGCCTCTGGCAACAAGAGAAGTCGGATTCGGCAGCCCAAACGAACGCCCCCACTTCCTCAGCCTGGAACTGGTGCAGTATTACATGACGCGCTTCCTGGAGCCGGAAATCCAGCGCAATGATTACTTCAACAGCGTGACCATCAGCCGCAACCGCCTGTATACGCAGTTGGTGGATAATCTGAACAAGGCGGCGCTGATTGGATTCGATCATGAGACTATCGGCGCACAACTCAAAGCAGCCTATCGCGGGGATGTGGAACAGGAATACATCTACGACGATGCACAGACCTGCGCCTCATTGTTCCGTGACCTGTGCCTGGAAAATAACCTGCTGGATTTTTCGCTGCAAGTGCGCCTCTTTGTGGATCACATGTGGCCTAAGCCAGAAGTGCAGCGCTACCTGACGCAGACATACCGCCATTTGATTGTGGATAACATCGAAGAAGATACGCCAGCTACGCATGACATCCTGCAAGAATGGCTGCCCCAATGCGAGTCCGCGCTGATCATTTACGACTCGCAGGGCGGCTATCGTCGTTTCCTGGGGGCAGATTCGATCAATGCAGAAAAACTCAAGGCGCTCTGTGATGTGCAGATCACGCTGACCAATCACCGCGTCATGTCTGACGAGATGGAAGCCTTGCAGCGCGAGATGGCATTCAGTTTGAATAAACCGCTGGAGAATGGCAGCAATAAGGCTGATCCCCGCGATGCTCTGATTTATACCGATCATACCTATCATCCACAGATGATTGACTGGGTGACAGAAAACATCGCGGCACTGGTACATGACGAAGGTGTATCCCCCGGCGAAATCGTCATCCTTGCGCCCTATCTGCCGGATGCCCTGCGCTTCTCGCTGCAAACCCGCCTGGATGCCCTCGGCGTGCCGCATCGTTCACACCGTCCTTCGCGTGCGCTGCGAGAAGAATCAGCATCGCGCACTTTGCTGACCTTCACCAAACTCGCCCATCCCCAATGGAAAATCGCCACCAACAAATTTGATGTGGCGGCGGCGCTGGCAGCATCCATCAGCGACCTGGATTTGATCCGGGCGCGGCTGCTGGCAGATGTGCTGTACCGCGATGGCAGGCTGCTGCCCTTCGAGAACATCAAAAATGACCAGATGCAGCAGCGCATCAGCTTTGAATTGGGCAATCGCTACGATGTCCTCGTGCGCTGGCTGGATACTTACCAGGGAGAAAGCCCGCTTCCGGTGGATATTTTCCTGAGCAAGTTGTTCGGGGAAGTGCTTTCACAGCCGGGATTTGGTTTTCACAATCGGCTGGATAATGCCAACACTGCCGCGAATCTGGTGGATTCGGCGCGAGAGTTCCGGCAGACGGTGAGTAAGATCGAGCCGGAACTGGATGCTGCCCTGGAATACGTGAAGATGGTGGACAGCGGCGTGATCGGCAATTTATATATCCGCGATTGGCAGGACGACAAACGAGAAGCCGTCTTGATTGCCCCGGCCTACACCTTCCTGTTGAGCAATCAACCTGTCGATTATCAATTCTGGCTGAACGTCGGCAGCAGCGGCTGGTCGCAGCGGCTCTATCAACCACTGACGCAGCCCTACGTCCTCAGCCGCCAGTGGATTCGCGGACAGGTCTGGACAGATCAGGATGAAGTGGAAGCTGACCAGCAGACGCTCTACGATCTGACGCTGGGTTTGATGCGCCGCTGCCGCAAAAAAATCTACCTGGGATTGAGTCAGTTCAGCGAGCAGGGCTACGAACAGCGCGGCTCCCTGCTGATGACGATCCAGAATATGCTGCGCCGCTTGCAGCGAGAGGAGCAGCACAATGGCTGAGACCAAACCCACCCGTAAGCGCTTCATTCCGCGCCCGAAGCAAGCCGAAGTGCTGGCTTACCAGGGCGGCAAAATGGGTGTTTCGGCTGTTCCTGGCAGTGGCAAGACAGCGACCCTCTCTTATCTGGCGGCAAAGCTCGTCGCAGAAACCGACCTGGACATGAACCAGGAAATCTTAATTGTGACGCTGGTGAAATCCGCAGTCGGGAATTTCGCCGCGTCGATGGCAGGATACCTGCGCGATGAATTCAATTTACTGCCGGGGTTGGGCTATCGGGTGCGGACACTGCACGGCCTCGCAAACGACATCGTACACGAGCGCCCTGGATTGGTGGGCTTGTCGGATGCCTTCACAGTGTTGGATGAACGCGCCGCCGATGACATCCTGCAAGAAGCCGTCGAAACCTGGGTACGTACCACTCCTGAAGCAGCGGATGACTACCTCTCGGCGGATCACTTCGCCAACCAGTATACCCGCGCCAATCACTGGCCTGATCTGGTGAAGACGATGGCGATGAACTTCATCCGGCAGGCCAAAGATGACCAGCTTACGGTTGAGGATGTGGCGCAGAAATTACGAGCTTATGGCGATCCGCTGCCCTTAGCCGAGATTTGCCTGGAAATTTATGACCAGTACGAGCGCAGCCTGCGCTATCGCGGCGCGGTAGATTTCCAGGATTTGATCCGGCTGGCGCTGCGCATCTTGCAAATTGACCCGGATTATCTGGCACGGCTGCGGCAGCGCTTCCCCTACATCCTGGAAGATGAAGCCCAGGACAGCAGCAAATTGCAGGAAGACATCCTGCGCTTATTGGCAGGTGATGGCGGCAACTGGGTGCGCGTGGGTGATCCCAATCAGGCGATTTACGAAACCTTCACCACCGCCAATCCCAAGTACCTGCGCGATTTCCTGAACGAGCCGGATGTCACGGCGCGGACATTGCCGAACAGCGGACGCAGCAGCCTGAGTATTCTCAAGGTGGCGAATCATCTCATTGATTGGTCACTGCTCCATCTGAATGAAGACATCAAAAAGAAGCAGCCACTGACCCTGCCGCACATCGAACCCACGCCGCCGGGTGATCCCCAGGGCAACCCACCGGATCACCCGCAGGCCGTCGTCTTTGTGGAAACCAAATTCACAGGCGACAACGAGCGTCAGGCGATCATCGGTTCGCTCAAGGAATGGCTGCCGGAAAATCAGCATCTGACCTGTGCGGTACTGCTGCCAATCAACAGCAGCGGCGCGAAGATGGTGCAGATGTTACGGGCGCAGGGCGTGGAATATGTAGAAAATCTGCGCTCCACCAGCGGCACGCGGGCGATTGTGGGGGCGCTGACTCTGGTGCTGAACTACCTGACCGATCCAGCAGACAGCAGCAGATTGGCGCAGCTTTACCGCGTGTGGCGGCGCGATGACCGGGGCGACGAAACCGAAGAACGCGCCATCGAAAATATCGCAAAGGCGCTGCGCGGAATCCGCAATGTGGAAGATTTTCTCTATCCGCGTGCGGTGGATTGGCTGGAAACCAACGCCGACGATGAGAGCCTGCGCCTGCACCTGACGCAGTTTCGGGGTGTGGTGCAACGCTGGCAGGCCGCGTCAGACTTGCCGATTGACCAGCTTATCCTGACGATCAGCGGCGATTTATTCCGGCTGGAAACCGACATTGCTACCGCCTATGCGGTGGCCTTGTATCTGCGGCGTTTCGGGGAACTGCACCCGGAAGCGCGTTTGCAGGAATACACCCTGGAATTGCAGGAAATTGCGAAAGGTCGCCGCAGCTTCAGCGGCATCAGTGACGCGGATGATGCCTTCGACCCGGATCAGCACAGGGGCAAGGTGACCATTACAACGATGCACAAATCAAAAGGGCTGGAATGGGATCGCGTCTACATCATGGCGGCGAATAATTACAATTACCCCTCGGCTGACCCCTTTGATGTCTTCCTGGGCGAAAAATGGTTCATCCGCAACAATCTGAATCTGGAAGCCGAGGCGCGGGGTCAGCTCAAAGCGCTGCGCGATAATCTACCTTATCGTGAAGGGGAAGCAACCAGAGAAGCCCGCATTGAATACGCGGCGGAACGGCTGCGGTTGCTCTATGTGGGGATTACCAGAGCGCGGCGCGAGTTAATCATCACCTGGAATACGGGGCGCAGCGGGGAGCAAATCGAAGCGCGTCCGATTGCAGCCCTGCGTGGATGGTGGGAGAAAGTGGGAGGTGTGCGCTGATGGCGACGATACCAGAAGATTTTGTGTTCAGTCAAAGCAGCTTGCAGGATTACGTGGATTGTCCGCGCCGCTTTGAATTGAAGTACCTGCAACGCCAGCGCTACCCCGCCCCGGAAGTGGATGATATGCTGGAATTTGAGCGCCACATGGAACAGGGGCAGGATTTTCACCGATTGGTGCAGCAGCACATCATCGGCATTCCGGCGGATTTGCTACAGCAGCATATCCATGATGCGGATGTGCGCCGCTGGTTTGATACCTATCTGGAAAATGGGCTGACAGATGTTCCCGCACAGCGCTATCCCGAACAGACGTTGACCGTTCCCCTGGGCGAGTATCTGCTGCTGGCGAAGTTTGATCTGCTGGCACTGGGCGAGCGTGCGCTGATTGTGGATTGGAAGACTTCGCAGCGTATCCCGCGCCGGGAACTCCTGGCGAAAAAATTGCAGACCGTCGTCTATCGCTATGTGCTGGCGAAGGGTGGCGCAGCGCTCAACGGCGGAAAAGCCATCGCACCGGAGCAAATCGAGATGCGCTACTGGTATGCGAATCAGGGCGGGGACGTGCTGGCCTTCCCCTACGGCGCGGAACAAATGAAGCTGGATGAAAGCTACTTGCTCGGCCTCGTGCGTGAGATCGAACAGCGCGAAGAATTTCCGCTGACGGACGAGACTCAGCGCTGCAAATACTGCGTGTACCGTTCGCTCTGTGATCGCGGACGCGAAGCCGGAAGCCTGACCGATTGGGAATTGTACGAAGATGAAGACATCGACCTGAACGATTTCAGTGTTGATCTGGATCAAATCGCCGAGATTGAATTCTAGAAAAATGTTGGCTCATGTGTAAAAAGTGTGATTTGTAGGGACGCAGCGTGCTGCGCCGTTCGCTCCCAACATATGAGGACACAAAGAAATTCGTAGCGGCGCAGTGATGCAGTTTCACAGTGAAACACGGAGAAATTCCCCCCTTCCGTCCCCCCGCTGCACAAGGGGAAACCAAGTCCCTCCTCACAACGTGGGGAGGGATTTAGGGAGGGGAACTAAAAACTGACGACTAAAAACTGAAAACTCCTGATGAAAAAATGGCTCCTACCCCAACCCATAAGCGTACCCGATGACCTGCTGGCAACAGTGGGCGGACATCGCATCGTGAGCGAAACCCTGGTGCGGCGCGGCATCACGCTGCCGGACACAGCGCGACGTTTCCTCAATCCGGCACACTACAGCCCCACTTCGCCAGATGACCTGCCGGATATGGATAAAGCCGTCAGCCGGATTCAGCAGGCCATCCGGGACAAACAAAAAATCCTGGTCTGGGGTGATTTTGATGTCGATGGGCAGACATCGACGGCGCTGCTGGTTTCGGCGCTGCGTGATGTGGGGGCGGAGGTACGCTACCACATCCCCAACCGTTTCAGCGAAGGACATGGCATCCACCTGCCCACGCTCAAGCGTTACCTGGATGAGGGCGCGGAAGTCGTTTTGACCTGCGACACTGGCATCACGGCGCATGAGGCCGTCGCTTATGCCCAGGGGCGCGGCGTGGATGTGGTCATCACGGATCATCACAGTTTGGGCGATTCGCTGCCGAATGCATTTGCAGCCGTCAATCCCATGCGCCTGGCAGAAGGCCATCCCCTGCGCGAACTTCCCGGAGTCGGCACAGCCTATCAATTCGTGCGGGCGCTGTATGGTTCACGTTCCAGTGAACATTTGCTGGACTTGGTGGCGCTGGGCATTGTGGCGGATGTAATGGTACAGGTCGATGATACGCGCTACTGGCTGCAACGCGGCCTAGATGTCTTGCGCAATGATCCCCGTCCCGGCCTGAAAGCCGTCATGGAACGCGCCGGGATTGTGCCGGAAACCTTGAGCGAAACCGACATCGGCTTCACGATTGCGCCGCGTTTGAATGCCCTGGGTCGGCTGGCGGATGCCAATCCTGCGGTGGAACTACTGACTGCAACCGACGCGGACATCATCGCAGAGCGCGTCAACGAACTGGAAGGTTTGAACCAGAAGCGGCGTTTCCTCACACGGCAGGTTTACGAAGCAGCACAGCAGCAAATCAAGGACGATCATTCGCTGCTGAAGTATGCGGCGCTGGTGGTCTGCGGCGAAGGCTGGCATACGGGCGTGGTCGGTATTGTCGCCAGCCGCCTCGTCGAAGATTACGCCTGCCCGGTGATTGTCCTCTCTCAGACGGAAGGCAGCATTTCCGGCTCGGCGCGTTCGGTGGAAGGCGCGAACATCGTGCAGGCCATCGGCTCCCAGGCGCATCTGCTGAACGGGTACGGTGGGCATAATATGGCGGCGGGGCTGCGCATGGACGCGGAAAATCTTTTTGCCTTCCGGCGTGGAGTCTCACAGTCGGTGCGGGAAATGCTCGGACGCGATGCTGTCGAACCCATGCTGAAGATTGATGCCGAAATTGGCTTCGAGGAAATCAGCCTGGATTTTGCAGATGATCTCTCGCGGTTGGCTCCCTTCGGCAACGGGAATCCGCCGCTGACCCTGGTCACACGCGGGGTTCATGTGAAGTCTCGGCGCACGCTCGGCAGCCGGGGCGATCATGTGGATTTGCGCCTGGAAGATGCGCAGGGCAATCAGCAGCGCGTCGTCTGGTGGTTCGGCAGCGTGGACGACATCCCACAGGGAAAATTCGACATTGCTTATACGGTACGTTCTAATACCTTCAAAGGCGAACGGGAAGCTCTGGTCGAATGGCTGGATGCGCAGCCTTCAGCGGATGCGGTCACCATCGACAGCAGGCCGCGCTATACCATCGTGGATCGCCGCCGGCCGAACGCCCCTGCTGCGCTGCTCGAAGAACTGCTGGCAGAATACCCCGGCGCGTTGGTCTACTACGAAGGTTTATCCAAAGACATCAGCGGCACAGATCGCTACAATGTATCCCAGGCGGAAACATTGATTATGTGGACAATCCCGCCAGCGCCGAGTGTGTGGAAGGCGCTCATCAATGAAGTGCAGCCGCAGACGATTGTCCTGGTGGGTGCGACACAGCCTATGGTTCAGATTGACCAACTGGCGCAGATCATCGCGGGATTGGCAAAATATGCCATCAAAAATTACGCTGGATACCTCACTGTGCCGGATATTGTCTCGCGCACAGGACTGAGCGAAGTCACCGTGAAGCTTGCCGTGAAGTGGCTGGAAGCGACCACTCCGCTGCATTTTGAACCCGCATCGGAAGATAGCTATATTGTCACATCCGGCACAGAAAAACGCCCTGCCAGCGATCCGGCGCGGCTGAAGCATCTGCTGGCAGAGACAAAAGCCTATGCGACTTACTGGATGAAAGCATCACACTGACGGATACAAAACAGGGGGCAAACATGCGCATATTGTTGGTGGGGTTTGGGACGCGGGGAGATGTGCAGCCCCTGCTGGCATTGGGTAAGGGATTGCAGGAAGCAGGCTATACGATCACGCTTGCCGCAGGCTCCAATTTTCGGGAATTGGTAGAAAATGCCGGGCTGGATTATGCGCTGATTCGCACCGATATGCAGGCATTGATGAGCAGTGACAGCGGCAAAGAATGGGTCGAAGGCGGCAATAACCAATTGAAGCAAGCCCGCACCATGCGCAAGATGATCCTGGAAGCAGGAGCCGAAGTTGGGCAGGATTTGCTGAACGCGGCACAGGATGCGGATGTCCTCGTCAGTGGGCTGCCATCCTTCGGCATGTTGCACGCAATAGCCCAGCATCAGAATAAGCAGCACATCACAATTCTATTTGCGCCGCTGACCCCCACGCGAGAACACGCCGCCACCATTCAGCCAATGATCCCCCGCACCGATACTTTCCTGAACCGATTATCGGGCAGCATCGGGCAGTATTTCACGCACTGGATTATGCGGGACGCAACCAATGAGTTTCGCGCATCACTCGGTTTGCCGCCGCTGACCTTCCGCGAGTATGCCGCCGCCTACAATCAGCGCCTGCCTGTGATCTATGGCCTGAGTCCGCTGGTGCTGCCGAAAGCCGAAGATTGGGGCGAACAAATCACGGTAACGGGATACTGGTTCTACGATGCGCCAGCAGATTGGCAGCCCTCCCCCGCGCTGGCAGATTTCCTCCGTGCCGGGGAAGCACCTGTTTACATTGGCTTCGGCAGCATGACCAGTTCCGCGCCAGAAAAAACAGCCCGCATCATGATTGAAGCACTCCAGCAAACCGGGAAGCGCGGCATCATCCACAGCGGATGGGCTGGATTGAACAACAGCGATCTGCCGGACGATATGCATCTGCTGGATTACGCACCGCACGATTGGTTGTTCCCGCAGATGGCGGCAGTCATTCATCATGGCGGTGCGGGGACAACCGCCGCCGCCCTTCGCGCTGGTGTACCCTCGGCGGTTGTGCCGCACATGTCAGACCAACCCTACTGGGGACGGCGCGTCCATGAACTCGGCGTGGGGACGGCTCCCATCAGCCGCCAGAATTTGACCAGTGATCGCCTCGCCCACATGATTCGAGCGCTAACGAGCGATGCATCTGCCCGCGAGAAAGCCGCTGAATTGGGGCGGAACATCCGCGCCGAAGACGGGGTTGGCAATGCCGTCCGCACCTTCCAGCAACTGCTCTCCAGATGAGCATCAGGCTTTGCGGATCAGGCGGAACCATCCAGAAGGCATCGCATTGGTTGTATCTGTGCTGAGTACGGCGGATACCAGATCAAAATGCGTTGCGAACAGGTGTTGCACATCCTGATCTGTCCAACCGAAGTTGCGCTCCGAGGTGGGGAAATGCTTGTACAGCATGAAAACTCCACCCGGTTTCAGCAGTGCTGCCAGATCACGCGCATACTTTGCCCCCAGCTCAAGCGATAGGCTGTGTCCGCAGCCGATGTCAATCACCAGATCATAGGGAGAGCGCAGCCCTTCCACCTCGTCAAGCCGTGTCACATCATGGCAGTACAGCCCGTACTGCTCCGGCGGGAAATCATTCAGCTTTTGCCCAGCGATTTCGATTGCATGTGGCACAAAATCAATACCATCCGCCTGCCAGCCGTGTTCCAGCAGGAAGCGCACATTCGTACCTGTGCCGCAGCCCAGGTCAAGCGCTTTGCCCGGTGAAAGCTCTGTCACAATGGCAACGATTTCTGGCGGCGTAATCCCGGTATCCCAGGGAATATTCTGCTGTTCATAACGCTGAATGAAACTTTCCAACTTTTGATCTGTCATTTCGCCTCAATCTCCTACAAGTTCAGAAAGGTACTCATTTATCCAGATCCGCCTTCGCCTGCAATCCTACTGCATCCAGAATGCGAATCTCATGCCGATCTACTTCAATTAATTGATCTCTTACGAAGCTGCGCAGCACCCGATTCAGCACATCAGGTACTGTACCGATTCGATTCGCCATTTCTGCCTGTGTTGCCCACCGAGGACGCTTGAGCAGTTGGTTCTCTGAATAGTCCGTAAGGTATCGTGCCAGCCGTGATTCAATGGTGCGCAGCGAAAAATCTTCCACCATCAGGACTAACTGCTGCACTCGTTTCGCCAGATGTTGAATGATGATCCGCCCCACCTGCGGATTTTCATCAATGATTTGCAGGATCACCTGCTGCTCAATTGACCATACAATGGTTGCCTCCAACGTGATGATGGTTGCCGGGTTTACCCTTTCAATCAAAACGCCAATTGCGTTGAAGACTTCACCGGAGCCAATGAATTGCAGGATTTGCTCTCGTCCATCCGGGGAATACTTCACGGCTTTGACCCAACCCGTCTCCACGATATACAGCGCAACATCTTCCTCCCCTTCCAGGAAAACAATTTGCCCTGCGCTGTATTCCTGGCGTTTCATGTAACCTGCGAGCAGTTGCAGCAGCGTTGTATCCAGCGCTGAGAAATAGGGAATTGCTGCGAGCAATTCATGCCCGCTATTCGTGATTGGATCACTTGCCATCGTTTCTCTTTATCCATTCAAAAAACCCGTTCAGCAATACCCATCATTGTGATGGAAGTCATAGTTTGATGCAAAAAACCGACAAATGTCGAAGATTCCCTGCATGAAGCCGCATAGACTACCTCTAAAGCAACCTGACTCACAATGGAGTACAAACAATGCATCCCAAAATCGGCAAACTAAATATCAGCACTGGCCTCCTGGTCATGGCAGGCTTCATGATCTACGGCTTTATTTTGATCTACCTGCGCGACTTCTCCCCAGAGCGTGAAGCATGGATGGCAACTGCCCTGGAAGGCGCACACTTCGAGGCCAAACTGGCACATGTACATGGCAATCTATTCGCCTTTCTAAACATCGTCTTCGGTTTCTTGTTGGTGAAATTACCGCTGCAAACGCCATCAGCGCGGTGGATTTCCTGGTTGGCTCTGGCGGGTTTGCTCATGCCCCTGGGAATCCTGGCAGAAGTTTACCTGGGCTTACCGCCGTATCTGGTCATCGTGGGCGGCCTTGCAATTCTGCTGGCAACACTCTGGTTGGGAATCGAAGTGCTGCGGATGAACGATGTCAGCATAGCAACCCGGACGCAGTGAGCAAACCAGCAGCCAAAACCGTTCTTTGCCTGAAAACTTCGACTTTTGTCGAAGTTTTTCTTGTGAATGCTCCTTACACTAAAACCAATGTACCCATCCGAACAGGAGAATCCTATGAAGTTTTTCAACCAATGGTTTCGCAAAATTCACCGCTGGATCACTATTCCGTTTGTCATCGTTGTCATTCTCACCAATGCAACGCGGGGCATCCCCTCGGCAGCAGGCTTCCAACAGATTCAACAGATTCTGATGCTCACCCTCATCATCAGCGGAAGCTACCTCTATTTGCTGCCCTATCTCACAAAATGGCAGCGTGCCAGACGACGGCGCTAAGTTTGACTTGTTTTTCTAACAAGGGCTGTTGGCCTCCCACCAGTAGTGTAGGATGCCGACAGCCGTCGCAGCATAGCGAAACATGGTTTGCAGAAAATTGTCGTCAGCAGCAGCAGGGGAAGCAATCGGGATAAATCCCCATTCCACTAGAATCGCCTGACCTGCGTCTGAAAGCACAAAGTCCACGAACTGCTGTGCCAGTTCTGGCTGGCGCGTATCGTTGGTGATGGCAATGGGATAGGCGGCGACGGTATTCAATTCATCCGGGATAGAAAAGGCCAACACATCTTCGGCAATATCCGGTGTGACATCGGATACATACACGATGCCTGCATCCGCTTCCCCCAATGCGACTTTTGCAACCACCTGCCGCACATTGGGTTCTTCTGAAACTACGTTCGCTAGCACTGCACTACGATAGATCTCTCCATAGTCAGCATCCTCTGCCATGCGTTCCAGCATCGCATCGGTATAGGTGCGGATTGGCACAAAGGGCGCGGCAAAAATCAGGTTCACGCCGGGGTTTGCCAGATCATACAATGATTGGATATTGGCAGGATTGTTCGCGGGAACAATCAACACTAAGCGATTCTGCGCGAAGATTTGCGGCGTTCCGCCGATGCGTCCACCGTCCACCGCGACTTGCATCTGGGCAGGATTGGCGCTGGCGAAGACATCCGCAGGCGCACCCTGCACCAACTGCGCCGCTAAGGTCGATGATCCGCCGAAGTTGAACAAAATTTCTACGCCGGGATTCGCCGCTTCAAATTCGTTTGCAATGGCTTCGTAAGCATCTGTCAGCGAAGCCGCCGCGAAGACAACCAGTTGTGTCGCTCCCTGGGCTTGTGCTGCGCCAAAGCTGCCCAACACCATCAGCAGCAACGAGCCAATCCGTACAATATTTCCGATAATTTCCATCACTTTCAACCGCTATGCTCCTCACAAAATGACCCATGGAACACTCAACGCAATAGATTTTGCCCACGCTGGTGAATGACCAGTTCCCGGATAGTGTCTAAATCCAGGAGGGGCATATCACCCGGCACGGTATATTTGTACGCAGCACAGGCCGCCCCCCACCGCAAAGATTCTCCCAGCGATGCACCGCTTAAATGCCCATACAGGTAACCTGCGACAAAGGCATCCCCGCCGCCGATCCTGCCGACTGCTTCCGCTGGGTAAGCCGCCTGCTGGATGATAGTATCGCCTTGTTTGGCAATCGCACCATCCGCGCTCAGGGTCATCACAATCGTTGCGTTCGGATACAGGGCGTGCATCTCGCGGATGGCTGTGTCAGGTACATCCGATGTACCGTAAATATTCACAGCGTCGCGCAGGGGCAAAAAGATGACATCTGCCAGCGAAGCCAGTTCATGGCAGCCGTTCTGCGCGGCTTCTTCTGACCAGAGCAATTTCCGGTAGTTGATGTCGAAACTCAGTTGCCAGCCGTTTGCTCTGGCGTGCTGTGCCAGCGTGTGGCAGGTTTGCGCAGCGGACTCGCCAATTGCCAGCGTGATCCCGGAGAGGTGCAGCAGATGTGCGGCATCTGGTGACAACAAATCGGGATGTAAATCCCCTGGCTGCATCCTGCTGATAGCGCTCCCGGCACGATCATAAATGACTCGTCCGCCGCGTGGTGCTTTGCCCTCTTCGTAAAAATACAGCCCTACGCGATCCTCTTCCGTCCATGTGACGAAAGACGTATCCACGCCTTGCGCACGAATGGCATTCACAATGCTGCGTCCCAGGGCATTCTCCGTCATACGCGATACCCAGGCGACATCCAGCCCCAGCCGCGCCAGCCCTACGGCAACATTGGATTCACTACCGCCACTATAGGCTTCATACGAAGAGGATTGTTCAATGCGTAGTAAGTCTGGCGGGGATAATCGAAGCATCGTCTCCCCTAAAGTAATGACATCGTACTTCATCGTGTTTCCTCGTTCACAAAGTTGAATATACAAGAAGCCACTGGCGTGGTTTGCCTGAACCACGTCTCACGCAAAACAACCAAGCTTCATGCCAGGATGATTCGTAACGGGTACTTGGTTAAATAAGAACCGATCCGAAAAGCCCCCAAGTTGCAGCATGGTAGCGAAACGTAACGTCCGCTGTCTTGAAAGCAGGTTTCACATGGTCGAACCGCTGCACAGTTTCCCATAGGAACCATTTTTCAGATAGGTTCTAAGCCAATCTCCCGGCATTGTAGAGACTGCGTAGAATTCAGCGGCCTCGCCGTTGCGTTGGTATTTCAGAGTCGGGAGAGTCGGGAGAATTGTAGAATGAGGGTATAATAATACTCAGACTGATGATACAAGACAGCAAGAAGGACACCCCAATGACCAATGACTGGAAGCTATTCTTTGACCAACATGCGCCGAAATACATGGATGAACCGTTCGTCACAGGGACGAAAGCAGAGGTGGATTTTCTCATCCAACATCTGAACCTCACGCCTGAACAGCGTATTCTGGATATGGGGTGTGGCACGGGACGGCACGCGCTGGAGCTAGCACGACGCGGGTATCACGTCACCGGGGTTGATCTTTCGGACGGCATGTTGGAGCAAGCACGACAGGCCGCACAAAAAGACAATCTCACAAACGTAACCTTCCAGCAGGCAGATGCCACACGCTACGCCACGGATACGCCCTTTGATCGCATATATTGCGTTTGTGAAGGTTCGCTAGGACTAGTCGGCGCAGGAAGCAATCCGCAAGAACATGATCTATCGGTGCTGCGCAATCTCTACGCAGCGCTAAAACCTGGCGGACAAATGCTCATCACCGTGTTGAACGCCATGCGCCACATCCGCCTATATCAGCAGGCTGATGTCGATAACGGCATTTACGATCCGATGACGCTGACGGAATCCGGTACGATTTCTACCGGAGAAGGCGACACTGCCTTGACGATCAATACCCGTGAACGGGGTTTCGTAGTTCCCGAACTGCGGCTGATTCTACAAATGATCGGCTTTGAGGTTAGCCATATTGGTGGCGGAACAGCCGGTAACTGGGACATTCGCCCACTTGAGCTTGATGAATATGAGATATTGGCAATCGCTAAAAAGCCGGAAGCGGCGACGTAAGTCACTCGCTGGTTTGCCATAGGAATACACGTCACTGGATGGTAGATTCCATGCTGGGGTATGACCCCAGTCGTCACCCACCAAACATCAACACCAACGCACATTTGTACTGGGTAGAGGCATCTCATGACCACAGCGAAACCACCTGTTCCTGCTTTCCACCTGATGACCAAACCGCGTGGCGCAATCTGCAATCTTGACTGCAAATATTGCTACTTCCTGAGCAAAGAACGTCTCTATCCAAACAGCGACTTTCGGATGAGCGAGACGCTGCTGGAAGAATACACACGCCAGTACATCGAAGCGCAGCAGGTTCCAGAAGTCACGTTTGCATGGCAGGGTGGCGAACCAACTCTGATGGGGTTGGATTTCTACAAGCTGGCAGTTCGCTACCAACAGAAGCACAAGAAACCCGGCATGCAAATCTATAATGCTCTGCAAACGAATGCTGTTACCCTGGATGATGATTGGTGTGAGTTCTTTGCAAAGAATGATTTCCTGATCGGGGTCAGCGTGGATGGCCCCAAGCATCTGCACGATGCCTATCGCGTGGACAAAGGCGGCGCACCGACGTTCGATAAAGTGATGCATGGTGTGGAGCTGCTGAAAAAGCACGGCGCAGAATTCAATATTTTAACCACAGTACACGCTGCCAATGCAGATTATCCGCTGGAGATTTACCGCTTTTTCCGAGATGAGGTCGAAGCACAATTCATGCAGTTCATTCCCATTGTCGAGCGGGATAACGAAACCGGATACCAGGAGGGTCATTCCGTCACCAACCGCAGTGTAGCGGCGGAGCAGTACGGCAAATTCCTGACGACGATCTTCGACGAATGGGTACGCCACGATGTAGGACGCACTTATGTGCAAATCTTCGATGTGGCGCTGGCTGCTTGGACGGGGAACAATCCCGGACTATGCATCTTCGAGGAGACCTGCGGCAGAGCGTTAGCGCTGGAACATAATGGAGATGTTTTCTCCTGCGATCATTTTGTAGAGCCTGCGCACAAAGTCGGCAATCTTATGGATATTCCTCTGAGTGAAATTGTCATCAGTGACAAGCAGCAGCAGTTTGGGCGAGCAAAGCGCGACACGCTGCCACAGTACTGCCTTGACTGCGAAGTACGCTTCGTCTGCAATGGTGGTTGCCCCAAGAATCGCTTCATCGAAACGCCATCCGGCGAACCGGGATTGAATTACCTGTGCGCAGGATACAAAGCCTTCTTCACACACATTGATGAACCAATGCGCTTCATGGCGAATGAACTGACCCACCAGCGACCTCCTGCAAATGTGATGTTCTACATGCGCCAGAAAGATACAACGCTGCAAGCCGCCTACGCCAAAGCAGGCCGCAATGATCCCTGCCCTTGCGGAAGTGGCTTGAAGTTCAAGAAGTGCCATGGACGCAAGCGAGCCAATATCGGCAGCGAGATGTCCAACATCAATTCGTAGCCGTGCAACCAATCAGTGTGCAACTTGTAGATGCCGCGGTAGAATCATGCGAGAAAGGCGTGCGTAGATCAATGTAACCAGTGACCTACGACGATTAAATTGTTTTTTGATTATGCGATTGAAAGAACATTTCTCGATGAAACCCGTGATTTTGGAGCCACTTTCCTCAGTACAATACAGGCGAGCAATATTCACAATCCCACCTGAGATACCTTTGCTTACGTCCACGCGGATGTCACCAATGATGAGTGCAACCACGGCATAGCACTCTGGAAAAGTCCATTAGAAATCAATCCGAAGAGCGAGCAGAGATCACGATAGCTCCACGTACTAATTCTTGAGTATGCGGGTGGAAATTAGCAAAATGGGAAGCAGTGCAATCCTGGTGTATTTTTTAGAATGGAGGCAAACATGATACAAGTAGCCAATGCCCCCTGCTCTTGGGGAGTCATCGAAAATATTGAGGGCGAACGCTACGACTACGTGAAGGTCTTGGACGAGCTAGCAGCTTCGGGATATGTGGGGACAGAATTGGGCGACTGGGGTTTCATGCCCACTGATCCGGCTAAATTGACCGAAGAACTCGCATCCCGCAACCTGAGTCTGCTGGCATCCTGGGTCAGTGTCTATCTGCATGATGAGAGCCGCCATGAAGAGAGCGCCAATGATTGCGTGCGGACAGCGAAATTACTCGCAGCGGTTGGCGGTTCGGATTGCTTCATTGTGCTGGGGAATGATCCCTATTCTGATCCGCTGCGCACCAAGAACGCCGGGCGCGTCACGCTGGATATGGAGATGAGCGACGAGCAGTGGAAGGTCTTCGCCAGAGGTACAGATTATATTGCGCAGCGTGTGATGGACGAAGCAGGCTTGCGCACGGTGTTTCATCACCATGTCGGCACCTGGGTTGAGACTCCTGCCGAAACAGAGCGCTTCCTGAGCATGACCAACCCGGAGATTGTTGGGCTGGTCTTTGATACCGGGCATTGGTCATTTGCAGGTGGTAATCCGGTAGCAGGGGTTCAGAAACATGCAGACCGCATCTGGCATGTTCACTTCAAAGATCATGACCCGGAAATTGCGCGGCAATCCCGCGAGCAAGAATGGGATGGCCCCACATCTGTTGGCAAGGGAATCTTCCCGGAACTAGGCAAAGGCGATGTCGATTTCCCGGCAGTGCTGGAAGCCTTGAAAGCCATCAACTACGACGGCTGGATTGTTGTTGAGCAAGATGTCTTGCCGGGTATGGGAACACCGAAGCAGAGCGCAGAGAACAATCGGAATTATCTTAAGCAGATTGGTCTTTGAGGTATGAGCAAAACATACGACTCGTTACACATGGGGCGCAGTTCGATTGACCTGTACTCCAACGATGTAGGCACACCGTTTTCGCAGATTAGCAGCTTTGCCGCTTACGTGGGCGGTTCCCCCACCAATATCAGCGTGGGGGCGCATCGCCTGGGGCTGAAGACGGCGCTGCTGACAGCCATCGGCGCAGACCCGGTGGGACAGTTCATCGTAGACTTCCTCATGAAAGAAGGGGTGGAGACACGCTTCATCCCCATAAAGCCAGAACATCGTACCAGCGCTGTCGTCCTGGGAATTGAGCCGCCGGATAAATTCCCGTTGGTTTATTACCGCGATAACTGCGCGGACATCAACCTGACCATTGATGATGTACTGGCAGCTCCGATCATGGATTGCAAAGTTTTCCAGTTCGCCGGAACCAACCTCAGCAAAGAACCAAGCCGCAGCGCGACGATGTTCGCAGCGGAACAAGCCCGTAAAGCCGGGGCAAAGGTGGTGCTGGATGTGGATTTTCGCCCGGATCAATGGCATGACGTGCGAGCCTTCGGTGTGCAGATACGCGCCGTGCTGCCCCTGGTAGATGTGGTCATCGGCACAGAAGACGAGATCAACGCCGCCATGCTGGATGATTCGGCAAAAATGTCCCTGACGCATTCACAAATTTCAGATACGAAGGTTGCGGGAGACAGCCGCAGCAACATTGAGCAAATGCTGGCCTTCAAGCTGGAGGCAGTTGTGGAAAAAGTTGGCGCACAGGGCGCGAAGGTTCACCTGCCATCTGGCGAAATCATCGAAGCGCCGGGTTTCCCAGTGGAGATTACCAACATCCTCGGCGCAGGAGATGCCTTCGGCGGCGGATTCATCTATGGCTACGTCAATGATTGGGGCTGGTACAAATCAGCGCGGCTGGGCAATGCCTGTGGCGCAATTGTGGTGACTCAGCACGGATGCGCCAACTTCATGCCCACGATGGAAGAAATTGAATCATTTGTCAAATCTTATGGGGGATTGGATTGATGCAATATACATCCGAAACCATGCTCGTGAAAACAAAGGATACAGGAGACCCAGGCGAATTTGCGCGGGTGCGTGCTGAGGATGCTGGTTGGGAATACCTCAACATGTCTGCGATGCGCCTGAACAAAGGCCAGACTTTCGCGGATAACACCCGTGAATACGAAAATGCCATCGTCATCCTGGGGGGACGCTGCAACATCAAGACGACAGACGGAAATTTCAACAATGTGGGTCGTCGTCCCAATGTCTTCAGCGGAATGCCCTATGCGCTGTATCTCTCGCGCAACAAAGAATTTGAAATCGAAGCACTGACAGATGGCTTTGAATTTGCCTCCTGCTGGGTTCCCACCGATCAGGATTTCCCGACGCAGTTGGTCACACCCGATATGAGCAATATCGAGATTCGCGGCGGAGCCAACGCTACCCGCCAGATCAACGGCATTCTCCCGCCGGGGTTTAACTGCCATCGCATTGTCGCGGTAGAAGTCTACACGCCCTCTGGTAATTGGAGCAGCTACCCGCCGCATAAGCATGACGTTCACCGCGAAGACGAAGACGGTAATCTGCTGGAAGCCGACCTGGAAGAAATCTATTTCTACAAGATTGACCATCCCGGCGGCTATGCTTACCAGCGCGTCTACAACGATGATCGCAGCATCGACGGCTTGATGATGGCGCAGAATCACGACGCGGTACTCGTCCCGGAAGGTTATCATCCGGTGGTCAGCGCACATGGCTACACGACGTATTACCTGAACTTCCTGGCAGGTTCGGCGCAGTCCCTCGCCAATGTGGATGATCCGGCTTATGCCTGGGTGAAAGATACCTGGACATGGCAGGATCCCCGTCTGCCAATTGTGCATCATGGGATGGAGCCGAGGAACCCTACCCCCTGACCGCATTAGAGGGGGAATCTCGCGTCCTGTCGGCGTTCACGTTCGGCGTGGCGTGGCAGTCCTCCTCCCATTGATGCCTTTTAAGAAATGAATACGGAGAAAAATCTCTTGTAGGGGCGCAGCGCGCTGCGCCCCTACATGTGGAATATCGTAGGGACACAGCATTGCCATGTCCGCTGGCGACCACGTGGGGTCGCCCCTACAAAATGAACTCCGTGTGTAATTGTGAAACTGCATCAATGGGGAGCGAGGGGGACTATACACGAGCGCGGTAGCAATTTTCCTGTATTTTTGAGAGGTTTAGTCTCGTGACTGATACAACAACCAAACGCCTGACGATGGCGCAGGCATTGATCTTATACTTGAGTAAACAGTATGTCTCCCGCGATGGCGTAGAGAATCCCTTCTTCGCCGGGGTGTGGGGCATCTTCGGGCATGGCAATGTCGCCGGGATTGGGCAGGCCTTGCAGCAGTACAGCAGCGAAATTCGCTACTACCAGAGCCGCAATGAGCAGGCACAGGTACACGCAGCCGTAGCCTACGCCAAACACAAAAACCGTATGCAGACCTTCGCCTGCACGTCCAGCATTGGCCCCGGCGCAACCAACATGGTGACAGGTGCAGCGCTGGCAACGGTCAATCGCATTCCGGTGCTGCTGCTGCCGGGGGATATTTTCGCGGAACGGCTGCAAGCTCCCGTTTTGCAGCAGGTGGAATGGGAACACTCCCAGGACTTCAGCGCCAACGACACCTTCAAACCGGTTTCACGCTACTGGGATCGCATCTCGCGCCCGGAACAACTGATCGCTTCGCTGACGGAAGCCATGCGCGTCCTGACTTCCCCGGCGGATACAGGCGCGGTGACTCTGTGCCTGCCGCAGGATACCCAGGCCGAAGCCTATGAATATCCAGCGGTGATGTTTGAGAAGCGCGTGTGGAACATCCCGCGCAATCGCCCGGATGCCAGCCTCTTGCAGCAAGCCGCTAGTTGGATTCGGGAAGCAAAACAGCCGATCATCATCGCGGGTGGTGGCGTGCATTACAGCGAAGCCAATGAAACCCTGCGCAATTTTGTAGAGCAGACAGGCATCCCGATTGGTGAGACGCAGGCAGGGAAAGGTGCGCTGAACTACGATCATCCGCTGAACCTCGGAGCCATCGGCGCGACAGGTACACAGGGCGCGAATATCCTGGCACGCGAAGCCGACCTGGTCATTGGCATCGGTACGCGCTACAGCGATTTCACCAGCGCCAGCAAAACCGCCTTCCAGAACCCGAACGTGCGCTTCATCAATATCAACGTCATGGAATTTGATGCCTACAAGCACGGTGCGATTCCGCTGGTGGGAGACGCAAAAGTCACGCTGGAAGAATTGGCTGAGGCCGTCGGCGATTACCGCACGCCGCAAGCCTACGAAGCGCGGGCGAAAGACTATAACAAGCAGTGGGATCTGGAAGTTCACAATATCTACAGCTTCGAGCATGAACCGCTGCTCTCCCAGGGCGAAGTCATCGGCATGGTGAACAGCCAATCGCGCCCGCAGGATGTCGTGTTGTGCGCGGCTGGCAGCCTGCCCGGTGATCTGCATAAGCTCTGGCGCACCCGTGACCCACGCGGTTATCACATGGAATATGGTTATTCCTGCATGGGTTATGAAGTCGCTGGTGGCCTCGGTGTGAAGATGGCTGACCCGGAACGCGAAGTCTATGTCATGGTGGGGGATGGCAGCTTCCTGATGATGCATACCGAAATTGTGACCATGGTGCAGGAAGGGATCAAGGTCAACATCATCCTGCTGGATAATCACGGATACGCCAGCATCGGCGGACTCTCCAAGAGCGTTGGCAGCGATGGCTTCGGCACCAAGTACCGCTTCCGTGACGAGGAGCAAAATCAGCTAACAGGCGAGAATATCCCCACTGACTTCGCCAAAATTTGCGAAGGGTTGGGCGCAGTGGTCTTCGTGGCGCGGGATCGCGGGGAATTCTCTCAAGCGCTGGAAGATGCCAAAGCCATTCAGAATCGCCCGGTGTGCATCATCACCGAAACGGATCGTCGTCAGCGCGTCGGTGGCTATGAAAGCTGGTGGGATGTTGCCGTCGCGGAAGTCAGCACGAACCCGGATGTGCAGCAAGCCCGCAAGCAATACGAGGAAGCCAAGAAGAACGAACGGCATCATCTATGACAACGATGGGGAAATTTCGGCATCTGAGCCGGACGACCACAGCGGATGGTCACTTCGTCATCATGGCGATTGACCATCGTACAAATCTGCTGGAGAAACTCAACGAAGCTGCACCAGCGCCCTATGATGATGCGGCCTTCGCAAATTTTAAGCTAGAGGTGATTGGTGCGCTGGCTCCGCATTCAACCGCTGTGCTGACTGATCCAGCCTACAGCATCGCTGGCAGCATTGTGAATGATGCGGTTCATGGACGACTGGGGTTGCTGGCTCCGGTAGAAGTCACAGATTATGGCCTGCATCCGAGCGAGCGCAGTATGGCCTTCATTCCCAACTGGTCGGTGAAGAAGATCAAGATGATGGGAGGGGACGGCGTGAAGCTGCTGCTGCCCTATCACCCGGAAGCGGATCATGTGCAGGAAAAGTACGACACGGTACAACGAATCGTCGCGGATTGTGCGACCTATGACATTCCGTTTTTCCTGGAACCCATTCCCCATTCGCTTGATCCGGCACAAACCCTATCTAATGCGGAACTGCTGCGCATCAGCGTTGAGATGTGCCAGACGTTCAGCGCGATGGGTGTGGATATTCTGAAGCTGCCCTTCCCGGTGGATGCCAAACAAAGCCAGGATGAAGCCGAATGGCTGGCAGCTTGCGAAGCGGTGGATGCAGCCTGTACGGTTCCCTGGGCGCTGCTGAGTGCGGGCGTGAATTATGAAACCTTCGCACGCCAGAGTGAAATCGCCTGCAAAGCAGGGGCAAGTGGTGTGATTGTGGGACGGGCAGTCTGGGCGGAAGCTGTGAACTTGCACGATCCGCAGCAGCGCCAGAAGTTCCTACAAGAGCAGGCCAGCACACGGATGCAGGAACTAGCCACAATTTGCCGGGATCATGCCACAAGCTGGAAAGCCCGAACCAAAAAACCAAATATCAATTTAAATTGGTATAAGACATATCAGGCGTAACAGAAAAAGGAGTTTTTCTATGGCAGCAAAAGTACTGGATTTTATCAACGGGCAATGGACAGATGCGAAAGCCGCTGACTTGCTGGATGTCATCAATCCGGCGCAAGGGGCTTCCATTGCCGAAGTGGTGATGACACCAAAAGAAGTGGTTGCGGAAGCCGTCGAAGCTGGGCATGCCGCTTACCGTGAATGGCGCTTGACCCCGGTGACAGACCGCATTCAATACTTGTTCAAGTTCAAAATGCTGCTGGAAGAGAACTTAGACGAGATTGCCAAGATCATCACCAATGAATGCGGCAAGACCTATAAAGAGAGTCTCGGCGAAATGCGGCGCGGCATCGAGAATGTGGAAGTTGCCTGTGGCGCACCCATTCTGATGCAGGGCTATAACAATGAAGACATCGCACGCGGCATTGATGAGCATATGTTCCGCCAGCCGTTGGGGGTTGTGACGGCGATTACGCCCTTCAACTTCCCCGGCATGATCCCGCTGTGGTTCTTGCCCTATGCGGTGGCAACCGGGAATGCCTTCATCTTAAAGCCCAGCGAAAAAGTACCGATGACCACCGCCAAGCTGTTCGAGTTGATCGAGCAAGCGGGCTTCCCCAATGGTGTGATTCAACTGGTGAACGGTGGCAAAGATACCGTTGATGCCCTGCTGGATCATCCGCAGGTGAAAGCCGTGAGTTTCGTCGGCAGCACTCCGGTTGCGCAGTATATCTACAGCCGCGCAACAGCAAACGGTAAACGCGCCCAATGCCAGGGTGGTGCGAAGAACCCGGTGATTATCATGCCAGATGCCGATATGGACACAGCAACCCGCATCATGGCGGATAGTGCTTTTGGCTGTGCAGGGCAGCGCTGCCTCGCCGCTTCGGTGGCAATTACCGTAGGCGCTGCGAAGAATATCTTCACCGAACAAATCGCAGATGCTGCCGTATCACGCAAAGTGGGCTATGGCCTGGATGATGGCGTGCAAATGGGACCTGTCATCACCAGGGAGAGCAAAGATCGCATTGAAGGCATCATTGCTAACGGTGAAAAACAGGGCATTAACGTCCTGGTCGATGGACGCAACAAGTCTGTTGATGGTTATGCGGATGGTTACTGGACATTCCCAACAGTGCTGGATAACGTCCCGCCGGAAAGCGACATCGCCCAGACAGAAATCTTCGGCCCCGTCCTCAGCCTGATGCATGCCGAAACTGTCGATGATGCAATTACCCTGGTCAATAATCGCACTTTTGGCAATATGGCTTGCATCTTCACCAGTAGCGGCGCAGCAGCTCGCAAATTCCGCAACGAAGCAGACGCGGGCAATATTGGCATCAACATCGGCGTTGCGGCTCCGATGGCCTTCTTCCCCTTCAGTGGTTGGAATGCCAGCTTCTTCGGGGATCTACACGCGCAGGGGCGGCACGGGGTGGAATTCTACACACAGACAAAAGTCGTTGTCGAACGCTGGCCTAAAGAATGGTCACGTCAGTTCTGAGGATTTGAGTACATTCTCACTCATGTGGAAAAGATACGATCTGTTGAGTATAGCGGTGGATACCGCCGTACTCAACAGGTCACAGAGGTCATTGTTTTTGTAGCGAGGGTGGGACTCGAACCCACAACATGACGATTTTGAGTCGTCCGCCTCTGCCAATTGGGCCACCTCGCCGTATGCGCTTTTGCCATCCAGATGTATACTCAGGGTAGCAAATTTGCTTTCAAATATTAGGCGCAACCAACGAAAAAGTCAATGCCTGAACAGCCCTCTGATGATAACCTGATTGAGAAAGCCCAGCGTGGTGAACTTGAGTCGTTCAATGCGCTGGTTTTGCGTTATCAGGATTATTGTTACAGCATCACCTATCGCATCATGGGGGAACCGGATAGTGCGGCGGATGCAGTCCAGGATGCCTTCTTCACGGCGTATCGTAAAATCCGGCTCTTTCGTGGCGGCAATTTCAAAGCATGGTTGGCACGAATCGCTATCAATACCTGTTACGATGAACTGCGCAAACGCAAGCGTCGTCCACAAGATTACCTGGAAGATATGCCAGGAAGCGATCATGCGGATGGCCCTGTGATTCCTGCGAATGAGCCAACACCAGAGCAGGAAGCCCAGCGTTCAGATTTGCAGCAAGCCATCCAGGAGTGCATCAGCACCTTGAAAGACGATCAGCGCATGGTGCTAGTGCTATGCGATATACAGGGGATGGCTTATGAAGAGATTGCACAATCCCAGGAAATTGCCTTAGGTACTGTGAAATCCCGTCTGAGCCGGGCGCGATTAGCAATGAGAAACTGTCTTCAGGCAGTTCAGGAACTTTTACCGGATGAATATCGTTTTGAATCATAGGTGGGAATTTGGATGTTGGTGTAGGAATGGCATTTCTGCCGTCCGCTGTAAAATCCCAATTTTCACAGATGACGAGTTGGTAGAACAGTTAGTGGAATGATGGATCAGCAACGAAACAACACGCCGGAATTGAATGAACGCGACTTCGAGCAACTTTCGGCGTATATTGATGAACAACTGAGTGAAGAAGAACGATCTGCGCTGGAAGCACGCCTGCACGAAGATGCTTTCCTGCGCACTGAATTACAATCCATGCAGCGCACGGTGGCTTTGATTCGCACCCTGCCACCGATGCAGGCTCCGCGCAATTTCACGCTTTCTGCTGCGGATGCTGCCGAGATTGAGCAAGAGGAGCCGCCGAAACGCATCGTGCGGCCTTCGTTCGGAGGCGGCTGGATTGCAGGACTTGCGGCTGCATTCGTCATTGTGCTGGTGGGGATTGTTGTTGTGCTGCCAGCACTTTCGCCAGGGATGGAAGCCGCGCCTCAAACGATGTCCGTTGCGCAGCAGCCATCCGAAACACCCATGCCAGAAATCGCAGAAGCTGAGATGGTAGAAGAATCCGCCGAAGAAGATTTCGCTGCTGAAGAAGCCCCCATGGTGGACATCACGGCAGATCAGGAAGTCACGCAGCAAGCTGGACAACGTACTTTCTCGCCCACCGGGACAGCGCTTGAGGCGATTCAAGCAACTCCGATAGCATTGACCACCCTACAGCCAACGTTTGGTGTGCCGCGTGTGGGGATGACAGCAACGGCTGCGACACAGCAGGAAGATGCAGCAGATGAAGATACTGCTGAGTTGGCTGCAAGTGCGGTGGAGGCCACAGCAACTGCCTTGATAGAATCAAGCACTGCCGCAGATGATGGCGCAGCGGCTGAAGAAGGTCAGGCGCTTGGTGGAATGGCTGGCGGTGCTGCACCAGAAGATACAGATGATGCAGCCAGCGCATCCGAAGAAGAACAAGCCGCCGAATCGTCCCTGATGATGGAGCAAGCCGAGGCCGAAGAAGCAGCAGAATCCACACCAATGCCGGACGAAGCCAGTGCTGCGCCATCCACCCAGCTACCGGAGCCTGAAACGCTGCTGCAAACGCTGCTGCGCTGGTTGATCTTCTTCTTGCAAAACCTGGGATCATGACACTATGACGACGATCCCGGATAATTTACCAGACCTCACACGCGAACTGGTTAGCCTTCGCAAAAAGCCCAGCACACAGGAACGGTTTAAGAGTTACCCTGCGATGTTACAACGCTTCAACGAATTGTTGGAGACTTGCACGGATGCTGCTACACTCAAAGAAGTGTTGCGCCTGGATGAAGGCTATTACTTGCTGGCAGGGTATCGGCAGCGTGTAATTGAAACGTTGCTCATGCTGGAACGAACCCCGGCAATCCTTCGTGCCTATGCTCTACAACTCGAATTATTCGGGGATGTAGATGATTATGGTGAGGCCAACACGGATGTCGAAGAGCGCGTTCAGGCACTCTTCGCAGAAGCGGATCGACTCGAACAGAACCAATAGGGGACGTGCAGTATGCCTATTTCTCCCATTCTCCTGGTAGCTATCCTGGCTGTGATTCTACTTTTCTTCCTCTGGTTATTCCTCTTCCGGGGGCAATCCAATGAAGATCGGATGCTTGGCAACGAATTGAAGCGTCTTTATTCAGACAAAAGCGGTGAACAGACGACCCTGCTCTGGCATACCCAGGAAGAACCAGATGGCAGCATGCGGGCATATGTCATGTGGATGAACGGCTACGAACAACTTGATCCGGCTCGCATGGATCTTCCGCGCAGCTTTGATGAGTATGGAGCGCTGGAAAAAGAAGATGGGGTGCGCTGGCGACTGCCCTGGGAAGAAGGTTCACCGCAGATGGTACTCACCAGCAGCCAATCGGCCTTCGAGGAAAAGTTGCGCGAACTGACCGCCAGCGGCTGGGAGATACAACTCATCATCCCCTTCAGTGATCGCAATCAGGTTGTGTTCCTATCGCGCTGAAGCTATAGCAAACGGGAAAGTTCGCCTGTTTGTTCTTTCTCATCATTGGAGAACCAATCTTCCTCTTCGATGAGATGATCGTCATAGAGTGCCAAACGCCCGGAGTTCTTGAGCTTCTGGCGTTTTTCTTTTTCCGGCGCGTCGTAATACCAATCCGTATACTTGCGTGCAGCGGCTCCGGCTGCGAAGGCTGCAAAGGGTGCGCCGATTCCCAGTGTGACGATACTGCTGAGGAACAACGTCAGCACGCTGACAATCGCCACCACGCGCCGCTGGTAGGCTTCTTTAGAAAGCTCCGGCTCGAAGATCAGTTGATTGAGGAAGGTGATGAAGAAGCCATTGACGAGGCCGATGATTCCAGCGAAAGCCGTTCCCCAGATCAGCGAGAAGATGAAGAAGCTCATAGCGACGAAAATGCTCTGCGCTGCTCCGAGTAGAAAGAAGATCACCGCTGCCAGCCCACTGACGTAGACGCTTTTCATGAGGATTTCGCGGGTGAGTTGGCGCACAACGCCGCTTCTACGATGGCGATCTTCTGCGCCGAAGTGGTCATTCTTGCGTTTCTGTGCCAGGGGAGACGCTTCGTAAGCATAGCGATTTGCGACGTAAGCAGTGGTGAATCCAGCAACCGGGGCGAAGATGAAGGCCAATGGTAAGGCGCTGAGTACCGTTGCAATCAAACCCGTACCCATCGCCAGCCGCGAGGCATATTCATCGACATCAGCAGCATCTTGTAGTGCCGCGATGTTGTAAAAGGTGATTCCGATTCCGAAGATAATTCCCAGGAGGATCCCCGCCGTGAGTCCCAGGGGTGCGCCGATGAAGGCTCCAAAGCCAGGATAGATTAGAGCGCCGAAGAGTGCACCAGCCAGGAAACCATAGCCACCCATCCGAGGCACGAAGTAAGCGAGATTGCGAATTGGTGTTTGCATAGGGCGAGTCTCAGGATCAAAATATGCCCATCAGAGAAAGATATTGACGTTCAACGAAATGACACAGCCGTAGGGGTTCGATCATGTTGAACCCGTCTATAAACAAACGGGCGTGTCATGAACACACCCCTACAACATGCTGCGATTGGGCATGATTTATTCAATAACCAACCCAGTGTAGCACGGTTACTCACTGTGCAGACTCAACGTTATTCGGACGCTGTGCCTTTGCTGGCATCTTTGGCAAACGATCCAGCGCTTCCAACCTGATTGTATAGGTCAGCAACCTGTTTGTTGTCGCCACTTTCCAGCACACTGAGCATCTCTTTGGAGGTCATGCTGGCGTAATTGCGAGTCGGCTGCTGCACACTGACACGCCGAATCACCCGCGCCAGATCATGCGAGAGGCAGCCAGGGCAGGTGGGTGTCGCTGCATCATATGCGGCATAGCTTTTGTAAAAAGATGTGAACTCTTCGCCGCAGGCTTTGCAGCGGAAATCGTAAGCAGGCATTGTGCTTTTCTCTCAGATGATGACAAGTGCATAGTCCTAGCTTATCCGCTGCTCATCAAACTTACGTAAGAGAACGGGTGCATTTCAGATTGTTGGCAGGTGGCAACACTTCGGCCTACAATGCCACACACTGATGCGATAAGAGCAGCGGGAAGCACACGAAAAGGCGCTCTGACCCGCCGCACACAGTCCCCTGTGGTGGACTTGTCGGTTTCTAGCTGGCTGGCTTCAGCCGCCAGC
>CAYVVZ010000024.1:50275-62037 GCA_964455365.1 uncultured Anaerolineaceae bacterium | reverse complement strand
AAAACCCTGTGTCGCATTCCAGCAACCTAACCCTATGTCGCATGACACAGGTGTTGTCCCTACTGTACATTTTAGTGACATCGACCGTGAAATGTGTCGTAGACATCGTTCCGTTGAGTCTGCGGTTTTTTGTAGGGGCGTGTCCACGACACGCCCGCTGGCCTAAAAGCGGGTTCGACATGATCGAACCCCTACACCCCTTCTTTTGCGGCACAATGTCGGTAAACCGTTTCTGTCCCAAAGTAGGACAATTGCACTGCAATTCACAATCGAACATTTGACACACGAACGAACGTTCACTATACTCAGAACAAGTATTCGGTGAAAGAATACGAAACAGAGACACATTGCGTGTGGAGAAATAAAATGGGTGACTTGAAGGAATTCAAGAAGTTGTCCGAGAGACAGCAGAACATTCTGCAATTTATGGTGGGGTACATGAACGACAATGGCTTCCCGCCCACCATTCGTGAGATTGGCGAAGCGACAGATATTCAATCGACTTCTGTTGTGAATTACAACCTGAATAAGCTGGTAGACGCGGGCTACATCGAGCGCACCGATAAGAAGTCTCGTGGGCTGCGTGTGATCGCACGGATTCCCGGCACAACTGCGGCGCGAACAGTGCGTATGGCAGAACAGCGCACGGCTGTCCCAATGATCGGGCAGATTGTGGCAGGTGTTCCGGTTGAAGTCCCGGAAGAAGTAGGCCACTACTACGACGAAGAAGATATGTTGGAACTGCCACCGTATTTGCTCAAAGGCATTGATCCTACCCAGGTCTTCGCGCTGACCGTCAAAGGGGATTCGATGATTGATGCCATGGTGGGCGATGGAGATATTGTCATCCTGCGCCACCAGCAAACCGCTAGTAATGGGGATATGGTCGCGGTGTGGCTGCCAGAAAAAGGCGAAACCACGTTGAAATATTTCTACAAAGAGGGTGATCGCGTTCGCCTGCAACCTGCGCATCCCACAATGGATCCGATTTATGTGGATGCACGTAATTGCGAAATTCGCGGTAAAGTGCTGTCGATCATTCGTCAGGTGAAATAGTGCGTCGATAAGTCTGGGGCGGGACTGCCTGCGCTGGACTCTTTCGCAATAGCCTGATTTTGCTTGCAGGTGCGTAATTCTGGCGTACCTGTAGTTTGTAGTCTCGCCCTGTATGCATACCCTAACTCCACACATGACCAGGGGCGATATGCACAATCGCCCCCACCCGAATACATCCCGGTTACGGCATTTTGCCTTCTGTCAAAATTCGATCCAGGTTGTAGGCCGCACTGATGAGCGCCAGGTGCGTGAAGGCTTGCGGGTAATTCCCCAGTGCTTGCCCGCGTGTCCCTGTTTCTTCTGCAAATAAGCCCAGGTGATTGGCATAACCGAGCATCTGCTCGAACATATGCCTCGCTTCATTAATGCGACCATTCCGCGCCAGCGCCTCTGCCAGCCAGAACGTACACATATTGAACGTACCTTCATCCCCCGATAGGCCATCCACACCATGGGCTGTGTTATAGCGGTACACCAGGCTGTCCGCCAATAACCCACCTTCTTCTGGCGGCTGCATAATGGCGTTGATCGTACCTTCCATCCGCCGATCATGCGGGGACATGAAGAAGGTCAGCGGCATGATTAAATTGCTGGCATCCAGCGTATCGCCATCATAATACTGCGTGAAGCTGTTGAGTTCTTCATTCCAACCGCGTTCCATGATTTCCCGGTAAATCTTATCCCGCATTTCGTACCAGCGTTCACGCGGGGCAGGCAGCGAACGCTTTTCCGATAGACGAATGCCGCGATCCAGCGCCACCCAGCACATCAGCTTACTATACACAAAGGGCTGATCGACTCCACGAATTTCCCAGATGCCCTTATCTTCCCGTGTCCAGTTATCCGCAACCCAATTCAGCAACTGCACCAGGTCTTCCCACAGGTCGTAGCCGATGCGCTCCCCATATTTGTTATAAAGGTAGATGCTATCCATCAACTCACCGTAAATATCGAGCTGGAGCTGCCTGGCTGCACCGTTGCCGATGCGCACCGGACGGCTGTCTTTATAGCCTTTCAGGTGATCCAATTCGATTTCTGGGATCTCATGGTCACCATCAATGGTATACATGATTTGCAATGGATCCTGGTCATGTGGCTCACGGATACGTTCTCGCAGCCAGTTGATATATGCGCCTGCTTCTTCCGTGAAACCAATACGCATTAGGCCGTAGAGCGTAAATGCGGAATCGCGCACCCAGCTATAGCGGTAATCCCAGTTACGCCCGCCGCCGATTTCTTCCGGCAAGCTGGCAGTGGGGGATGCGACAATCGCCCCGGTGGGTTCGTAAGTCATGAGCTTTATTACCAGCGCACTGCGGTATACCGTTTCGCGCCAGCGCCCTTTATACGTGCAGTGCGAGAGCCATTCACGCCAGTAATGCACCGTTGCATCAAAGTAGGCCGTATAGCCTCCTTGCGACAGCGGCGCGGGGATTTCATCTTCCGGCTGCATTGCGCCCATGCTGAAGATGGCTGTATCGCCTTGCTCCATTTGCATATCCGCGAAGACTGCACCGTTTTCGGTTTCCAGAGGGGTATTCGTCGATAGCGCGAAGCTGTATGTTTCTGACGTGAAGACCGCGCCATGGTCGCCCAACTCCACCCGATGTGGATCGCGGGCATAATTGAAGGCGGGGTTGCACTCCATGCGCATATGCATCGAACCGCGTACCATCTTCACTTGCCGAACCAACCAATGAGTCCGCTGCTGTTCCGCACTCACACCTACGGGCATGAAGTCAATAACCTCTGCGACCCCTTCTTCACACAGGAAGCGCGTCACCAGCACATTGGTATCGGGCCAATAAAACTGCTTCAGCGTGGCTCCCTCCGGGCGATAAATGCGGAAGTAACCCCCTTTTTCGTCATCCAACACTGCCGCGAAGATGCTGGCATCATCGAATTTGCGCGGACAGAACCAGTCAATTGAGCCATTTGTACCGACCAGGGCAACCGTCCGCATGTTGCCGATCACGCCATAATCTTCAATAGGTTGGTATGTCATGTAAAAGCCCCTCGTTCATAAGTATTCAGGTCTCCAGTATGTGGCAACCGCCTGAGATAACCATGAATTGCGCATGGTGGCTTCATGTACTGAGGACTAATCGAACAAACCCCGCATAGAAGCTCAATAGAATTGCAACATACGGATAGAGGATGAGCGAGAAGACAACCTGAAACCAGAGCAAATTATGCGTGTTCGCCAGATGTAGCTCGCGTGCAATCCAGATTTGTCGTATCAAGCTGGGGCATTTCGTTGGTTTCCGCGAGATGCTTCAGCCCTTCGGCATCGGCAATGTAAACCTGCCGTCCTTCTTTGCGCAGCAGACCCGCATTCAGTAACCCCCGCAGCGCACGCCCCACAACTTCCCGCGTCGTACCCAGTACGGAAGCAATTTCTTCCTGCGTCAAGCGGGTAGGGGCTTCGCTGATCTGATCGGCATAGGTAGTTTCATGTAAGAAGAGTTTGGCAAGGCGTGAAGGGATGCTTCGGAAGGTCATATCTTCCAGGCGCTCGATGTAGTCCCGGTTCATGTGTGCCAGCGCTTGCACATAATTTTGCAGCAAATCGCGCTCTGCGGTGAGCAGTTCCATTAACTGCGAGTGACTGATGCGGACGATGGTTGATTGGGTGACGGCTACAGCGTTATAAGGGTTGTGGTTTCCATCGACTGCGGCGACTTCATTGAAGGACGACACCGGACGCAGCAAGCTCAGGGTATGCAGCCGACCTTCCGGGCTGATGCGATAAATGCGCACAAAGCCTTCCAGCAAAACATGAAATCCCGCGCAGGCCATCCCCTCATTGAAGATGGTCGCCCCGGCCTGATACGTGTGGGTATGGGCGGCTTCATCCAATCGACGCACAATTTCTGGCCCCACCCCCACAAAACAAGACACCGCAGACCAATCAATACTCATCATGTGTTATACCTTTAAGATTCCGAGCGCCCCTATTATAACGGCAAACCTCCCGGTTTTTGTACCAATTTTCACAGGCTATTTTGCCCAATGTTCACCCTACGCACGGCCTATGAGCGATCAGCGTACCACGCCCCCACCAGGCTGAAAAATGCTATAGTCTGGGTATGAGAACCTTCTGGTGTAGGAGTTGCTGCGCTGCCATGAAAAAAACCTTCCTCGCTCACGTTGTTTTTGGCTCATCTACAGAAGAGGTGATCCGCACCATTTTCTGCAAACGGCGCAGCACGCTGCGCCCCTACAAATCACACGTTCCAGGGTTGAGCTTTGTTTTTCTATTTGCACTGCTGACGGTGCTGCCCGTCTTCGCCCAGGAATGCCCGGTATCTGTTTTGCAAGCCTTTGCCCGTGCCGGAGCAGCCTGCACCGATGTCACACGAGATCAGGTCTGTTATGGAAATGGCATGGTCAGCGCGAGTTTTGATGCCATGAGCAGCGACTCGTTCGCCTTGCCCGGAGAACGCGCCGGGGTTGGATTGATGCAGCAGTTGGTGGTTGGCGGAGAAGCAGCGACAGCGTACAGCATCGCGCAGATGCAGCTACAGGCCAGCATTGCCAGCACACAGCCAGGGCGCAATCTGCTGGTTCTGGCCTATGGGGATGCCACCCTGACCAACCTTGTCCCGGTGCGGCCTACAGTGCGTGTGACTTCTACCGGAACGCTGAACATCCGCAGCCTGCCCAGTGCCACAGGTGGCGAACTGCTAGCAGAGCTTCCGCTGCGTACTTCGGTGACAGCCAACGGCATCACAGCAGAGGGCGATTGGCTGCGTGTGGAAGTGCCGAACACGTCGGAAATAGGCTGGGTGTCACGGGCGGTTTTCGCCACGTCGGAGAATTTTTCCGCGCTGAATATTGTCGATGAAACCACCCCCTTCTTACGGCCTTTTCAGGTGATGACCCTCATCACCGGGCGGGATGATGCCCTCTGCGAAGGAGCGCCGGAAAGCGGCGTGATCCTGCAAGCACCCAACAAAGAAGAAACGGTTGATCTGACTGTGAACGGGGTTTCGCTGGCGATTGCGGGAACGGTCTTCGTGCAGGCTGCACCAGATGCAGATATGCTGCTCTACGTTGTGGACGGTTACCTGATCGCACGCGCTGGCGCTGATCCGCAGTATGCCGTCGCTGGCTCACGGCTTGCCCTGCCGCTGGATGCAGGGCTGAATGTGGTCGGGGATGTGCCTGCTGCTGAACCGTATGAACTGGCGGATTTGAATGCACTCCCGGTCAACAGCCTGAATTACCGCGTGCAGATCGCTGCCCCGGTCACACCGGAAGCTATGCAGGCGCAGATTGCCGCCCTCACTGCTGAACCTACGCCTATTCCTGAAACAGAATCACAGACCGTCAGCCAGCGCTGCATCCGCACTGCCGCTTCCCGCGTGACGCTCTACGCAGGCCCCGGCACATTCTATGAAGTGATCCGTGAAGTTCGCGGTGGATCGCGCATTTTCCCGGTGCTGCGCCTGACCGACTCTGCGGGTACGACCTGGTGGCAGTTGAGCGAAGGCCATTGGATGCTCGCCAGCGGTGGACGCGCTGAAGGGGAATGCACGGAACTTCCGGTGACGGATGTGGTACAGCCGCCGAGCTACAACGTCCTCTCGCTGGAACGCTGCGAAGCCCTCAATGGCCCCGTCCGCGCAGGGCAATATGTGAATATTGAATTTGTGGATGGCGGTTGGGAAACCATCGGCGAAGCGCTGGAAGCCCCGCGCATTGATCCGGGACGCATCACAGTCAATGAGCAGTGGCTCTGGGTCGTGGCGAGTGACCCGGTGCTGATTTCTACACCGGAGCGCTATTACCGCACCTTCAGCGCTGGCTGGATCGCGCAGCCGGGGACGTACCGCATTGTTGGCTCGCGTTTGTCCTACACGGTCATCTGCGATCTTACCGTCCCGCTGGGATAAGATCGTTTTCACCCTTGCCCCAGGCTGGCGACGAGCAATTCTAACGCGAGGCGCGGCGTGATCTTACCCGTTTTCATGTCTTGATCGTACTGCTGCAAACGCCGAAAAATCGTCTCCAGTTGCTCCACATTGAAACGCCGCGATTGTACCGCCAGCTTGCCCGCCGGGTACGGATGGATTCCCAGGGCGCGGGCGATGTCGTTTTTGTTGGCGCTGCCCCCGGTTTCGAGGTGTTCACGTACCAATAGCAAGAGCCGGAACTGACGCACAATCAGCGAGTACAGCCGGAAGCCAGGATCGCTGGGGTCTTGTTCGAGAACGGTATTCATCAACGAAATAGCAACTCGTCCGTTGCCTGTCGCCAGCGCATCGACCATATCGAAGACATTGGCTTCCGCAACATACGGAGTCAGTAGGGCAACATCGGCCTCACTGATAGGGCGCTCGCCATCTACATAACTCACCAGCTTGACCAGCTCATTATCAGCGCGGCGCAAATCACTGCCTGTCACGCTGGCAAGAGCGACAGCCGCAGCGGGTTCAATCTGCGCCTGATACTCACTTTCGGCACGCTGGCGAATCCATTGGGTAGTATCTTTGGGGGCGCTGAACTGCTTGCAATAGCCATGTTCCTGCGCGACTTTCACAATTCTGGCATTGCTGCGCAACTCCTCGCGCTCCACCAGCACCAAACGCGCATGGGCTGGTAAATCCGGCACGGCAGCAATCAGATCATCCAGGTCTTTTTTTCCGGCGGCATTGCGCTGTAAGGCCGCAACAAAGCCCTTCACAATCACCAGACGCTTATCCGCCAGAAACGGAAACGAACGCACATCGTTGAGGACTTTGGCGACGGTCACTTCTTCGCCTTCATACTCGCTGATGTTCATCTCCGCATTGGGGCCTTCGCCCATGCTGGCGCGAAGCTGCTTTACGGCATTTTCGACTGCAATATCGTCATCGCCATACAAGAGGTAGAAAGATGGTGAGTTGGTCATGCTGTGATTACTGCCCCCGCGTCATGACCTCATGCACGACGACAGGTTTGTCGCGGAACGGCATCCTGGTTGTACGACGTTTCACGCCGACAATTTCCAGCCCGCCGGGTTCGCCGCTGGTGGTGATGTACTTCTGGACTTGCAGGCCAATCGGCAGCGAATACAGCGATGTTGCCATCATCAGCAGCAGCACCACCGGGAAGCGTTCCCAGGCGCGGCGGCGATTGGTTCCAGTGAAACCCAGTGCGCCGACGAAGGTCGTCAGCATCCCGGTTACAACCAGGTTGGTGCCGCAGTTGGGATGAATAGCCAGTTCCGCCTGACCCTTGCGCAGCCGTTCCAGTGCATCATGCGCAGCTTTTTCTACCGCTTCGGTAGGGACATCGCCATAAATCATGAAACCGCCCCAGGATGCCCGTCCGCTGAGGAGGTAGCGCTGGCGGTTTAGCATATGAATTGTCGCGTGTTCCATGCCGTGATTGCGGCGCACACGTTTGACAACGGGTTGTTCTAAGAACGGGCGCAGGATTTTCGCTATCGTCTCAATCACCATCATGCTCTACCAAACCTTTTCCATTGCCGGGAAGAATACTTCCCTAGCATAGACTGCTTTGGCAGCAACGTCTAGCAGAGATGCATATGAAATCGGGGCAAAAGCATAAAAACAATTTGAACCACAAAGACACGAAGGACACAAAGAAATTTGCAGTATTCAATTATTGGCTTTCCGAACGCATAGGTTTATGAAATGGATAGGATACTCAGAGCAATCAATCAGCTTCTCAGCATTTCAGCTTGTCAGCGCTTTTGAGCATATTCCAACTGAAAAACATGATTTTGCGACGGCTAATTGCTGACTGCTTGCATCCCTTGAAACTAGAAAGACGGACTGCAAGGGTTATTGCGGTTTATCAGTTACGAGCTTTGAGTGTATGGATTTCGTTCCTCAGCACCCCGTACCCAGAACTGCATTATTTCTGCTTTGTGTTGCTGCGGCAATGTGCTAGGCTTGCTGCCTGTGCAACCATCCATCAGGGAAGCAACCATGCCCCGATTGCTCTATAACGTCAACATTCCGCGCTTCTTCGTCTCGCATCGGCTGCCGCTGGCACTGGCTGCCCGTGATGCAGGTTATGAGGTGCATGTCACCACGTCGGATGCAGACACGGAAAATGTCGCCCGAATCCAGCAAAGCGGACTGCCCTATCATCCGCTGCCACTGGCGCAGCATGGCACTAATCCACTGAGCGAGCTAGCAACCCTGCGAGCAACGATTGCGCTGTATCGCCACTTGCAGCCGGACATTGTGCATCATGTGACCATCAAGCCTGTGATCTACGGCGGATTCGCGGCACGGCTGGCAGGCGTTCCGGCAGTGGTGGGAGCCATGAGTGGGCTTGGCTATGTCTTCATCGGGGAAGGGCGCAAATCGCAAATCTTGCGGCAGGTGGTCAAGCCATTGTTACGCGCCGCCCTCAGCACACCCAACACGCGCATGATTTTCCAGAACCCGGATGATCGGGAACGCTTCGTGCAGATGGGCTTGCTTCAGCCAGGGCAGACGGTTGTCATTCGCGGCAGCGGTGTCGATACGCAGGAATTTTCGCCACAGCCAGAATCCGCCGGAAAACCGGTTGTCCTCTTCGCCGGACGCTTGATGCGGCAGAAGGGGATAGATGCCTTTCTGGAAGCAGCACGCGCCCTGAACGATGTGGCGCGGTTTGTGGTGGTCGGTTATGCCGAAGCTACCAGCCCGGATACCGTTCCGGCGCAGCAGTTGCAGCGGTGGCATGATGAAGGCGTGATTGAATACTGGGGGCGGTGCGATGATATGCCCCATGTCTTCGCCCAATCACACATCGTCTGCTTGCCATCAACCTATGGGGAAGGCGTGCCAAAGGTGCTGATCGAAGGAGCATCCTGCGGACGGGCATTGGTCACGACGGATACACCAGGATGCCGGGAAATTTGCCGCCATGAAGAAAATGGCCTGCTCGTCCCACCACATGACACCCCGGCATTGATCGCTGCCCTGCGCCGCTTGCTTGAGGATGCAGCCCTGCGCCAGCAGTACGGGGCAGCGGGTCGCCAGATTGTGCTGGATGCTTTCTCGCTGGAGATTGTCACACGCGAAACGCTGGCACTCTATGAAGCGATGCTGGCGAAGTGAACCGTGAATAATGCCACTATCAAGAACGTTTGCGTTTTTGTTTTGGCAGTTGCACCATCGGCGCGGCAGCAGCGGCAATCAGTGAAACAACCGCACTCAAGTACAGAATCGGCGCATACCCACCGAAGATGTCATAGCTGAAACCAAACAGCACCGGGCCGACGGCGGTTCCGGCGACAAGGCTGGTGGAGATGAACCCACGAATCGAACCTTGATGCATCCTTCCGAATAGATTCACCCAGACTGCGCCATCAAAGGCCGCACCGCTGCCCATCATCAAGCCAAACATCAGGACATAGAGCAGGCGTAATGGCTCGGTGGTCATGAGTGAGGCCAGCACCGAAGCGGCTGCCAGCGGAAGCAAATGCAGAATCATCACCCACCCGGGGCGCAAGCGATCTACTAGAACGCCGAAGATCAGCGAAGCCACAGCGGTGACGATGGTGGTCAGCGCAAAGGTTTCCGCCGCAACCCGTCCGTCATAGCCCAGCACCTCAAAAATCGAAACCTGATGAATGATGAGACCGGTGCCGATTGCCGGAGCCAGCATTCGCCCGGCGACATAGACCCAGAACAAGCGCGTACTCATCGCTTCGCGCAAGGTGTAATTCGCTTCGATGATCGGCGCTCCCTGTTTCTGCGATGCTTCAGCAGAAGCCAATTCACCATCCGGCAGCAAACCGTATTCTTCCGGCGTATCGCGCATCAACAGCCACAACAACGGGATCACAATCACTGCAACGGCAACGCCCAGGTACACCCACATCTCGCGCCAGGGTGTGACTTCAAGCTGCTGCTGCAACCAGGGAACATAGATGAACTGAAACAGCGCGAAGCCCACCAGTGAAAGCGCCGTCATGCGCCCGCGCAGCTTGCGAAGCCACTCCGCAATCGCGGTATTGTTGACCAATGTCAGCGAGCCTTGCCCCAGGCTGCGGATGGCGATGAACCCCAGGAATAACGTCAGCCCGCCGCTCACGCCAGACATCAGCACCAGGGCTGCTGCAAATGCCGCTGCAACCAACACCCCCATACGCCGATTGCCATAGCGGTCAACCAATGTCCCGACCAGCGTCAGAGATAGTGACGCGATGAAGGTTCCCGCGCCATACAGTGAGGAAACCACCGTCCGGCTGAGACCTAAATCCTCAATGAAGAAATCGAAGAACAGGGAAACTGTGAAACTCTGTCCGGGAGCGCTCGCAATCCAGCCAACGGTTGCCACCGCCCAGATTACCCAGCCGTAATATACGGGGGAGATGGCTACGGCGCGGCTGTGTTTGGTTGTCGTCATAGAGGGTTGCCTCAACGATGTGTGTGAAGTGGGCAACCATGCTAGCGTCGCAAACCTGATGCGTCAATTGCTGGCAGCAAGTGCTGCATTTTCACCCCAATGCCTGTTCCAGATCGTCCCAGAGGTCTTCTACATGTTCAATGCCGATGGACAGCCGCAGTAAATTCTGCGGGGTCAGCGTGCCGGGAGCTTCCACCGAGGCGCGGTGTTCGATCAAACTATGGGTTCCGCCGAAGCTGGTTGCACGGGTGAAACGCTGTACTTTTGCCGCAACCTGCATCGCTTCTTCCTGCCCACCTTTGACCAGAACGGACATCAAACCGCTAAAATGCGACATCTGCTTGTTAGCGATTTCGTGCTGCGGATGCGACTCCAACCCAGCATACAGCACGCGCTCAATGTTGGGATGCTGTTCCAGGCGCTGCGCCAGTTCCAGGGCATTCGCTGCATGTGCCTTCATACGAACTGCCAGCGTCTGAATCCCGCGCAGCACCATCCATGAATCGAAGGGGGAAGCCACCGCGCCACCGAGCTTCTGCACCATCTGTATCCGCTGCCACAGGTCATTATCTTCTCTGGCAATGATTGCCCCACTCAACACATCGCTGTGTCCACCCAGATATTTCGTCGTGGAATGGATGACGAAATCCGCGCCGTGCTGTAACGGGTTCTGAAAAAGTGGCGTGGGGATGGTGTTATCGCAGGCCATAACCGCCCCGGATGCATGGGCAATTTCTGCAACGGCAGCAATATCGGTGATCTTCATCAGTGGATTGGAAGGCGTTTCTACCAGCACCATCCGCGTATTGGAGCGCATGGCAGCCTGTACAGCTTCGAGGTCGGTCATATCCACGAAGGTTTGTTCCAGCCCCCAGGCACTGAAGACATCTTTTATCAGGAGTTGCAGCCCGAAGTAGAAGTTATCTGGCGCGAGAATATGATCGCCTGTGCGCAGGGATTGCAGCAAGGTCATGGTTGCCACAGAACCGGACGAGAAGGCCGCTGCATCTACGCCGCCTTCTAACTGGGCGAGGGCTTTTTCCAGCGCATGGCGGTTGGGATTTTCATCACGGGTATAGACCAGCCCGCGTGAATATTCCCCGTCTGCATCGCGTTCAAAGGTGGTACTCAGGTGAATGGGCTGCGCAACGGCTCCCGTCGTGGGATCAATGTGCTGACCTGCATGAACAACTTTTGTTTCCGGGTGCATGGTGGTCTTATCCTTAGTGTGTTTCACCAAATTACAGTACGCGGGAGATCGTTGGCGGAATTTATGGTTCTCATTTCTGGCATTTTCGGGCATGACAGGTCATGCCCCTACGGTTTTCTTCGTGTCCTTTGTGTCT
>CAYVVZ010000024.1:0-50175 GCA_964455365.1 uncultured Anaerolineaceae bacterium | reverse complement strand
TCAAATCGTTTTGCACCGATTACGCTGTTTCTTTATGTGCCGCATTGAACCCGAAGGGTAAGAATTTCTGGTTCGCATTTCTGGAATTTTCGGGCATGACAGGTCATGCCCCTACGGTTTTCTTCGTGTCCTTTGTGTCTTTGTGGTTCAAATCGTTTTGCACCGATTACGCTGTTTCTTTATGTGCCGCATTGAACCCGAAAATGTGCCAGTTCGCAAAAGACCACTTAGGCCATAATTTCCTAGCGAAGATTGTTGTGTGCCAGCCAGTGCGCGATGGTGGCCTGTGCTGCTGGGGTGCCGATGGTTTGCAGCGCTTGCAGGATATACCGCGCCATCATGCCCTCTTCTTGTGCTAGCTGGATTTGCAGCGTTGCGACTGCGCGTTCGTCCGGCTGCTGCCATAAGCTGGTGATAGCACTCCCGCGCACCACCAATTCTTCATCTTGCAGGGATTGCAGCACAATGGGGAAGGCGGCTTCTGTGCGTTGGCTGCGCCAGAGGGCAATCGCGGCTCCCTGCTGCACGCGGCGTTTTTCACTGCGCAAGGCCATTTGCAGCGAATCAACCATAGATGGCGCAGCCGCCAATTTGCCCAGCGCCGCCGTTGCCTGACTCCACACGCCGACATCGGCATCCGCTAAGGCCATCAGCAGGGGATGCAGGGCGCGTTCATCTTCCAGCAAGCCGAGGGTTTGCGCGGCTCCCTGGCGCAGACGGGTGTTTTCATTTTGCAACGCTTCGACCAGGTACGGTACTGCATCCGCGCCGATTTGCAGCAAATGCTGAATCGCCTGTTCGCGGGTCTGTAAATCCCGGTGGCGTAATCCACGCAGGCCATCCTGCACGCGGTAGGGGATGAGTTCTTCCCGGATGCGGGGTTTCCAGGCTTCAACGGCGGCATTGGCTGTATCGGTGCCGATTTGCGTCAGGGCTTCGGCGGCATACTGAGCTACGAAAATGTGCGCCGCCTGGGTATGGGGTACTTCTGCGAAATCTTCCAGCAGGGCAATCAGCGCATCCACCATGCGGATATTCCCGGTGAGTTCGCCCAGGTTGCCCAATGCCCAGGCACTTTTCGCCCGGACTACGGGAACATCATCAGCCAGCATGTTCAGCAGCGGATCAATGGCGCGTTCGTCGCCCAATTCGCCCAATGCCCAGGCTGCGTTTCCGCGCACGCTGGCGGTTTTGTCGCGCAGCAAATCAATCAGTGGATCAAAAGCGCGGGCATCTCCGATGGCTCCCAATGCCCAGGCCGCGACTCCCTGTGTGGAGTCGTCTTCATGGTTCAGCAGTTCCAGCAGCGGTTCCACAGCACGGGAATCCCTGCTGGCTCCCAGCACATAAGCGATGCGATTGCGCACCCAGGTTCCGCGCTCATCCAGCGCATCAACCAGCGGATCAATCGCACGCGGATCGCCAATCTGTGCTAAGGCCGTTGCAGCGCGTTCCCGCACGATGTCTTCTGCATCGGATTGCAGCAGAGCGATCAGCGGCTCCACTGCGTCCGATGCTTCGTTGTGTCCTAATCCGGCGGCGGCATTGGCGCGGACAGTGCTATCCGCATCCTTCAGCGCTGCCAGCAAAGGCGCAAGTAAACGCTCATCTTTGAGGCGCGAGAGCGCAATCGCGGCTTGCTGGCGTTCTTGTGTCTCACCCTGTGCGAGAATGTTCAGCAGGGTTGGGATGTCGTTGTTTGGTTGAGTCATGAGTCTGTGTGAAATTATTTGCGGTCAAGCGCGTATTGTACACCAGCCGCCATACTCCCGGCGATGTAGATCATCACAGAAACCGGGAAGACCAGTTTCGCCATGCCAGCGTATTTAAGAAATATTATCATGGTGAATTGAGTCCGTAATTGGTCATGATCGCAGGATTCTCGTAGGGGTGTGTCCACGACGCGCCCAGGATTGTACATTTTTCTATCTTTGGGGATGCAGTAGTTTCTGTTCGTCGGGAAACGCCCTATACGCTAGACTAACGGCAACGATAGCAATCACAAGCAACTGGATTACTAACTATGAAACAATCTTTCAATCCGTTAAATAAAGACATTCTCGTGAACATCAACGGCACGCTGTACCACCGCGACGAAGCCGGGATTAGTCCGTTTGACAGCGCGGTACAGGGTGGGGATGCCGTTTGGGAAGGGCTGCGGCTCTACAATGGGCGCATCTTCAAATTGATTCCGCACCTGGATCGGCTGCGAGACTCGGCATTGGCAATGGCCTTCAGCCACATTCCCAGCCATGAGGAGATCATCGCAGAGCTTCGCAAAACACTGGAAGCCAATCACATGACGGACGGCGTACACATCCGTCTGACGCTGACACGCGGCGTGAAATACACCAGCGGCATGGATCCACGCCTGAACACCGCTGGCTCTACGCTGATTGTGCTGGCGGAACACAAAGCCCCGGTCTATGATAAGAGCGGTGTTCGGCTGATTACTTCGGGAATTCGGCGCATTCCCCCGGATTGTGTGGATCAGAATATTCATTCCTGCAATTTAATCAACTCCATCCTGGCAAAGATCCAGGCCAATGCTGCCGGGGCAGATGATGCCTTGATGCTGGATTACAACGGCTTCGTGGCAGAGACGAATGCTACGCATGTCTTCGTGGTGAACAAAGGCACGGTCTATACATCGGATACAGCCTCTTGCCCGGAAGGTATCACACGGCAGACGGTGCTGGAAATTTGCGCAGCGAACGGTATTGCGCATGAAGTGAAGAACATCTCGCTTTCGGAAGTGTATCGTGCGGAGGAAGTCTTCTGCACCGGGACGATGGGCGAACTTGCCGCCGTGACCGAATTAGACGGGCGCACCATCGGCAGCGGGGAAATGGGCGAGATGACACAGCGCCTCAGCGACTTATTCCGCAAGCGCACCGAGAACGAAGGTTACCCGGTGGTGGATACCGTCGCAGGAGATTGAACTGGCTGGCCTGTTTGCCAGCGTAGCCCAACCGTCGCTATACCATCTTCCTGTCATCTACTATAATGCGGCGCGTTTTACGCAAAGGGAAGCGACCAATCTATGCAACCAAGTGACGAAACTGCACCGCGTCGTGCGGATATTTTCCCGGAAGATGAATACGAGGACAGCGGCCCCGGTTGTCTGGTCTGGGGGCTGGTCTGGGTTTTCGGGGTGATTGTTGCTGGCGCAATTGTGCTGACGGCGATTTTCGCTGGCTTCAATGAAGGCGTGAACCTGGCTCGCAGTACGGCTGCGGCGGCGACACAGGCGGATGTAGCTGTACAGTGCGAGAGCTACGAAACCGATTTGTACGCCGGGCGTGGGGAACTTGCGGCGCTGCGCCTGGATGCCCTGCTGCAAATTGATCCACTTCCGGCCTGTGCGATTCCGCTGGTGCAGCTTGCTACAGAATACATCGTAGAACAAGACACAGGCGCAACGGCAACGCAGGCATTCGCCGCAACACAGATTGCCATCACAGAACAGGGTAACGCGACGGCTACTGCGATTGACAGTACACCGCTGGCAACGCCAGAAACGACGCAGGAAGTCATCGTGCAGGGGGAACCCACCAGCCAGTATGACTTGCCGGGATTGTTGGCAGAAGCCCAGGCGTATATCGCAGAAGCGAATTACAGCGAAGCCATCCGAACATTGGATGCCATCGTTGCCATTGACCCCAATTTCCAGCCGCAGCAGGTCAACGGGCTGCTGTTCAATTCCCTGACGGCTCGCGCCGAACTGCTGTTTATCTCCGGTGGCAGCCTCGCGGAAGCGATCCAGCTAACCAACCGCGCCGAAGAATACGGGGATATTGGGTCGCTGAATTTTGAGCGCAGTGTGGCGCAATTGTACCTGGATGCGCTGCCCTTCCTGGATGTGAACTACGCTGAGGCGATTCGCCTGCTGACCCAGGTGCGCAACCTCTCCCCAAATTACCGGGACAGCGTGCGCTTATTGACCGAGCAGTATGTGGCTTACGGGGATGCCTTCCTCGCAGAAGGCGATGCATGCAGCGCTGCCCAGCAATACGCAGCAGCGCTACAAACCTCCCCACAGAATCAATCCGCAGTGCAGAAACAAAGCGAGGCACAGGCGGTTTGCAATGGACTTGCCACACCTATTGGCACGGTTGATCCCAATGTGACACCCGCCACCGTTGATCCAAATCTACCAACGGCAACGGCAACGCCGGGTATCGCTCCGGTAGGGCAGCAATAACACCTACATCCGAAGCGTTGTTAACCACTGCTGAATGGGAGCCATCTTCACAAAATGCTCGACGCAGTAGTCGGCAAAGGATGGCTCCTGTACCACCGCAGGCGGGATTTGCATCGCATTGACCCAGAGGGCGTTATAGCGCATATAGGGTTCGCGTTCATCTTCCAGCGCCGGGTATCCACGCGGCGGCTTTTTGTAATGCTCCCCATTGAGCACATAGTCTCCAGCCGCTTGCACTGCTGCCACGGCCTCCAATAGCGCCAGCCCGCGTTCTTCATCTGCAACCGCTTCACGGTACTGCGTCAACATAGCTTTATCGAAGCCGAACATCCCCGCCATCAACCCGGCATCCTCCGGTGTGATCTGCAAACCAAAGCCGGGACTCTGCATCTTTTTGCCTGCACCTTCCCACCACATCATAGCGATATTGGATTTATAGGGAGATTTATCTTTGCTGAAGCGTACATCGCGGTTGATGCGCATCAGCGAACCGCTGCCATTGGTGCGCGTATCGTAATGCACTGCGGGAAAATGTTCCTGCAAGCCCATACCAACAGCCGCAACCAGACTGACCGCCGGAGTACGGACGTGTTCAATATAACGATCTTTGTTGGCTTCGAACCATTCTTTATCGTTGTTGTCGCGCAGGTCACGCAGATAGGCGAAAGTCTCTTCGGAGAATCCGTCAAATGGGGGTACATCATGCATGGTGCTTCCTGCTCCTGAAACCGTATAAACCGATACACACAGTATAGCACCAAACAGAATGCATGTTCTAAGTAAAAGGTGAGTATTTGGTCACATGAAATTGTCAGTCGTTGGTTTTCGGTCTTCAGTTGGAAAAGCACGATTTATTGCCGCTTCTCAGAACGCGCCAATCATCCATATTCCCCAGAGGATAATCGCATAGAGGATGCAGGCCGCCAGCGCGAAACGAATCAGCCATTCGGAGCGCGGCGCGGTTCCTTCTCGCAGGAAGCGATGCAGCATCACAGGCGAAGCCAACAGCGCAAACGGAACCATCCACAGCGGAATCCACCCAAGTAAAATACTGCCACTCACCACCAGGATCAGCAGCCCTGTCACCAGCCGCAGCAAACGGATCGTAATACATAAGCCGAAGCGCGTGGTGAAGTTCGAGTCTGTGCGGGAGTCCACTTCGTAATCACGGATTTGCTGTTCTAGCTGTGCGCCGAGTGACCCCAATAAGAAGAAGCTCAATAAGACAGGATCAATTGGCTGCGGGTTGATGGGCAGCAAAGCAAGGCAGGTGAAATAGGGGAAGGTCTGTACAAAGAACATGTGCGTCAGCAAATCAAAACCGGGGCGGCTTTTCAGGCGGAAGGGCGGCGTACTGTAGCCCACCATCGCGCTCACACCCACGCCAAAGACCAACCAACCGTACCAGCCAAATTGCGCGAAGATCAACAGCACAGGCAGCAAAATAAGTGCCGTCACCAGCCACACGCGCCCCCGCGAAAGCTGCACCTGCACGAAGAAATTTCGCAGCGCTTTTTTCGGCTCTTCAGCATCATGCGGCGCATCGAAGTAATCATTGAGCGCGAAACCCCACCAGTAACAGATTCCCAGGCTGGCAACCAGCAGCAGCCCTTGTGCGGATATGGGTGGATGCAGCACCAGGAATACCGCGCCAATCAGCAGTGTCAGCCCCCAGGCATCCGCATGATTGAGGAGCAAGCGCGGCAAGGCATGGATTGTGGAGGTTTGGGCAATAGTACGCGAATCAGTCATGGTGTTTTTTAGGGATTTTGAACCACAAAGGCACGAAGGACACAAAGGATTCAGGACGGCGGAAGAATCTTGTTCAGGTGTTCGCGCCTGTCGAACCCTTTGACAACCACGGGCGCTTCCTAAACAGATACGCATCAAGGTAAGGCTTTTCATTTTCGGGCATGACAGGTCATGCCCCTACCTGGCAATAATCAAAAACTGACGACTGACAACGATCTCACCCTGCTGCGGGTTCGTGTTGGCGCGTGAATTGCTTCCTGAACCGTGCGCCAGTCACCAGGCCAACGCTCGTCAATACCACAGCCATCCCAACCAACATTCCCGGTGTGACACGCTCTTGCAGGAAAAGTACACCCCAGAGCGTTCCAAACACCGGAACCAGGAAGGTCACGGTGGCGGTGCGCGTGGGGCCGACGTTGTTCAGCAGGTAGAAATACAATTGATACGCGAAAGCTGTAGCGATCAACGCCAGCATCAGCAGTGCGAGTAATGAACTCGTCGTGAAATTTGCCTGTGGGATGGTGACCGCCGCCGGAATCGACATGGCTACCGTCGCGCCGAAAATTTGCCCTATCGCGTTATGCATGGGCGCATTGCCTGTGAAATGCCGAGAGGCAAATACGGTTCCAATGCCGTAGCAGAGCGCCGCAGCCAGCGAAGCCAGCGCCGCCCATATCAGTTCAGCATTCAGTTCCAACGCACTGCCGCCTACCAGGATACTCACCCCCAGGATGCCCATAATAATCCCCAGGATTTTGCGCCCGGTCAACGTTTCATTGATCCACAAAGCCGCCACCATTGCCGTGAAAAGCGGCGTGGTGGAATTGATAATTGCTGCCAATGAAGAAGTCAGAGTCAATTCTGACCAGGCAATCAAGCTGAAGGGCAGCGCTGCGTTCATTGTGCCCACGAAAAGGTATTTCGCCCAATCTTTGCGTAAATCCGGCACATTGCGCAGCACACTCGCATAGGCAAACAGCGCAACAAAGGCCAGCGACACCCGCCCACCCATCAATACCAGCGGGCCTAAGTCCGGCGCAGCGATGCGAATCAACAAGAAGGAAGAACCCCAGATTGCGCCAAGCAGCACCAGGGCAGCGTAATGAATCGGTTTCATGGGTGTTGTTCACCTTTCTGTGGATGCCCTGCATTGTAGCCCACTTATGGCGAAAGCAAAGCACCATTTCTATCCATTCATCCTGCCCATCCTGGCGGCAAAATTCTGCGCTTCTTAATGTAAATCGGCAAAATGCATGAAAATATCATGAAGAGTCTGCAAACCAATTGCGGAAACGGGCGAGTGTTGATACAAATGCATGTGAACATTTCTCTATATCTATCCCATCAAAAGAGGAGATTCACGCCATGCGTAAGAGCTTTTTCGTCCTGCTTGCCATTTTCTTCGCGTTGAGCATTGCCCCGGCTTTGGCTCAGGAAGAATCCAGCACCTATGAAGGTGACTTCACATTTGAAATTCCCGCTGGTTATGACGTTGTGGAAAGTAACACCAGTGACCTCGTCCGTTTGGAAGGCGAAGATAGCGTTATCGTCATTGCCGGCCCCGCTACCTTCAGCCAGATCGTTGGCGACTTTGAAGACGAAGACGAAGCCCTGAACTTCTACCTGGAACGTTCTGGCTACACCATCACTGAAGACATCGGTGGTGTGAATATCCCCGCTGCAACGGGCGTTGCGCTGGAACGTCGTAACCAGGAAGGTGCTGCTTACCTCTATGACCTGGGCTTTGATCGCTACGTAGCCGTGATTGCCCTGGCGAACGAAGGCAGCGAAGTTGACGAAGCATCGCTGGAACTCGTGACCAGCACCCTGGCTCCCATCAGCACCACCGCCGTCCTCAGCACCCGTGAAGACCTGAGCATCCTCGGCGCTGCTGTGGAAGCTGCTGGCCTGGGCGATGCCCTCAATGAAGGCCAATTCACCATCTTCGCTCCCACCGACCAGGCATTCATCAACCTGCTGGCGTACCTGGATACTTCCGCAGACGCGCTGCTGGCAAATACCGATGTCCTGACCACCGTGCTGACCTACCATGTCGTCGAAGGGAACTTCTTCGCTGCTGATGTCGTCGGCCTCGATGGTGATGCAGTGGATACCCTGCTCGAAGGCAACCGTATCAGCATTGACCTCGTTGGCGAAACCGTTGTCCTGAACAACGTTGTCGAAGTTGTCGAAGTTGACATCATCGCTGGTAACAGCGTAGTTCATGTCATCAACGATGTACTGCTGCCGCAGGCTGTGCTGGACGCAGTCGCTGCACAACAGGCTGAAGCTACCGAAGAAGCTGGCGAATAAGCTTTGAATCCGAGAATTTTCGGAGGGCGTGTCCTCGACGCGCCCTATATTCTGAAGACGGGTTCGACATGATCGACCTCCTACGACACATGCTTGTTGTAGGAACTGTTTTCGGATAGATACAAAGCCAGATCACCATAAGATCATTTCACAAAAAGGCACTTCTTGTTGAGGTGCTTTTTTTGTTCACATCAGCAAAAGCTCACCAACCGTAGCTTTCGCGCAGCACCTCAATCATGGCTTGATGAATGTGACCATTGGTTGCGAGGTAGCGCCCATCTTCGTCCAGGTGCGGCGTATTTCCACCGCTGTAATCACTGACCCTACCGCCTGCTTCTTCTACCAATAGGACTCCTGCCATCACATCCCAGGGATTCAAGCTGCGCTCCCAGTAGCCATCGAAACGACCCGCCGCCACATATGCCAGGTCAAGCGCTGCACTACCGAAGCGCCGCACGCCGCGTGTCCTCTTGAACATCGCTTCCCACTGGGCAGCATTGTTATTCGGATTGGTGGCTTTGTCGTAGCCAAAACCGCTGGCGACTACGCATTGGATGAGTTCCATCTTTTTCGTCACACGCATAGACTGTCCATTGAGGGTTGCGCCCTCGCCCCGCACAGCCTGGAACATCTCATCCCGCATAGGGTCATAAATCACGCCAACCTGCGGCACATGCGCTGCATCCGTCAATGCGATGCTGGTGCAAAAGTGCGGGATGTTGTTGGCATAGTTGGTTGTGCCATCAATGGGATCAACAAACCAGAGATATTCAGCTTCTTCTATCAGTGCGCCCTGCCCTCCACCCTCTTCCCCCACGAAGTGATGATCCGGGAAATGTTTCAGCAATTCGCCCACGATGTAGGCTTCAGCAGCATGGTCGGCTTCCGTTGCAATATCAATGCTGGCGGATTTTGTGTTGTGCTGGTGCGGTTGCTCGAAATGTTGCAGCAGGATATTGCCAGCTTCCAATGCGATGTCGGTCACAATCAGTTTGATGTCATCAGGAGTCATGCTTGACCTTTGCAGTGTAGGTGAACGATACCGCCGCAAGCATACCGCAACTTCATCGACACAACAGCCTGCGACCATGAGAATTTTCAAATTTGCAAGACAATCGTCACACTTGCTCAAATGTGCTGATCGCATCACAATAGGAGTAATCCCGACAAATGATTTGCGCTCAGGCATATGACGACACCACCCCAAATCAACACCGACCCCGGCGCACCGTTCAGCCCGGAGGCAGAAGAAGCTGTCATTGGTTCCGTTCTGCTGGAACCTTCGATGTTCATTACGCTGGCGGCCTTTCTGAAATCGACGGATTTTTTCCTGCTGCGGCATCAATATATCTGGGATGCCCTCACACGACTCAATGCACGCGGCGACGGCATCGACCATATTTTGCTGGCGGAAGAGCTGGAAAATGCAGGCGTTCTCAGCGACATCGGCGGACGTTCCTACTTAATCCAACTGGTGAACAACACCGGAACTTCCGTCCATGCGGAAGTCTACGGGCGCTTGGTGGAACGTACCAGCATCCGCCGCCGCTTGATGACGACTGCTGACGAGATCAAGAAGTTGGCGATGGATGAGACTCTGAACATCGAGTCCGTCATCAACGAATCGGAGTCGCGGCTGTTCAGCGTGGGCGAAAGCCAGGTACGCCGCGAGTTTGTGCCGATGTGGGATGCCCTCAGCGCCTACTATGACCGCATGGAATACATGCTCCAGCACCGCAATGAATCGCCCGGTGTGCCGTCTGGTTTCCGGGATCTGGATGCGCTGCTCGGTGGTTTTCAGAAGAGCGATTTGCTGATCTTTGCTGCAAGGCCGGGTATGGGAAAATGCGTCCGCGCCGGGACACTTGTCCATACGGAACGCGGTACTGTGCCGATTGAATCCCTCAAACCGGAAGAAACAGCGGGGCAGCCAGATGATGAAGGCGGCGTATATTATCCGCTGCAATTGGATGTGCTGACTCCCGAAGGGGTACAGCAGACATCGCATTTTTATGATGCGGGTGCGTATCCCTGCCTCAAGTTGACCACTCGCGCCGGATACACTCTATCTGGTACGCATAACCATCGTGTGCTGATCCTGAACAAATCAGGCGAGAAAGAATGGATTTCCCTGGCAGATTTGCGCCCAGGTGCGTATGTCGCGGTGGAGCGAATTGAGTCACTGTGGGGTGAAAAGGTCGATCTACCAGCATCGGACTATGAAACAGATAACTGGCGAAATACACATCAACCGAATTTACCTCACAACCTAACACCAGAATTTGCGTATTATCTGGGTCTCCTTGTAGGTGATGGAGGGCTAACCAGTGAGAATTATGTTTCCTTCAGTTCCGCAGACGAAGAACTGGTACAGTGCTTCTACGACTGGGCATCAGAACTGGGACTCCATGCGAGACATAATATGAACTACGACCACACATTAGGTAGCGTTGTGTTCTATCGCTGGCTCAAATCTATTGGTGTAACAGGATACGCCTACGAGAAAACTGTTCCAGATGTAATTATGCAAGGTACAGAAGCATGTAGCCGTGCATTCCTTCAAGGTTTGTTTGATACAGACGGACATGCTGAGGCGCAGTGTGGCTATATTCAATTCATGACTTCGTCTGAGACATTGGCTCGGCAAGTTCATGTGCTTTTACTCAAATTCGGCGTGGTATCCAAACTAAGCTATAAGCACAATGAGTATCGAGGTGCGTGGGGTATTCGCATCACAGGGAATAATGCTCGAAATTTCTATGAGCGAGTTGGTTTCCGACTAATGCGCAAGCAAGAACGCCATGATTTGTTGCCGAAAACGAGCAATGGCAATTTGGATGTTGTGCCATATCTGCCTAATCGTTTGTCTGTTATTCCGCATACTGAAAAAACGAATCTATATCGATACTTCAATGGCAAACGTAAACCCAGTTATGGTGTTCTAGCGCGTATTGCAGAATACGCACCTGAAGTCAAGCACTTACTTGAGCCTGAATTCTATTGGGATGAAATCATCTCCATTGAAGACGACGGTATCCAGCAATGCTACGATCTGGTTGTGCCGGAGAACCACAGCTACATTGCCAACGGAATCGTGAGTCACAACACGTCCTGGCTGCTGACAACGGCAATGAACGTGGGGCGGCTCGGCGGACGGGTTGGAATCTTCACGATGGAAATGGGCGTGGAGCAAATGGTACAGCGTATGATGGCGATGGAAACAGGCATCAATGTGCAGAAGTTACGCCTCGCGCAGTTGAATCAGGCCGAGGCCGCGAAGTTCACCGAAGCCGCCGGACGCATCAGCAACTTCCGCATTTTCATTGATGATACCCCCGCGTTGTCCCCGATGGAGATGCGCACCAAATGCCGCCGCCTGAAACACGAACACGGCCTGGATTTGATCCTGGTAGATTACATGCAGTTGATGAATGCAGGCGGACAGTACCAGAATAACCGCGTGCAGGAAATCAGCTTCATCAGCCGTAACCTGAAAGAACTGGCGCGTGAATTGGATGTGCCTCTCATCAGTGCCGCGCAGCTTTCTCGCGCTGTCGAACAACGCCAGGATAAGCGACCTGTATTATCTGACTTACGAGAAAGTGGTAGCATTGAGCAAGATGCAGATATAGTATTGTTTTTATATAGAGACGAAGTATACAACGAAGCGACGGAATTTCCAAATCAGGCGGATGTGATCGTCTCCAAACACCGCAACGGCCCTACCGGGGTTGTGTCATTGTATTTTGAGAAATCGCTAACAAAATTCATGGATGCCAGCGTGCGCCGTGTCGATTTGAGCGATTTGGAGTGATCCGCCGCCAGATGTGGTGTAGACTGATAGGAACATGATCTTGAAGAACCATGTGATTGTCCGAGATGGTACAGGCTATCTGGCAGAGCATCCACATTTGAAAGCGCACTTGGTGGCGCAGATGCATATTCACGGCGGTATATCTGTGCCAGATGTCGCCACACACTACCAGATTGACATCGCAGATGTATATGCTGCGATTGCCTATTACTATGACAATGCGGAAGAAATCGAACGAGCCATTGAAGCGAAACTCCAGCTAGCCCGCGAAATCGGCGGGGATCGCTTTCAGGAAAACTAAGCCTAACCAATGACCAACGCATTTAAGGGATTTTCCCCCGGCAAACCGAATACAGTTGCGGTCCACACGCAGTTTTTCAGTGATGTGCTGCCGCTGGTTGATGATCTGGCAGAGATGAAAGTTGTGCTGTTTTGTTACCGTGCGCTGCTGCAAAAATCCGGCACATATCGCTACCTCGTGCGGGATGATTTTCTGGAAGATGAAGCACTGCGCCAGGGTCTCAGCGTGATCGAAGAAGACATTGAAGCCGCCTTGCAGCGTGGACTACAACGGGCGCTGGAACATCGCGTGCTGCTATCTGCCGAAGTCGATGGTGAGATGCTCTACTTCATGAATACGGTCAAGGGGCAGGCTGCTGTGCGCCAGATAGCGGCAGGGCAATTCATCCCAAATACCGAGAAGCGCGTGGAAATTCTGCCGGAACGCCCCACCATTTTCCGGCTCTACGAAGAAAATATCGGGCAGATCACGCCGATGATTGTGGATGATCTCAAAGATGCGGAAAATGAGTTCCCCTATGAATGGCTGGAAGATGCCATGAAAATCGCCGTAGAGAGCAATAAACGAAGCTGGAGATACGTCCGCGCAATTCTGGAGCGCTGGCAGCAGGAAGGACGCAACCATGAAACGCTTGAGCGATCTGGTCAACGATCAAACCCATTCGCTGGACTCAACTGGTCCGACTTCGCTGAGTGAACTGCTGAATGGTCCTTCCACCCTCAGCCAGATTCGCTGCCATGATCCTGCCGTACCGAACCAACCCTGCCCGATTTGTGGCGGTCTGGGCGTGGTCAAGGCCAATGTTCCGGTGGATGATCCGCGTTTTGGGAAATTCTACCGCTGCCCCAATTACCCGGTAGAAGTGGATACCGAACGCCAGAATCGCCTGCGCAAAATGAGTAACCTGGAAGCTCTGGCGGAGAAAACATTCGAGACGTTTGAATGGGAAATTCCTGGCTACTCGGTGAAGGAAATGCAGTCGCTGCAAATTGCTTTCAAGGCGGCGCGGGCTTATGCGGAAGATTTGCAGGGCTGGCTGCTGCTGGAAGGTACCTATGGCACGGGCAAGACGCATCTGGCGGCGGCGGTGGGGAATGCACGCCTGGAAAAAGGGGACACGGTGCTGTTCATCACCACGCCGGATTTGCTGGATCACCTGCGCAGCACCTTCGCGCCCAATTCCGAGATTGCCTACGATGAATTGTTCGAGCGTGTGCGCAATACCAGTTTGCTCATTCTGGATGACCTGGGTACAGAAAATCCTAGCGAATGGTCAAAAGAAAAACTCTTTCAGCTACTCAATCACCGCTATACGAATCGCAAGCCAACGGTGATTACTACCAATACCGAACTCAATTCGCTGGATGGACGCATCCGCAGTCGGCTGATGGATAACACGGTGATTCATCGCGTGGTGCTGGATGCCCCGGATTTCCGCAGCCACCAGCCCAACAGCCAGGATCAACTACTCTCGCGCTTGCCAATGTATGCGCATATGACCTTCGACAGCTTTGATGTGGAAACTCGCGCCACGCCGGAAGAGCGCCAGCGCCTGACCCATGCGGCACGCACGGCTTTTCAATATGCGCAGACCCCGGAGAATTGGATTCTCTTCACCGGGGATTATGGCAGCGGCAAGACCCATCTGGCAGCATCCATTGCCAACGAGCGCCGCAACCAGGGCGATGAAGTGCTGTTCCTGACGGTGCCGGATTTGCTGGACTATCTGCGCACAACCTTCGCGCCGGATGCGAAAACGACCTTTGACCGCCTCTTTGACCGCGTGCGCAATGTTCCGCTGCTGGTGCTGGATGATCTCGGTACAGAGAGTGCCAAACCCTGGACGCAGGAGAAGCTCTTTCAAATCCTGGATTATCGTTACGTGGGGCGGCTGCCAACGATCATCACGCTTAGTGGTGATATGAAACAAATCAACCCGCGTGTCGTCAGCCGCCTGATTGACCCGCGCCTTTGCCGAATCGTCGAAATCAATGTCCATAGCTACGCACAGCGTTTGAAACGTCGATAAATGGATTCCATCGAAATCATCGAATATGAGCGCAAGCACCGCTCTGAAGTGCTGTCGTTGATGTTTTACAGCCGACTCGTTCATACTCACCTGGATTGGTATCAGGTGGGGCATTGGCTGGATTCGGAACCTCACCACGTTCACCTGATGTACGAAGACAAGCACCTCGCCGGGGTGATGGGAGTCAATTCCTCTGTCAGCGGCATCGGTTGGGTTCGGTTGGTTGCCATCCAGCAGCGCAGCGAAGCGACTCGCGTGATGAATCTTCTCTGGCGTTCGCTGCTGCCAACGCTCATCGCCGAAGGTATGCACACAATATCCATTCTGGTCATCAATCCCTGGCTCCTGAACTGTCTGGGGGAGCTGGCATTCTCGTATCTCGAAGATGTCGTCACCCTACAACGCGGCGATCAACCCCTGCCGGAAACTCCAGTGACCGATGTGCAGGTGCGTAACGGTTATCTGGAAGACATCGCAGAAATTGCTGCGGTCGATCACGCCGCATTTGATCCAGCATGGCAACTTAGCACGCGAGAATTACGGCAAGCACAGCGCCAGGCGGCGAGCAGCACAATTGCTGTTTATGATGGGCAGGTGGTGGGCTACCAACTCAGCACCAAACATCAAAACAGCGGACACCTGGCACGGTTGGCAGTGCATCCTGCCATCCAGGGAAAGCGAGTCGGTTCGGCGCTGCTGCATCATCTGCTGGAGAATATGGCCTATCGTGGCGTTCGCAGCATGACGGTAAACACCCAGGCGAGCAACACCTTCAGCCAGCGCCTCTATCAGCGCTACGGTTTCTTCCGCAACGGATACGACATTCCCATCTGGCAGGCGAAGATTTAGATCAATACGAACGATTCTCGTAGGGGCGTGTCCATGACGCGCCCGGTGTTTGCTGCGGTCGAACCCCTACCCATTTCTTTGTATCCATTGTGGCTTCGCAGTTCAAATCATTTTGCATTTTTCCATGATTCAGCTACTATTACCCCAACTATCTGATGTACCGCATAAAGTGACTTATTGCATGAGGAGTGACCGATGCTACAGAATTTTCCTGCCGATTATGAAATCACCCGTGAATGGGAATGGGCTGATTGGCAACCGTATTTCCAGGAACTGCTCAATACGGAACTGAACGAGGAAAATATCCGGGAATGGTTGGCAGCCTGGACAATCGTGCAGTATACCTTCCGTGAAGTCATGTCTCGCCTGTATGTGGCAAAAGACCTGGATACCACTGACGAAGAAGCCGCGCAGAAGTTCAAGCATTTCGTGGCAACCATTCAGCCAGAAGCACAGAAGGTCAGCTTTGCGCTGAACAACAAATTGGTTGCCAGCGGCCTCGCCCCGGAAGAATTGGCCGTTCCGATGCGCATCATCAAGGCACAGATTGAACTATTCCGCGAAGAGAATCTGCCGCTGCAAATCCGCGAGAATGATCTGGGTATGGAATATGACAAAATCAGCGGGGCGCAGACGGTGGAATGGGAAGGCCAGGAAACCACACTGGTGCAGCTTCGTAAGGTCTTCACCGACCCTGACCGTGAGAAGCGTGAAAAAGCCTGGATGCTGATGCATGAGCGCATGAAGCAAGACCGTGACGCACAGAATGACCTGTGGCGGCAGTTCATGGAAGTCCGCGCAGAAATCACCAAAAATGCTGGCCTGGACGATTACCGTCAGTATGCATGGAAGAGCCGCAGCCGCTTTGACTACACACCAGAGGATGCGCTGACGTTCTTTGATGCGGTGGAAAAAGTCGTGGTTCCAGCAGCAGAGCGCGTCTATGAAGATCGTCGCCAGAAGCTCGGCCTGGATACACTGCGCCCCTGGGATTTAGATGTGGAACTTCCCGGCTATGATCCGCTGATCCCCTATGAAACCATCGAAGAATTTGAAGCCAAGACCGAAGCAGTTTTCAAGCAGGTTGACCCGGAATTGGGCGAATATTTTGCGACGATGCGCCGCGAAGGGTTGCTTGACCTGGAAAACCGCAAAGGCAAATCCCCTGGCGGATACTGCACCTCTTTTCCGCTGTCGCAGCGTCCTTTTATCTTCATGAACGCCGTCGGCCTGGAAGGGGATGTGCGCACCCTGCTGCACGAAGCAGGTCATGCCTTCCATGTGTTCTCTGGCGCAAATCTTCCTTACGCACCAATGCGCTTCTCACCGATGGAATTTAACGAAGTAGCTTCGATGGCGATGGAGCTACTGGCTTCCCCCTACATCACCGCCGAACAGGGTGGCTACTTTGATGACGACGAAGCACGGCGATTCATGTCTTCACACCTGAAGAAGATCTTGCTCTTCTGGCCTTATATGGCAGTGGTGGCATCTTTCCAGCATTGGATTTATACCAACCATGAATTGGCAACTGACCCGGCAGAATGTGACAAAAAATGGCTGGAACTATGGGGGCGCTTCATGAAGGGTGTGGATTGGAGCGGCTACGAAGATTTCATCCTGAATCGCTGGCGGCGGCAGTTGCACATCTTCCATGTGCCGTTCTATTACATTGAATATGGTCTGGCACAACTGGGTGCGGTGCAGGTCTGGGCGAATGCGCTGAAAGACCAGGCATCCGCGCTGGCAGCCTACCGGGAAGCACTCAAACTCGGTGGTACGGTCACGCTGCCGGAATTGTACGCAACTTCGGGGGCGAAGCTGGCCTTCGATACAGAGACACTGCAAGAAGCGGTTGATCTGATTGAACAGACGCTAACGGGGCTTGAGCCAGAAATGGCATAAGCCGCTGTACCAGTCCGTCACGGATGCGGACAACATCAGCCGTAGGGTGCGGCGTTACTACACCCTACGGTTTGTTCTGTGATGGTTGTCGTTTTTCCGCTACCTGGTGCGGATCGTTCCAATGATGGCGATGGTAACGGCTTCCATTTCCGGCGTGATTTCATCCAGACCCGGCTGCGGAACCAGTCCCGTGAAGACAATCGACCCATCTTGCAGGCGCTGCACCACCACGATACGATCATACGAAACACCAGAATCGTTCGTCTCTCGGTAGTCCAGGCGCACCGCTTCATTGCCGTTATCGAGCGTGATGGGGAAAACATCATCACGAGTGAAGGACAGGCTTTCATCAAGCGGCGAAAGAATTGCCAGCAGCGAGTCTGTCAGATCACCGTCCAGGTAGCCATTTTCCTGCGCCTGGGCTTCTGTGTAAATCAACACAAACAGGTTCGATTCCACACTGTTGATGGAAATGGCATCGTTGTCGCCTTCGAGTACCGTCCAGTTATTGGGGAAGCGCACCGTCGCGCCCGTTTGCAGGTTATACGATGACTGCATCATCAGGCGATACGGCGGCGGCTCTCCCTGCATGCGAATCGTCAGCAGCATTTCTTCAATCGCAACTTCATCACGATACAGCGGGTCTGTCGTGGCAATATCCACAAAGACAAAAAGGCCACTGTCCATCTCGAAGACCAGGAACAGATGCTCCACCCGCTCCCCATCACGTACATCCGTGAAGCGATAGCGTGTGACCTCACGGCCTGCTAGCTGCGGGAACGCCAGCCGCGAACTATCGAAGCCGATATTCTCATCAAAAGGCGCGAAGAGGCCATAAAGTATATCAATTGAATCAGTCTTAAAGCCCCGTTCTCGTACTTCTTCCGGCGTAAAAACTTGAATGCTCATTCGTGTGTTTTCACTGTTGATCTGCACGCCTTCCTCTAGCGAGGTCGCTTGCCACGAATCCCGATGTTCGATCAGCGCAGCATTCGGCAAATCAACCGCATTCCCCAGCACCGTGCCGCCGCCACTGGTATCCACATAGCGAACGGTCTCCAGGATTTGCAGCACGCGCTCTGTTTCCGTTATATCTCGCCCATTCACTGGAATCACACTGACGATGGCAATGGTGCCATTTTCGCCCACATACATCGCATACAGTGTGCGCTCAAACTCGTTGCCACTGCTGTTCTCCGGGTAGTATGTGAAGCGGGCAATTTCCTGCCCACCAACTTCCATCGCAACCGCATCCGAAGGCTCGTAGTCCCAGTTATCCCCAATGAAGGCATCAATGGCTTCTGGAAGATTGGTGATGTTATTGCTTGCCAGGGAGCGTTCGTAGAGGGTGAAAACGTAAATATCGGTCACATCATTGGCGATGAACACGCCATCATCTTCTTCGTCGTAGATCGAAAAATCGACGGGATAATTGAAGGTTGTACCGTCAATGAAGGTATATTGCAGCGGTAGGTCTTCGTTTTCCTGTGCCAATGCCAGCGGCACAATCGCCAGCAGCCACAGCAGCAACGCCAGCCAGAGCAGTCGTCTCATGAAATACCCTTCTCGCTCGTGATCAATGCATCTGTCTGTATTATCGACGGAGAGGGTCAAACGAGCAACTGATCGTTGCCAGGTCTGTTTCAATATTTTGGCAACTTCGGATTTGGCGCATTACATCCAACCATCAAATCAAAATTGTTTTGAACCACGGAGGACACGAAGAAAATCGTAGGGGCACGACATGTCGTGCCCGAAATAACCGAAAGCAGAAATTGTGTCTTCGCTTGGTTTAAAGAACATTTCACGGCGATTGCCCACCGTAGGACACCCTTCTCCCTGCCGAATTTGCGCAACGCGGGTACAATGGGATGCAATATCATTGTGCCAATCATGAAACCTAGAGTGCATGCGAATTCTTATGAAACGATTCTCCTTGCATCTGATCATTGTGCTTCTGAGCGTTGCCATTGCATTCGCAGCCTGTACCCCTGCCCCGGCTGAGGAAGTGGTGCAGATTCCGGCGACAGCGACTTTTCAGCCGATCCCAAGCCTGACACCACTGGTCACGGCAACACCGGAACCCTCGCGGACTCCGCTGCCAACGTTCACCTTTACACCAACGCAAACCGCCATTCCGCCAACGGCAACCCTGAGCGAGACACCAACCCTGACACCGACTGTCTTCGGGATTGTAAACGCAACCCAGGCGATTAACGTGCGGCAAGGCCCCGGCACAGAATACGATATTCTGACAGCGCTGCCAGCCGGGGAAGGTGTGCAGATCATCGGGCAGAATGGCGATGGAAGCTGGTTCAATATCCGGCTGGAAGATGGGCGCGAAGGCTGGATTGCTTCCAGCTTCATCCGCGTAGAACCGTCGTCTACACCATTCCCGACGAGTACCGCATCCCCGAATTTAACTTCGGTGGCGCTCGGTACTCCACTGCCCACGACGGCGCTGGTTCCGCTGGGGAATGTCACGCCGACGGCTCCGGCACAGGTGCGGACAGGCACGCCAGAAGATGAAGCGGAAGCGCAAGAAGAACGTACTCCGACAGAGAGCGTCCTCGCAGGTGTTCCCGTGATCGAAGGTTCGTCTGTATTCCAGACAGCAACCGCACTTGCGGGTGGGTTGAGAACGCCAGAAGCAAACGCAACCGACTCGCGGGTGATTACGGTTGTGCCGGAAGATTTCACACCCGAAGCCACTTCGCTCACACAGCAAGCACGCACCCCCACCACAGCGCCTACCGTTGATCTGGCGACGGTGGACGGTGCCAACGTCTTTGCCTTCTGTGATGAACCGAATTATGGTATCCCGGCTCCGACCAGCCTGCGCGATGGTACATATATTGACATCTGGTGGGCGTGGTTCGCCGGCACAGAAGCCCAGGTGCAGGATCACATTGATGCCGTGAGTTATGACATCCGCGTGAATGGGGACGAAGTACAGAACATCAACGATTTTGTGGATGAAATTGTCCCGGCATCCAGCCAGTATGTCGCATACTGGTATGTACCCTATGGCCCACTCCCGGCTGGCGACTATGAAATTCAGTTCACTATGACCTGGGAAAGCGCCATTACGGACGGTCTGGAGTTCTTCGGTCCCGGCACACCGAACCCCTTCGTGCAGGAAAGCTGCGCCTTCACAGTGCGCTGAGATAGATCTTTGCAACACATACAAGCCTGAAGTCCCGTTCCTACAGTTTATTCGGTAGGGGCGGGCTTCTGCACGAGCCATGCCTGTCAAGTTAAATGCTCTTCTGCAACATGCGTTTCTTGCTACCCAGCGCCGCCGGACGTTCAAAACGTCCGGCTACACGAGGTTGTGCGTCCACTAAAGGGACGCTTGGAAACGGTTCTGATTAGTAGAACATCTTTATAACCCCTTTAGTGGGTTTGGGTCTTTTGTAGCCGGGGATTTTAATCCTCGGCGACCAGCTTCTGCACGGGCATGGTTCCCTGCCATATGATTTGAAGTTGTATCTTAAAAGTGTTATCATCATGACAATAGGGATTCAGCCGATGCAATGAGGGAGGTTTCGCCTTGAGCGAATTCATTGAAGTCATCGAAGTGGGGCCGCGTGATGGTCTCCAGCGGGAGAAGACCACCATCCCCACAGAAGAAAAAATTCGTATGATTCATGCGCTGGTCGATGCAGGTATTCGCTCGATTCAGGTAACATCCTTCGTGCATCCTAAATATGTGCCGCAGATGGCAGATGCGGAAGAAGTCTGCGCTGGAATTGACAAGCGCGACGGCGTGACCTACAGCGGCCTGGTGCTGAATCACAAAGGGTTAGAACGCGCTGCCAAAGCTGGCCTGACGCATGTGGATATGTCCGTCTCCGCCAGCGACAGCCACAGCCGCAAAAATGCCAACGTCGGCCTGGAAGAAGCGATGGTGAATTTCCGGCAGATGGCACAGACCGCGCACGAACTCGGCTTACATATCCGCGCCGGAATTCAATGTGCCTTCGGCTATTATGAACCCGATGTGACGCAGGAACTCGTGATCGACATTGCGAAGCGTCATCTGGAATTGGGTGTTGAATCGTTGGCGCTGGCGGATTCTACGGGGATGGCGAATCCGCGTCAGATCAAAGCGATGCTGGAAGCCCTGAATCCCATCGTTGGAGATGTGCCGATTATTCTGCATCTGCACGATACACGCGGCATGGGCATGGCAAATGCTGTTGCCGCTATTGAAGCGGGTTGTTCGCGCTTCGATACAGCCTTCGGCGGTATGGGTGGCTGCAACTTCATCCCGGATGCCCTGGGGAATATCGCTACGGAAGATACCGTGAACATGCTGCATGCGATGGGCTACGAAACCGGGATTGATATTGCCAGAGTCGCGCAAGTCTCACGCAATTTACAAATGCTCATCGGGCAGCCCTTACCGGGTAAGCTCTATCAATTGGTAGGTTAATTATGGGACAAACTACCGCAGAAAAATTACTATCCCGAAAGGCTGGAAAATCCGTCCACGCTGGAGAACTCGCTATTGTAGATGTCGATGGCGTGATGGCGACGGATGCGACGGGGCCTTTTGCCATTCAGTCTTTCCGGGAGATGGGCGGCACAGAACTGTGGGATGCTTCCCGCGTCTCGCTGATTCTGGATCATGCCACGCCTGCCCCCAATGAGCGCATCAGCAACCTACATCGGATGCTGCGCGAATTCTCTGCGGAGATGGGCAATCATTTCTATGATGTCGGCACAGGCATCTGCCATCAATTGATGGTTGAACATGCGCATGTCAAACCTGGGGATCTCTTCCTGGGGGCAGACAGCCACACACCGACCTATGGCGGATTAAATGCGTTCGGAGCCGGGGTTGGCTCAACGGATCTGGCGGCGGTGATGCTCACGGGTAAGACCTGGCTCAAAGTGCCAGAGACCATTCGCCTGGAATTGGTGGGGCAGCTTCCGGCAGGTATCACGGCGAAGGATTTGATCCTGTTCCTGGTGGGCAAGGTCGGTATTGCGGGGGCGACGTATATGTCGATTGAATACACGGGTGAGGCGATCCGTGATTTCACTCTGGCGAGTCGTCTGGTGTTGGCGAATATGGCAGCGGAGATGGGCGCAAAAACCGGGTTGGTTGATCCTACCGGGCTGGAACTCTGGTACGATTGGGAACCGACCTATTCCGATGCCGATGCTCAGTATGCCATCAGCCATACATTCGATGTATCTGACCTGAAGCCGCAAATCGCTGTGCCGCATCTGCCGAGCAATGTTGTCGATATTGATGAAGCGCTCGGTAAGAAAGTGCATCAGGCATTCATTGGTTCCTGCACCAATGCACGGCTGGAAGATTTGCAGATGGCAGCCCGTGTACTTACGGGTAAGACCGTCGCAAATGGTGTACGTCTGTTGATCGCTCCGGCTTCACGCAAAGTCTATACGGATGCCCTGGAAGATGGCACGATTGCCACGCTCTCCCGCGCTGGCGCAACCATCATCACCTCTGGCTGCGGCCCCTGCGTCGGCACATTGGGCGGGGTTCCTGCTGATGGTGAGGTGATTATTTCCAGCACCAACCGCAATTTCAGAGGGCGTATGGGCAATCCCAACGCTGAAATTTACCTCGGATCGCCTGCGGTTGTCGCGGCCTCTGCGCTCACAGGTGAAATTACCAACCCGGCGGATGTACTGGATTCTGCCGCAGAATGGGAGATGCTCTAATGCTGACCGGAAAAGCGCATGTCTACGGGGACAACATCGACACAGACCGCATCATCCCCGGAAAATATACCAAGACGCTTGATATGAGCCAGCTTGCCGCGCACGTCCTGGAAGACCTTGACCCGGAATTTCGCAACCGGGTGCAGCAGGGGGATATTCTGATCGCGGGGGAGAACTTCGGCGCGGGGTCATCACGCGAGCAAGCCCCGATTGCATTGAAAGCCGCTGGGGTCAGTGTGGTGGTAGCGCGTTCCTTTGCGCGGATTTTTTACCGCAATGCCATTAATATTGGCCTGCCCGTGGTCGAAGTTGCGGATCATGATTTCGAGATGGGGCATGAAGCCCAGGTTGATCTGGAACAGGGGGTTGTCACCAATATCAGCAGCGGCAATACCTACACAGCGACCCCAATGCCGCAGGTGATGATCGACATTTTGAATGCTGGCGGGTTGGTGGAATATCTGAAGAAGTACGGGACGTATCAGTTGTAGGGGGATGCGGGGTCGCATCTGTATCCATGCGAAAATCTTTCTTGTAAGGACAATTCAATTTTGAACGCAGAACCAACAGGCACATCTGAACTTCCGCTGGCAGGCTTGCGCGTGCTGGAATTCACGCATGCCGTCATGGGGCCGATGACGGGGCTGGCGCTGGCAGATATGGGTGCGGAAGTGATCCGTATTGAACGCGCCCCCGCAGGGGATGATACCCGGCGCTTAAAGGGCTTCGGAACGGGGTACTTCACCTTTTTCAATCGCAACAAAAAGAGCATCGCGGTTGATCTGAAGACTGATGAAGGCCGCGAAATTGTGCTGAAGTTGATCGGCAGTGCGGACGTGCTGATTGAAAATTTCGCTCCCGGCACCATGGATCGCCTGGGATTGGGATACGAACCGCTGCACAAGTTGAATCCTCGCCTGATTTACTGCTCACTCAAGGGTTTCATGCCGGGGCCATATGAGAAGCGTCCCGCGCTGGATGAAGTCGTGCAGATGATGTCCGGCCTTGCCTATATGACTGGCCCTCCGGGGCAGCCCCTGCGGGCGGGTGCTTCTGTGGTGGATATTATGGGCGGCACATACGGCGCAATGGCGGTGCTGGTTGCTTTGATTGAGCGAGAAAAAACCGGGCAAGGCACGCTGGTGAAGAACGGCCTCTATGAAACGGCGGCCTTCATCATGGGGCAGCATATGGCCTACAGCGCCATCGCCCAGGTGGAAGTCCCTCCTATGCCCGCCCGCGTCAGCGCATGGGCAATTTACCGCACCTTCGCCACAGCAGACAAGCATCAGGTTTTTGTGGGAATCACCAGCGACAAGCACTGGGCGAGTTTTTGCGAAGTTTTCAGCAGGCCGGATTTGCTGGCACGGGATGAACTGGCGACGAATAATTCACGCATTGAAGCACGGGATTGGCTCTTGCCAGAACTGGAACAATTTTTTGCCAGTATGCCCAAAGCAGAGATCATCGCCAAATGCGACGAAGCGGCGATTCCGTTTGCGCCGATTGCCCGCCCGGAAGATCTGTTTGATGACCCGCAGCTCAACGAAGGGAACAGCCTGCTGGAAGTAGAACTGCCCATTGGTGGCAGCACAAAGTTACCGCGCTTACCTTTAAGCGTCGAAGGGGATGATTTCGGCCTGCGGACGGAAGCACCGCGCATCGGGGAGCATACGGCGCAACTACTGGGTGAGTTGGGCTACAGTACGGAAGTTATTCAGCAGCTAGCCGAACAGGGAATCGCGGTCACGACGGAAGACTATCTCTAGCCAGCTTGATCTGCCCGCGACCAGTAGACATAGGCCGCATATGCCAGGAAGATTCCCAGCAAAAAGAGGATCAACGGCAGACCAGCCAGCACGACATCCATCACCGTTGTGCCGCCTATTTCCTGGTACTCAAAAGGATAGACATCTTCGCTGAGTTCCAGCATGGGAATCAGCGCCTGCCCTCTGGCCTTTGTCGCTACGGCGCGGCTGCCATCCCAGTATTCTATTTCGATACGGGTATCTTGTACGACGGTGATGCTGTAGACATCCCCATTTTGCACGGAAGCCGCCAACTCGCTGATGCTTACCTGGGGCTGTGTATCACGCGGGAGCAGCACCCAGATGAGCGCAGCCGTTATGGCAAGGATCAGAAGGGGAATCCAGTAGCGAGCATAGAGCCTGAGCGTGGATTGGGTTATTGGTGAAGTTTCTCTCGTCATGGTGAGCGCTTTGCTGATACCTTTGTTTCGCATTGTACCCCAAAGATCATGATGCAAGAGCATCGCATGGAACGGAATAGATACCAACCAATGCCCAGAACTGGGTGTGTTTGCCGTTGCCCGTCTTCAGTATTAAGATTATAATTGTGAAACATCATGCAGAACATCTGGGAGGGCAAGGGTAGTATGTTATGTCCACACTGCGGTCATGAAAACCGAGATGATGTGACGATCTGTGACCGCTGCGGGCGACTCCTGGAGTCAGCAGTGGTTAAGCAAACTTCAACACGTCGTTACGAAGATACCGATTATGAAGAAGGTACGCCAAAATGGGGATCCGCCCGTTTTAATGGCGCAATGAATCTGATCTTAGATGTTGTTGAAAGTGGCAACCGCTACGTTTTCGACGCGAATCAGATTGATGAAGTAGTCATTGGGCGAAAAGACCCGAACAGCGATGAAGCGCCCCCGGTGGATTTGACGGACGCAAACGGTTTGGAACAGGGCGTTTCGCGTAAACATGCCCGCATTGTGCGCCGTGATGGTGCATTGCACATCGTGGATAATGACAGCGCCAACGGAACTTTCCTCAATGGGCAGCGTCTGGTCGCGCAGCAGCCACGTATCTTGCGCGATGGTGATGATATTCGCCTGGGCTATCTGGTTGTCCGGGTGACATTTGCACCAGCATAGCGGCTGGACGATGGCAACCCAAAAAAGCACTCTCCGCGTTCGCTGTGAAAACCGTTAACAGCGGGCATTTGTATTGGTACTGCGAGATAACGGACAATCATGGCGGACGAACGCACCAACGAAGAATGGCTGGCGGCACTGCGTGACGAAGAGGGTGACCAGCAAACCGCATTGGAAGACCTGCGCAAGCGGCTTCACCGCAGCATCTATTATTATCTCAGCCAGGATCGCAGCGATTTGCGTGACCTTGCGCCGAAAGAATTGCAGGCGATGGCGGGGGATATGGCGCAAGATGCTGTGCTGCGCGTGATGGCGAACCTGGACTCGTTCCGGGGGGAGAGCCGTTTCACCACCTGGGCAAATAAAATCGCGGTACGATTGGCGATTAGCACCCTGCGCCGCGCCCGCTATAAAAACTTTAGCCTGGATGAATTGACCGCTGATGGTGATTTCATCGCGGCAAAATCCAACCTCGTGAGCGATGCTCCACCGAATCCCGAACAAGCTGCCGAGCGCGATGATGTGCTGCAAAAAATTGATGATGCGTTCAAATCCGCGCTGACCGAACGCCAGTATCAGGCCTTGGTAGCGGTTGCCCTGGATGGTGTGCCGATGGATGTTGTCGCGGAAAGAATGGGGACGAATCGCAACGCGCTCTACAAACTCATCCATGATGCGCGGCGCAAATTGAAAGCCCACCTCGAAAGCCAGGGTTTGAATACCACCTACATGATGCGCTTGTTCGAGCGTTAATCAATCCGCAATTTTATCGCATCGAAACGATCTTTCACCACGAAGGACACGAAGAGAATCGGCGGATGATCCGCATAGGTTACGTGTTTATTGGCACGGGCTGAACATCTTCAGTCCCATGGTTGTCAAGTGAAGCGTTCTTCTCGCAAATGCATGGCTTGTGTCTGATGTTCAAAAGGCTTGTCCGGTATTAGCGTCCTGTTCATTGGCAGTTTTTTTCGGTTCTTAACAGATCACATTGTAGGGACGAGGCCTGCCTCGTCCGAAACAACCATATGTACATTTTGCTATCTTTGGGACGGAATTTGTTCATTGACATCGTGCCGCATAAAGAAGGGGTGTCGGGGTTCGATCATGTCGAACCCGCTTTTAGGCCAGCGGGCGCGTCGTGGACACGCCCCTACGAGAAACAACATTGCAACGGCACGATGTCACTAAAATGTACAGAAACAACCATAGGCGGGTGACACAGGTGTTGTCCTTACTGGTGGAAATCTAACCTAAAAACCATGCGTTTGCGTTGGTTTCAATACCGGACAAGCGACCTCACGGATTCATGTCACCGTCCCGGATACGGGAATTCAACCATTCCAATGAGAAGAAATAGCGCAGATGCCCCAATAGCGTCGGCGGATGAATGAGTTGATTCAAATCTGCGCGGAACGACTCCTGCCGCAGTTCGATGACAGGCAAGCCAAAAATGCCCTGCAAATCCTCCGGCACAAGTTCTGGCGCTGGCATCGCCGCACCATTGACCAATACAACGATCACTTGCTTGTTGCTGCGCATTGCAGCTTTGACCTCCGGTTGGACGGGGACATCCGCAGTGGACAGCTTAAAGCGTCCGAATTCATCCAACCCTGCCCATTCGTTGCCGACAACAAGTAAGACAGTACTGGCTGTGTGGATCAGGTTGTCGATGTGTATTTCGAGGCGGGTATCATCGGGTTTCGTGTCTTCCGGGTGCAGGATCACACTGTAGGAACCATAGGTTTGCAAGCAGCGTGTTACAATTTGTTGGACAACGGCAGCATCGTTTGAACGATACGAGATATAAACCGGGGGCATTGAATGCGGTTCTTTCGGATTATCCTGCGAATGATGACTAATCTTACCATTGCCGCAGAGCCTCCGCTATTTGTTGCGAATTGATTGTTCATAGCCACTCATTTTGTTGAATGAGGTGTTCGTCATGAACCGTTCTGTCCTGAATATTGGTACTTCTGCGTGAGACGTGGTTCAGGTAAAACCATGCCAGTACCCTCGGCTGCATTACCCCTCAAACTCTTTGCGAGGGTGCGCTAAGATACTCCTGATGAGGCTGGCGAGAGAGCAGAGGAAACGAGTATGAACTTCTTGAAGAATCTCTTTGGCGGTGTAGGCGCACCCCAGGACGACGCGCTGTATTTGTATGTGCAGCCCAAGATGTGCAAAGAAATTGTGCGGGTACGCATCGACATGAAAAATCAGTTATCCCGTGAAGAGGATGATAGTGGATTTTTTGTGCGTAAAACAGCACGCGGACAGCGCTGCCCCTTCGCGGCAGAGATGCTGCTGCGCTTTGATAGCAATCGCAGAATGATTGAAAAGACAATCGAGAATGGCACCTTCGTCACGGAGGAGGAGTACCGCGCCCTCTATGGGAGTGAAGACGAAGTGTAATCGATTCAGATGCGGGCGCGTTCATGATGGATTGCCAGTAGACGCGCCCATCGTATTTCTTGCTAGAGCATATCCTGCAAATCTTCGATCAAGATCAAACCGCTGCGGATGGCCTTCAGCGCTGCGGAGTTGCGATCCCGCGCCCCGACCTTATCCAGCACCCGCGCATGAATCTCAATCAGTTCGGTCATACCAAGCTGTAAGCGTGCGCTGATGGCTTCATCATCCATGCCAGCCGCCACACAACGCAGCACATCCAATTCTTTATCATCCAGGCGATTGCCGTCACTGCCATGCAGAAGCCCCGTCACCACTTTTTCCGCAATACCGCGACCCAGCACCATTTCCCCTGCCATCACTTTACGGATGCTATCCAGCAGGTTTGCTTCGTCCGATGTTTTCAGGACGTAGCCATTCGCACCAGCACGCAGCGCCCGCATGATGTAATGGTCGTCATCGCGCCCGGTCAGCACCAGCACTTTCACATCCGGTGCTTGCTTGCGGATTTCTGGCAGGACTTCCAGCCCGCCCCGCGTCGGCATATTGAGGTCAAGCAGCAATAGATCGGGCTTATTTGCCAGCGTTTGTTCCAGCGCAATATCACCATCCGAGGCTTCGCCGACGATGATGATGTCTTCATTGCTCTGCAAGTAGCTCACCAGCATACGGCGCAGCAATGCATGGTCATCTGCCAGCACGACACGGATCATCGGCCCTGTGTAGGCAGGTTTGCGTTCCTCTTCTTCTTCGGCAACCCCTTCATTGACCGCAGTCGGTTTCGCAGGGGGCTTGGTATCTTCGCCAAATGCTGGGGGAATATTCACTTTGTCTCGGCTGAAGACGGCTTGCAGCGCATCCGCCAGCCCACGGCAGGTCTGGAAGCGGCGAGCGCGGTCTTTTTCCAGCGACTTCAAAATGACGCTTTCCAGCGGAATGGGCAACTCCGGTGAAATGAGACGCGGCGGCGGTGGTGCTTGCTGCACATGCTGCAACAGGAGCGCCGTAATATCATCGGCGTTGAAGGGCAGTTCCCCGGTAGCCATCTCATAGAGAACGATACCGAGCGAGTAAATATCTGTGCGGCGATCCAGCGTTTTTCCCTTGGCCTGCTCCGGCGAGATATAAGCCGGCGTGCCAATCACCATCCCTGGTGCGGTCACACGCTTGGCCTCACGCGGCAGCGCCAACCCCAGATCCATGATTTTCACGGTTCCTTCTGGCGTGACCATGATGTTCGCGGGTTTGATGTCGCGGTGGATGATCTCGCGCTCATGGGCATAATGCAGCGCCCGCGCAATCTGAATCCCCAGGACAACCACCGTCTCTGGCGCAGATGGAATATAATTGGTTAGCGGATCACCCTGTACATATTCCACCACCAGGTAATCGCGCCCGCTATCCACCCCGCGATCATGTATGGACATGATGTTCGGATGGTTTAACTGGGCGGCTGCCATTGCTTCCTGGAAGAAGCGTTCACGGGTGGTATCTCGCACATGAGGGTGCAGAATCTTGAGGGCAACTTCACGCCGCAGGAGCGTATCGCGCCCTTTGTATACGGTAGAGGTCGCGCCCTCTCCTAGCAGGTCTAGAATCTCATAACGCTTGTTGAGTTTCGTGCCGATCATGGCGTGCTATTTCTCACTCTGCTTCCCAGAGAGTTCTAAATTTTGGGGGTAAATGGAATAATTATGGCGATAGCTTACCACAAGCCCTGCGCTTATGCATCCCAACACTATAAAAATGATAGCAAATTACAGTGCGATGCAACAATCCGGCTTAGAATTGCGTAGTGTGTAACAATCCAAATTCATGTTCGTTTCTTGAGTAAACATGCGTTTTGCCTTTGTTTGAGGCGGTTGGACGATGACGCATCAACAAAGTGGCTAGCGATGAGATGTTGTACCAGCAGTTAATCGGAGATGATGGGGAGTTCATCCATGAAAAGCAAAATTGAACTGACACGTTTCATCTGGGTTACGTTGCTGATTGCGCTGATTGCTGTAGGGATTGTTACCCGATTGCGCCCTGTTGCAATTCCCCTGGAATTGGCGCTGATGGTGGGTGGGCTTGTGGTCACGGGCTTCATCTGGTTTGGACAGCCAAATGAAAAAGCATCATCCGACAATGATACAACAGCAGACCCGGAAAAGCAGAAGCGAGACCGAATTGACGAGGCACTGCGACGCTTGAGCGACGACGAATTGTTGAAGTTGCGTCAGCAGTTAAAAGATGGTGAGATTAGCTATGATGCCCTGTATCAAGAATTCATTGGCGAAGACGGAGAGTTAATCCATGGATAGTAACCAGCGCGTAGAACTGACGCGATTTATCTGGGTGGCGCTGATGATCGCTACCGTCGTTGTCACCGTATTCGGTGATTTAGGCGGGACAATTGTCCCGGTGTTGTTGTTCATGCTGGGGGCTGGGGTGATGGTCACGGGCTTTGTCTGGAATTGGGGGGATGGCTCACTGGTGAAGCAGCAGGCTAGCAGGGGCAGCATCTCCGAAGAATTTTTCGGGGAGAAACGCAAACGAGATGAACTGGATGATGTGCTGCGCGATTTATCGGACGAAGAATTGATCCGCCTGCGGCAGCGCCTGAGCGATGGCACGCTCACCGAAGAATTGTTATACGAAGAATTGCTTGGGACTGATGGCGAATACAGCCACCGATAACCGGGAGGAAGCAGTGCAAAACGGGAATTTTAAAGCCGCGATAATTGTCTCAATGTGGATTGCGTATCTGGCATTTTTGATTATTTCTGCTGATACCGTCGAAAGTGGGTGGTTGTTTGCACTGGCGATGGTCTCTGCACTGCCGCTGTTGGTCGGCATGAGCGTGGTCTGGCGCATGTACCGCGAAGATCAACGCACTGTCACCTATGAAGAACAGGAGAAGCGCAAGCGAGATCGCCTCGATGAAGTGCTGCGCGATTTATCGGACGAAGAATTGATCCGCCTGCGGCAGCGGCTGAGTGATGGTTCGGTAGACGATGACATGCTGTATGAACAGATCATCGGCACAGATGGCGAATTTGTGCGCCATTCCTAGGATCTATTTGCATATGCAGCTTGCTGTGCTTGCTCAAAGGCTTCCAGCGAATCGTAGCGCCGCGTATCGGGTAGGCGCAGCGGAAAATCAGCACCCAGGGCTTGTGCTGGAGCCAATGCGCCGATGGGCTGGTGTTGCAGAATATGCTCAACCACTGGAACTGCTGCCGCCGCTGTGAGCTGATAGGCTTCCAGCGTATCCAGCCATGCTTCAGCAACTTGCCCCGCTGCATTTCGTGCCCGCGCCCAGATGACTGTCGCCAGTGTTTGCCTGTCTTCTTCACTGGGGCCGCGCATAACCAACTCCGCCAGCCGATTTGCCAAACCACGAGTGGCGCTGTTTCGCATCAAGAACGTAATCAGGGGCGAAGTCAGGCGCATGCTTCGGATGAGTAACGGCGGCATGATCATATACGTCGTGATATTACCGATTCCTGTAGAGCGATACGAAACTTCGAGATCACCCCAGGGAATCGCCATCGCCAGCACATCGTCATGCGGAAGCGGGACCTGTACGGTATCCGCACCCAATGCGCGATTTACCAACTGACCATTTTGCCGTGCCAGATACGGTTTGCCCAGCAGGGTGATGAAGGACTTGGCGGTTCCTGCTGTCATCACGAGGCTTAAATCCATGCCAATTTCCAGGTGTGTTGCACCTGTGATTTGTTGGGCGACGTACTGCGCCATACAGTTCGTCGGGATGACATCAAAGCCTACGCCACTGACGAGGGCAATGCCGTTGCTGCGGGCGGCTGCATCGTAACGAAACGTATTCTCGAAGACGGGAAGTTCCCCTGTGATGTCCACATAATGCGTATTGGTGGCAAGGCAGGCGCGGATCATTGGGTCGCTTGTGTGAATGAAAGGCCCCGCCACATGGTAAACGAGATCCATATCGGCAATGGCTTCGGCAATCGTACCCACATCGTCCAATGTGAACACGGCATACTCCAGCCCCAGGCGCTCTGCCAGAGGACGAACCTTCTCCAGATTGCGTCCTGCCAGCATCGGCTTATGTCCTTGCCGTATCGCTTCTTCTGCGATGATCTTCCCCGTGTAGCCTGTCGCCCCGTACAACATCCAGCGCATCATGAAACCTCACCTCGTTTGCGTAACCGCCATTGTACCGACAGATCTACAACATTACAAAACGGTTTACTGCTACAAATACAGTTGAGGGATTGTAACTTGGGAAAAGATGAATGACATGGTTATATTGAAGGGAGTTGTTACGATTGAGACAATGCACCGAAGTGAGGAGGTCAGCAGATGCAGTCCGTGCTGGAGTACATGCAAAAAGCCGATGGCATTCATGAGATTGCCTTTTCCGCCGCATCTCGTGCATCCATTGTGGAATTGATAACCCACCTCGATGACATTTTGACCCAGAACCAGGATGCCCATTATATCCTGCTGGACTTGCGCGAATCCGGTATGCTGCCGCTGCGCTACCTGGGACACAGCCTGCGCGAACTGCTGCAGCGCCACCCGGAACACGGGCAAATCTTCGTCGCAATGGTGCTGGATGATGGCGTGCTGCTGAACGTGACAAGCGCCTTGCTGCGTACCATTTTTCGGCGCGATCATGTGGCCTACTTTGACCGTTATGATCATGCGAATATGTGGCTGCGCCTGGAAAAATACCGCGCCATGCAGTTCTCTACACAAGAGGATACCAGCAGCGATACGAGCGCCACATTGTAGTTGCGCACACAATCGCTTCACGGTACATTCAGGGAAAAACTAAACTACGAATCGTCGTGACTGAGTCACTAGCAAAAAGAGGTTCTTCGCTGATGGAAGGTTATCGTTACCAGATTCCGATTGAAGTTCGTTTCGCTGATCTCGATGTTCTGGGGCATCTGAACAACGCCAAGTACCTGACCTATGCTGAACAAGCGCGGATTGTCTATGTGCGTGATGTTTGCGGATGGGAAGGGGATTGGCGCAACCTAGGTATGATCCTCGCCCGCACCGAAATAGATTACAAACTCCCGATTGATTTCAAAGACAAAGCAACTGTTTATGTCCGTGTGAGTCGGTTGGGTGGTAAGAGCTTCGACATGGAATACATCATCACCCGGCAGCGCGATGATGCAGAAGAAGAAATTGCCGCCAACATCAAAACCGTAATGGTCGCTTACGATTACGAGCAGGATCGTTCCATTGCCGTACCGGACTTGTGGCGTGAACGCATCCTCGCCTACGAACCTGCCCTGCAATAAATAAACTGGCATTGTGGGGGACGTGGCGCTGCACGTCCCTGAAATCGCCCGGGTTGATTATATGCGGCGCGGGGGGCCACCCGGCAACCAACCGCGTGATAGGGTTCGCGCTGCCTCCACATCCAGGAATGCCGTATCCGAAATACTGCGAACAATCCGAATTAGCTTGGGTATATCGCGGTTTACCGCGCTGCTGCGAATGATGTCGACTTCGCCATCACGTCCTTCCCCCCTCGTGACAGTCACCCCGTAGCTCGCATCGCGCAGAGCCTGGGCAATCTCCTTGCCCTGATCCTGTGTGATGATGGTCACCGTGCTGTAACTGATGACAAACCGTGCCTCTAGCCATTGTCCCAGGTAACTGCCTGCGGCTGCGCCAAAGCAATATGCCCCCAGGTTCAGAATATTGCTGAGATCATTGACCACAGAAGCCATCACCACCGCAAAAATCAACGCTTCGAGAAAGGCTGTCACAGCGGAGAGCAACCGCATATCCCGCGCAATGAAAACCAGACGAATGGTGCTGATTGCATAATTGACGACGCGCATTCCGAAGAGCAGCAGCGCAAGCAGAATGGCATCAGCAGTCAGTTCGGGCATGAGATCCTCCTGGCAAATCATGGACAGTACCGAACATTTCGCACAGAGTAGCGCCGAACAAGCCTCGCGTCTAGGAATTTCGTGCTATTCCTGGGCGATTTTGCTAGAAGTTGTAATGCAATTGTGAGTTTTTGCGGTACAATGTAGAAAATGGAAGATATACGAGTCGTAACGTTCAGAAATTATTTGTTGTTATGCAAGTGAATTGCAGAGGGGAATATAATCATGACGACGTTCCTGGAAATCCTTCTGATCTGGTTTGTGGCTTCTATTCCGATTAGCTTGTTTGTCGGTTGGGGACTCGCCCGTGCCAAGCGCGATGTACCGTTGGCAAGCCGCCCCGTGATGCCAAAGGGGGTGATGCAGGTTGATTTCGCGTCCACACCAGAAGCAGAACAATCGCGCAAGGTTGGTAGTTAACCAGGCCGACCCTCAATAAAAAGTAAAGAGCCTTAATCCTCGAAGCGCTGTATCTATGCTATCTTTAGCATATGAGAGGTTCACTGAGGAGATAGGGATATTCTTATGTTGATGACTGTCTTCACCGTTTTCGTGGTTTGGGCATTGGCATCCGTCCCGATTGGGCTTGGCGTTGCCGCAATATTGAAACTCACACAACCAGCATGCAGCACTGTTGTGAAGCTGGAAGACTACGTTGAATTTCTCTCCAGCCGCGATAGTGCTTGACGAACATAATCCCCTATGCTTGAGAATCAAAAAGGCGCTCAATGAATGCGCCTTTTGTGTTTCTATCGAGTTGCTTTGTGTTATCCCTGCAAATTGTAGTGCTTCATGAACCATTCCCAGGTATTGCGAAGTCCATCTTGCACCGGAGTGCGCGGGTTGAAGCCGAGCAGTTCCCGTGCTTTGTTGTTGTTGCAATAGGTGATCGGTGGCTCGGTCAGCGGCGTAGGAACGGAAACCTTGTTGATCTCGCGCCCGGAGAGTTCTTCCACAATTTCCACAAAGTCCGATAGTGAAATCGGCGCACCGAAGCCCAGGTTAATCACCTCATATCCCAACGGGCGATCCAATGCCGCAACAACACCTTCGGCAATATCATCAATATATGTCCAGTCCCGGTGAATATCCCCACCATTGAACAAGGTCATCTGCGTACCATCAACTGCACCATGCATCAGGCGCATCGGCATCATATCCGGTCGTCCGGCAGGGCCATAGACATTGAAGAAGCGCAGCGCCGTGAAGTTCATCTGGTTCAGGTTATGGTAGGTATGCCCCAGCAATTCCCCCGCACGCTTACTCGCAGGGTAGGCCGCCAATGGGCGATCCGCCGTATCCGTCTCGATGAATGGGAGAACTTCTGTTTTGCCATAGACCGACGATGTAGACGCGAAGACAAATTGTGCGGATTTCGTATCGCGGGCATTTTCTAGCAGATTCATGGTTCCTGTGACGTTTACATCCATGTACAGAGGAACCTGCGTTGCGCTGGCACGAACACCCGCCATCGCCGCCATATGCGCAATATGCGAAAATGCATGCTCGCGGAACAACTCTTTCAGGAGTGCTGCATCCCGAATGTCGCCGCGCACTAACGTGAATTGATCGTAATGCTGGAGTCTGGCAGCGTTAGCTTCTTTCACTGCCGGGTCATAATAGTCGTTGAAGTTATCAATCGCCACGACGCGCTCACCACGTTTCAGCAAGCTCTCTGCTACGTGGCTCCCGACAAAACCCGCACCACCCGTCACAAGGTACGTCAAAACTCATCCTCTCCGAACGAAGTGTGGTATAGAAACTTTTCGCTCATACTGTAACAGTTTGCCCCACAGAAAGGAATATCAATCAACATTACGGTGTGTTGTCGCAGGCCGTGCCAGGAATTGGGGCTGCACCGTAATTATGGCGTTGGACGCACGACGCGCAGAAATAGCGGATCGCCTTCGATCTGAAGCGCCGAGCGATGCATCCACAGGTCTTGTTTGTGCCGCAGCTTCAGCCAATCCCCACCAGGGTCACGCCCGACGACGCTCACTTCGCGCCCCTGTGCTAGCCGACTGATCGGCGTTCCCCCTGGTGCATCGTAAATTTTCGCTTCTTGCCCGATGACCATTGCAGCCAGTACCGCAGGCGGCGGCGCATTGGCGTGATCTGCCAATAAGACGGTTTGCTCTGGTTCACGGGTGATGCGCGAATCAACCTGTATGTCATGCCGGACAGTGAACACCCGGCGGCTGAAATACCGTGCGATGACCGCCAGCAGAAAAATTGCGATCAACGCGGAAATGCTGATCGCAATACGTATTTCCAGCGAAATCGTTTCAGCATCCGGCACAATGAGTTCAAACAGGATGAAATAGGCCAGTACAGGGATCGTCAGCAGCAGCAGTGCATAGCGCACGGTTTCCAGGAAAGGAGCGCCAATCGGCCTGTAGTTCAATATCAAACCGATGCAAGCCGTCAGCAGCAGAAACGTCAGCCAGGTTTCCGGCGCGGGGATTTCGTCCGAGAGTACAGCGACACTCAGGTACACTGCGCCAACCATGGCTATTGAATACGCGACATTAAACGCCCCGGCAACAACCCGGCGCAAGATACCGATCCCGCCAAAAATCAGCAGCAGTCCCAACCCGATCAAGAGAACTGTCGGCAGCGTACCGAGGTTGTCCAAATCCTGGAGAAACGACAAATCCATTGCATCTGCTCCCGCATGCATCCCAAACCACGCACAGTCTAGCATAGTTCCGGGCAAAGGCTAAACCGGGCGAGGCAGCGATTATTCGTCCTGGGTTGCCACGCTTCAGGGTACGGGATGAATCATGCCTCAGTATCCAGCGGCTGAACTGCATCCCCGGCGCGGATGATACCGCCCTGGATGATCTCCCCGCGCAAGCCACCCCGGTGCAGCATGGCACTGATGAGAGGCTTGCCGTAGCCGCTGCCCTGTGCCAGTCCATCACATGGTTCGCAGAGTTCCACGCCCCGAATCACAACTTCACCGACGCGGAAGCGCTTCCCAACCAGCGTATTCAACGGCACACCTGTCACCAGCAAATTGCGCCGCGTCTCGTTTGGTGTGATAGGAATGTTGTACTCGTCGTTGACGGCCTGCACATCTTCCCAGGAGAACAACGTAATCCCCGCCATGCTCGGTGTCGCTGCCGAATGATGCCGATCCCCCACCAGTCCACGCCCCGCGATGGCTTCCACTTCCTGGCGTTCTTCGATGGCAGCACCAACAGCCGCAGCGATGAAGATACCGCGCAGCGTACCCTGCCATGATTCACGCTCCCGCACAGATTGCAAAATTGGCTTCTCCGGGAACCAGTAAGCGCCGGGATGCTCGCTCACTTCTTTTTTCTTCGCGCTCCATTCTTCGATGTGGATGCGGAAGACGGCAGTGCGTTTGAGTTCTTCTGGCACAGGCGGGCGGTAATCTTCGCCAGCCTGTAGGTGTGGCGCGTATTTATCCAGCAATCGCTGCAAAATGCGGGTGGCTTCCGCTTCATCGTCCACAATTTGCGCTGTGCCGAAGATCGTCACGCCTGCGTATTCTACGCTGAATTCCAGGGCTTCTGGCGCGGGGAGCAGCCGTCCCATTTCCATGATGCTGAAGCAAACGCGCTCTTCAACTCCGACGTTGGCGACAGTGCGGCCTACATGCGCAGTGTGAATGTAAACGCTGTGAGCTGCTTCGTCATAGACAAAGAGATTGGTATTTACGAAGGGCTGCCCCTTATGAACGGTTGCCAGCGTACCCACGGCGGCATGCTGTAAAAATTGCTTGATCCACGCTTCATCTTGCACAGTGCGGTCACTGCGGCGGATGGCGGTGCGTTCTTGGTTGAGATAGTCTCTCGGCATGATGCCCCCCCTTATGGCAAACTCAACACATGGCAGCCATCATACGGCACAAGCCGTGAATCCGCAGCAGACATTAAGGCCAATCAGGTGGTGTAAGGTATAATCATGCGGCAATCTAACCAACGGATCAGCGGAGGAAACTCATGGCAAAAATTGAATCATCCATCACCATTGGGAAACCAATCAGTGATGTCTACGGGGCAGTGACAGCCTACGATAGTCCCGATGAAATGAAGCAGTGGCGCACGGCAATCCAGAGCATCGGCATCACGGCGGGTAATCCTCTACGCACAGGCTCTATGATTGCGATGACCAAACAGTTTCTGGGGAGCAGCATCTTCGTCAATGCGGATGTCACAGATTTGCAGCGCAACAAGCGCGTTGAATTGAAAGGAATGCACGGACGCTTTCCCTTCACACGCTCGATAGAGTTTTCACCCAGTGGACGTGAAACTGTCATCCGCGACAAGATCGAAGTGCGGACAAGCTGGATTTTCTTTTTCTACGCGCCATTCCTGACGAGCAACCTGAATCGGCAGGTGAAGCAGGAATGGCAAGCGTTGAAGCAACTGCTGGAAAACTAGCCAGCCGCAGTCTGGAAATGTTTGGCGAGGCGTTCGCGCACACCTGCAACGCCTTCTTCCAGCGTGGTCAGGCGAATATCACCACCCTGGATGATGGCCTTGATGAGCATATTGTCCGAACTCTGTGTCTTGAAGGCTGTAGAGATATTATCCGCCGCTCGTCCGCTGCCATCCAACACCAGAATCGGGATGCGGTTGTCGCCCTGTGCGGTTGCGAGGTAGACATCCTGCGTAGAGATGGTGCCACCGTTAATCAGAACGCCGATCATCGGGCGCGTGCGGGACGCGATGGCGCGGGTGAGGTTCACAATCATCTGTGATTCACCGCCCCATTCGTTGCTGTTCACCAGCACAAAATGCGAATGACCGTCCTGTAATTCCGCGTCGCTATCTGCATTTTCCCAGCCGTGGAAGGTCACGCGACCTATGGGCGTGCATCCAATCAGCGGGAAATTGAAGTTGTGTTTTGTCCGTGCCTCGCCAATCATCTGCATCACGCCGGATTCCGTGCCGCCATCAATGATGGTGATCCCGTGTTCATGGGCAAAGGCAGCAACCCCTTGCTCCATAATTTCGCGGGTTCGTTCGACATCTTCGGCAGCCATCCCACCAGCGCCACCCGTGATGAATATTGTGGGACGTGGGGTGATTAAACCGAATGTGTCGATGATTCGCTGCGGGTCTGCATCAGGTTCCAGGCGGATCGCCGGAGCATACTGCCCATTCGGAAGTTGGATGAGGAAAGAACCTTCGTGTTCTGGCATTGTTGTCTCTGCTTCGCTAGTTATACCCTGGAGTAGCGCACGACTCAGGCTGTGTAGGCAACCTAACACCAATACGCCCGTGATAAGTAGGATGAATATGGACGCATCAAAGCTCATGGTTGTTCCGCCTTCTGATTGAAAAACAGGTTATTATGCTACCCACCATCATCCAATATAGCGTAAGCGAACCACAAACATGTGTAGAACTTCGATAGATGGTGGTAAAGAAACAGTAAAGAAACGAGAAGAGCCTCATGCAGAACACATTCGCTCCCAACCTCCTCGCCTGGTATGACCACAATAAGGCGGATTTACCCTGGCGCGGAGCCGATGCCTACCGGGTCTGGTTGTCAGAAATTATGCTGCAACAAACCCGAATTGAAACGGTACTTCCCTACTACGAACGGTTTACCAATGCCTATCCCAGCGTCGCTGAACTGGCCAACGCTCCCCTGGATGATGTGCTGAAATTGTGGGAGGGCTTAGGTTATTATAGCCGCGCTCGAAATTTATACAAAACAGCGGGTATCATTGCAACAAAACTGCAAGGCCAATTTCCCAAAACAGCAGCGGAACTGATGGCACTGCCCGGAATTGGGCGTTACACCGCCGGAGCTATCGCCAGCATTGCTTTTGGGGAGCGCGTCCCCGTGCTGGATGGCAACGTGGTTCGGGTGTTTTCGCGCCTGCTGGATCTGCCGGATGATGTGCGCGAGACACGTACCAGGAATCATCTGTGGCAGGTGGCAGAGGATTGGCTGCCGGACGAACGCCCCGGCGATTATAACCAGGCCTTGATGGAATTGGGGCAGCGGGTTTGCCTGCCAAGAAACCCATTGTGCAGCGAATGCCCCGTTCAGCCGTATTGTGCTGCCTTCGCCAACGGAACCCAGGCCGAACGCCCGGTAAAAGCAAAACGCCAGCCCACACCCCATTATGATGTTGCAGCCGGATTGATCCGTGACGAGGCGGGGCGCTTGTTGATTGCACAGCGGCTGGAAGATGGTTTGCTCGGTGGCTTATGGGAATTCCCCGGCGGTAAGCAAGAAGAAGGCGAGACGCTGCAAGAGTGCCTGCGCCGCGAATTGCAGGAAGAGCTGGCAATCAATGTCGAAGTGGGGGAGTTCTTCGTGCAGGTGAAGCACGCCTTCACGCATTTCAAGATCACGCTGCACGCCTTTGAATGCCGCTATCTCGGTGCGTTGCCGCCCTATAATGAACCCCAGGCCATCGAAGCCAAAGACTGGGCATGGGTCACGGAAGCGGAGTTGTCTCGTTACAGCTTCGGCAAGGCAGACCGTGAGGTGATCCGCGCCTTGCAAGAACGCCGCAATATGTTGTTGTAGGGGCGCATGATCTGCACCCAATGCCTGTCAACTTAAGTTGGTCGCCGAGGATTAAAATCCCCGGCTACAAAAAACCGAAACCCACTAAAGGGGTTATCAAGGCGCTCTCTAGAATGGAATGGTTGTCTCAGTGTACATTTTTCTATCTTTGGGACGGAAACTGTTTACGGACATCGTGCCGCCCAGAAAGACAGGTGTAGGGGTTTGATCATGTCGAACCCGCTTTTAGGCCAGCGGGCGCGTCGTGGACACGCCCCTACGAGAAACAACATTTCAACGGCACGATGTCTACGACACATGGTCGATGTCACTAAAATGTACACAGCGTCCCTTTAGCGGACGCTCAACGTGGTGTAGCCTGACGTTTTGAACGTCAGGCGCAGGGCAGCAAGCCATGCATTTGTGGTAATTATTCACCTTGCCATGAGAAATTTCTGGTTTTGCCCAAACGGGCGCAATGTATTGCGCCCCTACGGTTCACAGAGGGCGTTGTTGGGGTGATGGACTGCCTCGCCCGCTAGAAATCACGGATAGGTGAATAGATACCATTTGTGAGAAGAACGCTTAATTTGACAGCTATAGGGGCGCATGCACTGCACCCCTACAGACTCACCTTACCCGTTGTTAACCAGGGATGCTTGCAGGGCATCGCGTGCTTCGATAGCGGGTGTGAAGTTCGGGTTGAACTGGATTGCCGCGTTGTAGTTACTGATGGCTCGGTCAAATTCTCCCAGTCCCTGGCGAGCGAGTCCGCCGTAGTAATAGGTTTCTTCGACGTACTGACCGCCGCCATCGTTGAGGGAGGCTTGCGCCAGGGCAAGCATATCCCCGTAGCGCTCCAGCGCGAAGTAGGCTTCGTATATGCCAAACTGATACCAGGCCATGCGCCAGGGCAAACCAATATTCCGCGCCTGATCGTAAGCGGTAGCCGCATAGCTGTAATTTTCCATTGCCGCTGCTTCATCCCCTCCATCACGCAGGTGCTGCGCAATGGTCACAAAATTCGTTCCCATGTTGAACCAGGCGAAGGAGTCGTTCTGGTCAGCCGTCGCTTCCGCACGGGCAATTGCCAGCGCATTATAGGCATTGATGAGGGGATCAGCATCATCACCGAGTAATTCCATCAACTCTGCACGACGATCCCCGGTGAAGAGGACGATATAGGTGTAATTGAAGTGCTGCCAGAATTCCTGGATATGATCATAGGTGTAATTCAGGCTGGGGCCGATGTAGCTGTCGTGTGTGGTGAAAACACCCACGCTGTCATCATAGCCAATCACCAGCAGATAATGCCCCATCCAACCCAGGCGATCCGGTTCTGGATCATAGCCTGCTTCGATGATGACGGGGAAATTATTCGCCAGCAGCAGCTTTAGTTGTTCCTGAGTACCACCAGCCCGCACTTCCGCAAAGACGGGCAGTTCCGGCACCTGCGTATTCACAAACTCCGCCATCTGCCAGGGGCTGACGTTCTTATCTTCGCCGTTGGGTTTCAGCCAGTTGGCAGCGCGAGTCTGATTGGTGCTGTATCCGAAGAAATCCAGGCCATTTGTCAAGGTTGCGGGGCCGCAGTTATTCCAGCCCTGAAATTCAAAGTTCTCTGCGGTCATCCCCGGAAGCTGATACGCACGCGGCAGAGTGACTTCTTGTGCGGGGGCTTCAGTTGCTTCCTGTGCAAAGATCGCTGATGGCACCAGCAAGAGCAGACCAACGATCAGCACACGCCAGATCATCGTTTTCATAAGTCAACTTGTCCTCATATTTTTATGTCCAATGGGATCAGCCTCAATGGTATGCCCCATTTCTTGCCGTATTATAGCGGTAGGCCAGCAATTGCAAATGCGCTGCTGTATGACGTTTGCCCTATGCTCTGGCAATGGCAAGTTGTAGTACCCTTGCTCTGGCGTAGGAAGGATTCACCTGGTGGATCTGCTACGATACTTCTTCATGCCCATATCTACGGAGAGAGTACACAATGCGTAAATCTCAAGTTGCTTCTGTTTTCGTCGCGGTTGTGCTGGTACTCATCTTGAGTGTGACGGCTGTGGCGCAAGAACGTGTGGAAATTCGTTGGTTCGTTGGCCTGGGTGCAGGCACGGATGCCCCGCAAATCCCGGCGCAAGAAGCCATTGTAGATGAATTCAACGATTCGCAAGACCAGATTGAACTCGTGCTGGAAATTGCGGATAGCGAACTGGCCTACGATGTCCTCAGCAGCCAGATAGCGAATGGCAATCCGCCGGATATTGTCGGCCCGGTAGGTGTACGGGGTCGCGCAAACTTCCCTGGCGCATGGCTCGACCTTTCCAGCTTGATTGCAGCCAACAACTATGACCTGAGTGATTTTGATCGGTCGCTGGTGGAATTCTTTGACATTGAAGGGGAAGGACAGATTGGCATTCCTTTTGCGGTTTTCCCCTCGTTCTTGATGTACAACGTCGATCTCTTTGATGCAGCAGGAATCCCGTACCCGCCGCGCAATTATGGTGATCCGTACATCGACTGGAACGGCAACACACGCGAATGGAACATGGATACCCTGCGCGATGTCGCCATGATGATGACGCTCGACAGCGCGGGGAACAATGCAACCATGGCGGCGTTTAACCCCAATGACATCGTTCAATTTGGCTACGGCAACCAGTGGACAGACCTTCGTGGTCGCCTGACGCTGTTCGGTTCAGGCAGTTTCGTTGATGCGAATGGCAACGCGCAAATCCCGGAACATTGGCGAGACGGTCTGGAATGGTATCAAGAAGCGATGTGGGAAGATTTCTTCTACCCGAACGGCGTGTATGCAACGGCGGATTTCCTGGATGATACCAACTGGTTCCAGAGTGGTAACATGGCAATGATCACTGCCCACGTCTGGTATCTATCTTGCTGTACATGGGGGCTGGAAGGGGTGGAATATCAGCTTGCCCCAGTTCCGAGCTACAACGGTGTGACCACCGCGAAATTACAGGCAGATACTTTCAGCATCATGAACAGCACCGAACACCCGCAGGAAGCATTCACGGTTCTCACGTATCTGCTGGGCGAAAAAGCGGATGAATTGGCAACGGTTTATGGGGGCATTCCTGCTCGTCTGAGTCTTCAGGGAGAATACTTCGCCACCATCAGCCAGACCCCGCCCATTGCAGGGCATGACCTGTACTGGGATGTTGTGGTTGCAGGGATTGATTATGCAGATATGCCCAATCATGAAGGCCCCCTGCCGAACCTGGCAGCCGCAGAAGCAGTCTATACCGCATGGTCAGGCCGACTGGAGAGCAACCCCAACTTTGACTTACAAGCGGGTACGGCTGAATTGATCAACGACTTACAAGCCGTCTTTGACGCTGCGCGATAGCGTCTTCACTGCGCAGTTGGAAGGGTGATGGTGAAGGTTGTACCGCGCCCTTCTTCACTCTCAAAACTCAGGTTCCCGTTATGGGCTTCCACCGACTGCCGCACAATGGATAAACCAAGCCCTGTACCTGGAATTTGCCCGACGTTGCTGGCGCGGTGAAATGCGCTGAACAACTTCTCTTGCTCGTCTGCCGGGATTCCAATGCCCTGATCCGTTACCTGGAGGAGCAAGCGGTCTTCCTGATACCCCAACCGGCAGTCGATGGTGCTATCGGCTGGCGAATACTTGAGCGCATTGGAGACTAAATTTTCTACAATGAGCTTGAACAACCGCTTGTCTAGTGCAACAAGGCGTGGTGTGCCCTGGACTTCCACAGTAACCACTGGCTGGGGGGTGTGCCTTTGTAATTCAGCGACGACCTGCGAGACGGTTTCTTGCACATCAACTTCTTCCGCAGAAAACTTAATGCCGCTGGTCTCCGCACGGTTGACTTCCAGCACATCCTGCAACATACCATTCAGCTTGTGAACCTGATTCTGTATTTTCGCCAGATGACGCTCTTTCTTCTGATCATCCAGGCGATCCGCATAGCGCTGCAAAATGCTGGCAGAGGACGAAATTACCGTGAGTGGTGTTCGATATTCATGCGAGATCATCGAGACAAAGCGCGTTTTCACCCGCAGCAGTTCTCGTTGCTTTTCCAGCGCTTCCGTGAGTTTCCTGGTGCGTTCTTCTACATTTTCTTCCAGGGTTGCTGCATGCATACGAACAGCATCATGAAGCTGCATATTCTCCAGGGCTGCGCTGGCACGTTCAGAGAACACAGCCAACAGACGCTGATCCCCCTCACTGAAGCCATCTAATCTCTGGCTCTGGAAATCCAGCACCCCGATGATGCCCTGTGTGGCCTTCAGTGGGATGACAAATTCGGAGGCCGTTGTCGGCACATTGGGCATGTAGGCTTCATCTTTACTCACATCAGCCGCATACAGGGGATGCCCTTCACGGAAGGCTTGGGGTACCAGGCCGGGGCCATCAATCGAGATTTTATCGTCAAGCAAGATGCCGTATTCCCCGGCACGAGCCGCCCGTACCAGATACTCTCCACTTGCGTCCAACAGCATCAAGCCACAATCCACTTGATTGAATTCTTGTACGATCCCATTGACGATGTCCTGGGCAAGTTCTTCGACGCTGCTGGCTTTGAAAAGATAAGACGTTGCATCATATAATCGTGCCAGTTCCCCGACGATCTCATTTTGCTGGGTGATATCCACAAAGCTGATCAGTATGGCTTCGTCTTCTCCATATGTGATGGTCTCTGCATAGAGCAGCAGCGAGATTTCGAGCGAACCTTTTTTCAGTGTGGCAGGGTAGCCCCGCAACGCACCGTGCTGGTGGAACTTTTCTTTAATGGTTTCATACTCAGTCGCCCATTCAGCGAACTGGTTGATCGGCGTGCCAACTATATCCTGTAAGTTGATTTTCAATTTCGGCATGAAGTGATCGTTCGTTTCCAGGATGATCGCGTCCGACGAACGCACAATTAACACCGGGTATGGCATCACCTGGAATAACTTGCGGAAGCGCCGTTCGATCTCGCGGAGTTCTTTCTCGTGTTCGATTGTTTCTGTGATGTCGTGGCAGTTCACCACAAACACGCGGCTATCAGTTTTTTCCGGCATCAGGGTTGTCGTCGTACTCAAAGTGCGCAGGCTGCCATCCTTATGCACGACATCCGCAGTCCCCGTGAGTCGTTCACCTTCTGTCGCGGGTAACTTAGAGAGAAACTTCTCGACAAATGATGCGCTTTCTTCTTTGAAGAAATGGCTCAGATGTTTTCCGGTACTCTCGGCAACGGTATATCCTAATGTTCGCTCCATTGCCGGGTTGATGTAGAATAATGTTCCTGTTTCATCAAAGAGCGCCAACATGTCAGTCGCGTTTTCCATCATGATATGGAAATAACGATCTCTAGTCTTATTCTCATGGGCGAGATATTCTTGCTCTGTGATGTCTCGAATAATTACCAGATTGGCGGGCTGGCCTTCCCAGGGAATGACGCGAGTCTCTAAGCGCAATTTGCATTGGCACGGCTCAAGCGTGATTCGTACAATCGGCTGCGAAGGATCAAGGGTATGAGGAAATGGTTTACCAATCAGGGTTTCGTGTGTCTTCTGCAACAATTCAGCGGCGGCAGGGTTGGCGAATAGAACGATATGGTTCTGGTCAACCACGACCATACCATCACCGAGGAGATTCATGAGTTCAATTGATGTTAGCGTTGAGTCAGCCACGGGGACGAATCTTTCTCTATACACCGAAGTACCTCTTTGTCTGAATACCGATCACTACCGCAGCTTGCCGCACGTCGCAAAATAAAACAATATATATATATTTTTTATAGCAAATTAACATAGCAAGCGAACGTCATTGGATGACCATTACTCTCACTATACTGTACCTCAGGGTTACAAAACGTAAAGATTGTTGCACCGAAGGTTTGTCACACAACCTGTTGTTCCCTTGTCTCGCTCATGGCATAATCACGGTATTGTTTTGCAAAAGTACAATCACGCGAATAGAGAGTAAGCGCATGCCAAAGACTGAAGAAAAAACTGAAGAGCAGCCCCTCAGCATTTTCATCACAGGAGCCGACAACGGTGCAGGCCTGGCGCTGGTGAGTGCCGCCAGCAAACGCGGTTATAAAGTCGTCGGGACGACCACACGCGGCACAGAAGGTGCGCGGCGCATCCGTCAAATGGGGGGTATTCCTACCTATCCCGTTCTGACTCGTGGTGGTGAATTGCGCAGCATGATGCAGATGGCAAAACCGGATGTCGTAGTAAACTGCGCTCCGCAGGATCTCGGCGGCGTTCCGCAAGTTCGGCAAGATTATGACACAGCAGCAAATGACTTGCTCATCAGCACGCAAACCATCGCGGCAGTTGCTGCCCAGGTTGGCGCGAAAAAACTGATTCACCTGAGCTATGCGGCTCTCTATGGTGATACCAGCAGCCCCGCAACAGAAGAACACGAAGTCCACGCAGAAAATGCCTTATTCGATGCTGCGTTGCAGGCAGAAGCGGCAGTGCTGGATGGCGCTGTGCCCGGATATATTGTTCGTGCCGGGACGATCTTCGGCGGCTGGCATGAGCCGACGCGCCAACTCGCGGAGATGATCACCGCAGGGCGCGGCGTGATTGCGGCGCATCATCCTACCGCCTGGGTTCATGAGGATGATCTGGCGCAGGCACTGCTGCTGCTGGTAGAAGCCGATGTGGAAGCAGGCAGCATCTTCAATGTGGCGCTGGAAACGCACGCCAGCCCGGATGAATTTGCGAAGGTCTTCGGTACCGAATTTGGCCCCGGCGAACCGAGTAAATTATCTCCCTTCACACTTCCGCTGCGTACTAATGAACTACAGCGTGAACTGGTAGAACTGCACACGGAAGTTGATAGCAGCAAAGCACGCGAAGTTCTGGGCTGGGAACCGCAGTACCCCACATTGACTGCCGGGGTTGATCGCACGCTGCTGGTCTGGCGAGCAGCAGAAGCGGATCATATCCTGCCTGCGTCGGCTGAAGAGAGCGAAGAAAGCAAGGAACTCGCAACGTCATGACGCAGACGGCTCCCATTCGGGCAGTCCTCTTTGATATGGATAATACGCTGATCGACTGGAGTGGTTTCCAGGATGATTGGCGCAATTTGGAGCGCCGTCATCTGCGCAACGTTTACGATTTTGTATGCGCAGAAGGTTATACCCTGACAGGCAGCTTCGATGAATTTGTGTTGCACTATACTGAGCGCGTGGTTGCCATGTGGGAAGATGCACGTAATACCCTGCGTGCGCCCCACATGGGGCTGACGTTATCCGAAGCGCTGGCAGAATTTGGCTGTGCCATCCCGGATGATGAAATTTCGGCCTGTCTTCATGCCTATGGCTGGGGCAGGGTGGATGGTGTGAATGTCTTCGAGGATGTCATTGACGTGTTGGCGACGCTGCAAGAGCGTGGCATCCGCATGGGGATTGTCACCAATGCCTACCAACCGATGTGGCTGCGCGACCTGGAACTGCGGCAGTACGGCTTGCTCCCGTTTTTCAGCGAGAAAAAAACGCGAATTAGCGCTGCCGATGTGGGGTATTTGAAACCGCATCCGCAGATTTTCGAGCATGCGCTGGAACAAATCGGCACTGCGCCGGAAGAGACTCTCTTCGTTGGGGATAATGTGGTGGCGGATATTGCCGGGGCGCAGGGCGCAGGGATGCGAGCTGTGCTGCGGGTGAACCATCCTGCGCCCAATTTACTCAGCGGCTTGATTTTGCCCGATGCCGCTGTGAATTCTTTCCATGAATTACTCGGCCTGGTCGATGATTGGGACACATACACCACATTCAGCGCCCCCGGCGAATAAGTCCTTCACTGCGTCGGTTCAACCATCACACGCGATACGCACAGCACTTCATGCTTCTCCGGGTCGTGGGGCGCAGCGATTTTGCGCATGGTCATATCCACCCAGACCCACGAACCACCCTTGTGGCGAATGCGATAGCGCACTTGCTGGATCTCATCTGTCGTGTTGACGGCGGTATCTGCCTTTACCAGCGAGTCATAATCTTCTTCATGGTAGCGTGTATGCATCACATTGCCGATGATTTCCTCTGGTTCTTCCCCCAGCACTTCCGTGACGGAAGGTGATACGTAGGTGACGACACCGTGCGGAGTCTGTCTCCAGATCAACTCTGGGATATTTTCGGCAATCAGGCGGTAATCTGCTGAGGCTTCTTCGAGCTTGCGCTGACGTTCTTGCATCGCTTCAAAAGCTGCTGCTACCTGGGTAATCGCCGGACGGAACACCAGGAAGACTTCGGCGACGAGAGTCACGATCAGTACGATAAACAGCAGAATTTCCAGCAGGCGAATCGCATTCAATGCGGCGGACGATTCCTCATCATACTGGAAGACGATGGCATCCATCCCGGTCAGGAAATCCGCTTCATTTTCCAGCACCTGCGTGATGTAATCATCGACGCTTGCCGTACATTCCGGCGCGGCCTGTCCTCTTTCCAGCGCCAGGATACAGGTTGCACCTGTCACCATCGCCTGATGGTTGTCTTCGATAGAAGCGTATAATTCCTCTACGGTTTCGCTGTTATCCCCCACCAGCCCCAATGCGGCATTCCCTTCTTGCAGGCCAATGTGGGATGTCACCCACAGGTCGAGGGTTTCCTCTAACTGGTCGAGGCGTTCATTCTGGGTCAGTACGTCATCGGGGAAGCGCAGCGCCAGCACATTCTTGGTCAGGCGCTGGCTCAACATCCGCTGCCTGCCTGCGATGTTGATCTCGCGGGAGTCATCGGTTTGGCGGGAGAGCGAAACCTGGACGAGTAGCTGTGTCGCCAGTGCAATCAACGCAATGAGAGAAAGCGCGATGATATACCGTTGCGTCAGCAATCGCGGTTGTGTGACTGGATTTGTGGAAGGAACGGCTGCCATTGGAACAATAATCTCCTCACCCCAGGTGGTGTGTTGCGTGATGGTATCCTAGGCGCAGTGTAACACCAGAATGGGGCAACAAAACTAAAGGTTTGGCAGGGCTGCCTGCATAAGGAGCTTATTCAACCTTGTTGCCACCCATGCGCCAGCGGATGGTGCCGCCGCTGAAGTTGGTCACATCTTCATAGCCCGCGTTAATCAGCATGTTGCAGGCGCTGCGACTGCGATTGCCGGACTGACACACGACAATCACCGAACGATTCTTGGGGATTTTGTTCAACTGCTTGCTCAGTTTATCCAGCGGAATATTTTTCGCGCCGGGGATATGCCCGCTCTTGAATTCGCCAGCGGTGCGCACATCAATCAGTACATGGTTGTTCTTCTTGAAATACTGTTCTTTGTAAGCTGCTGCGTCGATGCTAGGGAATTTAGGTGTGAACAAATTGCGGAAGAAGTTCATGGTACGGTTTCCTCACAAGGGTGCGTTACGATTGGTGATTGGTTGAAGAATGTAGGGACGCAATCCTGTCGCGCCCCATAGCTGTCAAGTTAAGCGCTCTTCTCGAAAACGCATGGCTTGCTGCCCTGCGCCTGACGTTCAAAACGTCAGGCTACGCCAGGGTGAGCGTCCGCTAAAGGGACGCTTAGACAATCTTTCTGGTCTAGAGAGCGCCTTGATAACCCCTTTAGTGGGTTTGGGCCTTTTTTAGCCGTGGATTTCAATCCTCGGCGACTAG
>CAYVVZ010000023.1:0-66022 GCA_964455365.1 uncultured Anaerolineaceae bacterium | reverse complement strand
GTTCTTCCAGTGCCATATTGTAGACATGACGCGACACATCCAACTGCAATTGCAGAGCTTTCTTCTGTGTTTTAGTTGGATAGAGCCGATACTGGAAAGTTCGGATTGCCATATCTACACGTGATGATGATTTTCAATAAGCCAATCAAATTCCTGCTGGAAAAGGCGTGAAATTCTACCTTGAAAACAGTATACACCACGAAGCATTATCATCTCTAGCACCCTTTGCTCACTACATCCCCATAGCTACAGCAAGGGGCTTTGGGCGCGTTTTCGGTAAAGTGTGCGTATGGATATGAACACCTGAAAGGATTCGCCATGCTCAGGAATATTCTCCTCGTCACCCTGCTGCTGATTGGCCTGGCTGGTTGCAGCGCCTTCAACGATATGCAGCAACAGTACGTAAATGGAGAGGGAGCAGAAACCATGCAAAGAAGCGCAGATGCAGATGTGATTTTCGTGCGTGCCGTGCAAACAGGCGAAAACACCTGGACATTCCATGTGACCGTCGAACACCCGGATACAGGTTGGGAAGATTATGCCGATGGATGGGATGTGGTGCTGCCAGATGGAACCATCATCAAGCCTGATGCTTCTTCGGATTTCACGCGGTTGCTGCTGCATCCCCATGAAAATGAACAACCTTTCACACGCAGCCAGAGCAATATCGTCATTCCAGCAGATGTACAGACTGTTACTGTTCGGGCGCATGATCTCGTAGATGGCTATGGTGGGCAGGAAGTCGTGGTGAATTTATCCATCGCAGAGGGTGAGAATTTTGTCGTCGAGCGATGACAACAACCCACTACTAACTATTTCCAAATCTCATCGAAATTTGCGTAATCTTCTGTTACACAGTACCATGGTCATAGTTCCCGCTGCATGCACCGGATAGGGCGGTGCAATTCGTTCGATTTGCGAGGACATTAGGGGGTAGAAGATGAGAAAATATTGGCGCTATTTGGGGTTATTAGCAGTTGTTATGGTTTTGCTATCCGTTGTTGCTACCATGCCAACTTTCGTACAAGATGACGGCATGCCACGCGACCATGAAGCTGAAATTGAAACAATGTCGGAAATTAACCGCTGGCGTATTCGTCGTGGACTCAGCCCGATGGCACGCAATGCAGACCTCGATTTCCTGGCAATGCAGCAAGCGCAGTACATGTTTGACGAGCTACCCTTCACCAACACAGTTGATTTCCACACCGATCAGTTCGGGGATGGCCCCGCTACCCGTGCGCGGCTCTTCGGCTGGCCTGGGTATGACTTCAACACATTTGTTGCCGAAATCGCGGCCTATTACCCGGATGTAGCGGGAGCGATGAACTTCTGGCAGCATTCACCCGTTCACTCCGCAACAGCCACCAATCCCGGCTACCGTGAGATGGGCATTGCCGTCATCCAGAATGGAAACTGGAAATTATTCTATGTTGTACTCGGTGGGCGACCCGGTGTTTTGCCCGTACTCTATGATCCGCAGCGCCGGACTCTGTTCCTCTCCACCGATCAATCTGGCTTCGCAAATTTCGATTTCAGGCCATCGCGGGTTCGCATTCTGGATGAAGGCGGCAACATTCTGCATGAAGACCCCTGGCTCGTCTGGGATAATCGCATGCGCGTACCAGACGGTGCAAACAATACCATCACGGTCATCATGACCGATGGTGTGCTGGAATATGCTACAACCGTTGATCTGTATGCATCCAGGGCATTCCCGTCTGAACCGACACCCGTACCAACATTCACCCCGGTGGCAACGGCAACGCGAGACCCGCGTATAGCTACCGCCACGCCACTGCCGCCAACGCTGACTCCATCCGCCACGCCGGAACCGCTGCGCGATAATTACGACGTGATCCTGACATACAATACGGATGCGATTACCTTGCGCAACAAATCGGGTGAATCGCTGGATATGTCGCCGTTAGTATTTGTCTCGCCAGATATTGGTACGGCCTATACATCCTCGTTCATGGGTGCATATTACGAGGGCGAACTCACGTCCTTCCCGCCGAATCACTGCATGCAAATGTGGTCGTTCGAGTTGGATCGCTCGCAACCGCCGCTGCCGCGCAGTTGTACGTTCCTGGCATCCGGGCGCAGCATCTTGCGGCCTGGGGATCGCTTCTGGATTGCAGGCAGCTTTGATGTCTATTACCGCACACAACTGATTGCAAGCTGTGAAGCTGACCTCGGACGCTGCGAATTCGATATTCCACGGTTGCCGGTGTTCGACGACTAAGTGTCTATCCGAGAATTCTCGTAGGGGCATGTCCACGACGCGCCCGCTGGCCTGAAGACGGGTTCGACATGATCGCCCCCCTACGACAGGCTTTATCCGTAGGAAGCATTTTTCGGATAGGTTCTAAAATTGAGGGTATGGGCTGCGAGCCTATGCCCTTTTTTGTTTCCAGAAGAATAGCAGGCTAGGCTGCTGAACCGCTGCCTGCTACAATCCCGCCCGATTTCGATGGTCACCAGCGAAGGAACTTCGTCCATGCAGCGAATTAATTTCATGCTCCATCTTCTACGCCGCTATCGTTTGGCGCTGGTATTGGTGGTTGCACTGCTGCTGCGGATGGCTTTCCTGGTGCTGTTTGCGGATACGCTGCACTTCGATGAAGGTGCGGTGCATGGCTCCGTTGCTTATGATGACCTGGCGCGGAATCTGCTGGAGACGGGGGTATATGGGCGCACACCCGGCGTGGCGGATTCAGTGCTGCCGCCGCTGTACAGCGTGATATTGGCTGGCGTGTATGGGATGTTCGGGCGCGGATTCGTGCAGATTGCGCTCTTTCATATTGTGCTGGACTTGCTCTCGATAAGCCTGCTTTATGCGATTTGCCGCCGTTTGTTTCGGCAAGGTTCGTTATGGGGCGTGCCTCACGGTGATTGGGTTGGCACATTGGCGGGATTGTTCTACGCGGCCTATCCCTATCTGATCTTCCAGAATTTGACGCTGAACGATACCGCGCTGTGGATTTTTCTGTTACATGCGTTTGTGCTGCTGCTGATTTTGCTGCGAGGGCGCACAATCTTTGATCGTTGGACGTTGTTGTGGGCGCTGCTTGCGGGGCTGGTGTTGGGGTTAGCGATGCTCACCCGTGCCTTGCTGCCCCTATTTGCGCTGCTTGCGGCACTCTGGTTCCTCTTCCGGCTCAATCTCTGGCAGACTGTGCTGCGGCTTGGGATTGTCGCCATTGTGGGTGTATTGATTGTCCTTCCCTGGATGATCCGCGCCTATGGCATCTACGGCGGATTCGTCACGATTTCGCTGAATGGCGGTGAGAATCTTTACCAGGGTGCGAACGCAATGACGATCCCGCTGTTGCGCAGTGGCTATGATGCCCAGTGGTCAATCCCGCCAGAAAATTCCGTGAAGGGCGACCCCTACACCAACAATCAGATTTTGCTTGAAGCCGGGTTAGACTATCTGCGCGAACAACCGGAAGAAATTCCGGCGCTGATCGCTACGAAGTTCCTGGTGCATTGGGATATTCGCATCACACCGCATTTGAATCCACAGCCAGGCGAGAGTTTTGCGCTGGCGGAAGATGGTTCGCTGCGGGTTCTGCGCGAGGGCGAACAATTGCAGGATGTGGAACTACTCTCAATTTACAACCAGGGTTTGCTCGATACAGTTGGGCGGCCTGTGCATATGCTTTATTACGGTGGATTGCTTGCCCTGGCGATCATCGGGAGTGTGCTGGCATTCCCACACTGGCGCGAAGTTTCACTGCTGTGGTTTCTGCAATTCAGCATGATGGTGATGTACATCATCTTTCATCCGAGTACCCGCTACCGTGTGCCAACCGACCCCCTATTGTTTGCGCTATCGGCTTATGCACTGGTTGTATGGCTGCAAGCAATCCACAACAGGCGACAGAGCTAAGTTGGCTGGACAATGCTGACAGCAGGCCAGCCAATCGAGCAAGATAGCATGGTTATGGCGCTTGAACCTATGGTGTTGTCAGCGTCACAATCAGAACAACGGCGATCAAATCTTCAGTAATCAGAATACGATCCACTGCAATTTCAGCAACGAAGGTTCCCTCCGGCAAGTACGCCTCAAAATCACTGGTTACCCCGTTGAGAATATCTTCTATGTATGTTTCGATGTAGGCTCGCAGCTCTTCATCCAACTGGTTGAGCGGCACGGATATACCATTCACAGTTACATCGGTGAGTACCAGGGTATAACTTCCATCCATTTCCACCAATTCAAAGTACATCACGGCTGTAGCCAGTTGCCCATTTTCGAGTGCAACACCCTCCAACGTGATGATGATGCCACTATTCACGAGGTCTACTGTCGCATCAATCGTGCCATAACCAGCCGCTTCGAGCATTGCCGTGAGTGCCAGATTGATCTGGTTTTCATCGATGGTTGTTGTCAGGGTCAGCGTTCCGGCTTCCGCATCATAGACCAGATCAATGACGCTGAGGGCATCTTCAAATTCATCAGCAACCGCCTGAAGCGTAGCAGCAACTTCAGTGCGCAGCGCGTCAACAGTGGCAATGACTTCGGTTGAATACGCTTCAACAGTGGCGTTGACCGTCGTCCGAGCCGCATCTGCCGTTGCTCCAACATTCGTCGGGATAGCCTGCGCAGTCGAGGAAATCTGAGTCTGCGCAGCCTGAGCCGTAGCAGCAATCTGAGTCTGTGCAGCCTGGGCAGTTCCACGAACCTGTTCCTGCCCGGCCTGGACGGTGGCGGCGGATTGTGTGAGACGTGCGCCATCTCGTGGAACAGGTGTGGGAAGATTGCGCTGCGCAACAGTCTGTAAACTGAAGAAGGTACTGGTCATCACAAGGATAATTCCCAGTCCAATAACGGTGAGCAAGCGGTTCTGGTTCTTATGTTTCATAGATTTTTCTCCTGAGCGACATTTTGTTTCCTGCTACGCGCATTCACGCTTATCTTCATTTTCAGCGCAGTCGATCATTTTTTTCAAAAGCGTTACAAAGTTTTAAAACTGCACGATACGCTAGTTGCTGTTTGCAAAGATGTTTTCGTTCTGAGGCAAATAGAGCAACATCATCAGTGGCTGTGCCAGGCCATGCTACACAGGAGCAACATAGACGTTCGGCATAAGAATCAGGCGGATCGCTGGCTTTCATCGTCCATCTGGACGAAAAAACTTGACTCTGACCCTTATTTGACAAAGTGCCCGTTACGAACCATCCTGGCCTGAAGCCTGGTGTTTTGCGGGAGACGTGGTTCAGGCAAACCACACCTGTGGATTCAAGAAGAGTATGCTGCGCTTATATCGTCCAAGTGGACTAAAAAAGGCTCATCTACAGAAAATGTGATTTTTGAGGTTTTCTGCAAACGGCACAGCACGCTGCGCCCCTACAGATCACACTTTTTACACATGAACCAAAAAAGGGAGTGCGCGGTTGCACTCCCCTTTGTGATGCTCACTTATGGAGCGGCGGGTTCGTCTCCGACCAGGCCGTAATTACTCGCCAGCCCTGCGAAATCCAGGAAGCCAACGAAATCATCTCCGTCGAAATCCGCGAGCGGCTCAAAGAGTGGATCGCCCAGTCCTTGATCGTAGCTCAGGATCAAGGCGGAGAAGTCGATGAAGCCGATTTCATTGTCACCATCAATGTCGCCTGCGGGGGCTTCTGGAAGTGTGACGCTGTTCTGTCCGCTTGCCAATGCCTGCCCGCTGACGATCTGCTGGAGGTAACCGGGTTTCTTCACTGCGATGTCATAGCTACCGGGTGTCAGGCTTGGTAGTACCAGAGTGAAGTTCCCCGCAGCATCAACAGTTACCGTTACTTCTTCCAGCAGGGTATCAGTGCCAGTCGTATAGATGCGCACCCTTACATCCCCGCTGCTATCCGTGCGACCTTCAAAGCTGGCACTGCTGTTGAGGACGATGTCCTGCGCCGGGGCAACCGCATTGAAGATCACTTCTTCTAGAACCGGGGTAACACTGGGATCATTGGTCGCCAGCGTCACTTCGTATTGGACGTAACGCGAGGTTGCGTTGAGTGCATCGCCAGAAGCAGCAACCGGAGCAAAGGCTGTCCAGGTGCCATCCGGTGTCGGTGTATCCCCCGTGCGCACGCTCAACGTCAGCGAGGTATCCTGTGGAAGCTGACTCAGCCATTCCACACTGCCCCATTCCACACGTTCACCTGCATCCAGCACCCGCGACGTGAAAGTACATGGCGTTGCATACGGTGTCATGCGAATCCAGTCCACTGTCAGGCCACCACCACCGCTGTTGAACTCGCTGATTGCGATGTTCAGCGGCACATTTTCTGCACGAATGATGGTTGTCAACTGAACCCCATCCACGTAGAAGACAAACTCCGTCGGTGTCCAGGCGATTGTATAAACATGGGCTGTACCGAGCAGATTTGCGCCGAGCAAAGTCTGGAAACCTGCTGTGCCGGGATTATGCCGTGCATAGACTCCATCTGTGACCGAACCAACACCGACCGTGATCCAGGGATTGCCGAAGTCATCCGTGAGGCCATTCAGGAAACCGACATTCTGGAAGGCTGTGTTGCCATAGGTGGCTTCAAATTCCAGCACACCGTAAGCGCCGAAGGTTGCATCGGTGGTGATATGTCCACCATCGACAGTCACCTGACCATTGGCAACCGTTACCGAACTGCCTGCCATCCATTCGCCCTGAGTCCAGCCAGCGGGCAGCGCATCTCCGTCGAAGTTCTCGAAGAGTGCCGGAGCCAGCGTCACTTCACCATCTACATCTTCGGTGATCGCCATACATGTTGGTACGGTTCCTGCGCCGAAGTCGGTTACAGTGGTATCTATCAACGTCAGATACGGAATGTCTTCGGTTGTGAACGTCCAGACATCATCAGCACCCAGCGCATTACCCGCGAGATCCGTTACAGTACCCGCAACAGTAACTGTGTATGTCGTCTGCTCTTGCAAATCCGCATCCAGGTCAAGTATGGCGGTGCGTGTTCCCGCATCGTAGCTGATCTGCCCTGCAACCGGGTTGCTGGATGCATCCACCAGGGTGAAGGAGAGCGTGTTTTCGTCAATAGCTTCGCTGAATTGCACCGTCACAACATCGGTCACAGCGACATCCACTGCACCCGGAGCCGGAGTACGATTTTCGACTGTCGGCGGCGTGGTATCCCCAGGCAGCGAGTCAATGAAGACTGCATCCACCCAGTAGTTCGCATCGTTGAAGCTGGTATTCGGGAAGAAACCGGGTCCCGTGCCTGCGCCAGTAAAGGCATTGAAGACACCATTCGCTCCCGGTGCAGGAGATTCTGCCGCCGAAAGTGCGTACAGCGGATCGTTATCCACGCCCTGGCTCGTGAAGTAGTTCGCAGTGAAGGCATAGTTGCCTGTCGTGGTCGAGTAGCTGGCGACGTAGACTGTATTGGCGGTGATGGCTACGGGTGCGGCGAAGGTCACTTCTTGCCAACCGGAAGCGGTTTCATCGGTGAAGGTGGCTTCCGCCAGCAATGTACCGTCGATTGCCCACAATCTGCCAACATGTTCACCCGTGTTCTGTTCGTACTTGTAGAAGCGGATCGCGCTGATATAGCCATCCCGCGAACTGCGGAATTTCACACCGAGTTCGTAGGATTCGCCATCAGCCGGATTGATGCCGACATCTGGCGTATTCTCCCAGATGCTGCATGGGCAGGCAGCCGGAGCAGGTGTCGTGAATTGCAGCGGAGCCAGTGAAACTTCGGGATCTGTCGTACTGTTGCCGGAAGCATCGGCTGAGGTCACGCGCAAGTAGTAAGTGGTGCTTGGCGTGAGGTTGTCCAGTGTGATGCTGTGCGACGTGGTCAGCGCAGCGCCATTGCTGGCCTGCTGATCCAGCGTATTCGCATCCGTGCCGTAATCCACCAGCGTGGTTGCAGCTTCGTCTGTCGCCCAGGTGATGATGGCAGTACCATCCGGCTGTGCCTGTACATCGACATTGGTCACAATCGGTGCTGTGAGGTCTTCTGTGTAGTTGGCAACATACGCCCCTGCCTGTGCATCAAAGAAGGCATACTGTACGCCCTTGATGGTCTGTACATCATAGGCAGTAGGATTGCCGAAGTACAGGAGTTCAGTCAGAGAACCAACTGCCGACTGCACTGGAACCATCGCCCGCAAGCCATTCGCGCCTGCACCCACCACAATCTCAAAGCTGAACTGGTCGGTATCCCAGAGGAAGTTGGCGAAGCTGGAACCATTGCGCCCGTCGAGCCAGGTCAGCAATTGCTGTGCAGAGATCACGGGTACGCCGCGTGCCTGCGCCGCTGCGATGGTGCCTTCAGATGTAGGTGCTAATACCCCACCGTTATCGTAGTGATGGTTCGTGACGAATGCGCCGTAGTAGCCTTCCGCACCCAACGCCCGATCCAGCAGAACTTCTGCCGTGAAGGGGTAGGTCTGCCCGGATTCATCGGTCATCTGGGTCACAGCCTGGTAGACATCAATCATCGTGCCGTCCATCTCGGCAAAGCGCATCGCCATGCCGGAACCTGTGAACAGCCCTGGCGTATCGTTGACCCATTCAGGAGGCCAGTAGTAGTAGTTGGTATCCAGGCGGATGCCATTGTCCAGTTCGACCTGCGGCTGCGTTGACCAATCGCTCCAGGCGATACAGTGGACGCGGTGCGTCTGCTGCGCGGGTAAACTGGGGAAGAGCGCGGAGAATGAAGCCAACTGCGTTGCATAGAAATCGACCAGCGTCGCCGGTGTCCAGTCTTGCTCGCAGTTGGTATTGACATGAATGCCAATTTCAAAGCCCTGCGCCTGATACACAGCAGCTTGCGCATCGTTAATCTGCGAATTCGTGTAGATATAAGCGCTGGCGCGGACGCATTCCCAATCATCCACGGAGCAATTTTCCGGGCTTAGTTGAATGTAGCGATCCAAGCGGCCCACAATTGTACCGCTGCCATGATCGTCACCAGTCATCACGATGACGGCGCGTTCATCACGCGGGAAGTACCAGAAGCGCGGCAGCGGCAGATTATCCATGTTCATGAAGGTAATCATATTCGCCAACAAACGCTGCTGCTCATCCGCCTGCGGAATAGCAACCTTGCTCAGGTCTACCCAATTCGGTTCAGCACCGCCGTAGAACATATCGTTAGAGCGCACGGGTGGGAAACCATCGCGTTCCTGGCCTGCCCATGCCGGATTGCCCTGGCGCGTATAGACGATGGAGCGCGACAGATCAAAGGTGAATGCCGCGGCCTGCCCACCTTCCACACCAACGGTGTTGATGGTCACAGCGGGGTAAGCGCTGGCTGTATTCGCATCCGTGTAGAGCGTTGCCAGTGCAGTCGCGCCGCTGAGTGTGTAGGTATCCGCCGTGCCATGGAACTGAATCGTCTCGCCGACGATTCCGGCTCCGGGTTCGCTGTTCGTATCGACCAGCAGATAACCTTCGGAGATTGTGCCGCCCGCGCTGGTCAGGCCAAGCAAAGCCGCAAGCTGCGGATCAGGCCGCATGGCGATCAAGTTACCGCCGTCCGCCACCCAATCACTGATCATCGTAACCTGCGCTGTTGTCAGCGTCATTTCGCCCAGAATGACAACATCATAGTCATCCAGCACGTTCGCATCCACCAGCGAAATATCCATCGCGCTGAAGGCGTTCAGGCCTTCCGTGCGCAGGATTTCCGCGAAGTAGCGTCCGAACGGATTCGCTGCTGAAGAAATGACCAGGATGGGACCGCCGGGGCCTTCCGTCACAGGCGGGCTTGCCGTTGTGAACGTCCAAGTTACACCGTTCACCATCGCATTTCCTGCTGTATCCTGCACCCCAGTCGTGACAAGCGCCGTGTAATTGCTGCTGAAACTCAGCGGCAGCAGCGGAGTCAGGGTCGCCGTGCGGCTGGCATCGTCATACGAGACCGACGCAGGCACAGGGGTATCGGTGCTATCGCGCAGGATGAAGCTGGCATCATTGATCGTGCTATCCAGCACTGGCTCGTTGAAGGTCGCGCTGACGCTGGAACCAATGCCGACATTGCTCGCACCATTGGCAGGGTTCGTCTCTACGATGATCGGCGGCGTGGTATCCGGCCCAACGCTCTGGTTGAAGACAACATCCACCCAGTAGTTCGCCGCATTGAAGCTTTCGTCCGGGAAGACACCGCCGCCACCGTACTTGTACACGCCGTTCGCGCCATCTTCACCATCTTGCAAAGCACGCAAAATTCCACCATCAAAGCCTTGCGTGGTGAAGTAACCACCGCTTGCGGCATAGTAACCCGTTGGGGTGTGGTAGCTGGCGATATACGTGGTGTTGGCATCAATCTGCACGGGAGGATTGAACGAGGCTTCCTGCCAGCCAGATGCCGTTTCACCCGTGAAGGTCACAGTTGCCAGCAGGTTCCCGGCAGCATCCCACAAGCGCCCGGTGTGCGTGCCTGTATTCTGCAAATGTTTATAGAAACGGATCGCAGTGATGTAGCCCGCTTCGCTGGACTGGAATTTGACACCCAGTTCCACAGCAGCCGCATCAGGTTCCTGTGCGCCGACACTACCCGTGAGATTCCAGATAGAGCAGGGGCAAGTCACTTCCCCAATGTTGACGATAATACTCGTCGGATTGGTTTCGATGTTGCCGCTGTCGTCCACTGCGCGACTGAGCAGCGTATAAGTTCCTACACCCGGCGGTGTCCAGTCATAACTCCAGCTTTCGCGGCCTGTTGCTCGCCACCATGTCGCACCACCATCGGTTGAAACTTCGATACCACCGACCGCGCCACCTGTATCAGCAGCCGTGCCTGTAATTGTCAGTGGATTGCCAGGTAGGGAGTCATTATTCAACGGGGAAGTGATGGCAGAAGTCGGCGCAGTTATATCGGTGGATGCCGCTGCCGCCACCAGACCGGGCTGCAAGTTCGCGGGTTGTACATCCATATCCGCCAGCAGATTGACGGTCGCTTGCTGCATCCGAATATCGGTAGGTGTGCCAGCGCGATCATGCGTCGCATCCAGCCCCCATGACCACTGGATCGTGCCTGCACCAAAGATCAACGCGCCGCTGAACTGGTCGCGGTACATGGTCAGGCGGTGGATTGCCGTACCCGGCCCATAAGTTGAGCCGAAATCCTGGATAATTTGCGGAACATCCTGCACTGTCGTCGAGAGATGGAACGTCCCCGCCGGACGATAGCCGTTATCCAGCGATTCATCCCATTCGTAGCCAAGGACACCGTTGGGGAGCGTGGCAGATTCACCGGGTTGCAGGGTTGCAATATCGGTGTTGCGCCAGAAGCGCATCTGCCCATCTTCAGCCGGAACCGTCATGCTGTAGGTACAGCAGTTCACCGTGAAGATTGTACCCGTCAGGGCATTTTCTGGCTGTGGGCCTTCCGGGTTGAAGCTGCGCGGATCGCGCCATGTACCCGTCCAGATGTCCGGCGGCGGATCAATCTTCGCGTTGTTGTGCGTTTCTTTATAAGTGACCAGCGTGCGATATGACGTATTGCTGCCATCAATGCTTTCTGCCCAGCGAGTCTTCCAGAAGATTTCATTCCCGCTGAAGAATGCCAGATGCACGCCTGCATCCCGCGCAGCTTCCACATTATCCCGCTGCTGACCTGACCAGTATTCATCGTGTCCCACGGACATGAAGATTTTGTGTTCCAGAATCTCGGTGCCGAAGCGGTCACTGTCGATCCCGGTGAAGTAGCTTACATCGTAGCCGTTGGCTTCCAACCAGCGCAGCATGGGATACTCTGCATTGAAGAGCCAGTCCTGCGGCTCGGTGCTGCGTGTGGTGAAGGGACGGTTATAGCTGACTTCGTAGGCGCGTCCGGGGTTTGTACCGGGGCCACCGACGTAGAGGCTGTTACCGCCATACTGGTTGTATGCTTGCCAGGTAGTATCCGCCGTCTGGAAGAGAATATCGGAATTGCCATCGTCATCGCGCACGATGAAAACGATGTGGCTTTCGCCATTTGTCGCATCTTCGCGCACCAGTTTGGCAATGTAGATGCCGGAGACTGCATCAGCGGGTACAGCCCAGGAAGCCGAAATCCCCCAGTTACCACAGTCCAATAGCCCGGTGGTTGGCTTGTCGAGGCAGGCGGGTTGGCTCTGGGGCAGTGCTGCCGACGGCTGCACCGTCTCAATGAAGCGTGCGCCATCTCCGTTGTAGTAACCCAGGCGGTAAATATCCAGGCGATAATCGCTGGAATCAGTATCAATCTTGAAGCTGACTGTTTCGCCCTGGTTGACGCTGAGTTCTGTTGCAAAACCCTGGATGTTCGCATCGCCTGCCCCGTTAATATCCCATTCGCTCGGTGGGTTCCCGGTGAGGCAGTTTTCGGCGACGATCTCATTTGCGGGATTATCGCAGACATCTTGCGCACTACTCGCCGCCGAAACGACGAGAAGCAGCAATGCCGCGAATATCATGAATAAGGGTCTGGTTCTATTTTTATGGTTCATACTTTCCCCCAGTCGTCCTGCAAGCTGAGTGAAGGACAACACAAAATAGTTGTGTGTAGAGCGGCAGAACACTCCGGTAGAGTGCAAAGGATTCACCTTGTTCAATTGTAGCGATGTATCCCTCCAAGAGACTAACCCCGTCAATTACCAATGGCAGGTCTTTGAGTTCACGGTATCCGTCAACGCACCTCCAAACATTTCCCTACAGCATCAATTGGATGGCCTGACTTTGCGATACGAGAAAGGATAACTATTCAGTTTTCGTGAATAGATAAGGCGTAAGTCCAATTCTGTGATGTCTGTGATGAAGGAGTAGTGTAATCTCGAAGAAGGCCGGAATGTCTTACAACTCCCCTGGCGCTGCGTTTGTGTGAACCGCAATAGCGGTTGGGCTGCATCCCCCGAATTAGCCACATAACGCCAATCTAAATCTATGGAAGCGACCTTGCATCTCCCTAAAGACTACCGTAACTTGACTCTTTTTACAAATTTCATGCATATAATTTTATATTTTGTAAAGTAGCGAATCGTGGATTCCGTAGGCCAGCACACCCGGCATAGATGAAATAGGTAACGATGTCTATATGCCCGGTTGTGGACAATCTTTCTGCGAGGTATAGGATATTTCCGAGGGTTCTCAACGACTGAGGCGAAGTCAGGCGACCACGCCGGGTCGCCACCATGGTAATTTTCTAATTGCGTTGGGAATTTCCTCTGGTTCCCTGGGTTGGGAACAGGTACGAGAATTAGTCTCCGCTTACTTCTTCATCCCGCATCACCGCTAACACGCCGGGAACCTGTTGGGCAGCGCGTCCTCGGTGGCTGATACTGTTCTTCACCTCGTCATCCAATTCACCAAAAGTCAGGTTATGCCCGGCGGGTTGGAAGATGGGATCATAGCCAAAGCCCTTGCCTGCATCGCGTTCTTCGTGGATGATGCGCCCTTCGACGGTTCCTTCTGTGGTATAGGTCTTGCCCGTTTCAGGATGGTGCAGCGCAATCACACAGACAAAGCGTGCTGTGCGTTCCGTATCCGGGACAGCCTGCATCTCTCGCAACAGGTATGCACGCCTTCCCGCATTATCCAGGCCAGGTTCGCCATAACGTGCGCTGTACACCCCAGGCCGACCATCCAGGGCATCCACTACCAGGCCGCTGTCATCTGCAAGAGTCAGCAGGCCGCTGGCTTCTGCGTAGGCTTGCGCCTTGATGGTGGCATTCTCGCTGAAGGTTTCTCCGGTTTCTTCAACATCCATATCCCCCAGGCCAACATCCGCCAGCCCTACAATGTCATAATCCAGATTTTCCAACAGGCGGCGATATTCGCGCAGCTTGCCGGGGTTTCCGGTTGCAATCAAAAGTTTCATGGAATTATCCTCAGAATATCTGCTGTGGTTCGTAAGCATAATGCCATCGCATGAGAGAGCACCTGCAATTCCATCTTAGAACTTGCTTGGCGCGGCACAATAATTCCTCAATATGCGCCAGCCTTAGCCCCCATCCTTCGCCAGATCAATCCAATCGGCTCCGGTGATTTGCTGTAACTGATGCGGGGTCACGCCAAAATTCACGCTGGCGCTTCCGGCTGCGGCATAGACGCGATCAAAACCATGCAGCGATTCATCCAGGTGGATGATGATGCCTTCGCTGCGATGTCCTACAGGCGGCACACCTCCCGGCGGGTAGCCGAAGATTTCGATGCATTGGTCAGCTTTTGCCATCTTCACCTTCTTGCGCCCCACTTCATAAAGCGCTGCAACTTTCTTATCATCCACCTGCCGCGTGCCGCTCATCACCACCAGCACCGGGGTTCCGTTTACCAGCAAGCAAATGCTCTTGGCAATTTGCGCTACTTCACAGCCAATTGCGGCAGCAGCTAATTCGGATGTAGCGGTGGATTCTTCAAATTCCAGCAGTTCGATAGAGGGGTCTACAGCATGCAATGCACGGCGAACATCATCTGTGGTCAATGGTTGCATCAAGATATTACTCCTGGGATCGCAGGGTCAACGGTGCGGTGAGCGCAAAAGAGGCACACAGTATCCAGAATATCAGCCTGCAAGTGCGTCACCCTAACTATAGCAGTTTTGGCGTGAAGCTGTTATGCTCGGTGCAATTCGCAATACGATGTAATGACAGCTACGGGGTAGAAAGATGGTCAGGCAAATGCCATCAACAGCAGCGCCCGAACCCTCGCCGGATTTTGATGCGTTGTGCATTGATCTGGTGAAGCGGTGGGAACGGGGAGAAATCGCGCATACAGACGTGCTGGCAAAGCTCAAGCAGTTGGGGTTGGATGCAGCCACAGAGGGACAGCATGCCAACCAGGGACGCGCTGAACATATGAGTGGCTATGTGCAGCACTTCCTGGGGAACTACAGCATCAGCATCCTGCACTACGAAAAAGCCCGCGACCTCTTCCAGCGCGTGCAAAATCAGCGCCGTGTGGGAATCATCGAATTGAATCAGGGCGAGAATTATCGCTTCCGTGGGGATTTTCGCCGCGCACGGCATCTCTACCACAGCGCCTATGAAACCGCGAAACTGCATGGCGATGTGCGGATTCAGATGGCGGCAACGCTCAATGAAGGGCTGGTGCTGGTGCAGATGAAGCAGTTTGATGCGGCGCACGCGGCACTGCTGCAAAGTTACCAACTCGCCAAACAAATGAAACCGGGCGACCAGAACCGGGAGGAATTCCTCACCGAGTTGCACTACGGTCTGGCACAGGTCGAACTCGCGCAGAAGAATCCGGTAGCCGCCTGGGAACAGGCCAATGAAGCGCTTCATTGGGCGCAAGAAGCGGATAATATCCTGATGATTGGGCTGGCGCATCGCATTCTGGCAGATTCTCTCAGCGCATTGCCAGAGCCGCGCCCCGCAGACCCGGAAGCCTTCTTCCGTACTGCATTGAAAGCCTTCCGTGAGATTGAAGCTGAGGCCGAAACTGCCCGTACCCTGCATCATTATGCCCGTAGTTTGCTGGCACAATCCCGCCGCCGCCCTGCCTTGCAGCTTTACCAGGAAGCCAGCACATTATTTGATAAGCTCGGCATGACGGCAGACGCTGCGATGGCGGCAGAAGAACAATTGAATTTGCTGTAGAGAGAATAAGCCCCCTTCCATCCCACACACGTTGCCAATAAGGTGCTACGTAGGGGAAACCTGTGTGTTCATAGCCATCAGGTTTAGCCTCAACTCTGGCGGAGGAGGCAGGCTCCGTTCCTAAAAAAGACCTGTTTCTGTGTAGGGGCATGATAGATCATGCCCGAAAATATCAAAAACGAGCCTTATCCTGATGCGTATTATCCTGCGTGGTCGCCCGCCGGGAGCGCACGCAGGCGCTCCCCATAGCTGTCAAGTTAAGCGTTCTTCTCGAAAATGGATGGCTTGCTGCCCTCAGCCTGACGTTCAAAACGTCAGGCTACACCAGGTTGAGCGTCCGCTAAAGGGACGCTGAGACAACCATTCCGTTCTAGAGAGAGCCTTGATAACCCCTTTAGTGGGTTTCGGTCTTTTGTAGCCGGGGATTTTAATCCTCGGCGACCTCCCCCATCACGGCACGTTGAAGCTGATTTCATACGGGGTTTGGATCCAGCCACCATCTGCGCCAACCAACCGCAGCCGCACACGATAGCTACCACTTTCCAGATACCCCTGCCACAACGCCCCATTCGTCACCGAACCATAGCCGGGATCGCCCATTGGTGTCCAATCTGCGAAAGACCCTCCGATAATATCCAGGTGCCAGAACTGCGCCTGACTGCCATCGAACTGCACCGTACCACCGATGGTGATGGGATTCCCAACCGTATCACCATTGCCCGGTGAAGTAATCACCGCCGTGACGACGGTATTTCCACCGCCGGGTGCAACTCCTTCCCAACAATTGATCGTCGGCAGGAAGGCAAACCCATTGGATTGAGCGTATTCTTCTGCGGCTACCGCGTCATTGTGCGAAGTCACAGGCCCTGCAATGAAGAGCAGTTCTTGCGCACCCTGCACGCTGTTGACCAATTCCGGGGTCACACGGCAGTAGCGCGGCGCAGGGGGGCGACGTTCGCCGGATTGCAATTGGAACTGCTGCTGAACCGCTGCTGCTGTCCCTGGATCCAGCGGAACCACCAGCGCCTGATAAATATCCGGGCTGATTTCGCGCAGTGTCGCGGAATTTTGCTGCTGACTATCCGCCAATCGTCCGCCGGGATACGTCAGGTTGCCACTGCCATCCGGGATACCAGCGGGGCTGTCCAGGAACCATTCATTGACCTGGGAGCAGCTTTGCGCCGGATCGTTGATGGAGCGCACGTTGCAGATTGAGCGCAGGCTCATGCCGCCGGGCGCAGAGGCTTTATCCGGCAGCAATTGACCATCGACGCGGAAGACATCCAGCGACGATTGCGAACTGTAGATGCTGGTCATGACGCTGTTCCAGATGGGTGCAGCACCAGTGAGGCCAGAGGAATTGCGCATAGGATCACCATCATTGTTGCCAACCCAGACCCCGACCACAACATTGCTGGTGTAGCCAATTGTCCAATTGTCTTTCACATCGTTGGTTGTACCCGTCTTCACAGCAGTAGCGATGTTTGGCGTATAGAGCGCACTGCGCGAACCCATAGCAGGCGTGCGTGCGGCATTGTCGCTGAGAATATCGGTGATGAGAAAAGACACACGCGGGTCGATGACCTGTGCGCCGAAACCACGTTGATCTACAGTCTGCCCGGTGAAATTGCCAGCCCCCTGCGGACAACCATTCTCGTACTGGTAAACGATGTTACTGTCGCTATCCACGATGCACAGAATGGAAGTCGGTTCTACGTAAGCACCTTGATTGGCGAATACACCGTAAGCATTTGCCAATTCCAGCAGGCTCACTTCCCCACCACCCAACGTCAGCGATAAACCATACTGGCTGGCATCCAGCCCCAGTGTCGATACGCCGACGCGGTTCATGGTGGAGAGCAGGGTATCCACGCCGATTAAGCGGGTGGTCTGCACAGCGGGAATGTTATAGCTGTTGGCGAGTGCCATGCGCATCGTCATAGGGCCATGGAAGGCACCATCGTAATTGCGCGGACGATAAATCTCCTGCCCTGGAATGCCGATTTCCGTCGGTGTATCCCAGATGACATCACCCGCTGTCATGCCCAATTCCAGCGCAGATGCATAGGTGAAGGGCTTCATTGTGCTGCCGGGCTGCCGTAGGGCGATGGTCACATTCACGCGACCATCAATGGCATCGTTGTTGTAATCCACGCTGCCAACCATCGCAATGATTTGTCCGGTGAGGGGCTGCAAGACGATCACCGCTGCATTGCTGACGTTATTGGCCTGCAAGCTCGTAACCTGGGTGCGGGCGGCTCCCAGTGCCAGCGTATGAATTTCCTGATCAACCGTGGTGTATACGCGGTAGCCGCCCCGTGTGATCTCATCCGGGGAGAAGCCCAGTTCATTCATGATGTCTGCAAATTCGTTCTGGGCGTAGACCGTGAAATGCGGCACGCGCAGATTATTGGTTTCCGGCACGACGAAGTTCAAGCCCTGGCGCAGTGCGTTGTCGCGCTCTGCGGCAGTGATGTAACCTTCTTCCACCATCTCATTCAGCACCTGCCGCCAACGGTTATAGACACGATCCTGCACCACCGGGTCAGGGTTCAGCGGGTCAAGATCAGCGGGAGCCTGGGGCAAACCCGCCAGCAGTGCGGCTTCGCCCAGCGTCAAATCCTGCACATCTTTGCCGAAGAATGTCTGCGCGGCGGCCTGCGCCCCGTAAGCGAGATTCCCGTAATAAATCTCGTTAAGGTACAGTTCCATGATGTCTTCTTTGCTGCGCCGCGTCGTCAGCACAATCGCGAGGATAATCTCTTCAACCTTGCGCGTCACGCTGCGTTCTGCGCGGTATTCAAAGTCGAAAAGGACATTGCGCACCGTCTGCTGTGTGATGGTACTGCCACCGGGGGTATCCCCTTCGCTACCAGCGCCGAGGAATTGCAGCGTGGCAACCGTCGTTGCGCCGACATCAATACCGATATTCGACCAGAATGAGTCATCTTCGATGGAAATGGTCGCATTGATGAGGTCTTCCGGGAAACGCTCATACGGCACAGTATCGCGCCGCCCTTCTTCAAAGGACTCGTAGAGTTCGTTGCCGTAGCGGTCATAATAAAATGTACTCTCGAAAGCGCGGTAATCATCCACCCGCGCAATCTGGTCACTCCATTCCGCTTCAATGCGTGGGATGAAGAAGGCCGCCGCACCAATTGAGATGAAGGTGAAGCCACCGCAGAAGCTCAGGATCAAACCGAGCATGACATAAAAACAACCCGGACGAATCCCCAGGATTCGCCTGCGTCGGGGGCGCGGAGGGAGGCGCTGCGGCTGACTGTCGTGCTTGGCCTGTGGCGGTGCCGGAGTATAGCTGCCCTGGGCGGGGCGAACGGCTGGCTGCTGTGCCGGACGCTGGTAGCGGTTATCCGCCAGATTAGGATTTGCGGCGGTCAGGTTGCCATCAAAGGGCGCAGGCTGCGGGGAATCCGGCACGCGGGGCATATTGCGCAGCGTGGGCTGGCTGTGGCTGGATTGCGGCTCATCGGGCGGCTGCATCTCCGGGTTGGGGTCAAGGCCACCGGTTCCGGGGAGTGTCTGCTTCGGATCTGTCACACCGGGTTCGCGGAAATGCGGCATGGTCAAATCGCTGAGATCGCGCCGGAAGGTCTGTTCATTATCCCCTTCGCCCACTTTCGGCAGCTTGAAGGGTACATCTTCATCGTCTTCTAGCTCCGGCTCTTGCCAACCCGGGTCATCGGTAGCGCGGAGTTCTTCGGTACTTTCTGGTTCTTGTGGCAATGAATCCTGAAATGCTTCGAGGCGCTCGGTCAGCGAATCGTCTTCGCTCTCAGCATCCGGCGGCAGATTCGAGTATTCATTGGGATCAGGCTGGTTCGGCATGGGTGCGCTGCTCTCGTGCGAGAAGTCTCTTTTTGGATATGCTCTGTAGTTTATCATAGCAGGCTTAAACCTGCGCTGATGGTTGGTCTACGATTATCCGGCGCGAAGGCTTCTGATACCCGTCGCAGGGGAGCCGTGTTGTTACCTCATGCAAATCATGCGAATTTTATAGGGGCGACCTCGCGTAGTGAGACGCATCAGGTTAAGCATTATGGTTTATAATTTCGGGCATGACATGTCGTGCCCCTCGTATCTTGGGAGTAGGGGCGACCCCGCGTGGTCGCCCGTGCAGATGAAATTACTATGAACAATCAAACTCCATACCCCCAACGAAAATCTCCCCGCCTCGCGGATTATGACTATTCCCAAAATGGCGCGTATTTTGTGACCATCTGCACAAAGAATCGGGCGAATTTGTTTGGGGCGGTTGACAAAGATGGGGTGATGCATCGTAGTGGATGGGGTGATATTGCGCATTCATGCTGGACAGAAATTCCCGATCATTTCCCGCGAGTAATGTTGGATGCCTATGTTATTATGCCCAATCACATGCATGGAATTCTATTCTTGCTGGATATTTCCATAGATGCCGAGCAAAAGAAAATAGTCAAAAAGGACGTAGGGGCGATTCATGAATCGCCCCTACACATGCCGCAAAAACATGGAGGATCAAAGAAAGATTCGCTTAGCGCTGTTATCGGACTCTACAAGTCAACTGTTGCCCGCCGGATTAACACCTTGTGTGAACAACCTCAGAAAATCTGGCAGCGATCATTTCACGATCACATCATTCGCAACGAGGTATCATTGACTAAACTACGTGAATATGTGATATGTAATCCGACTTTGTGGGCAGAAGATCGTTATTTCAGGGATTGTGGAAGTAATGGGTGATTGCACTCCTACGATGGAACGCCGCAACAACACAGCGCGTTCCCTGCAAACGTGACACAGAACCCACAAATCTTACCCCACATTGACCCCTCCTGACCCTTGAATAAATTCTCAGGTGGCGTATCATGGTATAAAGAAGGGTGAGCAGATTCGTCTCTTATCTCTTCTCTCTGTGTTGTAATACGGTGAAGGAGTATTCTGGAACGTTTTTCAGCAGCGCAAAACGCCGATGTTCAGCCAATTCACTGAGCCAGATGGCTGCGCTGTTCAGGAGGAAGACCGATGGCGATGACAACCGATACACGCATTGCAACGATGTTAGATGTGCCTGTACTGCGGCGCTTGACAAGCAGCGGCATGGTGTTGGATGCCGAAATCGGTGTGACCCGGTACGCACAAAGTGGTCATACTCTGTCCCTGCCCAGCCTGCTTTCGCGTGGTTTGTATACCATGCTGGCGCGTGTGGAGCAACAGCATGCGATGGGGCTTTTCCGCTATCGCCCGGAAGACCTGATCGCGCATATTGTGTATATGGCTCCAGAATTGGAACCGGGTGCGGATACAACCCTCTGGCTGCATTTGCTGGATGGCATGGCACGCGAAGCCGGGCGCAATGGGGCGCATACGCTCATTGCAGAGGTGGAGCCAGAAAGCCCACTCTATGAAGTTTTGCGGGCTGCACGCTTCGGCGCTTATGCCCGTCAAACAATTTGGCGGCATGATCCAGTAGAAGCCAGCGACGATGAGCCGCTTTACCTGCTGGATGAAGAAGAAAATGGCGACCAGATCGGCATTATGGCCTTGATTGCCAGCAGCGTGCCGACGATGGTACAGCAAATCGCCCTGCCACACAGCGAACTGAATGGCCTCGTCTATCGTAGAGATGGGCGCATCATGGCCTATATTGGCGTGGCAGAAGGCAAACATGGCGTTTACTTGCTTCCCTGCTTGCATCGTGATGTAATGGACGAAGCAGAGACAATTCTTCAGAGTGCGCTCTTACAGATTGAGCGTGCGGTGAAAGTTCCGGTATATGTTGTGGTGCGGATGTACCACGCATGGCTGAATGGCGTGCTGGAAAACCTGGACTTTGAAGAATGGCTGGAACAGGTTGTCATGGTCAAGCAGATCACAGCCGGGATCAAACATCCTGGTTTTGCACGGGTCGCGGTGAATGGGCATGTTGAAGTACAGCCCTACACCATGAACTCGGTTTCGTTGGTTGCAGAACATCCGATTACAGACGAGGAATTTGAATAGCTGAATGGAACGACGCATTACAGACGACTTAGAGAAGCTCAAGCGCGTACTTCCTCCCTATATCAATCAAGCGCTTGAGGAGTACGGGAACCCCCATAACCTTCTGGAAATTGTCCTGGATTTGGGACGACTGCCCACAGCCCGCTACACCGATGGCGAAGTAGTTTTAGCGGATACCGAAGTCACCAATGCCGACATCGACATGGTTGTCGAGCAGACGGGTGACTTCGATGCGGATAACCGCGCCGGGATTGAGCGAACGTTGCACCGTATTTCGGCAATCCGCAACCGTCGTGGTGATATTGTGGGGTTGACGTGCCGCATCGGGCGGGCGGTCTATGGGACAATCGACATCATCGAAGAACTGATTAAATCCGGGCAGAACTTGTTGATGCTAGGCCCTCCCGGTGTGGGTAAGACGACGATGCTGCGCGAGGCAGCGCGTGTGCTGGCGGAAGAACGCCGCGTGGTGATTGTCGATACCAGCAACGAAATCGGTGGGGATGGCGATGTGCCGCACCCGGCTGTGGGACGCGCACGCCGTATGCAGGTGAATCACCCGGAACGCCAGCATGAAGTCATGATCGAAGCGGTGGAAAACCATAACCCGGAAGTCATCATCATTGACGAAATCGGGCGCGAGCTGGAAGCGATGGCAGCCCGCACCATTGCAGAACGTGGTGTGCAGTTGGTGGCTACGGCGCACGGCAACAGCCTGGAAAACCTGCTGCTGAATCCTACGCTCTCGGATCTGGTCGGCGGCATCGAATCGGTGACGCTTTCCGACGATGAAGCGCGGCGGCGCGGCACACAAAAAACGGTGCTGGAACGCCGCAATCCGCCAACGTTTGACATTCTGGTGGAATTGCAGACTCGTGACCGAATGGCAGTGCATGAAGATGTTTCGCTCTCGGTGGATAGTATGCTGCGCAGCCGCCCCACGACGGTTGATGCCTTGTGGCGCGATGAAACCGGGCGCATCCACAGCGAAAGCGAACAAATCGAAGCGGAATCGTCCCGCCTTGCCAACCGGGAGGGCGCACCTCGCGGCGGCAGCGCACGGATGGTCAAGGGACGCTCCGACGATGCTGTTTATCAGAACACAAGCAAAGATAGCACAATCAATCCACCCATCCCCAATTTGCAGGCGATGAGCGTTTACGCTTATGGGGTGGCGCGGAATCGGTTGGTGCAGGCGGCACGTCGCTTAAATGTGCCGATGGATGTTGTGGACGAGTTTGGTCAGGCAGATGCCGTGGTCACGCTGAAGAATTATTACCGTCGCCGCCCGAAGGTCATCATTGATGCCGAACGGCGCGGGATGCCCATTTATGTGCTGCGGGCGAATACCGTCTCGCAGATGGAAAATTTCCTGGTGGATGTCTACCGCCTGGAAGAACGAGGCGATATTGACCCTTTTGATGGAGCGATGCTAGAGACAGAGCAAGCGATTATGCGCGTTCGCTCTGGTGAAGAGGTGGTTGTCCTCCATCCTCAAGCATCGCATATCCGCAGCCAACAGCACGAAATGGCACGAGCAGCCCATCTCTACAGTAAGAGCTACGGCAAAGAACCCAACCGCCACGTCCGCATCTACTCGCAGGACAGTGAATAGCAAACTGGGCATGGTCTATCATGCCCTACACATCATCAATCCCTTATTTAACAAAGTGCTCGTCACGAACCATCCTGGCCTGAAGCCTGGTTGTTTTGCGTGAGACGTGGTTCAGGCAAACCACGCCAGCGGCTTCATTCCTGGTTGTGCCATTGGCGCACGTTGCCGGATGCATCCACGGTTTCGATGATGTTGGTATTCACGCGGCGCACAACTTGAAACAGACGCTGCGTGGTGGTCACGGCTGCTGACGGATTCTCGCTGCCCTCTGCATCGAATGATAGGAAATACAAGGCCGCTGCGCCGATCAATCCGCAGAAGATGACGAAGAACAAAAACGCTGCTGTGAAGGCACTCATCCGGGAAATCCTCATCTCATTTCCCTGATTGTGTCACAGGCGGCGATTGTGTCGCTGGTTGTGTGGGATACGTCAACCTGACGGAATGCCTACTCTGGGTGATACGGTGTGACAACTGATTGGGGCGATTTGCCAGATGGCTCCCCCGAAGGCAAGGGGAGATGCGTTTGTTTAGGGCTGTTCGAGCCTGGCATGTCATGGAATAAGGTATGTCTCAGCCGAATTTCCTGCGGGCGGACTGCATTGCGCCCCTACGCTGCGTATTCCCCCACCTTCTCCCAACAAAATCCCACTATACTGAGAAGCGCCCTTGCACCCTGAGACGCAAAAGATTCGTATAAGAACCTGTATAGATTTCCTATACACAGTGTCCAGGTTGAGACTTCGGGGTTTCATCAAGTGATACGAGGGTGAACAATGCTCGCCCAGGACTGGACGAATTTTCTCATAAAAGACAGTCGCACAGCGAAAGGAAGTCATTGTGTCGCGTTTTATTCACGCGGTCATCATCATCATCGCAAGTTTGCTGGCTCTGTTCACACTCGGAGCATGTAGCCCAACGGATACGACAGATTATCAGCCAGAAGATGGGCAAGAACTGCTCTTCGAGTCGATTGATAATCTGCGAGAATTACAATCGTTCCGCATGGATGTAACGCAGGGCGGCACACCCTATCGGTTTTATTTCCAGCTAGGCCCCGGCGGGGTACAGTTCGTCACGGTCATGTCCCGTGCTGAAGGGGCTTACATCGCCCCGGATCAATTATTCGCCAGCGCACGAATCAATGTCAGTGGATTGTTCGTCAATGTGGGCTTATTCGCAACCAGCGTCGGGCAATGGTTGAAACCTCTCAGCAGTAATTGGATCGAATATGAATATGCGCCGGGTTTCGACCCACGTTCCATGATGGCAGATGGAGATGGGTTCCGCTTCGCCATCGAGAATATGTACGATACCAGCTATGAAGGTCTGGTCACGCGGGATGGTCAGCAGCTCATGCATGTGCGCGGGATGGCGACTAACGAAGTCGTGAACAGCCTGCTCTTCGGCCTGCTGGTGATCCTGGAAGACCGCGCAATAGTGGATGTCTTCGTTGATCCAGAAGAGCGCTACCCAACAGAACTACTCCTCACACTGCCCGATACCGCAACCGACAACACCGAAGACACTTTCTGGCGCATCGAAATCTACGATACCAACCAGGCAATTGATGTGGATCGTCCGCCGGAGGTACCCGACATCAACCCGGCAACCATCCCCCCCCCGCCGACTACGGACTGGGGCGGCATCTTGCTGGCGATTTCCGCAGGGTCGGCGCTGCTGGGGCTGGTCATCACGCCGATTGTGTACAGCCGTCGCGGACAAAATGCGATGCAGGGGGCGTTATTCGGCACGGCAGCCGGGGCGCTCGGCAGTTTGATTTTCCTGCTGCCGCTGTGGTTGTTCGCGCCGCAAGAAACCGCCTATGTAGATGATTCTGAAGCGACGCTGCAAACCTCGAAACGCACCGTGGATATAAGTGGGGTCAATCCCTGGGTGGTGATGGCCTTCATCGCCATTCCCGTATTCGTCGGCTCGCTTGATCTCACGGTGGTCAGCGCCTTTTTGCCCAAGCTAGTCGCAGAACTCGGCCTGCCTTTTGATACCGGGCTGGATGATGCGTCCTGGGTAGTGACATCGTATTTGCTGGCCTATACGATTAGCCTGACCTTCACCGGACGTTTGAGCGACTTAGTAGGTCGCCGCCGGGTATATGTCATCAGTTTGTTGGTATTCATCTTCGGTTCGATCTGGGTAGCGATTGCCCACCTCTGGCCTACCGATTTGCTCTTCTCTATTTACCGCACGTTAGGGATGCGGCCTGACCCCGCCGGGGTGCAGTTACAGGTCATCATCGCCGGGCGTGTGGTGGAAGCGTTGGGCGCAGGGGCGCTGGTTCCCGTCAGTCTGGCGCTGGTGGGGGATATTTTCCCACCCAGTAAACGCGCTCGTCCGTTGGGGTTGGTCGCCGCAATGGATACGCTGGGCTGGGTGCTGGGGCCTGTCTATGGTGGGTTTTTCATGCAGTTACCGGTTCCGCTGGATATGGCGAACTGGATGTCCAACAGTGTTGATCTGGTAGCGGGTTCACAAACCATGGCCTTGCTTCCCTGGCAGGGCTTGTTCTGGATGAATGTTCCGCTGACGATTCTCTCGCTGGTGAGTGTCCTCTATGCGCTGCGACAGGTTCCCATGCTAAAAGCGGCGGGACGCTTCGATTACCTGGGTACGCTGCTGATTGGCGGCGCGTTGGCAGCGATGAGCATCGGCCTGGGTTCCAGCGTAGACCTCACAGGCGGTGCAGGCAGCATCGAAGATTTGCAGCCATTGCCGGAGTACGCGGGGCCGCTGCTGCTCGTGGCGCTGGTTTTCTTCCTGGGCTTCCTCTTCGTGGAGAATCGCAGCCGTTTCCCGCTGGTGAACCTGAATATGTTCCGGCGGCGGAATCTCTCTGCGGCGGCGCTGGTCAATCTGCTCGTGGGTTACTGCCTGTTCATCGGTTTGGTGAGCGTGCCGATTCTCGTGAATCTGCGCCAGCCAGATGTAAGTTCGCTGACGAATACCGCGCTGCAAGTGGGTGCGCTGCTCTCTACCCTCACCCTGCCGATGGCCTTTGCCGCGATTCCCGGCGGTTGGCTGGCGGATCGCATCGGCATCCGTACTACGATCCTGATCGGCTTGGGGCTGGCAGTGGTGGGTTTTGTGCTGGTCTGGCAAACCTGGACGCTGGACATCAGCAATATCTGGCTCGGCATTCAGATGGCGCTGGTCGGCATCGGCATCGGCCTGACCTTCTCCCCCGTGAGTACGGCGATCATCAACAGCGCTTACGATGAAGAGCGCGGGGTTGCAGGAGCCATTGTGCTGATTCTGCGCCTTATCGGTATGACGGTCAGCGTGAGTACCCTCAGCAGCATCATGTTCTACCGTGTGAATGCGCTGGCGGCAGAAGCCTCCTCCGCAGTGGATACGCTGGATATTGATGCTTTCCAGAATGCCTACGTCGATGCGGCAGTGCAGGTGCTGGGCGAGATGGGTTTGATTGGGGCGGTGTTGAGCGCCATTGCTATCATCCCGGCACTGTGGATCGCACAGAAGGTCATCGCGCCAGAAGAGGGGTAGAATTGGGGGAGTGCATTACGAGACGATACATCAGCTTGAGCCAGGGGCGGCATTTTTGCCGTCCGTGTTTTTTGCCCTGCATGAAAAGAAAATCCATTATAGAGGAAGAAATCTCATGCCTACTTACATCTGTCTTACCTGCGGCATCCAGTACCCGGAGAGCGAACAACCCCCTGCACACTGTAAAATCTGCGAAGATGATCGGCAATATGTCCGTGCAACCGGGCAAGAGTGGACGACGCTGGAAGCCTTACGCGAAGAGCATCACAACACCTTCACCGAACTCGAACCTGGCCTGACTGTGATCCAGACTGAGCCACGTTTTGCGATTGGGCAGCGCCCACATCTGGTTTCCACGCCAAACGGAAATGTTCTCTGGGAATGTAACAGCCTGGTTGACGAGGAAACGGTTGCGGAAATTCAACAACGCGGCGGATTGCGTGCCATCAGCATCTCGCACCCGCATTTCTATGACTCGATGGTCGAATGGAGCCATGCTTTCGGCGGTATTCCCATCTATCTGCATGAATCGAACCGGGAATGGGTCATGCGTTCGGATGATGTGATTCAGTTCTGGGATGGGGAGACGTTCGATTTAGGAGATGACCTGACGATTGTGCGCTGTGGCGGACACTTCCCCGGATCATCAGTGCTGCATTGGGCGGCGGGAGCAGGTGACAAGGGCGTACTTCTGACCGGGGATACCATCATGGTTGTTGCGGATGGCAGCGTCAGCTTCATGTACAGCTACCCGAACTACATTCCACTGTCACCGACTCCGATTCGGCGGATTGCTGCCGCTGTGGAACCCTTCGCCTATGATCGTATCTACAGCCCCTGGGAGGGCAAAGTGATTCCATCCAATGCGAAGGCGATTGTGCAGCGTTCGATGGAACGGTACATCGCGCATAGCACCACGGAATAACCGGGCACAGGGTATGGTTGGTTATCCACCATACCCTCCTGTCTCCATCACAGGTTTACCAGCCCTCTTCTTCTGGCAAGCCCAAACGCCGACGAGCGCGGATTTTCAACTGCTGCATGAAGTGATCAGACTTTGTGAATTCTCGCAGTTCTTCCACCTCATCCGCAGTCGCCAACCCTGCATCTTCACGCTTCAGCAAATACGCCACACGATACATCGTTTCTTCCGAAAGCTGAAAATCCACGATAGCTTCCAGGGAAGGCCCCGTCGTGATGAAATCCAGGATTTCTTCGTATGCAGTATGCATCAGATTTATCCGTACTACTCAATTGCACAATGGTTACAAACTTGGCGGCTCGCCCGACAAAAAGAAAGAATAGACAATAAATGCGATATACGCGCCCAGGAACAAAGCAGATTCAAGCCGGGACAGTTCCCGGTTGCGGGCAAACGGATACAACATCAACGTGAAGGCTAGCATCACCACATACTCAACGATACTCAGGCTGGTTTGGGAAACATCAATATCGCGGATCGCAGCCGTTCCACCCAGTACCAGCAGCAGATTGGCAATGTTTGACCCCACCACATTCCCCACCGCAATATCCGTCTGCTTGCTCATAGCGGCATTCAACGACGTGACCAATTCCGGCAGCGAAGTCCCTAGCGCAATCGCCGTCACGCCAATGACCAGATCACTCACCCCCAGGCTTCGGGCGACCTCTGTTGCACCGCGTACCAGCACATCCGCGCCGACAACCAGCAGCACCGAACCGACTAAAATAAAAAATATCTGCCGAGGTAAGCTAATCTCTTTCTGCGCTTTGTCGGGTGTCGGTTGCCCGGATGTATCGTGTTCATGCGTGGCAAGATAATAAAATAGGAAGTTATAAGCGATGAACCCCACCAGCAGCAGAATGCCATCTAAGCGCGTGAGCCAGCCGTCGAAGATCAAGATTGTGGCAAAAATTGTCACGAAGATCAAAATGGGAATCTCGCGTCTGATGAGAGACTCTTTGACGGTGATGGCGTGAACCACCCCCGTCAACCCCAGGATCAGTCCGATATTGGCGATGTTGGAACCAATCACATTCCCCAGGGCAATACCCGGCGTGCCGTTCAGCGCGGCAATCGTACTCACCACAAACTCAGGGGCGGAAGTTCCAATTGCAACGATGGTCAGGCCGATGATGAGCGGTGGAATCTTGAAGCGCTCGGCAATGCGCGACGCGCCATCCACCAGCCAATCTCCACCGAAATACAGCCCCACCAAACCTATCAAAATGAGAATGAAATTTTGCAGAAAAAACATGACCGGAACGACCTCCTCGGGTCGGATAGATAGGTTTCAACTATAGCGCTGTGCGACAACTCACGCCATGAACAACCCGCCAATCAGGTGCGTTCCAGGGCGATTTGCTGCCAGATGTCCATCACAGCCTGGACTATCTGCGCTTCATCGAGATACGTAGCATCCAGTTCCAGCAAGTCTGGCAATTGCCGCACAGCCCACTCACGGCGCAACTGACCCAGGTGCATCCCGCGTTCTGCCGGGTCATGGTAACGTGCGCCCAGCATCAAGTGTAAACGCTGCAAGATGGCATCCAGCCGCGCCACCAGGCAAATCACAACACCCGTCTGACGCAAGCGCTCATAGTGTTCGCTGTGCATCAACGTGCTGCCATTCACCCGAATCACCGCATTACGATAGAGCATGACTTGCTCCATCACTTCGGCTTCTACGGTCTTGATATGATGCTCTCCGAATTGGTAACGCACCGTTTCCAGCGCCCCACCCAACCGTTCTTCAATCCGCTCCTCCACATTGATGAAGGGCATCTTCAGTTGTTCTGCCACCTGAAGCGCGATGCGGGTTTTATTCGGCTCGGTGTATCCGGTGAGGATCAAGTTGCGATCTGTGAGTTGGAAGGAGGTCGTTACCATATTCGCTGCTGAATTTGTGAATGATTCGGTTCACTGTACGGAGAACGCCGCAAATGTACAGGGCGGGATTTTGAAAATGATCCTGTAACGGACGATGATCGAGTACCATACTGTAGAGCATTTTCGGACACGACATTGGTCATTGAAGCTACTGGCGTGGTCTGATGAAACCACGCCAGTGGCTTCGCGGTGAGAATCGTTTTGAAGCGATCCACCTGAAACTTGCTACTCCACAACAGGCATATTCTCAAACGTCCCGATGAAGCGGGCTTCAGTGGGTAGGCCACGCGGCCCTTCCGCCAGGGCGATGGTGAAATCAAATTCACCCGTGAACGTATCGCCGCTGCGGGTCAGTACAACGTGTCCCTGCAAGCCTTCGAGGATGTTTGAATGGTAGATCGCCTCCCCATCTTCTGTGATGATCGTCGCATGGGCGAAGGTCACACCGATCACGCCTGGGGAATAATCAAACACAGGCCAACTGACATTGACACCTTCCGGCACATTGGAGAAGGCCATCGTCACGGCTGTGCCATCGTCTTTGCTGAAGCGCAGGGAATACGGGATGCCTTCATACTGCTCTGCACCGAGACCCTCTGCCCACAGGCTACCACCCAGGCAATATTCATAGCTGCCCTGTAGTAAGGTATACGAAGTAAATTCACCTGCTCGCATGGTGAAATCCGCTTCGGGCGAATCACTGTCGCCGTTCCCATCTTGTTCCAAACTGCTTACACACGTATCATCGGGGATAGCTACTGTTGAAGCGTCGGCGACAGCATCCTCAGTTGTTTCATTCGCTGGTGTTGTTGAACAACTTGCCAGCAGCAGGACTGCCAGAATCCAGAACCATGTCGTCTTCATCGAAAAAACTCCTACGAATTCATCCATTTCATGCCGCAATCGTAGCGGATTTTTTGCATAAAAAGGATAGCCAATGAAACACGTCGCTTTCGCCACGTACAGTAACGAACCGGAGATGTACAAAGGGGATCAACTTCTCATTCACCCTTTGCTGCGCCGCAACATCAAGGCGACCGCCGTCACATGGGATAATCCGACGGAGGATTGGTCTTCATATGATGCCATCGTGCTGCGTTCGACCTGGGATTATCACCTGCGCCTTGATGAATTTCAGGCATGGTTGAACCTGGTAGATCACGCTGAAGTTCCGCTGTTGAACCCGCTGCCCCTGGTGCGCTGGAATATGAACAAGCAGTACTTGCAGCAGCTAGCAGCACTGGGTATCCGCACCCTGCCTGCGCTGTATGTGCAAGCCGGGGAGCGGATGGCGTTGTCTAGCGCGTTGGCAGAGCAAGAATGGGAACAGGTTGTGATTAAACCGCTGGTCAGTGCAAGCGGGGATAATACCTGGGAGACGACAAGCGCTGTCGCGGCCTTTGACCAGGGGAAATTCGATGCGATGCTGCGCAAACAAGGCGCAATCATCCAGCCGTTTGCGCCACAAATCCGCGAGGGGGAATGGTCGCTGATGTTCTTCAATGGGGTGTTCAGCCATGCCGTACTGAAGAAACCTGCTGAGGGCAGCATGTTTGTGCATGTGGAACGCGGGGGCAGCAATCATCTGCAAGAACCGCCGCATGCCTTAATCGCGCAGGCCAGTGACGTGGTGCGTGCCGCACACACCATCACAGGCATTCAGCCAACCTATGCGCGGGTGGATGGTGTTGTAGAAGATGGGCAACTGGTGCTGATGGAACTGGAGTGCATCGAGCCGGAATTGTTCCTGACCGAAGGCGTTCCCTATGCAGCCGAACGGTTCGCTGATGCGATCGCCTGGGCGATTGATTAGATTCTTCGTAGGGGTGAGTTCATGACTCGCCCCTACGATTTTACACTATTGCCCCATCACCACCGGCACGCGGTCACACATTCCTTCTTCACGCACGACATCTTCCCGCACCCAGGTATTTGCTGCCAAGCGCCACCATGTGAAGCCATCAGCCGCTTCCGTTCTTCCGGTCACCGTGCGTCGTTCGCCAGCTACCAGCGAACCAACCTGTTCTGAATCGGTACCAGCCGCCGCTCGTAGATTGACGGTATTATCCGCAGTGACCACACAGCCGACAAACCCCGCGCCGATCACTTCGATTTCACCCCAGGATACCCAATGAATGGTCGATGTCGTCAGCACCCGCACATAGCGAACACCCATCAGGGGAGCATTGGGCGTAAATTCTAACCACTGATCATCCTGTGTGGCTTCGCTGAAAGTATGCACCAATTGAAGGTTACGGTCTTCGCCTGCTACATAGATTTGATGCACGGTTGGGTCAAAAGGTTCCGGCGGGAATTGGCTGGTGAGCAAGCGGAAACTGGCAACCGGGTACTCTCGTTCCAGGTCAATCTCAATCCACTGCGGCGGCTCAAAATCACCCGCATTCCAGTTAAAACTGCCAGAAACTTCGCCATCGACTGCATTTTCTGGTGGGTCAGTATCCAGGCTGTTCGATGCGGTAACGGGTTTACCCAATGCCAGATTACGCCCTGCATTCAGCAAATCCAGCGGTAGATGTGCGATGCGTTCCGGCGAGAAATTGGTTGGATCAGCCGGAGCGCCGACTGCCATCCCATCTTCCAGCGCGACCTGCGACCACTGCCCCGCTGCAACTGTCTGCGAACCAGCCTCCGTGCTAATGCTTCCCTGGCCTTCCACGATGAGCATATCCATCATGGTTTCATCGCCCACGAGTACCGCCGTTGAGCCAAGCTGAATACTCGCACCATTCACCGTCAGATTGACAGTAACATTTTCCGGGCTTTGAATCGCAATGGTGTTGTAATCCAATTCTTCACAGCGCGATGCACCAATCCCCGGCGTGAAGAGGAAGGCTTGCATGGGCTGTACTCCCTCCACTTCAGCAGATTGATCCTGCATGGTGACATCCCCCATCAGCAGCATGGTCACATTCTGCCCTGGGATCAGGTTCGGCAAATCAGCCTGCGCACGCAGCAGCACAATCCCGAACTGCTGCAAAGCATCATCCAATGGCAGCGTGTGAATGGTGTCGATGCTTTCTAGTGCAGCAATATCCCCCGGTGCTGCAAAATTCGTCCCATCTTCACGCAGCGTCACATCGACATTCTGATGACCATAGCAGGCTTCATTCCGGGCAGTGGAATCACAGAGGGTGCTGGTCTGGGTGATGGCCTCATAGATCAGGCCGGGGCAAGTTTCTTCCTGCGCATTCACCAGCGCAAAAGCCAGCAGCGCAGCAGCAATACTCATGAACCATATGGACGCACGTTTCATAAGAAGTTCCCCTTTTCTATGCTGTTAATTTTACTGCAATTCCAGGTTCAGAAATTCAATCGAGGAGGATTATCATGATGACAAAAGCAAACATGGGCAATCGACAAGATCACCCATATTCCAAGCAGGGGATGTTACTCTTTGGCGCGTTTCAGGCACACCTTCGCGCCATCTTTTTCCCATTGAAAGCTCACAACTTCCCAGCCAGCATCTCCATATCGTTTGAGCTTATCCGTGTAGGTATCTGCATCCAGGTGATAATCCGTCTCCGATTGATCCGGGGCGATTTTGCTATCCGTCAGGTAAACGACGAGGTACTCGAATTGGGTAGCCATAGAAATCTCCAGCAAATTGTTCAGAATAATCCAGCACAGGCATTATAGCGACATACAGAAGACTATGCACACTATTTTGCCCCATTATCCGGGTGATCGCTTCAAAACGATTTGAACCACAAAGGACACAAAGGACACAAAGAAATTCGTATCGCGCTGTTTTTCCTGCCGCTGGCGGCTGAAGCCAGCCAGCTAGAAACCAACAAGTCCACCACAGGGGACTACAGCCGATCAGAGCGCCTTTTCGTGCGCTTCCCGCTGCTCTCGTTGATTCAGTGTGTGGCAATGGAGGCCGAAATGTTGTCACTTGCCCCTAATCTGAAATACACCCGGTTAAATCCCCTGGAGCAAGAATAGGGCGCACATGACGAAATGCACGCCCCGAACAATTCACTATGCTTCGGTTTCTTTCTTTTCCAGGCTTTCGCGCAGCAGCGGATTATCGTAATACTTGATCGCTGTATCTGCCATCTGGTTCAAGGTCTGAGCGTTGAAGAATGCATTGACCACCGCACCCGCCAGTGGAATGAACCCCATCACCATCCGCGCCGGGACGCGGGCGCTGATGCGTGCCGCCAGACGCAGCGCCAGCCGGGTGCTGATGCGACGGCTCATCGGTTTCTCAAAGAGGTTGATTGGCTGCGGGGTTCGGGAGCTGGCGGAGAGAATCAATTCTTGTGCATGTTGCTGCCCGGAAATCGCACTCACCAACCGCTGCGCCCGTTCATCGCCTCCGAAATCATGCGCCAGCGTTTCCAGCACGCGCAGTGTTTCCATGACCACATTTTGCTGATCCGGGTGTTTTTCCAGCATAGTATGCAGCGCCTGGGTTCCTTCTTCGGTCAGCGCATATTCAAAGGCATCCATCGAAATTGCCAGATGTTCGATGATATGCGCGTTGAAGTAGGACGCATTCGCCCATAAGGTGAGGATGTTGCGCAGGTCGGAGAACTGCGACGTTTCTACGACGTATATACCTTTCAGCGCACCAATACCCCAGCTTATATGCGCCATTTTGTGCATCAAGTAGCTGATGCCTGCGGGGATCGTCAGCGCATGCAGGCCAGGGATAATCATCTCTGCGCCACCAGCCACAGCAATTTTCGCCGTTTCCTGCTGTACCCAACTCTCAACGCTGGGATGATGCATTGCGGATTCTACCGCTGTATGCGGATCACCGCCCAGTTCGTCAAATGCAAGGATGATGGCTTCGGCAATCTGTTCTTGTAAGCCCATTGTTCCCATTCTTTCATCTATGGTCGTCCTACTCTTATACGTACAATACCAGATTGCGTGTCGCACAAATCATAGAACTTCAACAAAATCATATGACCATATGAGGGAAAGAGGCGGCAACCGCGCTACGTCCAGCGAAAAACTGCTGATGAATTGTAGCAAACAATAAGCTTGTCAGCATTTCTGCGTCTCAGCTTCCTGAGTTTGAGGGTGGGCAGTTTCTCGCGGATGGCTGATTGCTGACCGCTTGCAGTCATCGAAGCTAAACGTGACGACTGCAAACGGCTACACATGACTTGCTTAACGAACTATCGGCTATGAGCCATTCTGATTTAGAGATTGGCTATTTTGTGTGAGACGTGATCTGATGAAACCGTGCCAGCGGCTTCATCTGGCTAATCCGCCAGCGTGCTGGTATCCCCGATGGGCTGCCCCATCACCTGGGCTTTCAGTAAGCGGCGCATGATCTTGCCACTGCGAGTCTTGGGCAGCGAGTCCACAAATTCCACTTTGGCAGGCTTTGCAATCGGCCCTACTTCATGCCCCACATGCTCGCGCAGGGCTTCGCTCAGTTCGTCACTGGCTTCTACCCCTGCATTCAGAATGCAATATGCATAGATCACATTGCCCTTGAGTTCGTCGGGAACACCGATGCAGGCTGCTTCCGCCACATCCGGGTGACTGACCAGAGCGCTTTCGATTTCTGCCGTACCCAGGCGGTAGCCACTGACTTTGATGACATCATCCATCCGCCCGATAATCCAGAAGTAGCCATCGGCATCTTTGCGAGCGCTGTCCCCGGTGAAGTACCAGCCTTGATCGTGGAACTGTGACCAGTAGGTATCGACATAGCGGTCAGGATCACCCCAGACAGTCCGCGCCATCCCAGGCCAGGGATGCTTCACAACGAGGTAACCATCTTCGTTGGCTTCGCAGGGGGTGCCATCTTCATGCACAACATCCGCACGAATGCCGCAGAATGGTAGAGTCGCGCTGCCCGGTTTCAGCGGAACAGCCGGAGTAGGCGTAATCATGAAGCCGCCCGTTTCCGTCTGCCACCAGGTATCCATGATCGGGCATTCTTCCCGCCCGATGACTTTGTGATACCAGCGCCACGCTTCCGGGTTGATTGGCTCACCCACGCTGCCAAGCAAGCGAATGCTGCTGAGATCATGGCGCTGCGGCCATTGTTCCCCGAAGCGCATCAGGCCGCGAATCGCCGTCGGTGCGGTGTAGAGGATGGTGATTCCGTAGCGCTCCACCAGTTGCCACCAGCGATCCGGGTAGGGATGGGTCGGCGCACCTTCATACATGAATCCCGTTGCCCCCAATAACAGCGGGCCATAGACAATGTAACTGTGTCCCGTGATCCATCCGGGATCAGCGGCACACCACCAGCGATCTTCTGGCTTGATGTCGAAGACATACTTGAGTGTGGTTGCGACGTAGACCTGATAGCCGCCAACGGTGTGCAGCACCCCTTTGGGCTTGCCGGTGGTGCCGCTGGTATAGAGGATGAAGAAAGGGTCTTCCGCGTCCATCGGTTCGGTTTCGCAGTAGGGGCTGGCAATCGGCAGATTTTCCAGTTCATGCCACCAGTAATCGCGCCCCTGCTCCATGTTGACTTCTTGCCCGGTGCGCTTGTAGACGATCACGCTCTGGCAAACAGGCGAACGCCGCAGGGCTTCATCGGCAATATCTTTCAAATTGATGGTTTTGCCGCGCAGCCATGCCCCATCACAGGTGACCAGCACCTTGCTCTGTGCATCCGCAATGCGATCCGCCAGTGCTTGCTCGCTGAAGCCACCATAGACGACACTGTGAACGGCACCGATTTTTGCACAGGCCAGCATGGCAATGGGAAGCTGCGGCACGCGCCCCATATAGATCGTCACCGTATCGCCTTTGCGCACGCCCATGCTCTTGAGGACGTTGGCGAAGCGGCTCACTTTGCGGTTGAGGCGGTAATAGCTGAAGGTTTCTTTGTCGCCATTTTCGCCAATCCAGATCAAGGCCAGCTTGTTCTTGTTGGGGGTCTTCAGGTGTCGATCAATGGCATTGTGGACGATGTTGGTTTTGCCGCCTATGAACCACTTATAGAAGGGGGCTTCGCTGTCGTCCATCACCTTGTCGTATGGCTCATACCAATCAATCAACTCTTTTGCGCGGGCATCCCAGAAAGAAACAGGGTCTTGCAAAGCATCTTCGCGCACATCCAGATAATTCGGCACATTCGATGCCGCCACAACAGCATCCGAGGGATGGTAAACAGATTGTTCCGGTGCGGACATAAGAGACTTCCTTTGCTCAATGAATGGAACTAATTTCTAAGGATGCCTACTATTATGACGCATTTGCCGCAGAATGCCATTACCTGACACTGCATCTTGATTTCAAACACCATCTGCCTATAATGAACAGGACATGGCTCCGTAGCTCAATTGGCAGAGCAGTTGACTCTTAATCAATTGGTTGGAGGTTCGAGTCCTCCCGGAGTCATCAACAAAGCAGTTTAGTAAGACCAGCGCCTCACAACTCGTGGGGCGTTTTTTGTTGACCAGTTCACAAGCAATTGAGGTCACTTATGTTAAGTGCGGAAACTTCTGAAAAAATCATTGAAGTGCTTACAAGTGCTTTCAGCAGGAAGATCAATAGCTATGTACCCGAATCGAACTATAAACCCTTTATGCATAGCTTCTTTGATACAGGACAATTAATCACACATTCGATAGTGCATGCATTTTATACAGTAATGGGAATGTCGGCTTACGAACAGATAGCAGTTCTTCTGGCTGAAGAAGCTGGCTATACAGCAAAACACCAGTTTAAGTTGCAGGGAAAGATCGACGATAGTACTTCTCTTCTGATTACGAGAATTTGCGCTACAAAAAGTGAGGGGAAAGAGAAAGAGCTAGAAGCTATTAGAGCTAGCATTAGACAGGATGTAGCGGAAGAGCATCTTGAAGGAACGGTAGATGTATTTGTGAAACGTCCTGATGGAACTGAGATTTACGTCGATATTACAACGGTAAAGCCTAATTTGAAGGAGTTTAGAGCTTTACGAGGAAAAATGCTGAGATGGGCAGCATTGAGATACAGTCAAAAACCAGAAGCAAACGTGCAAACGTGTATTGGCATCCCCTACAATCCCTATTATCCAAAGCCTTACGATAGATGGACCGGATCTGGTAGTGACCCAAAAGAGATCTTGATTCAAGAAGACCTTTGGGCCACATTCGCAGGGTATGATGTTTATGCAGACCTGATCCAGCTTTTTGAACAAGCAGGGCAGCAAGTTCGAGAGGATGTATCAAATTTTCTAAAGAACCAATCTTAACTGCCATATCCTTAGCGTGTGCCTTAAAAAAGTCTCAATTGTTTAGGTGCAGTTACCTTAGATATAGTTTGAATTTCTCCTACTTCACCTGAGAGCATAGATATTAGGCAGCGCCCAACATGATACCCTAAGTTGACCGGGACGGCGTTGCCTATTTGCTTGTACTGATTAGCGACAGAACCTGAGAACTCCCATTCGTCCGGGAACGTCTGCAACCTTGCGTATTCACGGACTGTGAGAGGACGTGTTTCTTCTGGATGGCAGCGCTCAGTTTGTTTTTGTGCAGGGCTGCAAGTAAGCGTCAATGATGGCTCTTCCCATGCCAAGCGCCGTGCCATACCTGTTTTACCACCACCCAAGAAGTAACTCTTTTGCATGTACTCTCGTTGTAGATTATCGGGTAAATCGCGCCAGTATCCACCAGGAGGGACTTGTTTTAGTATCTCGGCTTTGCGTTTCGGATACTTTGCTCCATCTGATTCAGGTACGTTCTCAAATGCTTCACGAACTGATAGGATGTAATCTTGTTCCTTGGGGAAATAAATGGGCATGTCCAAATCATCACGTACACCAATAAGAACAAGTCGTTCGCGCTTCTGTGGCACGTCGTGAAACTGTGCTTTCAAGATGCGGTATTCAGTACGATAGCCCAAGTCTTCCATCACACCTATGATTGTTGCCAGCGTTCGCCCTTTGTCGTGATTCTCTAGTCCTCGAACATTCTCAGCTAGTGCAATTTTCGGGCGTACTTGCTGTACACAGCGAGCAAACTCAAAAAACAACGTTCCCCGCGTATCTTCAAAACCTAGACTATGCCCTGCATAACTGAATGACTGACAGGGGAAACCGCCGGATACCACATCCACTTTGTTCTCATATTCTGAGAAATCCAGTTTGTGAATATCGCCTTCCAATACTTCCCAATCAGGGCGATTCAAGCGCAAGGTTGCCGCCGCATGTTTATCAATTTCATTTAGTAGGACTGTTTTGAAGCCCGCATTCTCTAGCCCAAGCGCAAGCCCACCTGCCCCAGCAAAAAGCTCCAGAACTGTAAAGTCAGTAGGATCGGATTCGAGGACGTAGAAGCCCCGGCCAGAAGAGCTACCCAAATACTTTTCATGAACACGCCGAACCTCGTCTGCACTGAAAAGCCGATAGTTGTTACTACCCCTGACAGATCGGATCAGCCCTTTTTTATCCCATCTTCGGACTGTATCAGGGGATAAATCAAATTCTTCTGCAACTTGGCTTACGGTGAGATATTGTGTTTCATCAACCATTTTTGATAACCATTGCCCTATGTAATGGTTATTAATTGTACATCAGAACTAGAATTAGTCTACTCCCCATCTCCTGGTTTCAGCGGATCTTCTTCCACACGCCGGAAGGTCTGCCCGTAGAAGTGCATGGTGGTAACGGGTTCGTTCGCAGACAGGGCTGTGTATACCGGGTTTTTGGTAGAATATTATGGAACAATCCGGTTACAGCTCTTGTAGGAGCTATGCGGAGTGATTCTTATTTTCGCTGTTAAATTGATGTAGTGGATGCAATTCATGAAAAAGAAGAAAAATGACAGCGTAATGGGCGTACTATGCCAGGTTTTTGAGTTCACAGATGCCGATATTGCGGCCAACCGCAACGGGGAACTGTCTGAAGCGCAGAAACAACGGATGGAGCGCAAACACCATGATGACTCTCGTATGGCGTGGATCGGTCTTCTGATTTTTGCGGTCATTGGCTTTTTGGGCAGCAGTGCAGCGGCAGTGAACGAGGGCATACCGCTGCTTCAGATGTGGGCAGGTCTGACGATCACAATTGGCGCTATCGGTGCTGTTCTCTGGGTCATCCTGACCTACAATCGCGCTCGGATGTACCGCACCATCCGTGATGGTGCTTTGCATAAAGTGCGTGGCAGAATCCAGCTAATTCGTGAAGGGCACAAACCCACCTCTTATTATTTCTGTGTGGGCAGTCAAAGGTTTACGATCTTTCACCACGATTATTTCTTGCTGGATCAGGCTGAGGTCGCCAATTGTGAGGTTGTTGTTTATTACACGACGCGCTGGCGCACGATCCTTTCCATTGAATCGGCATAATATCTATTGGAGCGCCTAATCCCCTCGGTTTGCAGGGTAACCGAATACAAAACACGAGGCAGCGTAGAGACCCCGCATGATTTGTGTTGGCAAGGCTTCCCCAACTTTCGGCTGCGAGGGTTCTTCTATCCGTCAGAAGGTCATGCCGTCGATGTTCATCTGGCGGGGCTTGCCGACACGACCTAACGACGATACTCGTGGATTTTCTTAGAATTGTCCGGCTGCTTCGCGGGTTAGACGCAGTGAACGACGCGGATGAATCAGCGGCTTGCGGCTGGAGTCCGGCAGGTTTTCATCCGAGAGCGGTATGCGCACGATGACTGTTGTACCTTTACCGGGGGCGCTCTGGATGTCGAATGAAGCGTTGATCAGTTCCGCACGCTCGCGCATATTCACCATGCCGAAACTACCGCGCTTGCTGTAATCGCTGAAGATGTCACTGGTATCAAAGCCTTCGCCGTTATCTTGCACATGGAAGATAATTTCCTCTCCTTCGATGGTGCCACGCACACGAACGAGCGATGCTTTCGCATACTTGCGGGAATTGTTGGCGGCTTCTTCAATCAGGTAGAAGACTGTACCCTGTGTATCGGGCTTCAGCATATTCTCAATGCGCGGGTCAACTTCCACTTGCATGGGCTGCTTGTAGGTGGAATTCATCTTGTCCGATAGCTGTGCCAGTGCCGTTTGCAAGCCAGAGGATTCCAGCGACAGCGGACGCAGTGAAAACATCACATGGCGAATCTCTTCCGTCGCACGCAGCGCCATCTGCCGGATATTCTCCACTTCATCGTTGAGGGTTTCCGGTTGACGCTCTGCAATAATGGGAATCGTAGACAGATGCATGGCAACTGCTGAGACCGTCTGCGTTGGGATGTCGTGTAAGTCGCGCACCAGCGCTTTGCGGGCGTTGTTTTCAATGCGGATGATGCGTTCTTTCTCATCCTGCAAATTGGCGTACAGGACAGAGTTCTTGAGCGCGATGGTGGCCTGCACACCAATGGCTTCCAGCGTATCAATATGATCTTCGTTGATGGCATTTGCTGCTGTGCTGCCGAAGACCAGTACGCCATAGGTTTCGAACTGGGCGCGGAGCGGAATAGCCAGTGTGGTGCGGATGTTGGCGAAGGCGTTCAGCTTGCCCAATTCCGGGTCATCATCGCCACCATCAACGATCACGGGCGATCCGTCTTCCATCGCCTGCCCAATAACGCCGCTTTGACCAGGGAAGGACTTGTGCATATCCAGCGGTTGTAAGCCTCTCGCCGTCGCAATTTGCAGCTCACCATGGTCACCGACCATCAGCGCCATGCCAACCACACGCTGTTTGGCATCTTGCCGGATGCTGAGTCGCCCGATATTCATCGCCGCATCCAGGATGCGGTCATAATTCAACGTAGCGTTGAGCGTTGCAGCCATTTCCGAAAAGGCTTTGGCACGTTCGCGCATATCCACCAGACGCTTACGATATTCTTCATTCTCCTGCCGCACTGTCTTGCGATTGCTCTTATTCTCCTCATCCAGCAAGTTATACCAGAACGACGCGATGATCGTCACCAGGATGGTAAAAGCTGCGAGCAGAAGATAATTCTCAATGTTGTTTTGCAAGAACTGAGTCTGGTTATTATCCGCAACGAAGATACCAACCAGCACCGCCACGAAGACCCCAAAGGCATGCACCGCTCCCAATTGAGGCCCCAGTTGGAACATACCGACGCTGATGAGAGTCAGTAGAATCCCCGCCGTCAGCAGCGTATATTGCTGCCCCAGGAAGTACGCATACACACCTGCCAGCGCCCAGTTGATGGGCAGCGTCGTGAGAAAGGTATAGCGCCGCAGTGGTTTGACAAGCGCCAGCACAGCAATCACCACCGCACCAACCGCACCGACGATCAAGGGAATCAGCACATCATTGCGCTGAGGCATCGCTTCAACCTGCACCTGCGCAACCAGCGCTAGCACCAGCACTGTCGCAATGGTAAAGCCCAGGACGAGCAGCAAATGCGTGATGAGCAGCAGCGCATTCCGACCAAGTTGTATGCCAGACGAGCGTTTTCGCATCTTGGAATCCCTACTCACTTGCATATCCAATCTTCAACGTATCATGTTTCGGGAAAGTGAAGCACAAAGAACCTGCGCGTTCTGTGCAAATTATGATGTTTCATCATCGCACCCTTACAGCCAGAACGGAATATCCCCCTGTTGATTCTGCGGCAGCATGCCACGCCGGAGCCATTCCGCCAGGTCAGAGGCGTGCTGGATTGTCACCGGGAGTGCCAGTTGTTCCTGAGCGCCGTAATGCAGCAGCGTCCATGCTAGCACGGAATATACAGCCTGTTCGATGGTCAGCGCACCACGTTCAATGCGAATACGTAATGGCAGCGCAGTACGGTCAGCAGCGGGCGCGGAGGTGACTGTGAAGGCTTCGGTGTTTCCGAGCAGAAAAGTACTTCCCCAGGGTGCTTGCTGGATCTGCTTGGCGAGACCGTACAAGCGCGGCACCTGCTGGCGCAAAATCTCGACGAGATGAAAGGTCGAACCCAGTTCATCTGCAACTTTGCGCAACATTTGCCGAATATCCGCTGCGTATTCCCCATCGTGATGCACAACGACAGTCTTTCCCTTGAAGAACATCATAGGAAAGACACGTTGCAAAGTACTAAACGGCACCGGGGCATTTGGTTCGATTTCGGTATGATCCATGAAATATTGCATAAACAAACCATCTCGTCGGTAGATTCGCGTCATCACCACCAGGCGATCCCCACGAGTGAGATGTTCGCGCACGACATCCAGGCCAACGACCAACTGCGCAAATTCCAGCGGTTCCGTGAGCGAAAATGGTGCATTCCCTGTCTTCGCCAGCACGCCCATGATGATGAGCGCCATCGCATCCGGGTTGTGCATGGTGCGCTCGTAAATGGCCTGGGCAGCAATGCCCTTGCCCAACGTCAACGACTTGAGGTGGTCATAGTTGGGGTCATAAGGCGTTTGCGAATCCGGGAAAAAAGCCAGCACAGCATGGGGGTTTTCCTTTTCTACCACGCGCACTGCACTGGAAATATTCTTTTCATTAACCACGCGCACATTTCGTTCGCGGATCATCTCAATCTCAAAGTCGAAATCTCGTTCGATCTGGCGGCGCATGGCTTCCATGAAATCCGACGCGATGTTATCCAGCGTGTTAATCACCGCCAGCGTAATCGGCGCAGACGAAAAACGCGGATGCCGTGCATACAGCCCACTCTGGATGAAGTCCGTCGCCAGCGTCTCCGCCTGGTAGGGGCGTGTTCTTCCGTTGGCGAAGGTCAAACTGGGGGTGAAATCCATCTGCACGAAACGTTCTGGATGGGAGCGAGAATTGTAGGCATTCCCGATGATGCCCGCATTCTTGAGGATGTCCGAAGCAGTGCGTACAATTTTCGCACGAACTGCCGGAGCCAGCCGCAGCACTTTCGTCGCCTGCGATCCATCGACACCGAAACGCTCCCAATCTTCTGCGGATTGTGTGCGGATGACCACGCGCAAGGCGCTGGCGGGCAGGCTGCTGGGATCACCGCTGCTGACCTGTACCACGCTTTCGCTTTCGGCTGCGTTTTGCAGCAAATACGGCATCAGCCCACGACGATCTTGTTGCAGCAAGCTCTCTCGCTGTTCCGCCACTGTGCCGAGGATTTTCTCAACCGTTGCCACATTCGCCGCCGGGGTGCGATCCATCACGCGCAGCCCCAGCGCGTCTTCGGGGGAGTGTTCTTCGATGTACTGCTGCAAGTTGCGGTCATAGAGCAGGTTCGAGCGTATGGAGAGGGAGACTGCCGGATAACCAGCCACCTCCCAGGCACGCAACCGAGGCTCACGCAATACGTATCCATTACGGATGCGCGTACCCAGTGAGAGCAGCGTTTCACGGATTTCGCTGAGATGCCCCTGGATGCTGGTTTGCAAGACGTATTCTGCGGCAGAGGTTGCATCCGGCTGCCAATCATCCAGTGGGATCAATCCCACAACGGAAGCCAAAACACGCGCCGAACTGGAACGAATGGACTCCAGTACGGTGTCAATCGCTTCAACATCCGCAGGATCATTGGTGAGAATGCGTCCTGCTGCATACACCCAATCGCCGGGGAGATGTTGGCTAATTTGTTGTGCCAGTTCCATGCCTGCCGCGTTCGCAAGACCTGCGGTTGATTCTGTCAAGCGCAAGTCATAGGCCGCCAGTGGGGGGATTTCCTCCAGGTTCAGCGGAAAGCATTCAAGGAAAAGATCATGTTGTGCCATAGAACCTCTCGCTGTACACAGAGTCGATTATCAAATAGAACGCAAAATGCCGCAACTTTTGGCTTGCGCTCATTTTCCGCTATACTGCTAGGCATAGAAAAACCGTTCGTTAATACAAAGATCATTCATCCTGCAAAGGGTTGTTCTTATGGATCAGGCTTCTTTTGTCATTCGCCCTCTGGATCGTGAAGATCGAGAATGGGTTGCGCATTTGCTCGACCAGCGGTGGGGGTCTACCCAGATGGTCTCCCGTGGGCGGGCGCTCTATGGGCATCTCCTCCCTGGTTTTGTCGCAGAGCGTCCACTGCCACCAGAGGACGACATTTCCGATGCGCCGGAGGATGATGACGAAACAGAAGAAAACCCGGTTGTGAGAATGGAGAAAATCGGCCTGTTGACGTACAACGTCGAAGACAGCGATTGTGAGATTGTCACACTGGATAGCATGCAAGAGGGGCAGGGAGTGGGTACAGCATTGGTGGATGCGCTGAAAGCTGCCGCGAAAGACGCTGCGGAGATCAAGCGCATCTGGCTTGTGACGACCAATGATAACCTTGCGGCGCTGAAGTTCTGGCAGAAGCGCGATTTTGAACTTGTAGCAGTCCATCGCGGTGCCATTGCCCAGGCCAGGCGCTTAAAGCCTCAAATCCCCATCATTGGCCTGGAAGGTATTCCAATCCGTGACGAGCTGGAATTGGAATACCTTCCTTAGATTTTGCTCACATCGGGCGCAGCGGAATCTCAATCGTGACGACTGTACCCTTGCCGGGGCTGGTATGAATATCAACGCCGCCGTTATGCAGCCGCGCACGCTGGTGCATATTGCGCAGACCCAACCCGGCTTTGTCAAAACCGTTGTGCAGGTCGAAGCCCTTGCCATTGTCGCGGACGATAATGCGCAATGAGTCGTCCATCATCTCCGCTTCGATGCGAACATGTGTTGCTTCGGCATGGCGAATGGCGTTGCTGATCGCTTCATTGGCAATCAAGCAGATTGACTCAAAGCGTGCCGCTGTGAAGGGAACTTCTTCCCGTGGGGCATCAATGACGAATTCCATGTGCGCAGGTGGATGAAGACGATCCCGAATTTCTTCCAGCGCGACGAAAACATTCTGCTTGCGACGATCTCGGGTGCGCAAATCGGTGATGTAATGCCGGATGTCGTCAATCACATCGTTGAGGCTTTCCACAACAGGCTCTAATTTCTCCGATGGGATTTGTTCGTCCTTGCGCCGCATCATATCGATCACCATACCAATCCCGTACAGCGATTGAATGATGCCGTCGTGCAGTTCCATGCCGATGCGTTCACGCTCTTCCAGGATGCGAAGGCGATTGTGCTGCTGGCGAATTTCCGCCGTAGCAATTGCCAGCGCAGCATACCCTGCCAGCGTTTCAATCAGCAGTTGGTCTTCATCGTTGAAGTCTGTGCCATCTTCTTTATCGGTCAGGTAGAGCATGCCGTATAGCTGCTCGCCCACCAGAACTGGCACACCAAGGAAACTCTTCATCTCTGGGTGATGTTCCGGGAAGCCCGAAGAACGAGGATCCGCCTGCATATCCTCCAACCGGATGGATCGGCGTTCGCGCATGATCGCACCAATCAATCCATGCCCTATCGGATGATGGTCAATCTTGTCGATTTCCTCCGTCGTCATCCCTGTTGTTTCAAAGTAGCGCAAGCTGCCTTTTCCGTCTGGCACACCCAGCGCAGCATATTTGGTTTTGGCTAGCTCACGCGAGGCTTCTGCGATGCGTTGTAATACGGTACGGAGTTCTTGTCCCTCCGCCGCATAGATCACCGCTCCAGCAATTTCTTTCAAACGTCCCAGGACATTGCTCATCAGTAAATCATGACATTCTTCACTAGGCTGAACATTGCGGAAAATCTAGACTCAAAAGTGTTGTATCATTTTACGTTGGGCCTACTGTGCTGTTCGGTATTGTACAGTATGTTGCGAACTTGGCAAAGTTGAGAAGGACATTTCCATGTCGAAGACCGTTCGCATTTTAATCGCAGACGATCATTCCGTTGTGCGGGCTGGTCTACGTGCCCTGCTGGAACAGCAAGGGCATTTTCGTGTCGTTGCGGAAACAGGTACAGGGGAAGAAGCTGTGCGTCTGGCACAGGAGCATCACCCTGATGTAGCGGTGCTGGATATTCGTATGCCGGGTGTTTCCGGTATTGAAGCCTGCCGCCAGATCGTCGAGAGCGTTCCTGGCATCCGTGTGATTATGCTGACCTCCTACGCCGAAGATGAACTGCTCATGGCAGCAATCCAGGCTGGGGCATCCGGTTACGTTCTCAAACGCATTGGGGATAATGACCTCCTGCAAGCGATTGAGCGCGTCAGCCGGGGCGAAGGGATGCTTGACCCGGCAATGACCGCCAGTGTATTCGCAGAAGTACGCAAAGCGAATCAGGCACAGCATGCTGTTGCCTTCGCAGACCTGACCCCGCAAGAAATGGCAGTCCTGGCGCACGTTGCGCAGGGGATGACCAACCGCCAGATTGCAGTAAAACTCTATCTGGGCGAAGGTACGGTGCGCAATTACGTCAGCAGCATTCTGTCGAAAATTGGCGCGAGCAATCGTGCTGAAGCGGCTGCCTACGCAGTGAAGCACAAAATCAGCGAGTTCGTCCCCGTCAACGACGATTAGGCGCAGGCGAACAACCACCTTGTATGAAAACGGACATGCTCATGTAGGATGTCCGTTTTTGATTCTTATAGCCACGAGTAAGCCAGACTGTATACCACTTGTGCGCCCCTGGTGATATACCGCCACACACCCCAATTGCATCAGGGAAAATTTATACTTAAAACTTTCTTAATGCACTCCTCTTGACTGAAATTTCCTACTTGTTAGACTATGCGGCAGTCTGCTTTTCTTCGATGCAAATGGAGTGATTGTGTATATGAAGCGTCTGCTGCTGGTTGCTGTGCTGCTGGGTTTGCTGCTGATAAACATCGCAACAGCCCAGGAAGAACCCGAAGTGATAGGCATCGAAAGTTACCCTGAGAACATCAATCCGCTGACGGGGCTGCCCACCGAAACGCCCGAAAATCTCAACCGCCGCCCCTTGCTCATCAAGATCAGTAATTACCCGCCGCTGGTGCGCGATTTACAGCGGGGTCTTAATGATGCAGAAATTGTGTGGGAGCATTTGCTGGCAGGCGGTGTGACGCGCTTCAGTGCCATCTTCCTGGAAAATGATTACGAACAAGTCGGCCCCATTCGCAGTGGTCGGTTGGTGGATTTTGAACTCTCGCGGATTTATCGCAGTCTCTTCGCCTACTCTGGCATGTCTCAGGGCACGCTGGATATTCTGCGCGGGGATGCGCTGATGCTGGAGCGCGTTGTAGGGGGTAGTGGCCCCTGCCCGCCATTCTGCCGTGAGGAGCAAGAAGGGGTTGCGCTGGAGCATACGCTGTTTGGCAATACCTCAGAAATTCGTAAGCTCGCTGTTGAGCGTGGCGCAGATGTTGAACCGGATCCGATTTATGGCATGGCCTTCAGCGAAGAGCCATTACATCCCGGTGAACCCCTGGAACGCATGGTAATCCGCTACGCCGAAACAGAAATTAGCTGGGTCTGGGACGATGCAAGTGAACGCTGGCTGCGCTGGCAAGACGGTGCTGCGCATACCGACAGCGCCACCGGAATGCAAATCAATGCAGCCAATGTTGTCGTGATCGAAGACACACATACCATTCAGCCCTTCGTAGCAGATCAATATTGGGGGCCGCCGAATTTTGCCTTCTCTGTGAATTTCATCGGATCAGGACGTATCTTTTTCATGCGGGATGGCATGGTATATGAGGGCGTATGGGTGCGCGAAACCCGTGAAGAACCGCTGCGCTTCTTCGATGCCGATGGGCGCGTGCTGCCCTTCCATCCGGGGAATAGTTTCTTCAACCTTGTGCCGCGCTGGATTGATGGCTATGAAGTGGAAGTCGTTGTGGAAGATGCGCCGATTGCCATCGTGAATGGAGATACAGGCGTGTTGATGCGTTACGGCCCCAATGAACTGTATGTCTCGCCGGATGTTGCCTATCCGCTGGATGCATTCCGCATCATCGGGCGTAACCATGATGGAGATTGGTTGCAGCTAAAGCGCGATGATGAACGTGCGATCTGGCTGCCATTGGAACGCCTGGATGTGCCGGAAGACCTGGAAATCATCGCAGACTTACCACATTCTCGTGCAACCAACGAGCGCTAGGTCTGATCCCTGGGCGTAGTGCCTGCTGCGCCCTCAATCCCCGCATCTTACCCTAACCCGGCGACACCCGAATACAACCAAACCTGACGAATGACCTGCGCACCGTTGTTCTGCCATACCCATTGTCGTGCAATGTCGATAGGATCAACACATAGTAGACAATTCACGGATAATGCCAATGTTGCTTCGCTGGTTCTGGATTTTCGCCTTACTTGCAGGTTGTTCGCTCACCACGGTTCCTCCGCTGCCAACGGCTACCACACTGCCGGAGAATGTGGCGTGGGAGACCGTTGCACCCGGCATTGAGCAGCGCCTATATCGCACGGAGTCCAATTTACCCCTGCTGCAAGCGGTGCGCGTTGATCCGGCGCAGGTGACCTTCCGCGCAGTGTATCGTCCGGGTGATCCACTGACGCTGAATGAGTGGCAGGATACGCTGCCGGATGCGCAGGTCATCATCAACGCCAACTTTTTCACCCCGGAAAATACGGTACTGGGTGTACTCATTAGCGATGGAGTGGCGTTCGGGCAAGCATACCGGAATCGAGGCGGGGCGTTCGTGGTAGAAAATGGCGCACCGCGTATCCTCTCCAATGTGCGGGAACCGTATCAGGGGCAGGCATGGCAGCAAGCCGTGCAAGCGTTTCCGCTGCTGGTAGATGATGGCACAGCAGCCTATACCAATGCCAATGATCGGCAGATTGCGCGGCGCACTGTGATTGCGCAGGATGCAGAGGGGCGGATCTTGTTGATGGTTACACCCGGCCTGGGTTTGACCCTGCCCACAGTAAGCCAGGTGCTGGCAGAACTTGATGCGGAATTGGTCATGGCGCTGAATCTGGATGGTGGCGGTTCCACCATGATGAGCATCACGCCGTCAGGCTATCGACTGCCCTCGTTTGATCCGGTTCCAGCGGTGCTGGCGGTGTATGGGAATTCCTAGAAGGAACAAAAAACCGGGCGCAATATGATCGCATATGCATTAAGTAGGGGCGACCCTGTGTGGTCGCCAGTTTCGGGAGCGCACGCAGGCGATTCCCTACAATACAAATTCCAGCCAGGAGGGTTTTACCTTAATGCCAACACGACATGATCACGCCCTGCGGTTCATTCTTCGACCTCATCCAATGCGTGCAATGCCTCAGCCGCAATAGAACTCAACACCTCATCCCAACCAAAACGCATCGCCAGTTGTGCCGCTGTTTTCGGCGTAACACTCGCTGCGGCTAGCAAGTCCCGGTAACGCTGTGCCTGCACAAGATCAGCAGCGCGGAAGAAGGCCAGCATCAGCAGCGCCAACAGTTGGGTATAGAGAAAATCACGCTGGCGATGCAGCAAGAGCGCATGCTTGAGGTTGGCGATGGCTGCGTGCGCATCACCTAGCAGGAGTTGTACTTCCCCCAGGTCTACCAGAACCGCAGGTTGATTCGGCATCAAGTCCGAAGCACGTTCCAAATCTGCCATGGCCTGCTCATATTTGCCGCGCATCCGGTAGGATTGCCCACGTTTGTGCAGCGCAGAAACATGGTTCGGGTCGCGCTTGAGGACTTCGCTGAAATCCCGGCGGGCGCTGCGGTAATCACCCGTCTCGAAATAAGCTGTGGCTCGTGCATAGTATGCCTGCAAATTGGTTGAATCCACACGCAGCACATGGGTGAAATCCGCAATGGCTTCCTCGTACTTCTTCAACTGCAAATAGACCGCACCGCGATTGTAATAGGCATTGGCATCGCGCTTATCCAGGTCAATTGCTTCGCTGTAATCTGCCAGGGCTTCCGGCAGCAAGCCCAATTGTACGTAAGCACTGCCCCGCGCCGCATAAGCTTCTGGTGCTTCGTACCCATTCTCGATGGCTGCGCGGCAGTCTTCCACCACAGCGGGATAATCCCCCAGGTGATAGCGCAGCGTGGCACGGCTGAAGTACAACTTTGCAGGATCATCGCTGCGTTCGATGGCAGCGGCGTAATCATCCAGCGCTTCTGCAAAGCGCCCCAGGCTGGCATAGGCCGCAGCACGGCGGGCATAGGGGGCTTCTGCGTGATCCGGGGAAATGGTCAGAAATTCATCGTAATCCGCAATGGCTGCGTGGGCATCGCCTAGTTGAAGCTGGGCATTGCCACGCATCAGCAGTGCATCCAGGTTATTCCCTTGCAGTGCCAGCACCGCCGTGAAATCACCTTTGGCCTCAGCGTAGAGCTTACGCAGGTAATAGGCCATGCCCCGCGTCAGATACAGCGTCAGGTTATTGCGCTCGGTTTCCAGCGCTTCCGTCGCAAAACGGATCGCCGCGTCATAATCGGCGCGTTCCATCGCTTCTTTGGCCTGTTCTTTTTGCAGTTCTACATCGGGCATGGGGAAATCCCTTCGCTCCGGGCAATAACAACTTGGGTATGAATGGCGGTAATCACGCCGCTTGTTATCGACAATAAGACGGGCGAAACATCTGTCATTGAATGAATAACCGCCCAACCGCGTTTTCCGTGAGGATGCAATGATGTAGCTTCACAATGAAACACGGGGAATGTAGGGGCGACTCGATGGGTCGCCAGCGGATACGGCAGTGCAATATGCATACGATATTCCACACGTAAGGGCGCAATGCATTGCGCCCCTACAATAGAACCTCGTAGGGACGTGCAACGGCACGTCTGCCGAATTTGCAGAAATTCCTACAACTTGGCGACGACGGCTTCCACTTCTTTCACCATCGGCTCAGGCCAGAGCATGGTTTGCCCCACCCACTGCGGATCAGTGAAGCGTTTATCCGTCGCTACCAGACCTTTCCACAATTGGAGCGCCTCGTCTTCATCGCCCAATTTATGCAGCACCAGCGCCATCCCACCCACCAGCAGGCGTTCACTGGGGATAAATTCCAGGGCTTTGCCGTAATCTTCCTTGGCGGCTTCGTATTCTTCCAGGCAGAATTCCACCACACCGCGATTGTTCAGCGCACGGACGTTCTCTTCGTCGATGGCGAGCGCGGCGCTGAAATCATCCTTCGCACCCTGCCAATCATCCAGGAAGAATTTTGCAGCGCCCCGGCTGGTGAGGACATCATCATCTTCGCCCATAAGTTCAAGCGCCTTGTTGTAATCTGCCAGCGCTTCTTCATACTGGTCTTTATCCGAGTAGATGATGCCGCGTCCGTAGAAGGCTTCGCCCAGTTGGTCATCTAATTCAACCGCTTTGTTGTAATCATCCAGCGCTTTTTCGATGTTATTGTGGCTGGAGAAATATTCGCCGCGTTCCATGTAAGCTTCGGCATTGGTCGGGTCCAGCTTGATAGCGCGTTTGAAATCGCTGATGGCATTCTTGTCATCGCCCTTGATGCTGAAGGCGCGACCCCGCCCTACGTAATAGCGCGACTCTCGTTTGCCAAGCTGTACAGCTTTGTTCAGATCGCTGAAAGCCTGGGTCATCTCATCCAGTTCAATCAGCGCCAGCCCTCGCACATACCACAGTTCAGGGTTCGTGCGTTCTTCTTCGATAGCGTCATTCACCAGGACGATCACTTCTTCGTATTCGCCCTCGTCGTATAACGCTCTGGCTTTCTCGTATGTTTCGCTCATGTGTTTTCGTTCCTCAGGTTCAATCACCCATTCATTATCAGGAAGGCAGCACAGAGCGTCAATGGGGCTTACGCAGCAGCGAATAATCCAACATCAACAGAGAAGGCAAACCATTCACGCAAGCAACAGGCAACAACCCACTGACCACACACCACCCCCAAATTCCCATTTGCCACAATTCCACAGCGCGTGCATAATGAGGAACGTTATTGTTATGGTTCACGCTGCGAATCTGCACTCAAGAAGGGGAATCCGATTGCGTTTCTTTCGTTTTGTTGTACTCCTGATCTTACTCGCAGCCTTCGGGGCTGCGTGTTCACCTGAACCTACCGCGACTACAGTGCCAGAAGATACCAGCCAGCAAGAAACCAATGCTGGCGCAGAACCGACTCAGGCTCCGGCTGAGAGCAATACCGGCTCCGGGGATGCTGTTGCACTGGTCAACGGAGTCGCCATTTCGCGTAGTAGTTATGAGCGTGCGCTGGCACGGACAGAAGCCATTACCAGCGTTGCTGATCCGGCAACATTACGCCGTCAGGTGCTGGAAACGCTGATTGAACAGGAACTCATCAATCAGGCTGCACCCAGTTTAGGCGTGAATGTGACCGATGACGAAGTGGCTGCGGAAGTGGAAGCGCTGCGCGGCATGGCGAATTCCGACGAAGAATGGCAGCAGTTCCTGGATTTGAACGGGTACACCGACGAAGAAATGTTCGAGGCACAGCGCGAACTGCTCATCACACAGCGGGTACGCGATGCGCTGATGGCAGATTATTCGGGGGATGTCCTCCAGGTGAATGCCCGCCATATCGTGGTTCGCACGCTGGCGGAAGCAGAAGAAGTGCTGGATCGCCTGGAAGAAGGCGAAGGCTTTGCAACCCTCGCGGCGGAGTATTCGATTGATACCACAACCCGCGAGATCGGCGGGAACCTGGGATGGTTCGCACGCGATGAATTGCTTCAGCCAGAGCTTGAAACAGTTGCCTTTGACCTGGAACCTGGTCAAATGGCAGGGCCAGTGCAGACCAGTCTGGGGTATCATATTATTCAAACGATGGATAAAGAAGAACGTCCGGTAGAAGCAGAACGCCTCAGCGTGCTATCGGAAAGCGTCTTCAATAACTGGTTAGCAGACCTGCGGGCGAGTGCCAGCATCGAACGCTATATTTGAGACTTTCGCCGGAGGGTGGTATGGGTAGCGGAACGAATCAGGTCTACAACATCATTAGCGTGATCTTTCTGGCATTGAGCACGGTGGCAATCGTCGTCTTCGGTGTGCTGCTGCTGCGTCCCGCACCGGCTGCCGAAGATGTCGTCGTGGTGCTGCCGACTCGCTATGTTCCCCCAACGGCGACAGCAACCTTCACACCCTCCATCACGCCAACAGCGACTCGCACGCCGATTCCGACCTGGACACCAACTGTTCCAGCGACGGATACCCCATTCCCAACGGCAGTTCCATCGGATACAGCAACCCCCACCATAGGGCCAACTGCAACAGCGACAATCACCTTCACGCCGAGCGCGACCAACACACCCGCAGAGTCGGATACCCCCACGCCTACAGCGACGGCAACAGGCCCCACCCCAACGGTTCCGCCTCCGCTGCCATTCGGCCTGCTCTCTGACCCGGCCTTCACGCAGAACACTTTCAATTCGGCTGGCTGCGCATGGCAGGGGATCGGTGGGCAAATCCTGGGTGTGAACGAACAGCCCTATACGGGGCCGCAGTTGGTCGTTCATGTATACAGCGCACAGCAAGATTTCCAGCGTGTGAATACAGGAACCAATTCGGCATATGGCGCGGCAGGTTTTGAAATCAACGTTGCGCAAACGCCCATTCCCAATACGGTCTATTTTGTTGACCTGGAAACCGTGAACGGCACACGGGTCGCACCGACAGTGCAGGTTGTCTTCCCTGGTACCTGTGACCGCAACGTGGCAATCCTGACCTTCATACAACTGCGCGAACTTGGCTGACGGGTGCAAAAACTGGCATGAGCGACGAGAACGAGAAGCGAGTACGACGAGTACGGCGGGAAGATCGCAAAGATACCCTGCCGCGTTCCGAACTCAGTTTCCCGATGGACAACGAGACAGGCAGCGAAAGCCCTGGTTTTGATCTGGATGCGCTGCCGCTTTCGGATGATGCTGAAGACTTATCGGCACTGACAAACCTCTCTGATCAAGAATTTCGCCCCCCGGTGATTACACCGCGTGAAGATCGGCTGCCGCTGCTCACCCGCCCTGAAGACCGCACACCGGAACCACCGTCCGCGCCAGCAGAATCTGCGCCAGCAAAACCAAAACGCGCCTGGTTTTATAACCTGCTGACTCTGCTTTTTTTGCTGCTGACTGTCGCAGCGATTGCCTGGATTGCACTGGTCTGGGTTGACCCACAAGGCCAATTGAACCCCTTTGCACCGCCGACTCGCATCGTCTTCATCACGGCGACACCACCCGGCTACGTTGAATCCACGCTGCCGACGGCAGATAGTTCCGGGCAGATTATCATCGTCGCCACGGAAACGCCGCAGGCATCCTCTGCGCCGACGCAATCACTGTACCCGTTTGCAGTTCAGCAGCCGGTCTTTTATGTCGCCAACGAAAATGATTTGGGCTGCAACTGGTGGAGCATTGCCGGAATAGTCACCGCAGCGGATGGTTCTGCGCTGGATGGCTACCGTATTCGCATCATCGGCGCGGGGGTAGATGAAGTGGTCTTCAGTGGTGCAGCATTGAGCATCGGCGCAGGCGGGTATGAGCTTCCGCTGATTGGTGCGCCGCAGGAAGCGGATTTCGTTGTTCAGCTTTTCAGCCCGCAAGAAGCCCCCCTATCGGAACCAATTACCGTCACCACCCGTGCAGATTGCGATGGCAACGTTACAATCGTCAACTTCGAGCAGGTACGCTGAGTGCTTTCTCAGTGATTGCTGTACTCGCCCTTGTTCTCGTGTATGCTAATTGGTGTGACTGACACGCTACACAATCAATTCAAAGGAGTACTCATGCGGAAAATTACCTGGGCTTTGATCCTCGCTATGTTCTTGCTCGTCTTCGGGTTGATGAGCATCCCGACTACGTCCGTCATGGCAATTGGCGAAATCACCCCCACGCCACTCCCGGAAGAACCTACACCAGAAGAATTTGATGCACAGGCATTGATCGAGAGTGCGCTGCAAGATTTGTCGGATGGCAATTGGCGTTCGGCAATCTCCAAGATGGATGAAGTGCTGGCAGCCGAAAGCGACAATGTGGATGCCTACCTCATTCGTGGTGTGGCATACACCCGCCTGGGACGGTATACCCTGGCAGAAGAAGACTTCACCGTAGCGATTGAACTGCAACCCTACAACTGGCAGCTTTACCTGTTCCGGGGGGATGTCTATAGCGCACAGGGCGACAACAACGGCGCACTGCTGGATTATGATCGCTCCATTGAAGTCTACTGGTTGAACGACAGCGCTTATGCTCGTCGCGCAGATTTGTACTTCCAGCTTGGCGATACTGAAGCGGGTGGTGTGGATGATCTAATTTCGCGTGCGCTGGCAGCATACACCTTTGGTGATTTATCTGTTGCGCGTGATTTTCTGGAAGAAGCAACGCAGTCTGATGAGGATATTCCAGCCGTTGCCAGTGCCTATATGATCCTCGGCCTGACGTACCAGAGCCTGGGTGAGAATCAAGAATCGCTGGAAGCTTATAACCGTGCAGAAGAACTCGACCCCGATATGCATATGATCTACCTGGGGCGCGGCATTCTCTACCGTGAAATGGGGGATATTCAAGAAGCCGGGGCAGATTTTGCGCGGCGCATGGAATTACTTGGCGAAGATGTCTTCACGGAAGAAGCCTCGATTGGCGATACGCTGGAAATCGACATGGCATACCGTCGCGTCTATCGCATCACCTTTGAGGGTGAATTGGGGCAAACGGTCACACTCACGGCACGCGACAGCGCAGAAACTGCAACCGATCCGCTGATTGCGCTGCTGGGGCCAGATGGAGAAGCAATCGCCGGGGATGATGATTTTGGTGGGAACCTCGACTCGCAGATTGAGGATTTTGAACTGCCTGCCAATGGTACCTATACGCTGCTGGTGAGCCATGCAGAAGGCGGTTATGACTTCGGCTTTGAAGGCGTTGTCACCGTTACCATCGAGAACTAGGCATCTTCATTGACGCAGATTCGCACCTCATCTGAGGTAACGAGGTGTTGATCGTGCGCCGTCGTCGTGTACGCCACTGTGTGTGGCGTGGATGGATGAAACTACGCCAATAACTTTTCAATCGCCCTGCATCCTCTATAATGCGGGGCGATTTGTTTCAAGCAACCCAGGACAAGCCCATGCCCCGCATGATCTATATCACGATGGTGCGTTTCCCCACCGAAAAAGCGCACGGCCTGCAAATCGCCCAGAACTGCGAAGCCTTCGCCAATGCGGGCTATGAGGTGCGCCTGTGGGTATCCAGCCGCCGCAATTCACAGCAGATGCAGCAAGTAAGCGATATTCACGCACATTATGGAGTCGATCCTGTTTTCAGTATGGAGCGTGTGCCAGGGCTGGATTTGTATCCGTTGGCGCGGCGCAATGCCCTGCTGGAACGTGCCGCGTTTTATATCCACACCTTCACATTTTGCCTTTTTCTGCTGCTGAAGGTGCTGTTCAATCGTACAAATCGCGCTGAAGTCTACTATTCCCGCGATGAATGGGTACTGCTGGCATTAAGCCTGCTTTTTCCGCCAGAAAAATTAGCCTACGAAGTGCATCAGTATGCACCTTCGCAGCGCGGTGCAGCGCTTCAACGGCGCGTCATCCAGCGCGTAGGCAGCGTCATCGCTATTACGCCAAAGCTGCGGGATGATCTCATTGCAGAACGTGGCGCATCCCCGGAAAAAATCCTCGTTGCCCATGATGGCATCCGGGCAAAACGCTTCGCAGCACTGCCCACAAAATCCGCCGCACGGCAGCAAATCGGCTGGTCACAGGATGCCTTCATCGTGGGTTTTGTAGGTCGGCTGGAAATGCTCAAGATGGATAAGGGCGTGGGTCTGTTGGTGCAAGCCTTGATGCAGGTTGAGGGGGTGAGCTTCGGCCTGGTTGGAGGTCCTGAACGCGGGGCAGAATCCCTACGGGAACAATGGCAAAAGCTGGATTTGCCAGAAGAAAATTTCCTCTACGCGGGACAGGTTGCGCCGGATGTCGTGCCAACCTATCTGGCGGCCTTTGATGTCTGCGCGATGCCACACCCGTTTACGCCGCAGTTTGCTTATTACACTTCCCCGCTGAAGTTGTTCGAGTACATGGCGGCAGGTCGGGCGATTGTCGCGTCGGATTTGCCGGGATGGTCGGACGTGGTGCAGCAGGAAGAAACCGCCCTGCTTGTTCCCGCTGGCGATGCAGATGCGCTGGCGGCGGCAATCCAGCGCTTGCGGGACGATGAGGCTTTGCGCGAAAAACTGGGGACGAATGCCCGTCAGCGTGCGATGCAGCATTATACCTGGGCAGCACGGGCAGCAGCCATCAAAGCGCACATAGAGCGTGCTATACTGGCAGCAAGTGAGTCATGAGGGATGAGCAATGACAATTGGCGAGCAGGTCGAAGAAGCAAAAATCGTAGCGACAGATATTCCGCTGGAACAATTCTACGAAGACTATGAAGGCCATTATGAATGGGTGGGGGGGATAGTTTTTGAGATGCCGCCTGTATTGCTAGAACACAATGATATGCAGGAGTACCTTGGGGATTTGCTGAAGGTCTATTTCTCATTTCGTCCGATTGGCAAAATTACCAAAGATCCTTTCCCGATGCACCTGGAAGGCATCAGCGACAGGCAGCCGGATATTCAGGTCATTCTCGGAGAAAATCAGCAAAACCTGACTGCTAAGTATATGGACGGTGCAGCGGATATTGTCATTGAAATTGTCTCTCCTGGCAGCGCAGCAATGGATCGTGGCAGGAAGTTCGAGGAATATCAGCGTGGGGGCGTACCGGAATACTGGATTATTGATCCCCAGGCAGAAGAAGCGCTCTTCTATCGCCTCTATCACCTGGATGAAAAAGGCATCTTCAAAGCACAAGTCGTCCAGGATGGCATCTACCGCACAGAACAATTACCGGGTTTACAACTGCATGTGCCGACTCTGTGGCGGGATGAACTGCCCTCGTTGATGCAGGTGGTGCAAGCTGTACAGGAAATGCTAGGAGCATAAATGCGCGTTCTGCTGCTGAATGATCGTATCCCGCCGGAGAATCGCGGGGGAGCCGGGGCGGTGGTCTGGCGATTGGCGCAAGGGCTGCGGGATGCAGGGCATGAAATCCACCTGATTGCTGCGACAGAGAAGCCAGCTTTCAGCGAAGAGCGCGACGGCATCCCCACCTACCACATTCACAGCCAATACCACGAACGCTGGCGAGCATGGCGTTCACTCCACAATCCGCAAACGCTGCCCGAATTACGCAAGCTCTACCAAAAAATTCAGCCGGATGTGATCAACGCGCACAACATCCACCATGATTTATCCTACGACAGCCTGCGCCTTGCCCATGAGATGAGCATTCCGGCGGTATTCACCTCGCATGATGTGATGCCCTTCGCCTATACCAAACTCTCGCACTTCATCAACAAGGAGAACTGCGACATCCAGCCGGAAGCGTACAAACTGCCACCGTTCTATAACCTGCGCCGGATGAAATTTCGCTACAATCCCTGGCGCAATTGGGTCATTCGCCGGATATTGACGCAGTACACCCAGGGTCGCACCGCACCGAGTCAGGCATTGTGTGATGCCCACCGCGTGAATGGTCTGCCGCCGTTTAGCTGTGTCTACAACGGAGTCAACGCGGCACAGTTCCAGGCCAGCGGAGAAAGCATTCAGGCACTGCGGCAGCGCTACGGATTAGAAGGGCGCAAGGTGCTGCTCTTCGCCGGACGCTTGACCGGGGCAAAAGGCACACGTCCCCTGCTGGATGCGCTGCGCATCGTCGTGCAGGAATTCCCGGAAACAGCGCTGCTCGTGCTGTCATCCACGCCGATTGCGAAGCAAGTCGCCAGCAGTGCTTATGCAGACCTGACGCAGAATCACATCGTTTCCGGTGGCTGGCTGGCAGAAGATGAACTGGCAGCGGCCTATCATTTATCCGATGTGGTGGTGATGCCCTCGATCATTTTTGAATCCTTCGGGATGGTGCTGGTGGAAGCGATGGCAGCAGGGAAACCCACAATCGGAGGCTGCTTCGGCGGCACAAATGAAGTCGTGCTGGATGGCGAAACCGGGTTTCTGGTCAATCCATACAATACAACCATGCTTGCAGATCGCATCCTGGCTCTGCTGCGCGATGTGGATTTGCGGCAGCGCATGGGAGAAGCCGGATACCAACGCGCAACCAGCGTTTTCAGCCTGGAAGATCAGGTGCAGCAAATGCTGAATGTCTACCAGCAGGCCATCGACAGCCGCTAGTTCCCTGCGCCCATTGCCCAGGTTTGCGGCCTCGGCTATAGTTGATGAGGATCACTTGATCCGTCCGATTCATTTACCCTGAGCGAAAATACCTGCTATGTTCCGCAGTTTCACGAATCGATTATTTGGTGGGGTCTGCGCCGGGCTGGGAAATATCACCCCGGTCAGCCCCTGGATTTGGCGCATTTTATTCATTGTGCTGGCGCTCATCACCCAGGGAGCCGGGGCGCTGGCTTATCTGCTGCTGTGGTGGATGCTGCCCTTGCAATCGCCCACACAGCGCCAGAGTCCCAATCTGCTGCTGACGCTGTTCGCCCTGCTGTTGAGCGTGGGTGTGATCGGCGGTTGGTTTGCGCGGGAATCCATCGGCGCAGAATTGTACGGGTCGCTGGTGCTGCTGGTGCTGGCGCTGATCTTTCTCCTGAAGCAGCTTCGCGGTGGTAGTATTGCAATTGGTATTGGTGCATTGATTGCCGCTGTTGCTGCCCTCCTCGGCACAGTGGATGCGCTCCCCGCTGGCTTACAGGATATTGCGCTGCGCTCCTGGCCTGCGCTGCTGGTGCTGGTCGGCCTGGAGACTTTGCTGCGCTACCGTGTGCGACGCATCGGCAGCCTGCTTGCTTTAGTTCTGAGTGCTGCGCTGGTGGTTGGGGCGGCAGCCCTGGCCTATAACAGCCGCGTGGATCAGAAGCGTACCGAAAACCAGATTGCTATCGAAGTTCCCAACGCAGCCGGATACGACCTCGCAGCCATTTCGCCAGAAGTGACTACGCTGCAAATTGACCTGCGCACGCTGGATACCGATGTGGTTGTTTCGGTTGTTGAAAGCGATGAGCGTGTGATTCGCGGGGAGTTCCTCGGTGGGAGCAACAGTGATGTAGAAATTTTCTACGAGGAGACTGGCAGCCTCGCAACTTTCCGCATCACGGAACGCTATGCCAGCGACTTCCCGCAGCTAGAAGCGATAGGTCGGGCAGATTTGCGTTTGCAGATACCGCGTGGATTGGCGCTGGGGATGGCCTTTGAAGGCGAACGCGGCACTGCCAATTTCGATATGGCAGCGCTGAACCTGGAACGGCTCGATCTGACCCTGGTCAGTGGCGATGCGTTGGTGACGCTGCCCGCCTATCAGCCGTTATCCCCAAGCGTGCAGGAACGTCCCGGCGCATGGCAGGTACTGGATGGCAATCTGACCGTCACCGTGCCCGATGCTGTCGGCACACGATTCTTGCTGGCACGCAGCCGCAACAGCGAACCGCGCCCAGGGCAGACCTACGACGATTTGCTCTATCGTGTGGAATTAAGCGGGGATGATTATGTGTTGATCTCGCGCCAATTTGAGAATGCCCAGGTACAGGTTACCTATCGCGTGGATGTGCGCGGCGGAATCCTGCGCATCGTTGCAGACGCTGACGGTTAGCTTTACCGCGCCTGCCACTATACCCCAAATCCATTGAAGGGGTTCGACGCAATGCGAACCCCCCATATCATTCTCTGTACGTCTTAGAAACCCGCCAATTCACTCAGATCAGCGCGGCCTGTTTGTAGGTCGCTAATCGCTTGCATCAGCCCCAGGCGGTTGTTGCGGACTTTCTTATCGTCCACGTTGACCATCACGGCATCGAAGAAGGACATGATCTTCGGAACCATGGGTTGGAAGGCGCTCAGGAAATCACCGACATTGCCGCCATTTTCTAGCTGCTTCGTGGCTTCTTCGTAGGCTGTGAACAGCTCTTTTTCCTGCTCATCCTCGAAGAGTTCCGGGTTCATCTTGTGGCGTACTTTTTCCCCGCGAGAGATGCGCACACAGCGGGCGAAGTTATCCAGCAAATTTTCCCAGCCGTCTTTTTCAATCCATTCACTGAGCTGCTGCACACCCTGCAAAGCACGGTAGGGATTGTGTGCTTGTTCCGCCAGCACCGCGTTAATCACATCGCGGCGTGCGCCGATTTCCTCATCCAGCCAGGCATCCAGGCGACCATAAATGAATTCCATCAGTTGCACGCTGGTTGCATCATCCAGGATGATGGGCTGTGCTTTGGCAACTTTCTTGACCACTTCGCGCAGATCAACATCCATTTCTTTGTTGATGAGAATCTGCACCACGCCCAGCGCCGCACGTCGCAGGCCGAAGGGATCGGACGTACTCTTGGGAGCGAGTCCTGCCGCAAACAGCCCCACGAGGCTGTCCATTTTGTCCGTGATTGCCAGCAGCGTACCCGGTGCCGTCTGCGGGAGTTTGTCGCCAGCGCTGCGCGGGAGCCAATGCTCGTAAATTGCCGTCGCAACCTCTTCCGGCTGGCCTTCCCGCAAGGCATATTCACGCCCCATTGTCCCCTGCAAGCTGGTCATCTCTACCACCATCTGTGTCGCCAAATCAGCCTTGCTGATTTTCCCGGCTTTTTCCGCAATTTTGATGTCTTCCTTGTCAACATCCAGCAGCTTACCGAGTTTGGCAACCAGCCCTGCCACGCGGTCATTTTTCGCCAACATGCTGCCGAGCCGTTCATGGAAGACGAGGGTATCCAGGCGCTGCAAATAATCTTTCAGAGGTTTCTTCACATCCTGGCTGATGAAGTAATCTGCGTCCGAGAAACGCGCCAGGATCACATGCTCATTGCCCTTCGTCACCTTGTCCAGATGTTCCAGGTCGCCATTGCGCACGCCGATGAAATGCGCTGTCAGATTGCCGTTTTCGTCCTCCACGGGGAAATAACGCTGATGTTTGCGCATGACCGTAACCAGCACTTCACGCGGCAGTTGCAAATAGCGCTCATCAAAGCTGCCCATGAAGGCCAGCGGCGCTTCCACCAGATTGGTCACTTCATCCAGCAGGCCGGGATCATCCGGGATGGTCGCGCCGATGCTGTCCGCCAATCCGCCGATTTGATCCAGGATGATTTCGCGGCGCTCTTCGCGGTTCAGGAAGATATTCTCCTGTGCCATGATTCCCAGGTATGCACCGGGGTCTTTCACCGCCATTTCTGGCGAACCATTGGGACGCAGGCCGCGTGTGGTATTGCCGCTAATCACGCCCGCATACTGGAAGGGAATTACGGTTTCACCGTAAAGTGCCACAATCCAGCGGATGGGGCGCGAGAAGGCAATCCCGGTTTCATTCCAGCGCATGGATTTACCGAACTTAATATCTGCGATGAATTTGGGCATGGCTTCTTGCAATACAACCGTCGCAGGCTGACCCTGGTTGTGTACCTGTGCCGTGACGTATTCGCCGCCGTCGATTTCTTCCACCTTCAATTCGCTGACATCAATGCCCCGGCTGCGTGCAAAGCCTTCTGCTGCTTTCGTCGGTTTGCCGTCGGCATCAAAGGCGCGGGATGCTGGCGGCCCTTTGGCGATAAATTCTTCATCGGGCTGGCGCAGCGCGAGTTTTTCCGCCAGCACCACCAGACGGCGCGGTGTGGCGAAGCAGTGCAGCTTCTTGTATTCCAGGCGCAAGTCCTCGAATAATTTCGGGGCGAGGCTGCGCAGTTGCAGCAGGGCATCATCTACATCCGAAGCAGGCAGTTCTTCCACCCCGATTTCCAGCACGAAATCCGCTTCAGATTCCGGCGCGGCGGGTGTGCTTGCCTCAAAGGTTGGCAGTTCTACGCCCCACTGTTCCATCATCTTCAGCAGGGGATATCCCAGTTCTTCACGCTTGGCGGCGTATGCCTGGGCGACGCTGCGGGTCATATCGCGCATACTGCGGAAAAATTTAGCGCGTTCCGTCACACCAATCGCGCCGCGTGTATCCAGCACGTTGAAGAGGTGGCTGCACTTCAGCACATAATCATAGGCGCTGATGGTGGCATTCCCTTCCAGGGCGCTGCCAACTTCGCGTTCATAGGTGGCATACACCGAGCGCAGCGCATCCACATCGGCTACCTCGAAGTAGTAACGGGAATGTTCCACTTCTTCATTGAACATGATGTCTTTATAGGTGACACCGGGCATCCAGTCGATTTGCCACGCGCTGTTTTTCTCTTGCAAGGCCAGCACAATGCGTTCCAGACCGTAGGTGATTTCCACACTGACCGGATTTAATTCCATGCCGCCTGCTTGCTGGAAGTAGGTGAACTGCGTGATTTCCTGCCCATCCAGCCAAACTTCCCAGCCAAGCCCCCAGGCTCCCAACGCCGGGGATTCCCAGTTATCTTCCACGAAGCGAATATCATGCTCCAGCGGATTGATCCCCAGGGCTTCCAACGAGGCCAGATACAATTCCTGCGGGTTGCCGGGATCGGGCTTCAAGATGACCTGGTACTGGTAATACTTCTGCATACGGTTGGGATTTTCACCGTAGCGACCATCATCCGGGCGCACGCTCGGTTCGACGTAAGCCACGCGCCAGGGTTCCGGCCCCAGCACGCGCAGCAGAGTCGCCGGATTGCCTGTTCCTGCGCCGACCTGGACATTATACGGTTCCCAGATGACGCAACCCTGCGCCGCCCAGTATTCGTGCAATTTCAAAATGGCTTGCTGAAAATTAAGGGGTTGTGCCATGACGCTTCCTGCCCTGGTGAGTGATTTCGTTTTATCTTGCTATTTGGCGCGTGTATTATAGAGAGCAGGTTGGATTTCAGCCAGTGGGGGAGTGGGGAGATTCAGGGCACTTGCATCAAAACGATTTGAACCACCAAGCCACGAAGGACACGAAGAAAATCGTAGGGGCACAACCTGTCGTGACCCTGCCAACCACGCTGAATCCATAGCTAAAAACTCCCCTTCTGCGCTATACTATCGTCATAAGATCAACGCTGACAATGGAAACTCATGCTAAAAATATTCATCTCGTACCGCCGTGCCGACAGCCGCAAAGATGCCGGACGCATGTATGACCGTCTGGCGGAAGCCTTCGGCAAGGAAAATATCTTCAAAGATGTAGACAGCATCCCCCTCGGAAAAGACTTTCGCGGGGTGCTGCGTGAAGCCGTCGCCCAATGTGATGTGCAGCTTGTCATCATCGGCAAGCAGTGGCTGAACATCATCGGGGAAGATGGCACGCGCCGCCTGGAAAATCCCGGCGATTTTGTGCGCATCGAAGTCGAATCGGCCTTGCAACGGGATGGCTGTCTCGTGATTCCGGTGCTGGTGGACAATGCCCCCATGCCCAACGCCAACGATCTGCCGCTGGATATGCGCGAACTGGCCTTCAAGAATGCAACAGTAGTGCGCGATGATCCTGATTTTCACAACGATGTCAGCCGCATCATCCGTGATTTGCAGACGCAGTACGGTTTGGATGCACCACAGAAGAAACGCGCCCAACCTGCACCCAAGCCAGCCGCCGATGTCTATGATACGATCCGTGCCTACTACAGCGCACGTCAAGAACGCGATTGGGAAACTGCCCGTACTTTTCTAGCAGAGATTCGCGCCAATGCCCCTGAAGGACTCTTTGATGTGGATGCGCAGGAGCAGTACATCTGGGCTGAAATTGAGCGCGAAGAAGCCCAGAAACGCTATAGCATCATCCGCCTGATGCACGAGCATGATTCACCGGAACAAGTCTGGAAGGCGCTGCAAGTCTTCTGGCAGGATTTCCCGGACTATGACCCAGACGAAATTGCAAAAGAGGTGCGCCCGAAACCCACACCTCCCGCCCAGACGAAACCCGTAGGGGTGCAACATGTTGCACCCGCTGCACCCACAACACCCGCCGCTTCCGCCGAAGCCGTCCGTGCCATCCTCGGTGAACCCTTTGACTGGTGCGAAGTGCCAGCCGGGGAATTTCTTTACGGAGAAAAGGAAGCAAAACTCACCCTACCCACCTTCTACATGGCGAAATACCCCATCACCTACAGCCAATTCCAGGTTTTCATTGATGACCGCCAAGGCTTCCGCGATGATCGCTGGTGGGATGGGCTGGCAGCCTCTGCCGACCACCGCAAACAACCCGGTGACCAGCAATGGAAAATCGGCAATCACCCGCGTGAGACTGTCAGTTGGTACGATGCGATGGCCTTCACGCGCTGGCTCTCCTGGAAATTGGAAGCCCTCACCCCAAACCCCTCTCCCACAGGGCGAGGGGCTTATGATCCGATGAATGCGGCTACCTGGTTGGTGCGCTTGCCCACCGAATTTGAATGGGAGAAGGCCGCACGCGGAACCGATGGACGCATCTATCCCTGGGGGAATGACTTCGACAAAACAAAGGCCAATACAAGCGAATCGGGATTTAAGAAAACAACGCCCGTCACCGATTATCCGCAGGGAGCCTCGCCCTATGGGGTCTTCGGCATGAGTGGCAATGTTCTTGATTGGTGTCTCAGCGAGTACGGCAATCCGCAGCAGAAGGCAGCGCTTGAGAACATAAATTCTAATTCGTCGCGGGTGTTGCGCGGCGGCTCGTGGTACTACCTTCCACAGGTTGCGCGGGCGGCTTCTCGCAGCTACGTCAGCCCGGACGTCAGGCTCGGCCTTATCGGTGTGCGGGTTGTGTTCTGCCCCATTCAATGATCCGCTGACCGCTGTCGGGGTGAATGCCCGTAGGGCAGAGGGGCGCTAGCCCCTGCATTTCGTGTTTTCGCCGTTAGGCGAATCGATTTTTACGATCCCCCCTTCCGTCCCCCCACTTCGTAGGGGGAAACGGTCCTCCCCTTGCGCAGCGGGGGGAGTTAGAGGGGGGAATAAATGGGCGGTTCGCTGGATGATTGCCACCAGGTTACTTCAGG
>CAYVVZ010000022.1:12801-68384 GCA_964455365.1 uncultured Anaerolineaceae bacterium | reverse complement strand
GCTCGTCGAAGCGGAAAAAGTTGTCTGCAAAGGCTGCTGCGTAACATCAGTTATTGATTCCCGTAGCAGCGCCAGCGGAAGGCAGGGCGGTCAGCATCACCATTTTGCAGGGCGAAGGCGCTCAGGTCGCTGTAGGTGCGGCGGCAGATGTCGCTGAATTCCCGTTCACTCAGAGACATAATGCGCTGCCCATTGAGCGTGCAATACCAGTTATCCCGGTCATGATCCACGCCGAAGGTCATATTGATCAGGCGGCAGTAGCCTTCTACCTCGAATTCGCCGTTGTTCACGATACGCCCTGTCGTCAACCCTACGCCATTATCCAGCAAGCCTACCCCCGGAGCCTGACTGCCGAAGCTGCTATCATAGCAGCGCCAGCGGTAAGCCGCGATATTGCCCCCGCCATCCTGCCGCGCCACTGCGTCCGGGTCATTGTAGGTACGGCGGCAGATTTCATCAAACTCACGCCCGGTCAATGTGATGACACGGCTTCCGTTCTGCGTGCAGTACCAGTTGTTCGTATCATTCTCTACGCCGTAGCTGCTGTTGAGCAGGGTACAGTAGCCCTCCACCTCAAATTCGCCGTTGTTCACGGTGCTTCCGGTAGTCAGGCCGCGACCATTATTCAACAAGCCGGGATTGGTTGTACCACCGCCGGAAGCCGAACCCCCGCCGCCACCATTTCCCGAACCATCAAAAGGAATCGCCGTTGGTGGTGGAGCCGAGGTTGGCTGGACGGCATTCGTGGGGCGCTGTGTAATCACGGGGGATGGTTCCGTCGTCGGCTGCTGTGCGACAACAGTCGGTTCTACAACAACTTCCGTCGGTGCGGATTGTGCGGCGGGTTGGCATGCGGCAATCAACCCCGCCAACAGCAGGTACAAAAATGGTCGTCTCATGGTTTCGCTCCCTGGTTGGACATGCTTTCCATCTTGCCGCAGATGACAAATACCCGCAACGAATGCTCAGAGAAAGCTAGTTCAAACATTCTTTGTTGGCTCATGTGTAAAAAGTGTGATTTGTAGGGGCGCAGCGTGCTGCGCCGTTTGCAGAAAATGTCAAGAACCACAGTTTCTGTAGATGAGCCTCCTTGTTCCATGCTGATTCCCATCCGGCACTAAGCCTGCGCCAGAACCGTTACAGCGGCACTCATAGGCGCTATCCTGCTGCTTCTGCGTCAGATGCTGGGACGAAGCGCACTTCAAACAAGCGAGGCCAATCCTTGCCCGTGATGTAGAAGGTATCTGTTTCCGGGTTGTAGGCGATTCCGTTCAGCACAGCGCCAGAGGGAGCCGCGACAACACCATCTGCGCTGGTGGTTGTGCCGGGAATTTCTTGCTTCATCTCATCCGTCAGCAAGCCGGACGCATCAATCATGACCACAATGTTGCCCGTGAGTTTATCAATCTGCGCGATGAAATCCGTCTGCCACAGGTTGGCATAGACAAAATCACCGACGCATTCCAGTTCGTTGAGCAACCCCGCATTCAAGGTAGAACCATTCAGCGTCACAAGCTGGCGTGCAACCAGTTCAAAGGTATCCGCTTCACGGATGGAGAGGTACTGCGTGCTATCACTCATGTAGAGGTAGTCTCCACTCTGGCACAATCCCCAGCCTTCACCCTCGTAGGTGTAGGTTCCCACCTGTTCAAAGGTCGCCGGATCATAAATGAAGGCTTCGCCCGCCTGCCACGTAAGCTGGATCAACTGCCCGTTCACCAGTTCCAACCCTTCGGCAAAATAGTTCAGCGGGGCATTGTCGGCGCTGAGTTCTTCTTCGCTGCGCGTTACGGGTACAACGCGCAAAACTTCGCCCGTCGTCAGTTCCACTTCGCGCAAGGTGGATTCGCCGCGCTGCCCGGTACTCTCGTAGAGGCTGCCCTCATGCCAGAGTAAACCCTGAGTGTACGCCGTGGGGTCATGTGGGTAGGTGTTCAGCACTTCCACTGCGTAGACCTCTGCGGAAACGAACCCCGGCGGGACAGGCTGTTGTGCCTGCACAACGCCAGCAAGTATCAGAAAGATGAGGACAAATACAATCAATACAGGGCGAGGACGAATTTTCATTTTGACGCTGCTCCATGCTGGGACAAGTTACGGCGCAGCATTGTAGCACAGAAGCCTGAGCGTGGCAGATGTACCCTAGGCATGGTTTATGCCACACGCACAGGCGGAGTCATTCTCACCTGGCTCACCCGGCGGGACATAGCCATCGGTGCCAATTTCCAACTGGGTCACGGCGGCGAACTGCATGAGATACGGCGTGAGATTGATACCGGGGCATTCCGTCTCTGGATTAAACGACTGATGTCCGGCGATATGCGTCAGTGCCAGCGCCTTCGCAGCCCAAACGAGCAAGCGCTGCGCACTGAGAATTTGTGCGTCAGTCGGCTCTTGCTCCATGAAATTACCCAATAAGCATATCCCCAGGCTGCCCGTATTATAGCCACCGACATGTGACCCGCGTACAGCCAGCGCACGACCTTCATACAGCAAGCCGGAGCGCCCCACAAAATAATGATACGCCACATCCGCCCAACCCCGGTCTTCACGGTGCAGGCGCTGTACTTCCGCCAGCGTGCGCAGATCCGTGCCTTCGTAAAAGGCAGAATGATGAACGACAACCGTGCGGTAAATCTCGGATAAGGACTCTTCGTAGACACGCCAGCCGTTGGGGTTTTCTTCACTGTAAAAGCCGCCTTCTGTGCGTGCCTCATGGTTCGGTTGCAGTGCGCCCCAGGCTTCCCGGTTGACCATCTCCGGCGGGGCTGGTGTTGGCGTGGTGGGATTCTCCGCGCCGATTGCCAGTTCCCCCTCGCTCGTCGCAGGGATCCCACGCCGCTGGCTGCGCAGCCAGAGCAAGCCCAGGGTCGTCATGCCACCACAAGCCAAGGCTCCCACCAGCGCACTCGCCGCCACCCCCAGACCAAGCATCTGACGGCGCGAGAGAGTCTGCTGTTTCATAGCAAGCCCCGCAGTTGCAGCAATTCTTCCATTGCCAATATCGCGGAACGCTGCGTGTAGGCCACGCGCAAGAAGACTTTCATCTCGATTAGCTTCGCCATGCGTTCGCGCAGCAAATTCCCTTCATGGATGTACTGATCCAGCAGGATTTTTTGCTGCATCTCTTTGGGATTCTCCGGCGCTTTGAAGAGTGGATTCCCTTTTTCATCCAGCGGCGTTTTCTTCTCCGGGAAGAAGACAACTACTTTTTCGCCAGATGCTGCCCGTACCACAGCCTCGAAAATTTCCGCTGCGTGCATCTGGTCAGGCGTGATTTGAATATCGGTTTTACGGGGGCGGCTGCCAAAAACGATCACCAGTTCTGGCACGCTCAGAGAAAATCGCAGCAGATAGCGCCGCATGTGGTTGGCATTTTTGCGCATCTCGCGCAGGTGTGCCATCGTTGCCGCTTCATCTTGGTTCAATCCATAGGGGCAGAACTGTGGATAGCCCCGCGAATCGTGGTCGGGGATGCGGTCTTCGCTCGCGTCACCATCCGAATAATAAATCACCATCGGCTCATGCCAGCGCAGATGATCCAGCGCAATTTCCAGGCTGGTCACACCACCGAAGGTGCGCGGTGAGACTTCGTATAAGTTGATGGTCGCGGCTTCGCGGGCTGCCACTTCCAGCCGTGAATGCTCTTCGTAGTTGTATTCAACGCCGTGTGTTTCCGGGTGAATCTGCGGATCATAGAAGAAAATGTCCTTCTCAGAAAGCCAATCGTTGATGGCATCCCGTTCTTTGTTGCGCAGCAGGTTGCCATGTGCATCCAGGATGTTGCAGGCTCCGCCGGAGAAGACCTGCGTCATATGTGCAGTCTTCAGTTCTTCGGTGACGTTCCACTTGGATTTGCCCATCAGCGTTTCTCATATATGTGTATGCAAAAATCTGACCCACTGACCTTACGCACAGGCTCCTGCAAATGGGTAGGATATGCAGCGCTGTCGATAAGCGTCTCAGCATTTCAGCTTGCCAGCCATGAAGTGCGTTTTTGGCTCATCTACAGAAAATGTGATTCTTGAGGTTTTCCGCAAATGGCGCAGCACGCTGCGCCCCTACAAATCACACTTTTTACACATGAACCACGTTTTTTGAGCACCTCACGATTGCAAAAACGGTTTTGCTGATGGCTGACCGCTGACCGCTTACGTTCGTCGAAGCGGAAAAGGCGTACAGCAAGGGCTACTGCGTAACATCAGTGACTCTCACTATAGCACGAGGGTACAGAACAAGCGAACGAATCCTGGTGTACGGGTGCATTTCAATATTTTGGTAACTTCGGGTTTGGCGTACTACATCCAATCAAAATTGTAGGGGAGCGCACACGGGCGCTCCCAATTGCTTCAAAATGATTTGAACCACAAAGACACGAAGGACACAAAGAAATTCGTATCGCGCTGCTTTTCATGCCGCTGGCGGCTGAAGCCAGCCAGCTAGAAACCAACAAGTCCACCAAAGGGGACTGTGTGCGGCGGGTCAGAGCGCCTTTTCGTGTGCTTCCCGCTGGTCTTGTTGCGTCAGCGTATGCCAATGCGAGCCGAAGTATTATCACTTGCCAATCATCTGAAATGCACCCCTGGTGTACAAAAACGCATAACTCAAAACTGAAAACTTTTTCCCGGTTTGGTATACTGTGCGCTTGTGTACGAATATCCTGTACCCATGCGCAAAACGACAACGAAGGCAGCCAACCATGACCAACCTCACAGACCTGACGATTAGCGAAGCGCTGGAAAAGCTCCGCGCTGGCGAGATTACTTCAGTAGAATTGACTCAGGCACATCTGAACCAGATTGAGCAGTACGACGAGCAAGTGAAATCCTTCCTCACGGTTACGCCAGAATTGGCATTGGAACAAGCCCAGGCCGCTGACGCTGCCCGTGCCAATGGCGAAGACAAACCCCTACTCGGTGTTCCGCTGGCGATCAAAGATGTGCTTTCCACCAGTGGCGTAGAGACGACCTGCGGCAGCAAAATCCTCAAGGGCTATGTTCCCGTGTTTGATGCAACAGCGGTGCAGCGCTTGCTGGATGCCGGGATGGTGCTGCTGGGCAAGGTCAACATGGATGAATTTGCAATGGGTTCCTCTACTGAAAACAGCGGCTATTTCGAGACTCGCAACCCCTGGAACCTGGAAACGGTTCCCGGCGGCAGTTCCGGCGGCAGCGCGGCAGTGGTGGCGGCACGGATGGCAATGGGTTCGCTCGGCAGCGATACCGGGGGAAGCATCCGCCTGCCGGGGAGTTTCTGCAACGTGACAGCGCTGAAGCCGTCTTACGGGCGCGTGTCGCGTTATGGCCTGATTGCCTATGGTTCGTCGCTGGATCAAACGGGGCCGATGACGCGCACGGTAGAAGATGCAGCGCGGATTTTGCAGGTGATCGCTGGTGAAGATCCGCTGGATAGCACCAGCCGTCCCGAACCTGTGCCGGATTATCTGGCGGCGCTGACGGGTGACATCCAGGGATTGAAGGTCGGCCTGCCCAAAGAATTCTTCGTCGAAGGAATGCACCCCGAAGTTGAAAAAGCCGTGCGCGATGCCATCGCCCAATTGGAGAGCATGGGTGCAGAGATCAAAGAAGTGAGCCTGCCGCATACGAAATACGGCCTCCCGACTTATTACATCATCGCCACCAGCGAAGCCAGCGCCAACCTCGCCCGTTATGATGGCATCCGCTTCGGCGCAAAGGTCGATAAAGGCGATATGTGGGAGACGTACCAGGCGACACGCGGCGAAGGCTTTGGCCCTGAAGTGAAACGGCGTATCATGCTGGGTACTTATGCGCTGAGTGCGGGCTATTACGATGCGTGGTATGGCAAGGCGCAGGGGGTGCGCACCCTCATCAAGCGCGACTATGACCGCGTGTTTGAGGAAGTGGATCTTCTGGTCTCAGCGACTTCGCCCACGACAGCGTTCAAATTCGGCGAAAATATGGATGATCCGATTCAGATGTATCTGACGGATGTGCTGACCATCACGGCAAATGTCGCCGGAATTTGCGGAATCAGCGTACCCTGCGGCTTCGATGGCGAAGGTCTGCCCATTGGCCTGCAACTGCTGGGGCCGCAGTTGGGGGAAGCGACGATTCTGCGGGCGGCGCATGCTTACGAACAAGCCAACGATTGGTACACCCGCAAGCCGGAATTGATTTCCTGAGGCGCTTTCACACTACGTTTCTACCGCAGTGGCACGCCATGTCGTGCCCGAAAATGCTATGATATTCCACATATAAGGGCGCAATACATTGCGCCCCTACACCCGATTTTCTCCGTATCAACTTCTTAAAAGACATTATCAGGCTACTACTGTAATCCACGTTATTTGTGTGACAACTCCATCATATGAGATACGAAGGACACAAAGAAATTCGTATCACGCTGTTTTTCGTGCTGCTGGCGGCTGAAAGGCTTGTCCGGTATTGAAGCCAACTCAAACGCATAGTTTTTAGGCTAGATTTCCACCCGTAGGGACAACACCTGTGTTGTCCGCCTGCTTGTTTCGGACGAGGCAGGCCTCGTCCCTACAACAGGCTCTGTCAAGACACGAAAAGACCTACAATGACCCTGATAATATTCCCGGACGTATCCATTCACCTATCCGTGAGAAATTTCGGGTTTTGCGAAAAATGTACCTCACCCCTAAATCCCCTCTCCAAGTGGAGAGGGGACTTTCCCAGCCAGCTCTGACAAGTTTTGCTCCCCCTCGCCGGACGGAGAGGGGGCTGGGGGGTGAGGTGAATTCCACCAAAAACGTTAGAACGAGAAAACCACAGACTCAACGGCACGATGTCCCTAAAATGTACAATTGGGCGCGTCGTGGACACGCCCCTACGAGAATTTTCGGATAGCTACTTATCGGCTATTGTGGATCACCTTGCCCTGGGAGATGGTCGCCAGAACGGTTTCCGGTGCAGCCGCATCCAGGATCACCAGGTCTGCATCATAGCCTGTCTGGATGCTGCCGATGTGGTCTGCGCAGCCGATGGCCTGGGCGGCATTGTGCGAAGTCATCTTCCACAGTTCAGGGATGGATTGTTCAATCGCGTGTCCCAGGTTCACCAGAGCGCGATTCATTGTAAGGGTACTTCCGGCTAGCGTGCCATCTGCCAGCCGCGCAATGCTAGCCTGTACCGTGACATCGTACTCACCGAGTTGATACTGACCATCCGGCATCCCTGTTGCACGCATGGCATCCGTAATCAAGATCAGGCGATCCGTGCCGATAGACTGGTGCAGCAAGCGCATCATCGCCGGATGCACATGCACATTATCCGCGATCAATTCACAGCGCACCGAAGGCGCAAGCATCAGCGCGGCGAGTGCGCCGGGATCACGATGGTGTAATTTGGGCATGGCGTTATAAGTGTGGGTTGCGTGCGACAATCCGGCGTGGATAGCCTTCTGTGCCGTGTCGTAATCGGCGGTGGTGTGTGCGGCAGAAACCGTGATGCCCCGCTGCTTGCAGGTTTCGATCAACCAGAGAATATCTTCTTGCTCTGGCGCAACTGAAACCAATTTGATGACATCCAGTTCAAGCCATTCCAGAAATTCGTCCCGGTCAATCGGGCGAACGCATTCTCTGTTCTGTGCGCCGCTCTGGTCAGGATTCAGGTAAGGCCCTTCCAGATGTGCGCCGACAATCCGCGCCCCATTGTGCGGGATGGTCATCGCTTGCTGGATGGCTTGCAGCGCTTGCGTTGTCTGTTCACGGGAGGCGGTTAGGGTGGTGGGCAAGAAGGAAGTCACGCCGCACTGTGCGACAAATTCGCTCATCTTCAGGATGCTATCCACAGCACCATCCATCGCGTCATAACCGATAACGCCGTGAATGTGAATATCCACAAATCCTGGCAGCACATAACCCCCCTGTGCATCAAGCGATTCACCATCCGGTGCGCTCCCCTGCCCGATTGCGGCAATCTTTCCATCGCGGCATTGTATCCAACCGCCGGACAATACGCCGTCCGGGGTGATGATCTGTCCGTTGTTGATGACAAGTTCTGTCATGATCTGGCATCCTTCAGGGAGAATTGGGCTAAAAGTGCCGCCCCAATTACAGGACGATACAGGGCTTGCGGTATTTGTGGCAAATTCAGCGCCGCTGCCAATCCCAGGCTGACCGGGTTCTCGTGCTGGAGAATGCTGCCAGCAAAGGCGATGATTGGCTCTGGCATCTTCAAGCGCTGCATGGCGATGCTTGCTTGTTGGGCTAAATCGTCAACGGCTTGCTGCACAATCGCACGAGCATCCGCGTCTTGTTCCGCAAATGCCAGCACGGTTGGAGCTAACCGCGCAACCGTCGGCACAGGTTTTTCATTGAGGTACACCGCCTGGATGATCCCGCGCCCGTTGTTCGTGCCGAGTTCGGTTAAGACAGCTTCGTAAAATGGCGTGGATAAGCCACGATCATAGCATCTTGTGGCGTACCGGATCGCTTGCAGGCCGAGCCAATAGCCGCTGCCTTCATCTCCGAGCAAGTAGCCCCAGCCGCCGACCTGTAATTTCTCTCCCTGGGGATTGATGCCGAAAACGCCGCTGCCCGTCCCGGATAGAATCAGCAAGCCTTCGCGTTTTCCCGTCGCACCTACCAGGGCAATCTCATTATCGGATGCGGCTGCGACGTGTACCGAGGGCAGAACACCCCGCACCACCGAAAGCAGCCAATCTTCGGCGTATTCAGCGGATGCGCCAGCAATGCCAATGCCCACGCCTGCAACATCCCCCACCTGAGCGAGTGCCGCTTGCATGGCAGATTGGATGTGCTGTGTGGCAGCATCGCGCCCGATGAGGTTGGGGTTGGCTGTGCCCTCTGTGACTTCCACCAGCACATTCGCAGCCTCGTCAATGACAGCTACCCGCAGCGTACTTCCGCCGCCATCAATGCCCATGTAGCGATTCATGCTTGTTCCCCGCGCAGCAAACCCGCGTAGACCCCCGGCGTGCTATCCGGGATGACGGTTGCGCCCACCGCCTTCGCATAAAATTCCTCAGGGCCAACGCCGCCAATCACAGCATAGCCGTATCCCTGCGCCCACATATCGTGCAGGCACGCGAGCAGCAAGGCTTTTCCGGTTCCTTTGCCGCGTGCTGTTTCGCTGACTCCGGTAGGGCCAAAGAAGCCGCGCCGGGTTGTATCATAGCAACCGAATCCGATGAGTTGGCCTTCCTGCGTGGCAATGAAGCAGGTCACTGGCTGGCGATTGATAGCAGCATCGCATTCACTTTCCCAATAGGCGCTGAAATGCTGCCGCACCCAGGGCAGGATCATGTGTTTTTCCGGGGCAAGCGCCCGCCGGATGGTGATGCCATGTTCGGATTGGGTATCGACGAACGGCGGCAGCGCATACAATTTCACCAGCATATCGGTCATGATGTGGCTTCCTTTGTTCCAATGATCTGGCGCAGATGCCCGTTTGCCTGCGCTAATAATTCCTGTGATGTTTCATAATCTACCTGCGCTTCATGCATCACGATTGCCGCTTTCACGCTGTTGTGCGCGGCGGCGAGTAATTCGGCGGATTTTGTTTCGTCTACACCTGTGAGCATTTGAATGATGCGCTGACCACGTTGGGCGAGTTTCTGGTTGGTCACATGCACATCGACCATCAGATTGCCATAGACTTTGCCGAGTTGGGCAAAGGTCGCGGTACTCAGCATATTCAGGACGAGCTTCTGTGCTGTTCCGGCTTTCAAGCGCGTGCTGCCTGTCAGGATTTCCGCGCCGACTACAAGCCCGATGGGAAGATCAACGGCTTCCAGCAAGGGTGCAGGATCATTGCACGAGATGCCAATGGTGGCTGTGCCGATGGACTTTGCATAGGCTACCGCGCCGAGAACATAGGGGGTGCGTCCGCTGGCGGCAATCCCTACAACGACATCCTGCGCGGATAGCTCCCGTTCTTTGAGGTCAATTTCCCCCGCCGCCGCATCATCTTCTGCGCCTTCAATCGCTTGCAGGAATGCGCCATTGCCCCCGGCGATAATGCCCTGCACCATTTCTGGCGACGTGCCAAAGGTGGGGACGCATTCCACCGCATCCAGAATCCCCAAACGTCCGCTGGTTCCCGCACCTACATAGATCAGTCGTCCGCCTGCTGCCAACCGATCCCGGATGATGTCTACCGCTTTTGCAATCTGGGGCAGCACGGCCTGAATCGCCAGCGCAACTTTTTGATCTTCCTGGTTCATCAATTGCAGGATGGATAGGGAATCCATCTGATCGAGATTCTTTGTGTTTGGATTCTGCGTTTCGGTCAGCATTTTCCCATCTCCGTCATGAGTGCCTGTAAGAATTGTAAGTAGTTTTCCCCCGGCGTGATCGAACCCAGTACCGACGCATGTCGCGCCCCGGTTTGCTGTGGCGAAGTGCCGACGCGGTGATGCCATGTCAGCCAGCCAAGCACGGCGAAAACCAGGGCTTCTTTATAATCGCTGTTCAGGCCAATCGCATCATGTGTCTGTACAGTGCAATCCGGCAGGAATTCCGCCAGCATGTGCATGAGTGCCGGGTTGCGTGCGCCGCCGCCGCCAACAATGACCTCGTGAATGACACCCGGCGCGTAGGTCTCATAAGCGTGCGCGATGCTCCTGGCTGTGAGCGCGGTCAGTGTGGCGATGATGTCCGTATCAGATAAGCCGCGTTCGCGCCCCTGCTGGACGTAGTTCGCAGCCAGTGCCGGACTGAATAACTCGCGTCCGGTGGTTTTGGGGGGCTGGCGATGATAATAGGGATGCTGCATTAGTTCGTTGAGCCATGCTTCATCTATCGTGCCGCACTTCGCTAGCTGCCCATCGTGATCGTAAACCTGTGCGCCATCCGTGAGGAGCGATACCGCACTGTCCATCAGCACATTACCGGGGCCTGTATCAAAAGCCAGGATGGAGTCATCCCCTGCGTTCAGGATGCTGACATTACCAATGCCGCCGATGTTCTGGATGGCACGGGTTTTTGTTGGATGCCGCAGTAAGAGACTATCCACAAAAGAAGTCAGGGGTGCGCCCTGCCCCCCGGCTGCCACATCCCGCGTGCGAAAATCATGAATGGTGGTGATTCCGGTGATTTCGGCAATGTGCGCGGCGGAACCAATTTGCAGGGTCGATTGCACCGCGCCATCCGCCTGTACCTCATGCCAGATGGTTTGACCATGTGAGGCGATCAAATCCGCACTGGCCTGATGTCTCTGTAAAAATGCCCGCACCTGCTCCCCGATGAAGAGTCCCAGGTCGGTATGCAAAGCGCTGATGTGCGGCGTGCTGCTCTTATTCGGATCACAGGCGGTCAGGATTCGCTGGCGCATGGCGGCATCATAGGGGATGGTTGTTCCCGTGATGACCTGCGCCTGCATCCCCTCTGCGGTTTCCTGCACTTCACACAGCGCAATATCCAGGCCATCCGCTGATGTGCCAGACATCAATCCGACAATTCTCATGAGTCGATTCCTTCAATGATGGCATCATGCACAGCACGGCGCAGGGCATGAATGCCCACTTTCTCGCGCCCGTCATAGACGCGATTGCTCAGGAGTGCCACAGAGAGCTTTCGTTGTGGATCAATCCATAATGACGTTCCCGTGAATCCGGTATGCCCGTAACTATCCGCGCTGAAGTAATCGCCCGACGACGAATTTTCGGACGAGCGCAGCATCCAACCCAGGCCGCGTACTTCGTTCCCGGTCTGTACCTGAAGGCTGGTTGCAGCTTCGTACAATTCGGGCGAAATGGAAAAAGCCCGCTTCAGCCAATCCCGCCCAAGCCGCGCAACAGGTTTCGCTGTGGCGAAGAGTCCGGCGTGCCCGGCAATGCCACCGATGCCGCAGGCGTTCTCATCATGCACTTCACCCCATACCCGGCGCTTGCGCCACGTCGCGTCAATTTCTGTGGGGATGGTCTGGCTTTGCGGGATGCCGTGCCGCGTCGGGTTGAAGGTTACTTCTGCGCTGACTCGTTCGGCAATCGCTGCATCCAATGGGCTGCCAGAGATCCGCGCCACTACTTCGCCCAACAGCATCAAGCCGATGTCGCTGTAGCGCACCCCGGTATCCGGCGGGGCTACAAAGGCATAGCTGCACAGGCGTTCAAGGGCACGCTGCCAGCGCTCCGGCTGCGGGATGGGATCAACTTCGCCGGGTGGCAGTGGAGCAGGCGCAACGGTGTAGACATCGCGCCAGGGGGGTAAGCCGCTGGTGTGCGTCAGCAGATGAAAGAGCGTCACCACTGACGGGTCAACCATCTGCCCCGCATAATCAGGATGCACGTCCTGGCGCTGTTTGCTGTGTGGGTCTTGTCCGCCATCAATCAGGCGCGGGGACTGCTCGCCAAATTCTGGGATAATTTCCACCAGCGGCGTATTCAGCGCGATGTTCTGCTGCGTCATCAGCGTGAGTAATGCCGTTGTGGTGTAGAGCTTGGTCACTGATGCCAGATCAAAAACGTGCGTAGTGGTCACAGGCTCGGCCTGCGAATCAGGATCAACCCAACCCCATGCGCCATCAAATGCTAGTTCCTCATCATGATAGATTGCCAGCGCAACCGCAGGCGCAACGCGGCTCGTGACAGCCTGCCAGATGATGGTATTCAGGCGATGCGTGGTTTCTGCGTTGAGTTGGTTGATTTCGCCGTTCATTGGCCTCTGCCTGTTTGGTAAACGCCATTTCTGTACTACCTCACCCCTCCCGAACCTACGGTTCTCCTTCCCCTCTCCATATTGGAGAGGGGACAGTGAGCGCAGCGAGCAGGGGTGAGGTTAATTATTCACTGATACAGCAAATACGGTTGACGCAATGCCCGGAATGCCTGCGCCTGTTCATCCCAGCCCTGCATGATTTCCGCAACGGATGCCCCATTTTCCAGCGCTATCCTGGGTTGATCGCTGCCGATCAACTTATCAAATGGCGGGTGATCGCCCTCTGCATAGGGTGGTATCCAATCAAAATCATTGGGGTACATTTCTTTGACGGCATGAATCACCGTGAGCCAGGTCTGGATCGGTTCAAAGCCTGCCCCGGTGATGTGTACCTGCACCCCTTCGCAGGCTTCATTCGCAAATTTACGCACCGTCGGCGTGAAGAAGTGCGGGCGGAAACGCACATCCAGCAAGCCCAATTTGTTCAATTCAGCAGCAAGGGAACGCGCATCCATGAAGGGTGCGCCGACAATTTCAAAGGGTAGGGTTGTGCCGCGTCCTTCGCTGAGATTCGTCCCTTCGACCAGGCACGCGCCGGGATAGTGACGCACAGTAGACAGGTGTGGCATGTTGGGCGACGGCGGCACAAAGGGGCGCTGGATTTGCTCCCAGGTCATGTGGCGCTGATAGCCTTCGCAGGGGATGATGGTCAAGTCTGCCGGGGTTGTATTCCACTCCCCATTGAAAAGCTGCATCATCTCGCCGATGGTCAGGCCGTGCTGCATCGGCACATCAAAGCGCCCCACCAGTGAATCAAATCCAGCATCCAGGCCACGCCCCGCGACAACATCTCCCAGCGGATTCGGCCTATCAAGTACGACAACGGGAATGCCATGTTCGCCGCAGGCTTCGATGATGTGCGTCATCGTCCATTGGTAGGTGTAGTAGCGCACGCCAATATCCTGAATATCGCAGACCATGACATCAAGGTCTGCCAGCATCTCCGCCGAGGGACGATGCTGCTTGCCGTAAACGCTGCGAATTGGGATGTCCGTTGCCGGATCAACCATGTTGGCGATTAATTCACCATCGGCAGCACGCCCGAATGCGCCATGTTCCGCCGCAAACAACGCAACGAGGTTCACATCCGAAGCTACAAATCGCTGATAGGTGCTGATTAGTTCCGCATCTACCGCGCTTGGATTGGTGAATAAGCCGACTCGTTTCCCTACGAGTGGCGCGAAAGCCTCCTGTTGCAGCACATCGATTCCAACGCGCAGCATCAGCCGACCTTTGCAGTGGCAGGGCGCTGCCCACCTGGTTGATAGTCTCCCCTGAGAGCCAGCGCTGCGGCTTCCAGTGAAGGCGCACTATCGCCGAAGGTACAGAGGGCGGCATTCGCCTGGATGACATCCACATCATAAGGATTGCGCAGCGCTAACAGAATGGCTTCCGGCGCAGCCTTGAGAAATTTCTGCGCGAACTCCTGCTGTGTTGGATTGGAATGGGCGTTGCGTGTCGCAACCAGCAAAATATCCACCTGCTGCGCCAGCGCTTGTGCTTGATTCAACTGCGCTTCCGTTGGTCTGGCAGGGTGCAGCGCCACGCTTTCATCAACAGAGAGATACTGATGGATCGCTCGTCCAAAATCGGTGAGGTCAATTTCTTCCAGCAGTTCGGTATGCTGCCTGGCGGAAAATTCAATCACGCCGATTCGCTTGCCTTCCAGCGACGGCAGTCCCCCTATGAGGCTCACAGCCGATTTTGCCGCTTCCAACGCGAGTTTCTTATGTGCGTCCGTATTCACCGCTGCGGGATTGATCGCGGCTGCATCAATGGCATAGGCGGATTTCATCGCCATGATGCGCTCATACGCTGTATTGAGATTTTCTTGTGAGATGCGTCCAGATTGTACGGCCTCATCCACCGCCGCGAAAGCCGTTTCCTGATGCGAGCGTGTGTGCGAAATCAGCAGAATATCCACGCCTGCCAGAATACCCAGCACAGCCGCCTCGCCCTGCCCGTAATGCTTGGTGATAGCGTGCATTTCCAGGCAGTCGGTCACCACCACGCCGGAGTATCCCAGTTGTTCGCGCAGTAAATCCTGAATAACCGTATCACTCAGGGTTGCGGGATGTTGGCGATCCAGGGCGCTGTAAATGGTGTGCGTCGTCATGATGGATGCGATACTGGCATCAATCACATGCTGATAGGGTACGAGGTCATTCTCAAGCAATTGTTCCAGCGGGGCATCCAGTGACGGCAAATCCAGGTGACTATCGACACTGGTATTGCCCAGGCCGGGGAAATGCTTGGCGCACGCCATCACGCCACCCGCTTGAAAACCCTTCGTGGCCTGCGCCGCAAGTTCGCCCACTTGCTGCGGATCAATGCCGAAGCTGCGCGTGCCGACGGTGGGATTATCCGCGTTATAGCTCAAATCCACCACCGGGGCATACGTCCAGTTGATACCGAGGGATCGCATTTCATCCGCGAGCATCTGTGAAATGGCTTCGGTATCGTGCAGCTTATCCTGGGTAGCAGCCAGTGCCATCGCGCCAGGGCTTTCTGTGAAACCCTGCGTCTGGCGCAAACGTGCTACCATGCCGCCTTCCTGGTCGATGCCGATGAGGATGGGTGTCTCGCTGGCTTCATGCAGGCTGCGGGTGAGCGCTGCCAGTTGTTCGGGGCTTTGTACGTTGCGTGCGAACAGGATCACGCCACCAATGCGCCCCTTTTGCAGCCAATCCAGAATATAATCTGGCGCGGTCAACCCTTCAAAACCAACGGTAAAGCGCTGCCCAATACGCGGGTCAACGGTCATGGCATTTCCTCCCTGTGGTTCGTTGCTATATACGCTTCAGCTTCGCCCGGAATTTGTAGCGATCTCCCCGGTAAACCGATTTCACTTCTTCGCAGGCGCGATGCATGTCATCATAGGTGACGCGGTAAATTGCCAGCACTGGCGCACCTGCATGAATTTCCAGCAGGCTGGCTTCTTCCTCATTGGCAGCGCGTGCTTCAAATGTCTGTTCAGCCGCAACCAGATTCACGCCGTAGAATTCGCGCAGCACTGCATATAGCGACTCATGCGAAAAATCGTGTTTATCCAGAATATCCGGGCATAGGTTCGCCGCCACCGACGCACATTCAATCGCCATAGGTCGGTTTGCCACATACCGAATACGCCGCAGTTCAATGATCTTCGCACCCGCTGCAATATCCAGCACATCGACCAGTTCAGGCTGCGCGATTTTCACCGCTGCGCTCAACACTTTGCTGACTGTTGTTTGCCCGCGAATTTCCATCTCTTCCGTGAAGCTCGTCAGGGTTTCGATTTGCTGCTTCATCGGGGCTTCGCTGACGTAGGTTCCCTTGCCAATCTGCACATTGAGATGCCCCAACTGCACCAGTTCTTTGATGGCCTTGCCAACGGTCACTCGGCTCACATCGAACTGTTCGGCAAGGTCACGCTCGGAGGGAATGCGCGTGTTATATGACCACTCCCCGGTATGGATGTGGTGCAGAATGTAATTTTTGATCTGTTCATACAAAGGTACAGGTGACTCTGTGTTTAACATCTTCCCCCTAGACCTCTCCAGCCTCATCGCAGAAGGTAGCTTGTCACGCTGGCGGCAATCATCAAAGTTAAGCCGATCACCCCGCTGCAAACGCTCACGACAAACTCCGGGCTATCGGGCGGGTGGGCAAGGGCGAGTAAGAATCCCCCCACGCCGACAAATATCCCAATCTGCAAAAATCCTCGCAGCATCCTACGATCCATATAAAGTGAGTTCTCCCATCTTCGTCACTGGCGTACAGGCAACTTTTTGTGTGATCTCCTCCGTAGTTTGCAAAACTGGAACCGCAGTATCACAAACACCTTCCTGGAAGAAAGGGCAGCGCGGATGAAATGCACAGCCGGGTGGGATCTTCAGCAGGCTTGGGATTGCGTCCGCACGCAACTGCATCACTTCTTTCTTACGGGTCAGGGTGGGGTCAGCTTCCGGTACGGCGGAGAGCAGCGCCTTTGTATAGGGATGTGCCGGATTACGAATGATGTCCGGCGTGCGCCCAATTTCCACAACACGCCCCAGGTACATCACCGCCAGCCGACCATCCCATGCGAAATATTTCGCCAGTGCCAGATCATGCGTGATGAAGACCACCGCCAGATCCAGCATATCGCTCAGGTTATGCAGCATCTTCAGCAGCCCCACACGGATGCTGACATCCACCATGCTCACCGCTTCATCTGCCACAATGAGCTTCGGGTCAACCGTCAGAGCGCGGGCGATGCTCACACGTTGGCGCTGACCGCCGCTGAGTTGGTGTGGGTATTTGTTGACGATGTCACCGGGTGGGGTCAGGTCAACAAGATCGAGCAATTCCCAGATGCGCCGCCGCAGTTCGGCACGGCTTTTCACCATCCGGTGCTTCCGCAGTGGGAAGCTCAGAATCTGCCCGATGGTGTGCGATGGATTCAACGAGGCGAATGGGTCTTGATGCACGATTTGCATGCTGCGGCGCAGTTCAGCCTGTTCTCTGCGGGAATAACTCGCCAGGGATGCGCCGTTAATCTGCACTTCGCCGGACGAAGGATCAAGCAAGCTGGCAATGATTTTGCCGGTGGTGGTTTTGCCGCAGCCACTTTCCCCCACCAGGCACAAAACTTCACGCGGATACACTTCCAGGTTAATATCTTGCAGCACCGGGATTTCACCGTCGGCTGTCTCGAATGAGCGTGAGACATTTTTCAGCGCGATCAGCGGCATATTCTTGTTTTTGGGCTTGGTCATGAAGCAGCCTCCATGCGTTCCTTGAGAACTGTCTCACTGTGATAGCAGCGTACAATGTGCGTTTCGTTATCCGGTTGGGGTTCTGGCGCGGGTGGTGTCGCGCTGCAAATCTCTGTGGCGAAGCGGCAGCGCGGATGGAATTTGCACCCCGAAGGCGGGGCGATCAAATCCGGCGGACTGCCTGGGATGCTCTGCAATTCTTCGCTATCGGCGCTCAGGCGCGGGGCAGCATCCAGCAGGCTCAACGTGTATGCATGACGCGGCTTATAAAACACATCCGCGACGGGGCCAATCTCAACGATTTCGCCCGCGTACATGGTCGCCAGCGTATCCGCAATTTCGGCAGCAACCGCGAGATCATGGCTGATGAAGATGATGCTGAAGTTCAGTTCCGCACGCAGTTCTTTGAGGACTTCCAGGATGCTGCGCTGCGTCAGGATATCGACGGCAGTTGTCGGCTCATCCATGAAGACCACCTGCGGACGCAGCAGCAGCGCCAGCGCCAGCAGCACACGTTGGCGCATCCCGCCGCTGAGTTCATGCGGGTAGGCATCAAAGACGCGCAGGGCATCCAGGCGCACTTTCTCGAACAAACTCAGCGCCGTATTGCGGGCTTCTTTGCGATTCATGCCGTGCGCTCTGGCAGTGTCGTAGACCATATCGGAGATTTTTAGCACCGGGTTCAGTGAGTTCAACGCGCCCTGAAAGACCATCGAACATTCTGCCCAGAGGAACTGCTTCATCTGGCGATGTGACAATTTGAGGACATCAATTGTCCTGCCATCCCGGCGGGTATAGGCGAGTGTGCCCATATCGACACTGCCACTGCTCGGCAGCAAACCGAGCATCCCCAGCGTCAATGTCGATTTGCCGCAGCCGCTTTCGCCGATGAGTGCCAGCGTTTCGCCTTCGTGCAAGTCAAACGAGACATTACTCACAGCCCGGACTTTGCCACGTTCTGCCAGATAACTGACGGAAAAATCCCGCACGCTGAGGACAACGTTTTGATCTGTGTTGGTTTGCGTCATGAAAATGCTTTTCTACCAATAGCAAAACTGGTTTGTTGAATCTATGTGATTGTGTTTACTTGCGGCATTGAAAGCAGCCAATAGAACTGTTTATCTGTTTCCTTCGCTGCGGGTAGCCGAGGATTAAAATCCCCGGCTACAAAAGACCCAAACCCACTAAAGGGGTTATCAAGGCGCCCTGTCAAACAAAAAGATTGTCTAAGCATCCCTTTAGCGGACGCTCAATTGGGTGTAGCCTGACGTTTTGAACGTCAGGCGCAGGGCAGCAAGCCACACATTTTCGAACATGCTTGACCACACAGGGTCGCCTCTACCGCCATTCGGCAGCACCACATTACAACCCCTGGCGCAAGCGCGGGTTGAACATCTCTTCGAGCGAACGTGTGAACAGAATCAGCGACAATTGGAACAGGGCAATTGCCGTAATCGGCGCAAGTGCCATCCACAGCGAATCGCGGTTATAGAATGCCCCGCGAGTCTGCGCGTTCCAGATCATGATGCCCCAATCCGGCTCACGCAGCGGAACCATGCCCAGGATGACAAGGCCAACCAGGGAATACATGGCGCTGCGCACTGCGAAAATAAAATTAATCGCAATGTAGCTGATCATATTTGGGAAGACTTCCCGCAGGATGATATGCGATAGTCCCAGATCCAGCGCGATAGCAGCCTCTACATAATCCCGTTCGCGCAGGCTGAGAACCTGTGCGCGGATCGAGCGCATCAGCCCAGGCCACGTCAGCGCCGCCAGCAGCACCGCGAGCATCAGGTTGCTGTTGAATTTGATGATGCTGGCGAGTACCAGCAGCAGCGGGAAATTAGGTATCGTCAGAATGAGATTTGCCAGGGCATTTAAGGCTCCGTCAATTTGCTTGCCCCCTAGTGCTGCCAACGAACCGAGGGCAACCGCCACCACCGTAGAAAACAAACCAGCCTGGATGGAAGTGATAATCAGCACGCGCCCGCCATAGATAATATGCGAGAGGATGCTGCGCCCCTGCCAATCCAGCCCAAGCGGGAACTCCGCAGACGGCGACGCATAAAGAGAGTTTGCCCCTTCTGCGCGGCGGCTCATCTGTGGGCGACCCTCATATTCCACAAACAACGGGCCAAAAACCGTCAGCAGCACGAAGAACATAATGCCCACGAAGCCGATGAACCCGCCTTTATTGCGCACCAGCATATTTCCTGTGCCGCGCAGCCACTTGCCAACGCTTGCCATCTGCCGCTGGAAATACTGGAATTGTGTTTCATCAAAGGTGACATCATCAAGCGAACGAGCGCGGGTTTCAAATGGGTCTTGCTGGTTCACGTAGGTGAATGAAATCACCACAGCCCACGCCAGCAGCGCAATGACCACACCACCCAGGCTGCCAAACATAAACCCGCCGAGTGCGCTGGCGAAAAACATCCCGATGCCAAGCGGATAGCGACCATAGCGTATTGCCCACAGCAGCGGAATCAGCCCAAAGCCTGCGCCGACGAATAAGCCAACCCGTAGAATCTCTGACCAATCCATCAGGCTTTCTCCTCAAGGTTCACGCGGGGGTCTAGCCAGCCGAGCATCAAATCGGCAAGGATGTTGGAGGCGATCACGGCAATGGTAATCACCAGGAAAATCCCCTGCATGGTGGTGTAATCGCGGGTAGTCACGGCGATGGTCAGCGCACGCCCAAGCCCAGGATATTCAAAGAAGCGCTCCACAATCACGCTGCCGCTCAACACAAAACCGATGCTGATTGCTAACCGCGTCACCAGCGGCAGCATGGCGTTGCGCCCCACGTAAGAGAACAAGATGCGCCGTTCGGATAATCCGCGTGCTTTGGCGACGCTGATGTAATCCTCGCCCAGGGTGGAAATGGTGCTGCTCTTCATACTGAGCATCCAGACCCCAACCGTCGCAGTGACATACGTGATGACAGGCAGAAGGGCATGCTTAATCACGCTGCCGATATAGGCGAAGGTGAAGCCAGCCGGAATATCCGGGGCAACACCACCGCGCATTTCGCCCACATTGAACCATTCCAGTTGCACCCCGAAGATGATGATAATCCCAATGGCATACACATAATCGGGAATGCCCGACAGGGTAGACGCAATCCCGGTCATGACGTTGTCAAACAGGGAACCGCGCCAGTAGGCCATGGCTGTACCCAGGATAATTCCAAGCGTGAAACTAATAAGCAGCGCAGAGCCAACCGATAACAACGTCCAGGGCAAGAACCGCAAAATAATAGCGCTGACTTCTGTTCCTGCTGATGAAATCGACTGTCCTAGATCACCCTGAAGCAAACTGCTCATATATTGCAGGTACTGCTCCCAGACGGGTACAGTGGGGTCGTAGCGAAACAACGTCGCTGCGATGTTCGCCGCTTCATCCAGGGTGTAGCCCTGCTGCATCAATTGGTCGGTCTTCAGGCTGATGGGGTCACCCGGCAATAAGCGAATCAGAAAAAATGTGAAGGTTGTCGCTGCCCAGGCCGTCAGAAGCCCCTGCAAAATCACGCGGAATGCATAGCTTTTGCGTATATCGTTGAGGCGCGTGCGCCAGCTTACTTCCTGGGGCATCGGGGCATCATCGACAGGAAACGTGGTTGCCATAAAGCATTTTCTCCAAAAAAAGTGCAAGGAAGACAATGGGAGAGGTAAGCCCTCTCCCACTGCACGACTTGTACTGTCACTGCAACTGAATTAATTTGCCGGACTCAGTTCACCATTCAACAGCATCCAGATGACGAAGTGATCGCTACCTGCCGGGTTCAGCAGGATGGGATCACCCGGTTCGGGCAGGCCAGCGATAACGCTGGTGTTGAAGGGTTCTGCACTGAGCATTTCGTTCAGCGGTACGAAGAGCATGAGATCGTTGAGGATCAAAGCAACTTCATCGGCGGCTTCACGATGTGCATCCAGATCAAGGCCATTGTTGACGCTGTTAATCATATCGTCGAGGTTGACCACTGTTCCGTCGGCGAGTTCAACTTCGGTCAGGCCAATGCCCAGGCCGGGTAGGTCGTCTGCTAGTTCGGTTTCCCAGCGCTGTACCGGGTTGCGGAAGTGGCGGGAGGCCAGCACGTTTGCCGCGCCCCAGCTCCAAACGCTGAGGTCGAAGTTGCCTTCACGGATGATCGGCGGGACTTCCTGCCAGGGCAAGGCACGCAGGGTGATGTCGAAGCCGAAGGCGTTCATCTGTGCAACCGCATCCTGGGTTGCGCCTGCGAAGTCCGCGAAATCTTGCGGGAAGACCCATTCACCGCTGAGGGTGTTGCCGTCTGCATCTGCCCAGATGCCATCACCGTTACGGCTGTAGCCCACGCTTTCCAGCAGTGCGGCTGCGCGTTCTGTATCGAAGGCATAAGGATCAAGCTGGTCGATTGCTTCCTGGCTCATGAGCGAGGGAGTCATGCTGTCCAGAATGCCGGACATGTAGACCGTACCAGACGCGCCGAAGCCGTTGGTCAGGAAGGCGTTCTGGTCACGGTCAATCACCAGTGCAACAGCCTGGCGAACTTCTTTCACATTCCAGGGTTCACGCGCAACATTGAACAGCAGCGCGGGGCCATAACCACGCGGGATCGTCACAATTTCCAGTCCAGCTTCGACAAAGGTATCAATGGTCGAGGGCGGGTATACGTTGGTTGCATGGGCAATTTCGCCACTCAGAACCAGCGGGGTGGAAGTTTCTGTTTCGCCTGCCCACACCTTCAGTTCACCGAACTGCACTGTATCGCTGAAAATGCTGTTCGGCTGCCAGGTCAATGTCATGAATGCATCACCAACATCATCCAGCGAGTAAGTGTAGGGACCTGTTGCCAGCAGTTCTTCCGGGCGGAATTCTTGCACTTCGGTCAGGAGCGCTTGCCATTCTTCGCTTTCGCTGTCTGCTTCGGTTGCGAAGAGTTCAACCGCACGATCTGCCAATTCACCGTAGGTATCATCGGCAACGATGTAATCTTTCAACAGGAGACGTTCTGCTACGAGCGAAGGTTCGTCGTCAATGAAGTGGAAACGAACGGTGTAGTCGTCCACTTTTTCGACATCATCAATGAAATTGAACTGCGACCAACCGGACAAACGACCCAATGCATAAGTCGTGATGACATCATCTGCATCAAACTGGGACCCATTGCTCCAGAGAGCATCTTCACGGAATTTAATTTCATAAGCGGAATTATCTTCAACAAAGCCCCATGATTCGGCGAGGATGCCGACATATTCATTCGTTGCCCACATATAGAATGCGGGGCTGAGTTCGACCATACCACGATAATGATTGCCAAGATTCTGGTTGGGGCCACCAGCGGCATATGCGTTCAAGTGATGATCGGGAGGTAAGGTGTAGGGCCATGTGCCTAACCATGTACCTTCGGGAGCTTCCATATCTTGTGCGAATGGTACTGAGACAACGCTGCTGAGTAGGAGTAGCAGCACAGTAAGTAGTAAATACGCTCGTTTCATCTATGGCCTCCGAAAAAGGATAAAATACTAAAAGTGCCTATGCGGCATAGTGTGGACTAGTCCACTCTTGATAGACTGTAACACGGGCGCAGTATTCGTGCAACAAATTGGTGTTGTATGCAGGGCAAGCGCTTCAAAACAATTTGAACCACAAAGACGCAAAGGACACGGAGAAAACCGTAGGGGCACGACATGTCGCGCCCGAAATAACCGAAAGCAGAAATTGTGTTTTCGCTTGGTTTGGCGTATTTGCCATTTGTTGAGTTCGTCGTTTTGCGCGTTTTCTGTTTCTAACGATCCAAAAATTTGAAGCGATTGCCCCTGTTTCGGATTGTGTTGAAAAGGGGTAATGTGTAGGGGATGGCTACACTGTGAGGATAGTACCCCCGATAGGAATTGAACCTATGCACATGGTTTAGGAAACCACTGCTCTATCCACTGAGCTACGGGGGCATATGGCTAATTTATAGCACAGCCCCGCATGCTTGTCACGTCTGGCGTTTCTGGCAGTAGCAACAGCCGAATCCATCAGGTGAGAAAAACCGAGAGAGTCTATTTTGCCCTATTCCTGGCGAACACAGCAGTTTACAGTGTGCAAGTGCAACCACCTTGCTCAATGAAACCATGAACTTGATGAGGGTCTTCCATGTCCTGGGTAATTGCTGCACTGCTCGCCACGACCATCATGGCGATTGTCAATTTTGGGGATAAGTTGGTGAGCGCTCGTTATATACCGAACGCTTATGCGATCCAGATATTCTTCGGGTTTGTCAATCTGTCGTTTGGCGTGTTGTTCTGGATTTATAATGATTTCGCCATCTTAGCGGTGGAACAAATGCTGCCACTGATTCTCGCAGGGATGGTGACAGTCGCGGGGGGCTATTTCTATTTCCAGGCCGTGATGCAGGAAGAAATGAGCCGCTTGATTGTGCTGGGGCAGCTTGTCCCGGTGTATACCCTCATCATGGGTGTGATCTTCCTGGGAGAGCGTCCCAGCGCAGTACAGCTTATAGGCTTTGTGCTGATCCTGGTGGCGGCTGTCGGTGTGTCGGTTGATCCACGGAAGGCGGCGGATGATGCCATACTACCCACACGGGGGGCAGCCCTGCGCTTGCTGATGATTGCGACATTTATGTGGTCTATCGCATTCATTTTCACGGATCTCAGCGTGGATGCCTGGGTGGTGGATATGCCGACACTGCTGCTTTCGCTGGCCTATAACAACTTCGGCTATTGGCTGGCGACGATGCTGCTGCTCCTGCTGCCTCATGTACGCCGCCCCTTCCTGGAACATCTACGCGGTATGCGGGCAGAAGGATTCATTGCCATCAATGTGGTAGAAGGATTATTTGCTGTGCGGCAGATTCTGCTCTTTCAGGCGCTTCTGCTGGGGCAGGCGGGGCTGGTTGCCATCGTCAGCAGTATGAATGTCTTCATTGGCATCTTCCTGGGGTGGGCGTTGTCGTTGTTCTGGCCTCAGATCTTCAAAGAAGATACCCGCCGCGATAGTTTGTTCCGAAAATTGGCCTGGGCTGGCGTAGCCTTTGTGGGAATTTTGTTTGTGCGCTGAGGGGTGTTTGTGGCAAAGAAAGGCGTAGGGATGGGATACGTCATCACCCCACCCCTACGAAACAGTGCGAAATTATTCCACGTCAACCTTTTTCTTGCTGTCGTCTTCTGGTTCACCGACGCGGATCACTTCGATGCGAAGCTGCGTTACCAGTGCTGCCAGCGCACCCAGTGCCGCCAGCATCGGGGCAAAGACCACTGCCGCACCACCGACGACTACGCTAGCGGTCAGCGGAACTTCCATCAGAACATCACCATCGGCCTTGCGGATGATGAGGCGGCGAACGTTGCCTTCTTCAATCAATTCTTTGACGCGGCTTACCAGGTCATTCCCGGCAACTTCGATTTCTTCTACCCAGTCATTCTTGTTGTTTGGATCATTCGGTTGTTGAGACATGTTGGTTATTCTCCCTCTGTCAGTTCGTTTGGTTTGATACTACCCCTTACTACGCAAGAATCGCGCAATAGGTTGTATAGTTCCCTTGTTTTCTATGAGGATGTTGGGCATGATGATATGCAAATTATGGAGAGTTCAGCCAACGCTCATATGAACGATTTCACACTTATCTATGAAGCACTCCAGCGCGGTGACTCGGAAACAGCCCGCGACTACCTGCGTCCGATTCTGCAAGAACAGCCCGATTCCGCCGAGGCATGGTATCTGGCGGCACGCGCTGCGAAAAATGCGTCACAGCAGCGCCACTTCCTGGAGAAAGCAACAGCGCTTGATCCGCTGCATGCGCAGGCTGCCAACGCCCTGCACGCACTGGATCGCCCACAGCAGACGATGACTGCGTCCCCGGCGGATGCCCCGCGCCCCACACGCTTCCGGCTCGCGCCATTGAATCGCCGGGCGACGGCCTTTGCAATCGACCAGGGGGTGTTGACGGCTATCAGTTTTTTGCTGCTGCTGCTGCTGCCGCTGCCAGAAAATGCACAACCCACCGACAGCGCCACCCAATCCCTGGCGGCAGTCTGGTTATTGGTGATCTCACTGCTGCATATCACCTATCATATGATTTTTGTGCTGCGCACCGGGCAAACTCCCGGCAAACAGTTCGCCAATCTGAAGATTGTTCGCCGCGACGGAAATCCTCTGACGGCCTGGGATGTGTTCCTGCGTTGTTATGTGGGCTATCTGTTCAGCACATTCGCCTTTGGTATGGGCTTCGTCTGGGCAACCAATAATATCATGCAGCAAGCATGGCATGATCTGGTAGCGGATACGCTGGTTGTCGAAGTATGAGGGACGATTTCGCGCCGTAGGGTGTCGATCCTGTATCGATAAGCTGCCCCCTACGACTCGATCCACGCGCCGGGATATACCGGGTCGCTGTCCTCAACGGTGAGCTGGTAAGTTACGCTTGTTAGTGTGTCGAAGATGAAGATGTTATAGACCCCCTGCGGGTTCGCGGCGTAGGCCACATAGCGCCCCGTCGGGCTATACACGGGTTGTACTTCGTCCGTTTCGCTGGCGGTAATCTGCGTTAGGTCCCCATTCTCCACATTCACAGAGAAGATGTCGCCCTGTTCGGAACCCTCTCCCCTTGCAACATAGGCCAGCGCTGCGCCAATGGGTGAGAAATCGGGATCGCTCTCGATGGTCGCGTTTCCGTCGTTCGTCAGCACCGTGACGGGATACGTCCCCGGGTCGGTGATCGCGCTGACATCAATCGAGATCAGATCAACGCCATTGGGTGTCTGGCGGATCGCGGCGATTCGGCTGCCATCTGCGGAGATATTGACATCCTGGTATTCCTGATTGTCACTGGTCACCTGGACGATGCGCTCATCTGCATAGCTGTAATAGAAAATTTCACGGGTTCCATTGGCAGCAATCCCAGTGAAGGCCAGTATCTGCCCATTTGCCGATACGGAGGGATGATCCAATTCCGTTGCGAGGTTCAGCCCACTGACGTATACGGACAAATCCAGTGGATCTCCAAGCTCGTTCGTGGTCGAAGGATCCAGCATGCCGGGTTCCTGGAAGCGCGTCCACCACATATACACCAGGCGATCCCCGGTGAGGTCGGCTGTCACATTGCGCACCACTTCGTCATCCACTGTTTCGACGGAGCCTGTGGCGACTGTGTAGAAGCGCAGGTTGGCGTACCCTTCTGACGATGGGTTCGGGTTGAAGCCACCCCAGGCGATGATCGTTCCGGGTGTGTCATCACGCGGCGGCGGCGCAGTGCGGACTTCCGCGCCAATGGGCGTGAGGGTAGGGGTCGGCGTTGCGGATGGCTCGGGTGTGGCTGTTGGTGTGATGGAAGCCAGAGCCGTTGCGGTCAGGTTCGCGGCTTCCGTAACACTCTGCACCGTTGCCGTGAATGCTGCGGCTCGCTGTGTGGATTCTGCAACACTCGTCGCCTGCTGCGCTTCGGCCTCGGTGCGGCTCGCATTGCTGGTAGAAATCACCGCCAGTGTAATACCGCAAATCAGCAGGGTATAAATGCTCAGTCCAACACCTGCCAGCAACGCCCATCTGCGCGGGATGCCGGGAGCGATTTCGCTGGATGCTGTGGCAGCGAACATCTTCTTGATGGGCATGGCTGCCTCGGCTGCTGCTTCCTTTGCTGCCGCAGGTGAAGGCAGATTGAGCAGCCGCGCCCGTTCTTCATTGGCATAATCGTTATCCGGGTCAAGCAGCAGCACCTGTTCCAGCACGTCTAACTTCTCGTCACCGTCTGGCAGTGCCTTTGCTTTGGCGACCCAGGCATCCACATAGAAACTATCTTCCGCCAGAATCTCATTCAACAGAGATAATGCACGCTGGTTGTTGCCTGCTTCCAATGCTTGCAAGGCTTGCCGATACTGAACTTCGAGGGATGCCATAGGCCATCCTACTCCTCACTGCTGTGTGTTTTTTACCCTGTATCTACGGTTGCGCAATCACTTCCTGTGGTTCCAGCGCACCCGTTGGGATCACTTCCTGGCGCTGCCCATCGGCAGATAGAACCACCAGACTCAATTCTTCGCTGTTCTGGTTCGAGATGTGGATGATGTAGCGCCCGTCCGGTGTCCAGTCCGGCGAATAGCGCAGTGCTGCGTCGAAGGTCAACTGGCGCACCGCCTGGATACCACCGACTTCGACAATCGACAAACCACGACCCCGATTACTTTCTGCGATGAAAACAATCTGGCTGCCATCCGGTGACCAACGCGGTTCACGGGTGTTGTTGGCGGTATCCACCAGAACGGTCGTCTGCGTATTTTCGACATTCACGATGTACAGAGCATAATTTTCCGGCGATCCCACATCGGACGAATAGGCAATTTGTGTTCCATCCGGTGACCAATGCGGTTCAACATCATTGCCGTCGTTGTTGGTCAGTTGGCGTGTGATTCCCGTCGCAAGCTCGACAATGTAGAGTTCGTAGTCGCCATCTTCATTGGAAGCGTACACCAATTGGCTGCCATCCGGGGAAACTGCTGGATTGATCGCAGAAGCGGTTTCCAGACGGGTAACTTGCAAAGCGCTGTCCGGGTCATCCAGCGGAGCGAAGTAAATTTGCGATGTTCCCTGGCTGGCGGGTTGTGCTTCCTCCGTTGATTCGGGATCGGTGGTAATGGTACTGCCACTGCCTCCTGCGATATAGGCCAGCGTGCCCCCGCGAACATCGAAATCGTCCACACCTTGTGCAACCGGACGCGGCCCATCCAGCAAATCCACACGATAGAGATTGTTATCATTGCCGACGAAGAGATAGGTATAGCCATCAATCGGCGGCAGGGTGACCGTTGCCGTTGGTGTCACGGTTGGGGTATTGGTCAGCGTTGGGGTGTTGGTCGGCAGCGGGGGGCGTGTCCCGCGTGTGACTACTACCCCTGGCAGTGGTGTTGCCGTCGGAGGCCCTGGTGTGACCGTAATATCCTCCGTGACCTCTGCCGTGATTTCGACTTCCGTTGGAGCCGGGGTCGGGGTCGGGGTTTCTGCCGGAGCCAATGCTGGCAGGACGAATGAAATCGCCAGCAGCACACCCAGGACAATAGCGGCACCCCCTAGCAATGCGCGAATCTGGCTGGTACTCAGCCCACTACCGTCACTGCTGGCGGGTGGTGCGGGACGGCGCTCGCTGGGAGCAGGTGTACTCAATTTTATTTTGGCATCATTAGCGATTGCGGTGTAATCAATATCGCCGCTGCCAACCACGCCTACCAGATTGTTGATTGCCTGGCGAGCAGCTCCGTTGTCTGGGTTGATCTTCAGTACTCGTTCCAGGCACACGCGCTTCTCTCGCGTCGTCCCCACCACGGAAGCCATCCAGATCCACGCCAGTTCATTGTTGCGATCTTGTCGTAATACACCTTCAAGTAAGGTGCGGGCTTGTTCCAGGTTGTTCTGCTGTGCGGCACGAATGCCTGCACGCAGTTGTCGTTCAAGATTTGACTGAGCCAATTTTGCAGCCTCTCACCAGTTGAGATCACACAGCGAGGATTAATTGTTCCCCATTGCAGAAATTTTACACAAGAATTGCGTTTCCTGCATGAATCGGGTCGGCAATCAGGTCATGATGATGATGGTCACCAGCGCTGCGATGGGCAGGATAATCAAGTATGCTACCACGCCAATCTGGAAAATCAGCCGATTCCGCCTGGATACGTCTCGCGTTTCCAGCTTCGTCAGGGCTTTCAAGGCAGTTTCGTTGTTGGGGTCAATCTGTAGAACACGCTGTAGCCAGGAGGTGCGCGTTTCCAGATCAGGCGCGATCTTCGCCAGCCAGAGCATTGCTCGTATATTTTCCCGATCATTGCTGATGACCTGCTGCAACATCATCTGTGCAGCCTGGCGGTTGCCATCTTTTGCGGCCTGGATGCCTAGCCGCAGCAGTTCTGATGCGCTCGGAGTATCACTCGCCATTGCGTCTATCCCTCTGTTGTCCCTCTGTTGTTTCGATCATCGCACAGCAAGCAGCGCCATTATTTGCTGCTATGCTGATTGTAAACTTCTGATAGGGCGTGTACGTGAATCGCCTCTCGTGTTGATTGTATGCCAGAGCAGCTAGATTGCGCCACAAACCCCGCACTTTTCAGTATGAAACGCCCTATTCGCAAAGAACAATAGGAGTTTGCTACCACATGGATCAATCTGTCGTGCGACCTTGTTGGCGAATCGGTGTAGGGGCGATCCCCACGTGGTCGCCCTGGGAGCGCACACGGGCGCTCCCCTACAAAAACACAATGATTCATGGATTCGCCAACAGCATCTCGTGCCGGATTGTACTCGCACTTCTCCCTCATTCGCTGTAGAGTCTTAGAGAAGAAGGTTCGATGCGGAGCAGAAGGGTGTGTCATGCAGAAAGTAATCCCCGGCCTATACCAGATCAGTAACGGAGCCAATATCTTTTTGCTGGAAACTGATCCAGGGGAAGTAACCATCGTCGATACGGGCATGCCCGGTTCGACGCAAGCCATTCTGAGAGCGGCGGCTGAACTGGGCTATGATGCGAAGGCAATTCGGCACATTCTGGTTTCGCATGCAGACCTAGACCATGCCGGGAGCGTCCACGGATTGCAGCAGGCAACAGGCGCGACGATTTACGCAGGCCAGGAAAGTTCCCGCTATTTGCGCGAGAAAAAGTCCCCACCACACAAACCCGCGATGAACTGGCTTATGGGCGGGATGCAGCGCATCTTGATGAAAAGCGTCAGCGTGGATCATGTGCTGCGCGATAGCGAAATACTGGATATTGGCGGTGGCATTGAGGCGATCTTCGCGCCGGGGCATACGCCGGATAATTACTGCTACTACTGGAAGCGCGAGCATGTGCTGTTTGCGCCGGATTTATTCTTCGCCATGACAGGTACATTGACCTTATCTCCGCGCATGATCTCCTGGGATATGGGACGGGTGCAGGAAAGTGCGCAGCGTGTGATGGCACGCACACCGCAAATCATCTGCGTGGGGCATGGCCCTGCGGTTGATCTGGCGACAACGCCGGATGCCGCGACCATGCTGGTTCCGTCCTAACCTTGCAGCGTGGGCTGTGGTGTGGTGCAGATTGGGGGGCCTCCTGGTGGATAGACCCAAGTCTGCTCCAGATTGGCGGTGGCTGCCATCTCCTGAAATTCGCCATACAGCCGCAGAAGGTTATCACAATCCGCCTGAACTTCTGCGGCCTGCCCCTGGATGAACCAGCATTCCAGGGTGCGTTCTTCGATAGGTACACCCTGCGCGACTTCCAGCGTCGTACAACGGCTCATGGATTGCTGCGCCTGGGCATAATCGCCCTTCAGGTAATATTCCCGCCCCAGCCGATACCATCCCAGTGACCAACCCGGCGCTCGTTCGGTGACCTGGCTGCACCAATCAATGGCAGTATCCCGTTCTGCAAGATTGCTGCTGAGTTCGCAGAGGCGTATCCGTGCCTTGATGTTCTCGTCATCCAGTGCCAGCACATTGAAATAATTCGCGGCGGCGCGGTCTGCATCTGCGACTTGCAGGGCAAAAAACGCACGCTCGAAATAGAGATGCAGCAGGCGGCTGTTGGCTTCAATGGCATTTTCGATGGCAAGCGCTGCATCGTCATACTGCGCAAGGTCACGGTGAGCCAGCGCCAGAACCCAATAGGCATCCGCCAGCCAATTCGACTCACTTTCCGCTGCAATTTCGACCCCGCGTTGGGCTTCGCGCAAGGCCGCACTGAAGACTCCCCGGCTGGCATACGACATCGACAGCGCCAGCCGTGCCGGGATATTTTCCGCATCGCGCCCGATAACGCGCAGGGCAGTCCGCGCCGCATCTTGTGGTTGATCGTTAACTTGCAGCGCGAGGGCGTGCATCCCGACGGCTTGCAAGTTGGAAGGATAGCGGCTGATGAGATTCTCGGTGAGTGCCAGCACATCTGCCCGCAGATGCTCGGTATTGTATTCGGCATAGCTCTGATAGAGCCGTACCCGCGCCAGCAGTACTGTTGCTCCCACATTGCCGGGATCATGTTCGATCATCTGGCTGGCATAGCGCTCTGCCCGTTCCAGATCACCCTGCGCCAATGCCGAGTCAACATCTGTAAGCGAAAGATTTTCCGCATTGGGTTCCAGCCAGCCGCGCAGCCAGTGCGAAATCTGTGACTGCCCAACCCACATCACCGCCGCACACAGGCCGAGAATGGTCAGCAAAGGGAGGCAGCCATTCCAGCGGGAACGGCGCGAACGAAACGACAAATTCGAGCGCTGGCGGTTAATGCGCATGAGGGTTCTGGTTCCAGTGTAATCGAGGATGAACGCAGCAGAGTATAGCGCACTGTATCCCCCATCGCACTCAAAAATGGCGAGATTACAGAGTTGTTATATGGCTATCCATCAAGCACGGACAAAAACCCAGGGCACTTGCATCAAATGGTTTTTCACCACAGAGACAGCGAGAACACAGCGCTTTATTTGGCAGTGTTGCTGGTGGCTGAAGCCAGCCAGCTAGAAATTGCCAAGTATTTTCGGGCACGACATGTCGTGCCCCTACGGTAGGTACGTGGTTTTTGTAGGGGCGTGGTCTGTGATCCGCCCACAGTAAACCCATAAACAAAACTCACATATTTAAGGTTCTTGTTTTTGGCATTTTCAGGCAAATGTACCTCACCCCTAAATAGGCTTGTCCGGTGTTGTTTTCGGGCGGAAATCGTACTGATATAGATCATTCTCGGACACGGCACTGCCGTGTCCCTACCCAAAATGCCATCAAATGTAGGGACACAGCATCGCTGTGTCCGCCGCAAACCCAAACAAAGGCATTGCGCTTCCACTCACAACCTCGGTTCTCAATACCGGACAAGCCTTAAATCCCCTCTCCATGGGGAGAGGGGACTTTCCTGGCCTATCCTGATGGGTTTTGCTCCCCCTCGCCGGACGGAGAGGGGGCTGGGGAAATGCGAGAAACCTACCATGCCCGCGATCATTAGAACCTAACCTGATGGCTATCATTCGCCAAATTACCCTTTCTCGTTGTCGGGTGCTGGTGGATAAGGTATCGTTGTGCGCGTTGTATACGCTGCCTGATGAGGGTTCCATGCCTGATTTTTCTCTGCAATCCACCGCCGCACAATTGGAAGAAACCATTCGCGCCAACCGCCTGTTTGAATTTCCCGTTCCCTGGGGAAATGAATTATTGTTTCCGCACTATGAAGCGCTTTCGCTGCGCAACGTCCCGCATACCGTTGCGGCATTATTGGGCGCTCCGCTGCCAAACAGCGCCCCACTGCCGGATGCCGTATGGGGTGGCGAAGCCGTCGCCGGGAATATTGATCGCGTCGTCTTATTCCTGATGGATGGGATGGGCTATAAGCATCTGCAAATGCTCGCAGCGGAAGATGCCGAAATCCGCGACATTCTGGGCGACCTCACCGACGGACGCGGCGCACTCCCCCTCACTTCCGTCGCGCCAAGTACAACGGCTGTCGCGCTGACCACGCTCTGGACTGGGGCGGCTCCGGCGGTCAGTGGCATCACCGGGACAACGGTTTTCATGCAGGAGTTCAACACCCTGGGTAGCATGCTCGGTTTCCGTCCCATGAATGGCAAACATCCGGCGGATGCCTTCGCCGAATGGGGACTCGCGCCGGAAGAGATTGTTGGTGCGCCGGGATTAGCCGCCCATCTGGCACAGCATGGTATCCCATCTTATCTGGTCACGCAGCGTTATCTGGCAGGCAGCGGCCTCTCGCGCATTTTGCATCGCGGAATGCCGAAGGAAAATGTGTATGGCTACGTCGCCAACAGTGATTTGTATCTGGCGCTGGAAGATGCCCTGCGCGACACCAGGGGACAGCGTTGTTACATCAATGTGTACTGGTCTGGGGTCGATAGTGTGGCGCATCGTTACGGCGCACATAATCGTTATACGCACCGAGAAGTCCTGCGGCAATTGCGTGATCTGCGCGACGTATTGGCGCAGCCGGAATTGCACGATGGTCGAACAGTGTTCTTGCTGCTGGCGGATCATGGACATTATGACGCGCCTAATGAGATCAATCTGGCGGAAGATACCGCCGCACGCCCTATCAAAGACGCGATGTTGCTGGGTGGGTCAGGGGATGACCGCCTGCGCAATCTGCATCTGAGGCCGGGAACAATGGAGGCTGTGCGGGAATATGTCGCGGCAACCTATGGCGATGCAGTGGTCGCAATGGATGTAGCCACCTTGCTCGAAACCGGATTCTACGGCAGCGCACCCCATGATCCGCGATCCTCCGTTCGGATCGGGGATATGGTTTTGATCTCGCGCCTGGGCTGGGTAGTACGTGACCCGCGTGTGTTCAATATTCCGCTGGTGAGCCAGCACGCCGGACTCAGCGATTGGGAAATGTTGATTCCCTTCATCTGGAAACGGGCGTAATGCAGTTGCAAGGTGCAAGGATGTAATCTCGATAGCAATATCACCAACAGGACTATTGGCATACCCCGCAGATTTCATCTTACGTTACGGTTCTGCGGCAGTATGCTACAATGCTGTTATTAGTTTTGTAATAGCGGGAATGGTAATGCACCCTATATTGCATCTCTATTGTATCCGGTGCTGAGTTGGACAGACTGCGCTCATGATGAACGAAAATTCCAATACCCACGTGGACTCTACTCTCGAAGGAACTGGTATCCTCCGGCAAGATACCCCCTTAATGCAAGCCGCCCGCTGCTGCATTTTCATTCTGGATTCTGACTGCAACTTCTACCAGGTCGGCGCATCCATCCAGACCTTGACCGGGTATGAACCCGCTGCCCTCATCGGCACATCGTATTTTGCGCTCATCGCGGATGAGTGGCGCGAGAAGGTACAGGCGCAAGGGTGCATCCCACCAGAAGGCGAAGGCATTCAGCGCGAATTCCCCTTGCAGACCCTCGGCGGCGAGATGTGCTGGGTTCGTCATTCGGCAGTACGACTTGAGGAAGACGGCACAACCCGCTATCAATGCATGATCCAGGACATCACCGCCAGCAAAAAAACGGATATTGCCCTTACCCGTGCGCAGCGCCGCAACCAAGCGCTGTTGGATGCGCTGCCGGATATGATGCTGGTGATCTCGCGCAGTGGAGACCTGACAAGTTTTCATTTCAGTGCCGAAGCGAATTCGCTGGATGTCCCCGGGAATGGAGCAAAACAGCAGCAAAATGTCCATTCACTTGGGCTGCCGGCTGTCATCATTGAAGAACTCATGATGCACGTTGATCTGGCGTTGGCTGTGGGAGGTGTGCAAACCTTTGAATTCCAGAGGCCAAGCCCAGCGACCTCTCGAAAGAATGATACGCGTGATTTTTTCGAGGCACGCTTGACGGCGGTCAACGAAGAGGAAGCGCTGGTGCTGATTCGCAACATCACCCCGTTGAAGAGATTTGAGCAAGAACTACGCCAGCATAATGAAATCCTGCATACCGTCAGTGAAGTGAGTATGGAGCTTTCCGAAAAGCTGAGTGACCGTTATGTGGCAATGCATGCGGTGGATGCCGCCGTGCGCCTGAGCAATGCCAATGAAGGTTTCCTGGCAACGGTACATGGTGAGCCGGAAATTCTCTATACAATGGGCAATTATGACGAAGCAGAAGTGTTGCAAGCTTTGCGCAACCCGACCGGGGTCATTGCCCGTGTGCTGGAAAGTAAGAAGACTGAACTCATCAGCGATGTAGACTCTGAACCTGGCTACCAGCGCTTCGTACCCAACGCAAAAGCGCTGCTGATGGTGCCGCTGCGAGGGGGCGATGGCTTGATTGGCCTGCTGTACCTGGAAGCCCGCAGCACAGATCGCTTCAACGAAGAACGGTTGGCGACGCTGCGCCTGATCACCGACCGCATTGAAGCATTCCTGGATAATGCCCGCCTCTACCGTCAGAAGCAAGAAGAGCTGGAAGAACGACGCAGGCTCTACGAAGAAGTGCGCCAGCTAGAACAACTGAAGACGGATATGATCCGCATTGCCAGCCATGACCTCAAGAATCCGCTGGCGGCGATTCTGGGATATGTGGAGATGCTCACCTGGGATGGTGACGAAAACTTCACAGAGACGCAGCTTGAATACATGCAAAATATCGAGACAGCCGCCAAGAAGATGCAACGCATCACCAGCAGCATCCTCTCATTGGAACGAATCAAGCAGATGGCACAGCAAACCAGCAGCGAACGCATTGACGTGGCGGAGTTGGTGCGCCGTACTGTCAGCGAGCAGATGGATTATGCGGTGCGCTACAAGCATGTGATTAACCGCCATGTGCCGGAAATGCCTGTAGAAGTCTCCGGGGATGCTATTCAATTGCATGAAGCCCTCTCGAACATCATCAACAACGCCATCAAATACACCCCGGTACAGGGGCAGATTGATGTTTCCGTGCAGGTAGGGGATGAAATGGTGCAGGTGCGCGTGAAAGATACCGGGTTTGGCATCCCGGAAGATAAGCAAGAACGCCTCTTCGCGCCATTCTACCGCGCCACCACCAAGGAGACCCGCGAGATTGAAGGCACTGGCCTGGGGTTACATCTGGTGAAGAACATCATCGAACGGCACAATGGCAAGATGTACTTCCACAGCGTATACGGCGAAGGCAGCACCTTCGGCTTTGACCTGCCCGTGCTGCGAGGATGACCGTCCGCCAATTGTTGTCACTCGTCCACCACAATCAGGGGGCTTGCCAGCCAAATTCGTAATAGTCCCCATCTTCGATGCGTTGTAGTTGACGCTGGTATTCCGTGGGGTCTTTCATCTCCAGGGTGAGGGTATGGGCGAGGGCGAAATCATCCTTCAGATCTACACCCAAGCGCCCCAGCAAGCGCAGCCGCTGCACATGCGTATGCGCCAGATACCATAAACTGCCATAATCCGTAAAGGCTTGTAGCTGGCGATTGCGCACCACCAGCGCAACTTCTGGCTGGCCTTCCAGTTCCAGGTATTCCGCTTCCGCGTCGTAGGGTTCCAGCCAGCGCGGGATGTTATAACGGCGGTATTCTTCCATCCCTTGCGCGAATTTGTGCCGCGCCTCGTTGTTGTCTCCCAGGCGTTTCGCCAGCACTGCCTGCCACAGCTTGGAGTCTGCCATATCCATGCGGCTGTTCAGGGCATATTTTTGCATGCTCTTGGCGTAGTTGTAGGCCATCTTCAACGCACCTTCGGCATAGGCTATTCGCCGCAGCAAGCGATACGCATCGCGCACCCGCTGCCCCCCGGTGACCTTGGACATGTATTGCAAGACTTTGCTGGTTGCATCGTTGTATTCACCGTGCAGGTAGGCCAGTTCTGCCCGCAGATGTTGAATCGTCGCAGCCGTATCCGAATCCAGGTTGCGTAATTTTTTCACGTAATCCAGCAGTTCGAGAACCTGCTGCTCATTGCCAAAGGGGTCGCGTTCAAAGTAAATATCCGCCAGCATGAAAAATACACGCGGACGTGAGGGGCAGCTTGTGAAGCGTGCATCGTGAGCGATTGCATTCAGGTGAACGATGTGCTTGAGGGCTTCTTGCAGATCGTCTTCTTCGTAAAAGAGCATCTCACACAATTCCTTGAGGAAGACCCATTCCCAGCAAGAATTTTGCTGCTCTTTGGCGAACTCAATTCCTTGCTTGAAGAGCGCCCGCGCCTGGGGAAAATGTTGGGCGGCGCGTTCCTGCAATGCAGCTTCCATCTGACCCACGAGTTGCAGCTTCACCCGGTCGTTGCTTTGCAAGGCTTGCTGCCGTTGTGCATCGAACCATGACCAGATCGTCATTTCTCCCCCTGTAATCCATTGGGTGCTTCTTTCAGTGTAGCTGGCAGTGAGCAATTCCACCAGCCAAAAAGAAGAAAGGCATGCCGTCTAAGGATATAAAAACGTTTGTGCGATGTTGTGATTTCACAGCCAGCATCAAAATGGGGGGTGATTCCTGCTAACGTTTTCGTCTCCAATCATTAACGTAAGCTCAACGAAAAATGGTGTTATGATACCGTTGTAACCGTGCCTTCATGCACAAGCGATTGGATGTTTGGCGAAGGACACAACTGCAACAATGGCAAGATGTGGGGAACTGAGCAGGGAACTGAGTAGGAATGAATCACATGCAGCTAACCGTAGACCAGATTATTGAAGATTACGAAAACAAGATCGCCTCATTGGAACAAAACCTGGACGAGATGACGGTTGCGCTGACGCATGCATGGAATCAGCTAGTTCCTTTCTTGCAGGATACGCCGCAGGCAGAAGCCTCTCATAGTCTGGAGCCGATTTTGCAGGCTGTGGTTGCGGCAGCGAATGTATCCCTGGGTGGGATGTACCTGCTGAGGGAGCGCGAATGGATGACCGTGCCGCAGGAATACCCACAGCACGAGGTGTTGGGCGCGTATCTGCAAGATGTGCGCAGCGATAAGGTTTTTACCTGGCGCTATTATCACGAAGGTCAGGCGGAGTTGTGGTTGTTTGCGCCCATCATCACCAATGACGAGATCGCGGGTTACATCGGCGTTGCCAGCAATGAAATTGAGCGGCAGTTCACCGAAGCCGAGCGCCGTATTTTGATCCGCATGGCAGAGCGTGCGGCGGGGCAAATTGGGGCTATTCAACTAGCGGAAATTCGCCAGCGGGAAGCTGCTGCCCGCCGTGAACTGGAAATCGCCAGCCACATCCAGCGCTCAATCCAACCGACGGATGCGCCCAGCGTGCCACCGCTAGAAGTCTCCTTCTATTGGGAGCCTGCGCGTCAGGTCGGTGGGGATGCTTGCGGCTGGTTCGTTCAGCCGGATGGCACGCTGAACTGGTTCATCCTGGATGTTTCCGGGAAGGGGCTTCCGGCGGCACTGGCTGCGGTTTCGCTCTACACTGCGTTTCGCGTTGGGCTGCGGCTGGGACAATCGCCGGATGCGATTTTGCGGCTGGCAAATGAAGAATTTTACCAGGCATTCACCGATTCAAACCTGATGGCGACGGCTGCGATTTTCTCGCTGAATCCGAACACGAGGGTTTTTGCACAGGCCAATGCGGGGCATCCACCCACATTAATTCGCCGTGACCGTGAGTGGCATCGTCTGCTGGCAACCGTCCCGCCGATTGGCGTGCTGGATGAACTGGAACCCACGATGCAGCAAACTACCCTGGATGAAGGTGACATTGTCATTGCCTACAGCGATGGCTTCACCGAAATCGAAATCGACTCAGATGAAAACCTCTGGGGTGAATCCGGAATGCTCTCGGTAATTCCAAAGGGTGCGCGGCAGGCAGAGCGCCTCGCCAACCATATCGTGTATGCAGCGCATCATCTGGAACGAGGTCGTGAGGCCACAGATGATAAAACGCTCTTCATAGTGTCCGTAGGGAATAGGGACTCATTGGTAGAACCAAATGGATAAACAAGTGATCATTCCAGCAACTTTACAAGCGGTTTCTTCGTTCACAGCAGAGCTTGATGCCCTGTTCGCGCAATTGCCCATGGAAGTACGGGTGAAGATCGTCCTGGCGGTACAAGAATTGTGCGTGAATATCGTGGAACACGCTTATGATGGAGTTGATGGAGACATCACAATGCAGATTAAGTGGGATGCTTCCCGGCTTGAACTAGAAGTGACGGATCGTGCGCCCAGGGAATTCCAGCCACCTGCGGAAATCACTGCGCCAGATCCTTTTTCACTGCCAGAGGGCGGCATGGGGTTGTTTATTCTGCACCAATCTTTTGATGAAGTGACCTACAGCCGCGACCAGGATCGCAATATCTGGAAGTTACAGAAGACCTTACAGCAATAATGGGAGCGAAGTCTGATGAAAGCAACAATTCTCGTTGTGGACGATGAAAACGTCACACTGCGCATCGTCCGCCATGCCCTGGCAAGCATTGATGTCGAAGCAGTTGATGCTGCCGACGGGATGCAGGCCGTACAGCTTGCCAGCCAATCCCAATTTGATATGGCAATTGTCGATATTAATCTGCCGGATATGGATGGTTTTGAAGTGGTGCGCCGTTTGAAGTCATTCAACCATCTGCGCGATGTACCTGTGGTGATGTTCACGGCACGCCACACGCGGGATGATGAATTGCTGGCAGCGGAAGTCGGTGCGCAGGGCTTTTTCTATAAGCCATTCAGCACCCAGGAATTGCGGGATATGGTACGCCAGCATCTGGATGGGTGAGGTATATCTACCCTCACCCGATGCTGCGCGGATGGCAAGAATGAGCCTGCCATCCCCAGGAAGATTACCCCTTCAATGCGGCCTAATTCTCGATGCGGATGGTGTAGGGATTCACACCGACATCAAACCAGGGAATAGGCCATGCACGGACGACTACGAGATACTGCCCTGCGTTCTCCAGGTATGCTGTGAATGTCGCTTCGCCGCGTGTGGTGGAGTCACCGGCTGCCGAGAAGTCGTTGAAGTGCAGTTCCCCTGAATCCATATCATATACAAAGACCAGTGGTGGGAATTCTCCTCGGTTGGTATCCACATAGATGGTGATGTCTTCTGCTCCGCGAGCGCTGTAAGTGTACCCGATGCGTTCATTCCCGCTGGTCAGTTCTCCGTCTACCATCTGCCCAGGTTCGATTGCGCCAGCGTCCACATATTCCGCCGGGATTTCCAGGAAGTCGAAGAAGTTCGGCGCGGCGGCTACAATCGCAAAGCAACCGATGCAACTGAGCAGCACCAATATGCCAACGATTCCCAGGCATCCCGTGAAGCAACCGGGGCCACGGCGTTCTTTAACGACGACGGGGGCTTGCTGCGGTGCGGCGAATCCACTTCGTTTGGCAGGGTCATCGAAGGGATCTTCTTGCGGTAAGCTGCTGAAATCATCGTACAGCATCTCGTCCTGTTCATCCCCCAGGATCGCCAGCATTTGCTGCGCTTTTTGCACGCGAGTCGGGTTCTCGCCCAGGCGAATGACGTTGTTCAGGGCGTTACGTTTTGCGTCCGAGTCGCTGGTTGCATTTGCCAGCAGCCACCAGGCATCCCCATTATCAGGATCAAAACGGATCAGCGGCTCAATAATTTCGATGGCTTCTTGTTCTCGCCCTTGCTTGATGAGGTTGTATGCGCGTTGTAATTGGCTTTCAGACATGCTGCACCTTCAAGGCTTCATGGATCAGATCGTCTTATTTACTATACGCTATGTGATCCTGACAAGTTGTAGCTTTCTTATTAAGACTACCCCTGCAATTGCACCAGAGCCAGATGTGGTCAATTGGGCATCTGCGTGGCGGGAATGATCCCTATGGCGCATTCCTAATCTACAATTTTTTGTACCTCGTTTGACCTCTGCCATTCTGTTCGAGCAAATTTTCGTTCAAATGTTCGAGCAGATGTTCGACTCTTCCGGGAACAAATGTTTTACGCTGCGCATATGCTCGTTATCAACAGCAGCGGGGCTGTGACCTGCGGCGCTTCCGGGCTACGCAGCGATGGCTAGCGGCTGTATATGGCTGCCCGCCCCTGCACCATTTTTGCCAGCCGCGTGTGGACGGAGTGAGGCAGTCAAAAGCGTGTCAGCCTGTCAGCACGTCAGCCTGTCAAGGGTTCCGCTGTTTTGGTAGCGAGGTTGATGGCAAAGGTCGATTGATGGCTATCCATTAACCCGGCATCATGCCAAAGCTGAAGTGCTGAATAACCAAAAGGAAATGCGATGGAACAACACAAAACAACTGTGAAATCAATCAACGCCGCAGAAGGCCGTGTGGGCGGATACCTTGTTGTGTGGGGAGATCAGCGCACGCGGGACTTACAGGGCGAATACTTCACGCCGGAGACGGAGTTGGCGCTGGAATGGTACGCTGAACGTCCGGTTCTGTATCATCATGGGCTGGATGGGAACCTGAAGGCGGCAGTAATAGGCCGCATTGATTCCCTGCACCTGGATGAAATCGGCTTATGGGCAGAAGCGCAGTTGGATATGCATAAGCGCTATGTCCGCACGGTGCAGCGCCTGGTGGAAAAAGGCGTGCTGCACTGGTCTAGCGGGAGCCTGGCGCATCTGGTGGAGGTGGCGGAAGACGGTCACATCCAGCGCTGGCCCCTCGTGGAAGGAAGCCTGACTCCGACCCCGGCAGAACCCCGCCGCACGGATGTCCGCATCATCAAGAGCGCCTACGAGTCGTTGGGGCTGGATGTGGAACCGCTGCGCTGTGACACAGCAAAAGAAAAATACAAAGGAACAAAATCTATGGATAACACCATGACCCCTCCGCGCAAGTCGCTGCCGCTGGCAAGCCAGCAGGATGCCCGTCAACGCATGATGGTCAGCAGCGAATTTGATACGCTGGAAGCGGTTGATCTGCTGCACGGCTATATGCTGCTGCGTGCCGGGAAGAGTTTCCAGGGTGTGAGCGAACGCTACGCCAACGCCCTCTCGCACAAGATTCAGCAGACCGGGATGAGTGGCTTGAAGGCCGACGAACTGGCCTACACCACGCAGACAGGCTTCGGAGATGAGTGGGTTCCCGAATTGTGGAGCGCTCAAATCTGGCAGAAGGCTCGCCAGGAGAATACCATCCTGCCGCTTTTTCGTTCGGTAGAAATGCCCAGCAATCCTTTCGACCTGCCCATTGAAGGGGCTGATCCGACGGTGTACTTTGTCCCGGAGACGACTGCCGAAGCGGAATTGACTCTGGGCGCAGGCAACACCATCCCGGATAGCAAGGTAGGCAGTGGGAAGGTGCAGTTGGCGGCGAAGAAGCTGGCGCTGCGCGTGGGCTTCAGCAGTGAATTGGTGGAAGATTCCATCATTCCTGTGCTGAATATCTACCGTGAGCAAGCCATGCGTGCCATCGCCGATAGCATCGACTATGTGCTGCTGAATGGTGACACAGAAGATGGCGCAACGGGTAACATCAACAGCGATGCCGCCGCACCCGCCAGCAATGCCCGCTATATGGCCTTCGATGGTCTGCGCAAGCTGCCGCTGGTGACCAACACCGCCAACGCGATCAGCATGGGAAACCTGGCTCCGACGTTGGAGAAGATGCGCGAAGCTCGCTTCTCGATGCCTGCGAAGTACGCCGCACGTCCGCAAGATTTGGCCTGGATCGTCGATGGCAATACCTACGCGACATTGCTCGGCCTCAGCGAATTCCTGACGATGGATAAGGCCGGGGCGCTGGCAACGGCACAGACCGGGCAAATCGGCTTCATTGATGGTATCCCGGTGTTCATCAGCGCGGAAATGCCCCTGACCGAAGCGGATGGCAAGGTCGGCAGCGGCACCAATGATCGCGGCACAGCAATCTGTGTCTATCGTCCGGGCTGGTTTGTGGGCTACCGCCGCCGCATCGCGGTCAACGTGGACTATCTGCCGTACTACGATGCCTACCAACTCACCGCGACGGTGCGCCTGGCCTTCGCCAACTTCGATACTGAAGTCGCCAGCGCGTTGTATAACGTGAAGGTGTAGTGCTTCACTGCATAGAAAACAACAGCGGGTGCGATGTGTTGCATCCGCTGCTGTGCGACAATCAAATTATTGGGCGGATGTGTTGAACGCGGTCAACGCCTGATACTGCGCAAGTCGGAGGCTGCCGTGCTGCTGGCAGGACGTGGGCAAAGTGTGCTGAACAAGTGGAAAATGTGACGTTATTTCGTTTTCTGGAAAACCCATTGACAAAGCATAGTATTTGACTATATAATATATTTGGTTGTGGGTAAAATTCGGCTCCATGCCGTGTGTTCTCCAATAGGATTGAACCTATATCCAGAATAGAATCGCTATGCCTGAACCGCTACCAAGCGGTTTTTTTGTTGCACAGCTTTTCGAAGAGGTAACTTCGTTCTTCCTCTTGATATTCTACGGCATGTCCCTGCAATTTCTGCGGCGCGGTGTATACTTAGCCCAAGTGAGAAGACAAACGAACAAGGCAAAAAACCATGACCGAACTTGTGGGGCAAAGTTTGGGGCAGTATCAGATCACCGCGTTCATTGCGAAGGGTGGCATGGCGACAGTCTACCGGGCGCGGCAGGCTTCCATTGGGCGGGATGTGGCGGTGAAAGTGCTGCCGCCGAATTTCACCCATGATGATACCTTCATCGAACGCTTCAACCGCGAAGTGGCTGTCATCGCCAAATTGCAGCATCCTCATATTTTGCCTGTGATTGATTACGGGGAATACGAGGGCTTGCCCTATATTGTGATGGCCTACATCAACGGCGGTACATTGGGGGATCGCATCACAGCAGGGAATATGGAAATGCCAGAGTTTTCCCGCGTGGTGCGGCAGGTGGCAGAAGCGCTGGATTTTGCGCATCAGCATGGTATCGTTCACCGGGATTTTAAGCCGGGGAATATCCTGCTGGATGCGCAGGGCAATTCGTATCTGGCGGATTTTGGGCTGGCGAAGATCACCGAAACTGCCAGCGATCTGACCGGGGCAGCGGTACTGGGCACGCCTACCTATATGGCTCCTGAGCAAATCCAGCAGGGTGAAGTGACTTCTGCGGCGGATCTGTACGCCTTTGCTGTGACCATTTACCAGATGCTGGCGGGTCAATCGCCGTATGATAGCTCGTCTCCATCGGGGGTTTTGCTGGCGCATATCACGCAGCCCGTACCGAATATCCTGGACGTGCAGCCCAGTTTGCCGCAGGAAGTGCGCAGTGTGATGGAACGCGCCCTCGCCAAGAACCCTGCTGAACGCTACCCCACCGCAACGGAGTTGGCGGATCATCTCTTTGCCGCGCTAGAAGGCAAGAAACTCAGCGCTATCACCAGCGAAGTACATCAAGCGCCGCAGCCTGCGCTATTGATGACCAACATGCTGGGACATGTGATCTTCGTAGATCAGCAGTGTTTGCACCTGCTGAAGCGCCGCCAGCACGATGCTCGTCAGTTGATCGGCAAGCCGATGGAAAATGCCCTGGGGATGGATCGTAAAGTTGCGAAGAAGATCTTGCAGGAGATCAACAAACGTGGCGAAGTCAACGCGCTGGAAATGCAAATCACTGATGCATCTGGCAAGAAGAAGCCTGTATTGTGCAGCGCTGTCGGTACGCGGGACGACGATGGGAAGTTCGTCGGGGCGGATATTACGCTGCAACCCCTGACTGAAGCCACCGGGAGCTTTGACCCTGCGGTGGATGAAACCAAGATGGATACGCAGGAGCGCAGCTATTTACAAACCTATTTCAAAGTTCAGATGCAAGCGCTGTATGCTATGCTGTTGCAATGGGCAGGGCGCGGCGTAGCTGCCAATTTGGAAGACATCATCAACGAAACCGGGCAGCGTAACGCATGGCCTGTTCAGATGGAAGATGGCAAGGCTCTGGTGGAGCTACGCCATACGGATATTGATGTGTATCAGGCGCTGCTGGCGCGTGGCATGGCGTATGCTGCCAGCATCATCGGCAACAACATCGTCATCAAGGAGCTAGAACACGTCAATCAACAGACTGACCCTGTTGTCATGGGCTTTGTTCAGGCAATGGGGCTGGATGAATTGTATAAAGATATTTTGTAAGAGGGGGCATGTACGTTATGGACACTGTGGATATTGCAAACATTGTGCTGGATATTGTGCTAATCCTGGCATCGCTGTGGATGGTGCAGTCTGTTCGTGGGATTGGTGGCGTGGTAGGTCGGACGTTGACCTTCATCGTCATTGGTGCGGTTATTCTGGGGATCGCCCATCTGCAAGCATCTTTCACTACTGATATTTTCAACGAATGGAACGCGACGATTCACCGTGTAGTGGTGCTGGTCGGGTTCGTTTTCCTGGTGATCGGGTTCCGCCAATTGAGTGTAATGAAACGCTGAACAAATCAACCATCGGCGTAGGGCGGGTGCGCACCGTTTCATCTGCCCTACGCGAACGAGACTCCTCCCCTACTGTTCACCTGCACAATGAACCTCTTTATAAGTTTTAAATCGCCTTCATGTCGCAATTCTCGGTATACTACTTCTGTGGTGGTTATTGGTTTTGTTAGGAAAGGATAATCTCTCATGAAGCGTGGTTTCGCATGGTTGACCGTAGTGGCGGTGTTGCTGTTGGCTTCAGTACCCGCGTTCGCACAAGACATTGATGTTTCCGGCATTGAACTGACCGGAACCTATTCCTGGAGTGGGGTTGCGCTCGACTTCCCGGACGGGTGGGAAGCGTATGAGGATGATGATGGTTTCACCCACCTGGGCACAGATGAGACGGATATGCTGTTCATCTTCTATGCTATTGAAGAAGAAGGCGAAAACGTACAGACTTTTGTTGAACGAGTGTTTGACCGGACTCGTTTTGACGACACGTTGGAATGGGATGAAGATTCGCTGCTTTCCGGGATGCTGCCGAATTATGAATTGTTCGCCTACAGCTACACCGAAAACAACGGAAATGCCACCTATCAGCGGGCGATCCTGGGGCAAGACCTCGGCGATGGGATTATCATGATTACCTCGGTAATCCCGACCAGTGCCGATGAAATTTCCGCCAGTGCCTTTGAAGAAATCTTCGCCATCCTGAATTCGGTTCGCATGGTGGAAGAGGATGATAGCAATGACTCCTCGTCGTCATCCAGCGGCGGCCTGGGTGGTTTGCTGGGTGGCAGCAATGAGGAAGAACCTGCCGAACAGGAAGAAGGCCAGTATACCTGGAGCTTTGATCTGGATGATTTGAGCATTGATGTTCAGGTTGAATTCACGGATATATGGGAAATCACATTTGATGATGACGAAGCGGAACACCTGACCAGCGAGAATACGGACATCGTGTTCAGCTTCTACCGCGTTGAAGACTCCGACGATACGTTGGAAGCCTTCGTGCAGCAGAACTTCGAGAATACCCGCATTGACGAGAGTATTGAGTTCGATGCTGCTGAAATGGTGACGGGTGAACTGCCGAACTTCGATACTGTTGTGGCGTATCAGTACCTGGAAAATTTCGAGGGAGATCGTTATAACCGTATCATTATTGCTGTCCAGCCCCATCCTGAGGTAATTGTTGTGTCGGCAGTTATTCCCCTACAAGGGCGCGACATTGAAGAACTGGATGCAGTTCTGGAAGTCATTGACACCTTCACCGTAACCGAAGTCAGCGGCAGCAGCACACAGTCGGATAATTCGGGTAAGCGCTGAGGTTGTAGCAGCGACCCATAGAGGTACGAAACGAAATGCACAAAGGCCATCTATATCAGTATAGGTGGCTTTTGTTTACGCTACTCCCCCAGTATTTGGGGAGATATGTTCTTCGCTATTGTTGTACATTTCTCATCCAAAAGTTGACCGGATTGGTTCAGACAATGCAGAACTGATTTTTTGCGGTGTGTTTATCAGGACAATATGGGCGCGTTGTGTATTGTACGAAACACATAGGATGAATCCATTTTTTGAGGCGGTAGCCAGAGGCTAGGAGCCAGTGGCAATGAGATAAAAAGATGATCTCTACAATGGTAGAAGTTTATCTAGAACGGACGCTATTTCAGAAGATTGGCTACCGTCTGTACACCATGTAAGGCTTCGGGTTCATTGGGAGATTTGTCCTGACCGCGCAGTAAGACGATGGTAATAGTCCCAGTACAGATTGGTACTAAGGTCATCTTGGTCACACGAGGAACCGTGCTTTACTGACAGGGCACTGTGCGCCACGTCAAAATAATAAGTTTAAGATTAAATTTATACCCTTTGCCTGATTCACGTCAATTATTTGTTATCATTGGTGTAGGCAATTTCATTATCTGTACAAGAGGTAGAACCTGATGACATACGTATCGAAACGAGAAACACAAGCATTGCGCGGTTGGTGGTGGGAAGTCAAAGACCGTGCCGGCATATACTTTGATCTCATCAACGAGAAACCCAGCCAGCAACAACTGGATGTTAGCGTCACCATGGTACGTCTCCATGATGCACAACGCGCCGTACAAAACATCAACTGCCCCATTGAAGCGGAAAAGGTTCGTTGGCATATTCTTGAGTCCATGCGTCTGTTACAAATTTCGCTGGCGGATTTGCTGGCAGACTATCCTGCGAAAAGTGACAAGTCGCACGCGGCTGCACTGGAGAAATACAATGATGCTCATGAATTGTTGTCGATGGCTGGAGCGCTATGATTGAAAAAAACAGCCTCAGGAGGTAGCGCGATGAGTGAGGATCGACACAGTGTATGGTGAATGAGAAGCTGCCGAAACTCCTCAGCAGCTTCTCGCCCATTTTCGTGCTAGTCTTTCCACTTGATGGTGCAGCCTTGTGGCGGTGTTTGTGCGGTAGGAGGCATCTCGCCCTCTAGCACAGCATCCAATGCATCGCGCAGGTAATGCGCCTGAACTGCACCTGGATCTTCGTAGTTATCATCCGGCGCACCGTGATAGCGCAGTACCCCTTTCTGGTCAAAGAGGAATATTTCCGGCGTGCGTTCGGCACCGTAGGCTTTCGCTACTTCTTGTGATTCATCATGCAAGTAAGGGAAGTTGAAGCCTTTTTCTGCTGCGTGTGCTTGCATGCCCTCGAAGCTGTCGGCGGGTTTCTTGGTCGCATCATTGGCATTAATCAGCATAAATTGCACGCCCCTATCCGCATAATCTGCCTGTGCTGCAATCAAGCGATCTTCCCAGGCGAGGACGTAGGGGCAATGATTGCACGAGAAAATCACTGCAACGGCTGTCTTGTCGCGGTAATCTTCGAGCGTGTAGGATTCGCCATCAATACCGGGTAAGGTGAAATCAATGGCGGCATCACCGGGTTGTAAGTTGCTCATTGGTTGTCTCCCTCTTGTGAATTATCAAACTACACAGGGCGTTTATGCTTCTTGCTGCATGGCACGCTGAAGGCCAGCGCGGATCATCTCTGCGGATGGCAGCGGCGAGAAGCGACCATCGACCTGATAGACGCGGCACGTAAGCGAATAGAATGTTTCGTCAGTCGGGATGATGTCTTCCCCGTTTGCGAGGATAGTGGGTGAACCGACAAATCGCCACTCCTGCGCCTGCTCATCCGTGTCGATTTTGTGGATGGTAATGTCTGCCTGGATGGATTCTTGTTCTAGCACATCTCGCAGGCGTGCCAGCGCTTTTTCATGTGAGGGGCAATCTTCGTAGTATAAGAAGTCGATCTTCATGGGGAACATCCTCCGCTGTGTGCCACAGTCATAAAAACCTTACCCCGTGACAGATGGGAACGCAAAGGATTCTCATCGGCTACAAGGAAATGATTGCACCACCATCATGCGGGGAAGATGTTCTCCAGCGTGATTTCTTTGCCAATGGTAGCGGATGCAAACGTCTCGCCAGCCGCGAAGATACCCTGCTGTGCATAGCGCCCATCTTGCAGCAGCCAGACTTGCAGGAAGGCCAATTCTGGTTCTACCAACCAGTATTCGCGCACACCATGTTCCTGATACTTCTCGAATTTGATGCCGCGATCTATCTTTGCGCTGCCGGGAGAAATCACCTCAACCACCAGATTCGGCGCACCTACGACTTGATCTTCCCGAATTTCACAGTTGGGATTATTGGCACTCACCCAGAAAACATCCGGCTGAAAGCTGTTGTATTCATCCAGGCGGACACTCAGGGGCGCGAAGAATACGACACCATCAGGAATGGATTGCTTGAGAAGAGTATAAAGATTTCCAGCTAACAGTTGATGCATCGTAGATGGTGAGCCTTTAACCATGATTTCCCCTTCAATGAGTTCCACCCATTCCACGCGCTCACTCAGCGGCGGCAGTCCTTCAAATTCATCAACGGTCATGCGGACGCGGGTTTGTTCAGCCATGTGCATTTGCCCTCAATTGCTTGCGTAGTTTGATTATAGCATTTTTGCCTGGTTGCTGATTCTGTACCAGGGAGATACTACAAAAAGTCTGAACCACGAAGGCACAAAGGACACGAAGAAATCAGGGTATATTGACCTCTCCCAACAAGACGCGCTCGGAAGTTGTTTCATTCTGCGTGCCGGGGAGCCGGATAGAAGTCTGCCAGTTATAGACGATGGCATAGAGCGTATACGTTCCCGGCGGTACAGTCGCCAGATCAAGCACAGCCATCAGCGGGGTGATGCGTCCTGCTGGCAGTGGCAGATCGGCCTGTGTAATCGGCGTGGGATCATCCGGCGGAGTCAGGTGCAGGGCGAGGTTGTACGTCTCCGGCGGGAAATCTGCGGGAATTTGCCAGAGCATTTCAACGATCAGTGCATCGTTGTCTGTTTGCAGCGCGTATTGCAGCAGTCGCAAGCCATCCGCATAGGTCACGGCTGTGCTTTCCGATGGACAGAAGATTTCGCTGCGGGCGTATAGTTCCAGCGATAGTGCATCGTTGCTGACGAAGTTCCCGCAGTGGATGAAATCTTCTTCCAGCGATTGTGTGAAGCGCACAAATTCATCGGTCATCGGCAACGCATGATCGATACCTAGCCAGACGCGCTGCGCGGCGGCAATTCGTTCTGTTGCCCATGCCCGATTTTCCGCGCTCACAGGATCGGTAGCGGTGGAAGTTATCAGCGCCGGGAAAGGCAAATCGTGCGTGCTGTGTTCAAAGCTGCTGGTGATGGGATAGGCTTGCGTGGCAGTTCCGGCATAGAAGGCGAATAAATCTCCCGCGCCGCCCTGATCCTGCATGATGTTGGTCATGGTGCGCCAGCGAACGACGCGATCTCCATGCAGCGGCAGCGTGAAATCCGTGTCCGCAGAAACCAGCAGTGCATTCAGCAACCACAAACCCGGCAAGGCTACCAGCATCACCCGGCGCAGCCAGGGCTTTTGCGTCGTCTTGTGCAGCCAATCCAGCAGCAGCGCAAATCCTGCACCCGCCCACAACGCCAACCCAGGCCACAACACAATTGTATAGCGCAAACGCTGCGGCTCTAAGATGCCTAAGACAGCATTTGCTGCCAATGTCAGCAGCACCGCCAGCAGGGTCATGCTGATGATGACGCGGAGTTGGCTGCGGCTGCGCCATGCCTGGATCACACCAAGAACCAGCAGCAGCGCAATGAAGGACACGGCTCCATTGCCGAGGTAGTGCGCAAAACTTTGCAGCGCTTCAAGGGCAGTCAACGGCACTTTGTTGACATCTTCCGGGCTGAAGCGGGTGAACCCACGCAGGAAGGCCGGGACTTCTGGCAGAAATAGCAGGCCAATCACGAGTGCGAATCCAACGATTTGCCGCCAGCGTCGGTTTTTTCTGGCGAACAACAGATGGTACAGGCCGAGCGCACCTAGCAGAGTCGCTGCCGCGAAGTAATGCGTATAGAGCAATCCCACGCCACCGACCACGAAGAACGCCGCATTGTGCCAGCGCAGCCGGGCATGACGTAAAAGGCGCAAATAGCCTAGCAAGAGAAACGCCGCGCACAAGGCCACCAGCGTAAAGGCGCGAAGTTCATGGGTGTAATACAGGAAGAAGGCCGATGTTCCCAGGATCAGGGCGGAGAAAAGGGCTTTTGCATTTTCGGGCACGACATGTCGTGCCCCTACGTCGAAACCTGTCCTTTGTAGGGGCGTTGCTCCGTCCCCCCACTGCATAGGGCGCTGCTCCCCCCTTCCGTCCCCCCACTGCGTAGGGCGCTGCTCCCCCCTTCCGTCCCCCCACTGCGTAGGGGGAGACTCAAGTTCCTCCTTGCGCAGCGGGGAGGGATTTAGGGAGGGGAGATTGATTTCACTGCCCAGGCGGTAAGTTACAGCAACGGACAATAATCCCGCAAAGAGCGAAAGCAGCCGACCCGCAAATTCCGACCAGCCGACGAAATGCCCCCAGATTGCCAGTAGATACGGGTAACCAAAGGCTTGATGCGGATCGTTGAAGGCCACCTGATTCCAGATGCCTACCGGGGACAGTGCGCCGTATTGTGCGCCGCCTGCATTGCGCAGCGACCAGATTTCGTCATACCACAGGCCATCCATATCCAGACGCGGCAGCGCCAACCCCGCGACCAACAAGAGCAGCGGAACAATCCAGAGCCAGGATTTTGCGCGAGATAGGATGACCATATGTACCTCGTATACGGTTCGTTTGCGGGGCATTGTAGCAGAAACCAACCTCGTTGCATGGCAGCGTTTCTTGCTAAAATGGTGTAAATATTGCGATTTCGCACACATCTATTCGCCGCTTCACTGCTACAATAAAAGTCGGCAATTTTTAACCAAGCATCGAACATAAGGAGCAGTAATCTATGTTTTCCACCCGTAAAGTGATTCGTTCACTTGCTATTTTGCTTGTACTGACTTTCTTCATCAGCAGCTTTGCACTTGCCCAGGAAGCCATCAGCGTAGGCGATACCGTTGAAGGCACGGCTGCGGCTGCCAACGTAGAATATTCTTTGACACTGGACGCAGAACAAAGCGTTATCATCGCCCTGGAATCCCTGGATTTCGATACGTACATCGAAGTGCTGGATAACTCCGGCGCATCCATCGCCAGCGATGATGATGGTGGCGACGGCCTGAACTCTCGCCTCGAATTCACCGCACCCGCAGCAGGAACCTATACCATTATCGTGCGCTCCTGGCTCGGCGAAGCTGATGGTGCATATACCCTCAGCATTGAAGGGGAAGGCGGCGGCGGTGCCCTCGGCGGTTTGCTGGGTGGTGGCAGTTCGTCCTCCGAGAGCAGTAGTGAATCCGCTGCTGCACAGGGTGGCGGCGACCTGAGCGTTGGCGATAGCATTACTGTTTCGGATGCCAGTGGACAGCCAGAATACACCATCTCCCTCAGCGAAGGCGAAAGCGTACAGATCAACGTTGAATCCGAAGAATTCGATACCTACATGGAACTGCTGGATGGCAGCGGTGATGTGATTGCGGAAGATGATGATGGCGGTGACGGCCTGAATTCCCGCCTGTTCTTCACGGCTCCCAGCAGCGGTACGTACACCATCCGTATTCGTTCCTTCGGTGGCGGCAATGTTGATGGCGAATTCACCCTGTCGGTTGCTGCAAGCGATGTGGTGTCTCAGGCTGAAGGTGGTAGCTTGAGCTTCAACGAACCGATCACCGTTGAACCGGGTAGCGCACTGAGCCTGGTTTACAACTTCGAAGGGTCTGAAGGCGATGTTGTGAATATCGGCGTGAACGCAACAGGCGATAGCGATATTCAGGCGACCATCGTGCTGACCGATGCCAGCGGCGCAGAAGTTGCCAACTCCGACTTCAGCGGTTCGTTCTTCAACCCGCAGCTGCGCCGCGTGGAACTGCCGAGTACAGGTACCTACACCGTTACCATCAGCAGTGGCGACGACAACCCGATGGTTGATCCCTTTACCTTGAGCCTGGAAAGTTCGGAACTGCTGCTGGCGACCGATGGCCCGGTCACCGTGACCCTGAGTGAAGACCTGGAATTCGATGTGGTTGCGATGGATGTCGAAGCAGGCCAGCGCTATGTCGTGACCGTTACCGCCACGGACGCACTGGATAGCACCCTGTATGGTGATCTGCGCGAACCGGGTGAAAGCTTCGCGGATACCCGCGTCAGCATTTCTGGCGTAACCGAATTCGCTTTCGTCTACGAGGCCGACATCACCGGACGCACTTCCTTTGAACTGGAATACTTCACCTTCGGCGATAACGCTGCTGAAATCACCATCGAAGCTGCACCGCTGAACTAACAGACACACAGCGGGTGAAGCCGATATTGTTAGCGGGCACGATCTATCGTGCCCCTACGGTTTTCTTCGTGTCATTCGTGCCTGTGCGGTTCAAATTCACAATCGAGTAGGGGCGCTGCGCCCCTACATGATGTTTGAACTTTAGGAACACGCTAAAATCTCTTCTAAACCGATCATAAATTTTATTGCGATTGCCCTGACCGAAGATTAAAAATATTGGCAAAACACAAGGTTGTGCGGTATATTTCTTTTCACAAAACGTTGTTCGTTCGGCGGTAGGGGCGTATTAGCTTCCAACCGTCGTTTTTTTTGCCCCGCGCCGGATCACCAACCAGGGTTAAAAATCCTCATTAAAAAGAACGGATCGCCCCTGGCAAGGAGCGACCCACAAAACGTTGTTCGTTCGGCGACAAGGTACGTCGCCAGGGAGTTTGCTTAGTTGTTGACAATTGCGCCGAAGTTGCGCAGGTCGTCTTCCTCGGTATACGGGCTGCCATCCGGCAGGGTTGCACCATCCAGGTTGACCCCCGTGAAGTTCGCGCCACCGATGTTGGCATTTTGCAGATTAGCCTGCACCATCTCCGCGCCGCGCAAATCCGCACCTGCAAGATTGGCTCCCATGAAACGCGCACCCTGGAGGCGGGCGCTGCGCAAATCCGCACCGATGAGCAGTGAGCCGATGAAGGCCGCTTCGGTGCAATCCGCCATGCGCAAATCCGCTTCGGTGAGGATCGCGCCGGAAAGATCCGCCCTGGCTAGCTGGCGTTCGCGCAAGTCCTGCCCGCGCAAGTTTGCCCCGCGCAAATCATCCAGTGCGTCAATATCATCAATCTGGCCTGCGCCGGGGACTTCCACATCTTTGAATTTGTCGTCGCCGCCTTCATAGCCTTCATCGATTGCGCCGAACTGCGAGAGGTCATCCCCATCGCGGTAACGCCGTCCATCGGGCAAGATGGCATCTGAGAGGTTTGCATCGGTGAAGTTCGCATCATGGATGTTTGCCCCGGTCAGGTTGGCATCTTCCAGATTCGCACCACGAAAATCCGCCCCAACCAGGTTGGCATGGCGCAAATTGGCATCTTCCAGATTGGCATCTACCAGTTCCGCGCCGGATAGATTCGCGCTGACCAACTGGGCATCTTCCAGATTTGCCCCGTTCAGACGGGCGTTCACCAGCAATGCACCCTTAAGATTAGCATCTTCCAGGTTAGCATCATAAAGTTCGGCATTGGTCAGGTTTGCGCCTTCCAGCCGCGCTTCGGATAAGTTGGCTTCATTGAGCAAGGCATCATTCAGGTTCGCGCCGATCATATTTGCGGCACTCAATTTGGTGCTGATGAATTCTGCATTCTGCGCCCGTGCGCCAGAGAGATTGGCATCCGGCAGTTCGGCTTCATTGAAGATTGCCCGGCGCAGATTCGCACCAGAAAGATTGACCTGGATCATCTTCGCGCCGATGAATTCCGCGCCTGCTGCGTTGACCCCGGCGAGATTCGCCTTGAGCAAGTTGGCCTCATTGAAGCTTGCATTTGTCAGGTTCGCGCCCATCAGGTTCGCGCCGCGCAAGTTCTCTTCGTTGAAGTCTTTGCCGCTGAGATTCGCACCTGGCATACTCACATCCGATGTATTGGTGTAGCGCTTGCCATCAACCTCGACATCGTACTGGTAATCAATCGACATATTGGAGAGCGCCCGCTGCAAAGCGTTCTTCGTCAGGGACATGATCTCGTCTTTCAGGCTGCGCCCCATACCCGTGATGCTGCTGCCGGGTTGTTTGCGTTGCAATTCGCGCAGGATGTCCGTCAGGTATTCGCGCAACTGCTGCCCCAGGAATAGTACTGTGCGGGTTGCTTTTTCCTGCGATGCATCTTCTGGCAGGTTGTACTGCAAATCGTCCGTGAGATACTCATCATCCGGCAGCAGTTCCACGGCTTGCTGATGCAGCTTCTGGTAATTGGCGACGATCAATTCCGCCATATCATGCTGGTGCGCGGATTTGAGCAGGGCGTTCAGGCGAGAGAGCAGCTTTGCCAATGCCTGCATGTCGATCTTTTCCAGGTCTTCATCCCCCAGGAATTCTACCCGTCCCATCATGATCTGCGGCGGCTGCGGTGGTTTGGGTGGCATACCAGGGTATGGCATATCCGGCGGATCAACGCGCATTTTTACACCTTCGTCACCCAGCCCGAAGCTCATGCTAAAACCGCGATTTCCCTCCCCCCGTTTGCGCTTACGACGCGCACTGCGCTTGCGGTTGCGTTTGGCATCCCGCAGTGCTTGCTTCTGCCGCCTGTATTCTTCGCGGGCGGCGGACTTGGCATTGCGCAGGGCTTCCAACTGCTGGCGATAGGCTTCGCGGGCAGTTTCCAGCCGATTGCGAATTTCGGCCTCGGATACTCCTGCGTTCTGGCCTTCATCCAGGATGCGGCTCAGTTCCAGATCCATCTCCGCGAAGACTTCATCCAGGCGTAGATCAATCGATTCCAGCGAGCTTTCGACGGCTTCCATGGCTTCTTCATTGGCTTCCATCGCGCTCTCAAATTCGTTTTCCATGCCACGGAATTCGTCTTCCATCTTCTCGAATTCCTCCTCTAACCCGTCAAATTCATCGGAGTTCTTACGTTTTTCGTTCATGGCTTACTTCCTCAGTGTTCCATAATCTATGATC
>CAYVVZ010000022.1:0-12701 GCA_964455365.1 uncultured Anaerolineaceae bacterium | reverse complement strand
AACATGCATTCTGATACGTGCCCGTCATGGTTGCATACCTACGGAAACATCCGCTGCGTTCTTACGTTTTTCGTTCATGGCTTACTTCCTCAGTGTTCCATAATCTATGATCTATCGTTTGATTGTTATCCGGTGTGGACGTGCCGTGAAATCACCCGTTTTCTTGTATGGCGGGCATGGCAGGCCATGCCCCTACAAAAAACCTGTTTTCGTGTAGGGGCACGATCTATCGTGCCCGCAATGAGAAACATGCATTCTGATACGTGCCCGTCATGGTTGCATACCTACGGAAACATCCGCTTCTGACGATTTATGCATTACGTTTTTTTTAACTGGATGCGGCGTGTCGCCAAATTCTTCATCCAGGATGGCGATGGTCTCTGCACGCAGGTAGCCGCGCAGGTTCTTCTTGGCGTAATACAAACGGCTCTTCACCGTGCCGACGCTGCACCCCATGATTTCGGCAATTTCAGCGTAGGTCATCTGCTCTTCGCTGTATAACTGCAAGGCTTCGCGCTGGCTATCCGGCAGTTGTTCGATGGCTTCTTGCACTTCCAGATGCAGCAGCATCCAATGGGTGAGGTCGTCCGGTTTGGGTTGGTGATGGGCTTCGGTGAAGGAAACGCGCACTTGCACGGGTTCCTCATCCAGCGATATATCAGCATTGCGTTCTAGCTTGCGCAAGTCGTCATAGCATTTGTTGCGAGCAATGCGAAAGATATACGGGCGCAAATTGGAAAGTGGCTCGATGCGGTGCAGGTTCTGGTAAAAGGCGAGAAATGTCTCCTGCACGATGTCATCGACGGTATAGGGATCATTGATCTTGCGCCGGATATAGCGCCGGATGTCCGCTTCCAGCAGCAGTTGCAATTCTGCGTAGGCATCCTGGTCGCCATCTTGTGCGGCGTATAAGAGTTGTTCTTCAATCGATTCACCATTCACAACCCGTTACTTCCATCGCTCGTTTTGATCGTGTGTACTCGCCTTCATCTTTTAGTACGCGGGCGGTGGCGGGGGTGTTCAAAATTGGGGGAAATTTCTGCATTCGCGCAAGTGCTGCCAGGGATTGCAGCCGAACTTTGGTTGAGTTGCCCAATCCCAGAGCATGGTTTCATTGGCGCAGTTCCTATAATGCGGAGTATAATGCCCGTTGGATTCAATGCTGCCTTACGTGCAGGAGTTGCATCCTACGTTTACAAACATAAATGTTCCTGAGGAGATAGTTGTTATGCGACGCAATTTACTTTTTCTGTTTGTCGTGATGTTGATGTTGAGCATCGGTCAGATTGGTTTTGCACAAGATGATGCGACCTTGACCATCTGGGTATGGGATGTGAACCAGCCCATCGTGGAAGCCACCGTTGAAAGCTTCCAGGAAGAATATCCTGATGTTGAAGTTGTCGTAGAAGACCTGGGTAACCAGAATGTTTATGATCGTGGGTTGGCAGGGTGCGCAGCGGGCGGCCTGGATCTCCCGGATATTTACCTCATTGAAAACAACGAAGCTCCCGTTTTCTGGGCGCAGTTCCCGGACTGCTTCACCGATTTGAGTGAATACGGTGCGGAAGAATTGTTCGAACTGTTCCCTGAATTCAAGTGGACGGAATTGATGGTCGGTGATGCGATCTACGCGCTGCCGTTCGACATGGGTCCCACGGTGATGTTCTATCGTCGTGATATGTGGGAAGAAGCGGGTATTGACCCGGCAGACATCGCCACCTGGGATGATTACCTCGCAGCAGGTGAGGCACTGCAAGAAACCTTCGGCGAAGAACGCTACATCGCATCCATCGGCAAAGGTGGTGATGATGAGTGGTTCCGTATGCTGGCAAACCAGGCGGGCTGCTTCTACTTCGATACAGAAGCCACGTCCGTTACGGTTAATCAGGAAGGTTGCGTGAGCGCTCTGGAAACCATCGGCACGCTGTGGGATGCGGGCGTTTTGCTCAATACCGATTGGAATGGGCAGTTGCAGGCCATCAGCAACAATGATGTAGCCGGTGCATTCTTCGGCTCCTGGTACGCTGGTGTGATCCAGTCGAACTCGCCAGAACAAGAAGGTCTGTGGGGCGTGTACCCGACTCCGGCATTCAGCGAAGGTGGCGTTCGCGCTGGCAACATCGGTGGTAGCGCCTTCGCAATCCCGGCTTCGTCGGAAAACAAAGAACTGGCCTATGCATTCCTGCTGAACCTGCTCACCGACCAGGAAAATGCAGAAAGCACGCTGGTAGATTTCGCCTTCTCCGTTTCCTTGCTCAGTGTGAGTGATAGCGATGCAGTACAGCAAGAACTGGAATACTTCGGTGGTCAGCCCATCTGGGATGTGATTTACAGCAATGCTGACGATGTACCGCCTGCCAATGGTACGCAGTTCTTCCAGGAAGCACGTAATATCATGACCATTGTCGTGGACTCCTACCTGAATGGTGAATACGAAAGTGCGCAAGCAGCACTGGATGATGCCGCCAACCAGATTTCGGGGATCACCGGTTTGCCGATTGCTGAATCGGAATAGTACACAAGATTGATTTTTTGGCAGATGGGAATCATGGGCGATTCCCATTCTCAGGCATTCAGTTAAGCGTCACTTTTGGCGGACACGGCAATGCCGTGTCCCTACAAAAGCCATGTTTTGATGTAGGGGCACGACATGTCGTGCCCGAAATGTCCGAAAAGAGAAACATGAATCCTTACCTTCATGCGTGAAATTCCCATTTGTCTCTAACCTTTATTGTTTGGATCGGGGAACGAAAAAACTTATGTCAGTTGGTCAATCATCCGTGAGGACAAGCAAAGCACCCTCCACAAAGCGCGAATCCAGGTTTGGTTATAAGACGTTTACACCCTATATTTTCCTGGCACCTTTTTTGTTCTTTTTCGCGGTCTTCTGGGTGTGGCCTATTGGGTACTCGTTTTATCTGAGTTTATTGAATACACGCTCTCGCCCCTGGGTATTTAACCCTACATTCAATTGGGAGCGCTTGCTCAATGATCCACAATTCCAGAGTGCTTTGAGCAATACCACCCTTATTTTGCTGGGGCAAATTCCGTTGATGCTGGCGCTCGCCACCCTGCTTGCATTGGCCTTCAACTCAAAACAGCTCAAGTTCAAAGCCTTTTACCGCTTTGCGTTCTTTGCTCCGTTGGTGCTGGGTGCTGTGCCTTATTCAGCGATTTTCCGCCTGATCTTCAATACCCAGTACGGCGTGCTGAACTATGGACTAACAACCCTGGGGTTTGACCGGGTTGAGTGGTTGACGACTGATATTCCGGCGATGGTGACGATCATTGTGGCGATTACCTGGCGCTGGACAGGCTATAACGCCATCATCATCCTGACGGGCATCCAGAACATTCCAGAGCAGTTATACGAAGCGGCGCAGATGGATGGGGCTAGCCCGGTGCGCATTTTCTGGTCGATCACCCTGCCATTGCTGCGCCCGGTGTTGTTATTCACGCTGGTACTCTCGACCATCGGCACGTTGCAGCTGTTCACCGAACCCTGGTTGATTACCGCTACCGGCCCCGCAGGTGCTACCGAGACATTGGGAACGTATTTGTATAAACAGGGCTTTCGCTCGTTCAATTTTGGGTACGCTTCTGCCATTGGTTATACGATTGCGATGTTCGCTGCGATTGTGTCGCTGCTGCAAATTCGCTTTGTAGGAGGCAGGGATCAATGAGAGAATTCAATCGTCTCACATCTATTGTCCTCCATGTTGTCTTGACGGCGCTAGCGTTCCTCTTTCTGATCCCGATTTTCTGGATGATCATCGCTTCCACACAGCCCAACAGCGAGATCATCAGTTCACCACCGGCCTTGCTGCCAGGGGGGGCGCTGGAAGAAAACTGGAATGATCTGAACAACCGCTTCATCCGTGGCACGAATGATGATGCGGGCTTCAGCCTGGATCAGCTAGGTTACCTCCGCGTGATTTTCAATTCGGTGGTGATTTCGATCATCTTCACCACGACAGCGACGTTGATTTCAGCGATGGGGGGCTACGCCTTTGCGAAGTTCCAATTCCGGGGCAAGCGGATACTCTTCAGCGTCATCATTGCCACGCTGACCATTCCCTACAGTATTCTGGTGATTCCGCAGTTCATCCTGGTGGCGCAGCAGCTCCAGCTCAGTAACACTTATTGGGCGGTTATTTTTCCTGGGCTTGCCAATACGCTCGGTATTTTCTTCATGCGCCAGAGCTTGCTGAGTTTGCCGGATGAATTGCTGGATGCGGCGCGAGTCGATGGTGCGAGTGAGATCCGTATTTTCTTCCGCATTGTGCTGCCGATGTCCTTGCCTTCCATCGCAGCGATTGGCATTGTGTTGTTCCTGGCGCAGTGGAACGATTACCTCTGGCCTCTGTTGGTACTCACCGACTCATCGTCGTACACTATCCCGGTTGCGCTGGGTACGCTGGTCGGCCTGACGAATATTTCCTGGGGCGGCATCATGATCGGTACGTCACTGGCGACAATTCCATTCCTGATTATGTTCCTCTTCCTGCAACGCTACTTCATTGCGGGTATCTCGGCAGGTGCGATTAAAGAATAGAGAATGGAGGGATGATTACCTTTCTTCGGAAAAATCGTCCCCTCCTATTCCCAGGATACAAGGAGTTCGATCCTGTCGAACCCACGGGCGCGTCATGGACGTTCCCCTACGAATTTCTCTGTGTCCTCTGTGTCTGTGTGGTGAAAATCGTTTTGAAGCGATTACCCTGAACCATCACAGTCAGAACTCGTCTCTACGATGGTTGTCTGCTACACTGTGCAGCGCGATTTACCTGATGGATGTAAAGGGATGAACGATGGCACAAAATACGAGCAATAATCCGGCACAGCGTTGGCTGTGGCTGGGCTTTCTAGCAATCGCGCTGGTTGTAATCGCCCTGATTGCGTTGTCAATCGTGGGCAGTATCAATGAAGCAAATGGTGGCGATACATCTGCTACAGGTGGAGATGCACAGGTCGCCAACGCAGAACCCGTTAGTGGGTCGGTGCAAGAAATCTGTGACAATGCCACCCCCACCGAACCCACCAGCCGCAGCTACGGGCAAGCCGAGCAGGTGCTGGAAGAAGGCGTAGATTATCAGGCGGTTTTCTGCACGGATGCGGGGCCAATCTATGTGGAGTTGTATGAAGAGCAGACCCCGGTCACGGTCAATAACTTCGTCTTCCTGGCGCAGAACGATTACTACGACAACACCATTTTCCACCGCGTGATTCAAGACTTCATGGCGCAAGGTGGCGATCCTACAGGGACAGGTTCCGGTGGCCCTGGCTATCAGTTCCAGGATGAAATTGTGCCGAGCCTGGTGTTTGATCGTCCGGGTTTGCTGGCGATGGCGAATGCTGGCCCCGGCACGAATGGCAGCCAGTTCTTCATCACCTATGCGCCAACGGATTGGCTGAACGGCGCACACACCATCTTCGGTGAGGTGCTGCAAGGGTACGACAATGCGCAGAATATTCAGCTTCGTGATCCGCAAGTTCCCAGTTCCCCGGCAACCACTTTGCAGGATGTGATTATCATCACCGCCCAGTTGCAGTAAGTCGCTTTGTCTGTGGGCGATCTCCGGTAGGTGATGCGCATCAGGTTTGGCCTCAATTGTCGTGGGCATGGCTGTAGTCTCGCATTTTTCACCTCACCCCCGTCCCCCTCTCCGTCCGGCGAGGGGGAGCAAAAACTGTCAGAGCAGGCCGGGAAAGTCCCCTCTCCATGTGGAGAGGGGATTTAGGGGTGAGGTACATTTGCCCGAAAATGCCAAAAACGAGAAACATAAATCTTTATCCTGATGCGCATCTTCCCCCGCATGTTGCCCTTACACCATTCCGTTATTTCCTCCGCTATATCCACACCATGCTTCAATGCAGATCACATGCTACAATGTGCGCTTGCGTACCGAAGCCACTGGCGTGGTTTGCCTGAATCACGTCTCACGCAAAACAACCAAGCTTCAGGCCAGGGTGGTTCGTAACGGGCACTTTGTTAAATAAGAAAGCGAGTACCCATCAATGAGCATCTACTACGTAAACGGGGAATTTGTGTCTGCCGAAGCAGCAACCTTGAATGTACGAGATTTATCCGTGCTACGGGGCTACGGCACGTTTGATTACCTGCGAACCTATGGCGGGCAGCCCTTCCGCCTCACACGTAACATTGCGCGGCTGCGTCGTTCCTGCGAGATCATCGCGCTGCAACTACATTGGAGCGATGAAGAATTCGAGCAGATTGTGCTGGAAACCCTGCGCCGCAACGAAGGCATCAGCGAGGAATTCAGCATTCGTATGGTGGTAACAGGTGGCATCAGCACAACCAACATCTTGCCGGATGGCGAACCGTCGCTGATTGTGATGGTTGAGCCGCTGAGTCCTTATCCGGCGGAGTGGTATCAAACAGGCGTGAAGGTCATCATCACCGATGAGCAGCGCTTGTATCCGGCTGCCAAGAGCATCGCTTATCTTCCGGCGGTGGTGGCGCAGCAGCGTGCCAAAGCAGTTGGCGGCATCGAAGCGCTGTATCGCACGCCAGAGGGTCACATCACGGAAGGCACTACCTCCAATGTTTTCGCCTTATTCAGCAATACCCTGGTCACGCCAGCAGAGGAGATTCTTCCCGGTATCACCCGCGAAGCCATCCTGGAATTGGCAACGCCGCATTACACCGTTGAAGTCCGTTCTTTGAGCGAAGCCGAATTACTCAGCGCAGACGAAGTATTCATCACCGCAGCGAATAAGCGCGTGCTGCCTGTGGTGCAGGTCGATGATACCGTGATTGGAGACGGCACGCCGGGAGAAAGCACGCGGCATATCATGGCGCTGTTCGATGAATTTACGGGCATTCATGCGACCGGGCAGTAATAGCGATTTTTCACCACGAAGACGCGAAGGACACGAAGAAATGCGTAGGGGCGAAAAAGGTTCGCCCGCAATCACACATCAGATATAATGGAATTTGTCCGTTAGTCGAGGCGAATCGCCATGACATTCCAGGAAAAGACCTACACCACAGCCGACTTAGCGCGGTATGCTGCACTGCCAGAAAATGCAGAAAAACGCTTTGAGTTAATCGGCGGAAGGATTGTTGAGGTGGCTGGCCCCAGTCCAACCCATGCCTACATTTCAGATGAAGTGTACGCCGCGCTACGAGCGCATGTGAAGGCACACGATCTCGGTTTTGCATTTAGCGACTCTGTGAGCTATACGCTATCAGATAATGATGAGTTCATCCCGGATGCCTCATTCATCTCGAAACAACGCCAGCCAACCTTGCCGAAGCAGTTCACTACCGCGCCCAATCTCGCTGTCGAAGTCGTCTCACCGAGCAACCGTCCGCGTGAGATGCTGAACAAAGTGGAAAAATATTTGCACTACGGCACGCAGCTTGTCTGGGTGATTTATCCCGAAGAGCGTGTCGCGGATGTCTACAGCCAGAACGCCGATGGTTCGCTGCGCCTCCAAAAAATAGAAGCGCCTGAATACCTGGAAGGTGAAACCGTCTTACCTGGTTTCCGACTGCTGCTCTCGTCGGTCTTCCCAGATTAACGCAGCACAACCGCTTCCCCATCCCGAATGACCATCACCTCCCCATAAAACAACGACAGGCCGAAATGCTCCGTCAGCAGATGCGCGGGGCTGCGATGCTGGCTGCGTCCCAGCCGGACGTTAACCAACTCCGTGCGCGGGAAAGTTTCGCCAGCGGAGTCCATGTGCGTATAGGTTTGCCACTTCCATTCGCGGCAGTCACGGAAATCCAGCGAGAAGGCCATATCTTCCCCGGCGATGGCCTCAAAATGCAGGGTATTCCCCCACTGTTCTAACGCTACCTTCGTCAGATAGAGCAATGTTCCCGGCGGCAATCCCAGAGCATCGGTGATTTCTTGGCGATCCATAGAGCGTTCAGCCTTCAGCAGGTCAGCGGTCAGGGAAAGCCTACCACATCGGCGCGGTGAGAAGCAGTTCGGAGTGCTGGGGATTGAGTGCTGAGTCGAGAACAGGCCAAAAAGTCCGCTTCAGAAACAACTGAAAACCATAGTCGTTACGCAGTTGAACGGTATTTTCGGGCAGGTCTGAGATCACGCCCAACCATTTGTTCTCTGAAGTGCGCAACGGATAACGAACAACTGAAGACTGAGAGCGTGTTTGTAAATAACTGATGTTACGCAGCAGCCTTTGCAGACAACTTTTTCCGCTTCGACGAGCGTAAGCGGTCAGCCATCAGCCATCAGCAAAAACGTTTTTGCAGTCGTGATGTGTTCAAAAAACGCACTTTGTGGCTGACAAGCTGAAATGCTGAGACGCTCATCGACTGCTCTGCGGTTCCTTCCCGTTTTCAGGAGCCTGTGCGTAAGGTCAGTAAATAAAAGTCTTACGATCAGAACAAGGGATATTTAGCCACTCCCCACCCGCCTCCCCGATTCTCAAGGAGGGGCTAGAAGTCTCCCCCATAGCTGTCAAGTGTAGCATTCTTCTCGAAAATGCCTGGTTTGCTGCCCTGCGCCTGACGTTCAAAACGTCAGGCTACACCAGGGTGAGCGTCCACTAAAGGGACGCTTGGTAACCACCTTGATTTATAGAACATCTTCATAACCCCTTCAGTGGGTTTGGGTCTTTTGTAGCCGGGGATTTCAATCCTCGGCGACCCTTCGCGTAATGTCCGTTTTAATAAACACGCGCTGATTACTATAAACTAAAAACTAAATTCTACAGGAGGAACGATGTACACCATTGCAACACTCACGGAGTTACGCCAGCATCTGGGCTTTGCGGAGTCAGATACTGCTGAAGATGCCCGTTTGCTGGCAGCGCTGGAAGCCGCCAGCCGCACGATTGAGCGCTACACACATCGCCACTACTGCCCCCATCGGCTGACCATCGCGCACGATGTGGAGCCGGGAAACGCCGCTGCCATTCTGTTGCAGGCGGATTTGCTGGAACTGCTGTCTGTGCTGGATGGCGACGGCGATAGCATCAGCCTGGACGCGCTGGAAGTGCTGCCGGGTGGAGCGCTGCATCGCACCGATGGCGAAGCCTTCTCGTATCTGACCAGCCCGGATAACGCTATCTCAATTACGGCGCTGTGGGGCTATCATCCCAACTGGTCGGATGCCTGGGACTCCAGCGGGGACACCGTGCAGGAATCGCCGCTGGCAGCCGATGATGTGACCATCACCGTAGCCGATGCAGGCAATTTCCAGGTCGGGCATTTGCTGCGTATTGGCAGCGAATATCTCCGCGTCCTGGGCATCGACAGCGAAAACCATGTGCTGACCGTTGCACGAGGCGTGCAGGGTACATCCGCCGCCGAACATACCAGCGGCAGCGCAATCGACTTCTATCAGCCGCCTGCCGATGTGAAGCAGTTATGCCTGCAATGGGCGCGTTGGTTGTATAAAGAAGCCGACAGCGAACCGGGGCAAATTCCGGCGCTGCTGCTGGATTCGCTGGATGGCCTGCGCCGGATCAGCGTTCGCTAGCCTGCCAGCCGCGCAGGTATCGCCGGAAGGCCAGCTCGTAATGTGCGTTGAGATCACCGCCGCGCCGAAGCTGCTCCGCCATCTCCAGACGCACCCAACCATGCATCAAGGCCAATGCCCCCCGCAAGGCCGCTAACGAATCCTCTCCGCCACCAATCCATTCTGTGAACAGCCCTTGAATCCGCAGCACGGCTTCCAGATTTTGTGCGTCGGATTCTTCTGTTTGCAATTCCGGGATGCTGGTAGTGAAGGCTAGTTCGTAGGTTGCGGGGTTGGCATGGGCATAGGCGCGATAGGCATGGGCAATCGCCAGCAGACGTTCTTCAAGGGGAGCGTCTGCTTCCATTGCACGGTGCATCACGACAAACAATTCCCGCAGCGTCACTTGATTCACGGCTGCCAGCAGCGCGGTCTTGTTGCTCACATGGCGATACAGGGAAGGGGCTTTCACACCGAGTTCTTCGGCGATCATCCGCAGCGAGAGCTTCTCGAAGCCATGTTCTTCGATCATGCGCCGTGCGGTTCCAATTAAGGTTTCAAGTTCAATTTGTGCGGGATAGGGCATTGTTTCCGTTTTCAGTGAATAGCTGTCAGTTATCAGGTTTAATTTTCGCATACATCGCAGGGGCATGAACTATCATGCCTCATCGCTGTCAAGTGAAGCGTTCTTCTCGCAAATGCATGGTTTGCTGCCCTGCGCCTGACGTTCAAAACGTCAGGCTACACCAGGGTGAGCGTCCACTAAAGGGACGCTTGGTAACCACCCTGATTTATAGAACGTCCTTATAACCCCTTTAGTGGGTTTGGGTCTTTTGTAGCCGGGGATTTTAATCCTCGGCGACTTTTCGCATTTCCCCTCCCTAAATAGCGTTGTCCGGTATTGAAACCAACGCAAACATCGGGTTCATAGGCAAGATCGCCGCCTGTAGGGACAACGCCTGCGTTGTCCGCCTGCTTGTTTCGGACGAGGCAGGCCTCGTCCCTACAATGTGATCTGTTAAAAGCCGAGAAAAGCCTCAATGACCACGACAGTAATACCGGACAAGCCTTAAATCCCTCCCCGCTGCGCAGGGCGGGACTTGGTTTCCCTCCACAACGTGGGGGGACGGAAGGGGGGAGCGTCACGCAAACGCCTTCTCTGCTTCGGTGATGGCACGCTGCATCAATACGCTGGGATTGTCTATCACCTTGCCATGCCCAACGGCGAGGCGTGCCGGATTCAGGTCGCGCAATTTCTTCGCGGTTGCCAGGGCAGTGGGCTTGTGCCAGGTTGCCATCGCTGGAAAGGGAAACAGCCAGTTCATTTTGCCAGAAACCACCGCGCCGAATTGGGTTGCGAAGGCATCTCCTGCGATCAAGCTATTGTCGCAGGTATCCAGCAGGGCGATATGCCCCGGTGTGTGTCCCGGCGCAGCAATCACACGCAGCGAGCCGATTTGATCACCTTCATTCACGAGCCGGGTTGGTTCGGTTTCGATTTGTGTGTAACCGCCGCGCAGTTCGTCGACGGGTTCACCCGGCAGTAACGTCATTTCGCCGCGCAGGAAGGGTGCAGAGCGTTCGGAGACAATGACTTCCGCATCGGGAACCAGGGCGTGCAGGGCATCCGCCGAGGCCACATGATCGTTATGCGCGTGCGTCAGCACAATGCGCCGGATGGGGGCATTGAACTTCTGCGCTGCGTCAAAAATATCCTGTGCGCTGCCGGGTAAGTTGGTATCGACCACGGTGCAGCCATCGTCTTCCAGCACCAGATAGCTGTTAAAGGCCATCAACCGTGTAAGCTGGATGGTGTTGCCGTATTGGGTAATGTTCATGGAAGGTTATTCCCTTTGTAGTCAGTCTTACTTGTTGCGGGCGGATCATGATCCGCCCCTACAAAAACCACTATCGTAGGGGCACGACATGTCGTGCCCGAAAATGCCAGAAATGAGACACAGTAATCCTTAGCCTGATGTGTATCATCCGGCGGGTCGCCCCTACGAAATCCCTGTCTATAGTCTATGCGCGATCCAGATGGGTGTTCTTCGGTTCCAGGCTGTACTTAAGGCCATAGCCAACAGCGCGATCCAGCGAAATATGTGCGCCCCAGATGAGGACAATCGGCAGCAGATCGTTCGCGCCGAGAACAACGGCAGCCAATCCAAGCAGCAGCGGCAGCGTATAGGTATGCACGATGTTGTAGAGCAGCGTGGCAAATTCGCGGCTGATGGCGATCCCGATGAAGGCCAGATCCGGCACGAAGAGCAGCGCCAGAAATAACCACCAGGAAGCGCCAGTCTGTGCGTACAACGCAATCGTGACCAGCAGCGCGGCGATCCCTTCAACGCGCAGCATCACGCCAGGAAGTATCGAAACAGTACGCGGTCTTCCCTCAATTTGTGCCATCATCTCTACACCTCATCTGAAAACTAACGTTGTTCACCTTTAAGGCTAATGATAGTAGTTTTCGTGGCGATGTCAAATGAAGGATGCATGGAAATGATGCACTCTAAGAAGAGAAATTTTATTCTGTGGCAATGGATAGAAAAACCCGAAGTGCGAAACAAACTACCGATATGGCTAGAACAAGCTATTCCCCCTGGGGACTGCTCGCCTTTCTTTTGTCATAAATGTGTGCCAACGCTTCTTTCAGGCCAGAGAGAAAAACCAGTTCCTGCTTCTTTTCTGCGGATAGTACGAAGGGTGAGAAACTCTTTCCGACAGTTTCCAGGATGATTCTGCTAAACGTATTGTTGCGCTTCTTCCCGGCGACAATCGTATCTCCCATATTGGGTAACGCCATAAGTTGCTTTGTCCCCCAACGTAAATGTGGGATGGGATTTCCGCTAGGCATACCGACTTCTTCATAGAAAATCACATCAACCCGGTGATCCACTGTTTTCATCTCGGCAACAATCCAGTTAACTGCAACATAATATTCATCCCAAGAACTACGTGCTGGTATATCTACCTTGATGATGCTGTGTTCTTCATCATACCAACTGGGTTCTATTGGCATAGTATTGCCTTTCTTCCCTTATACACCTCCACTATAGCACGATTTATCATAACAGTTTGGCTCATCTACAGAAACCAGGGTCATCGCACCAAAACCTGTTTTGCCCCATAGCTGTCAAGTTAAGCGTTCTTCTCGCAAATGCATGGTTTGCTGCCCTGCACCTGAGGTTCAAAACGTCAGGCTACACCAGGGTGAGCGTCCACTAAAGGGACGCTTGGTAA